>NZ_JBQWTS010000011.1:0-150172 GCF_052600055.1 Ramlibacter sp. MAHUQ-53
GCCCGAGCTGCACATTCGCTCGCACCCCAAGGCGAAGTACGAGGCCACCGCCGGCGTGCTCGCCTCGGCCCAGCGCAATGGCCTCAACAAGCTGGGCATCGTGGGCACCGAGCAGTTCGTCAACTGAACACGATTGACAGGTTTTCTCTCCAAGGTCCGTATTTGCCGACTCGCCCGAGTCGGTTTTTTTTGAGGGTTGCCCCATGACGATTCGACACCGACGCTGGCTGCTGCGCCCCCTGGCCCTGGGCGTGGTGCTCGCGTCCTTCTGGTGCGGTGCGCAGGCGCAGCCGGCCCCGCAGGCCGCGCTGCGCGCCGAGCTGGCCAGGCCGCTGGCCGCAGCCCAGGAGGCCCTGAAGAACAACCAGCCCGCCGAGGCGCTGGCGCTGGCGCGCCAGGCGCGCGACGTCGCGGGCCTGACGCCCGCCGAGCGCGTGTGGGTCGAGCGGATGGTCGCGGTCGCGGCCCTCACCGCCAGGCAGGACGACGTGGCCTTGCCGGCGCTGGAATTCCTCGGTTCGAACGCCTCGCTGCCCGCCGCCGAGCGCGCCAGCTTCCTGCAGGCGCAGGTGGACGTGGCCACGCGCCTGAAGGACTACCCGCGCCTGGTGCGTGCTGCCCAGGGCTACCTGGCCGCCGGCGGCACCCACCCCAGCGTGCGCCTGGCCATGCTCCAGGCCCTGTCCCTGCAGGGCCAGCATGCCGCCGCCGCCAAGGCGGTGGAGGACCTGGTCGCCGCGGGCGGTGCGGTGCCCGCGCCCTCGGAGCGCGAGCTGCGCGTGATGGCCGCGAGCTACCGCCAGCTGAAGGACGACGCCGGCTACTACCGCGCCCTCAAGCAGCTGGTGGCCCGCTTCCCGACCCCGGACTACTGGGGCGACCTGCTCTCGCGCGTGCGCAACCTGCCGGACTTCAACCCGCGCCTGGAGCTGGACGTCTACCGCCTGCTCGAGGAGGTGGGCGGCCTCGACGAGGCCGACGACATCGCCTACATGGCCGGCCTGGCCCTGAAGGCCGGCCTGCCCGCGCAGGCCCTGCGCGTGCTCGACGCCGGTTTTGCCAGCAAGGTGCTGGGCACCGGCGCCGAGGCCGCCAGCCACCAGCGCCTGCGTGCCGAAGCCGCGCGCCGCGCCGCCGAGGACGACAAGGGCCTGCCCGCCCTGGAGAAAGCCGAGGCGGACCCGACGGCGCAGGCCGAACTGGCCGAGGTGCTGGCTTCCCGGCAGCAGTGGGCCCGCGCGAACGCGGCCTACGCGCGCGCGCTGGCCGCGGGCGGCAACCGCCGCGAGGCCGAGCTGCGGCTGCACCACGCCATCAGCCTGTTCAAGGCCGGCCAGGTGCCGCAGGCCCGCGCCGCCTTCCAGGCGGTCCAGGGCGATCCCTCGGCCGTCGAACTCGCCAGCCTCTGGCTGCTGCGGGTCCAGGAGCGTTGATGCCAGAATCGGCGAAGCCCATGGCAGATCGCCCCGACCCGATGACAGCCAGTCGACCCTCCCCGCGCGGCAGCCGCCGCGTCCAGATGGCCGACATCGCCCGCCTGGCGGGGGTGTCGACGTCCACCGTCTCGCGCGCCCTCAACGGCAGTCCCCTGATCAACGAGGAGACGCGCCAGCGCGTGGGCGAGCTGGCCAAGGCGCTGAACTACACGGTCAACCTCGGCGCGAAGAACCTGCGCCTGGGCGAGAACCGCACCATCGGCATGGTGATCCCGTTCGACAGCCGCACCCGCCAGCACATCTCCGACCCCTTCTTCCTGGGCATGCTGGGTTCGCTGGCCGACGCGCTCACCGACCGCGGCTACGACATGCTGGTCTCGCGCGTCGATGCCGAGCACCTCGACGGCATGGCCGCCCTCTACGACAGCGGCCGCGCCGCCGGCGTGATGGTGATCGGCCAGTGGGGCCACCACGACCAGCTCAACGCCCTGGCCATGCGCCAGGTGCCGCTGGTGGTCTGGGGCGCGCAGCTGCCCCGGCAGTTCTATTGCTCCGTCGGCGGCGACAACATCTCGGGCGGCCGCCTCGCCACCCAGCACCTGCTCTCGCGGGGCCGCCGGCGCATCGCCTTCATGGGCGACACCCAGCTGCCCGAGGTGGCGCTGCGCCACCAGGGTTACGCCGAGGCGCTGCGCGCCGCCGGCCTGGAGCCCGACCCGGCGCTGCACATTCCCGCGCCCTTCACCGCCGAACAGGCCCGCGCCGAGATGCAGGCCTGGCTCGCGCGCGGCGTGCCGTTCGACGCGGTATTCGCCACCTCCGACCTGATCGCGATGACGGCCATCGGCCTGCTGCGCGGCCAGGGCTTCAGCGTGCCCCAGGGCGTGAGCGTGGTCGGCTACGACGACGTCGAGGCCGCCTCGCACGGCGACCCGCCGCTGACCACCATCAAGCAGCCGATCGACCAGGCCGGCATCGCGATGGTGGAGTGCATGCTCGCCCTGCTGGCGGGCGAGCCGGTGGAGTCGCGCGTGCTGCCCACCTCGCTGGTGCTGCGCGGCTCGACCGCGCCGGTGATCGCTGCCTCCTGACAAATCCCGCGCGCCCGCCGCGGCGCGCCCTGCCTCCAAGGACCCTCGCATGCTCTCCACCCTGGTGCTCGGTGAAGCCCTGATGGACTGCCTCACCCAGCCCGATGGCACCCTGCTGCCCCTGATGGGGGGCAGCCCCTTCAACCTTGCCCGCGCGGTGGCGCGCCAGGGCGCGCCGGCCGGCTACCTCTCGCCCTTCTCCAGCGACAGCTTCGGCCAGCGCCTGCGCGCGCAGGCCGAAGCCGACGGCGTGCAGGTGCTGCGGGCGCCCAGCGCCTGCCCCACGGCGCTGGCCGTGGTGACCCTCGGCGCCGGCGGCCAGCCCGCCTACGGCTTCTACCGCGAGGGCGTGGCCGACCGCGACTGGCAGCCCGGCGCCCTGCTGGCGCAGCTGCGCGCGCTGCCGGTGGGCGTGCTGCACACCGGCTCGCTGATGCTGGTGCCGCCCGAAAGCGACAAGGCGCTGGCCGTGATGCGCGGCGCGCGCGACCTGGGCTGGACGGTGAGCCTGGACGTGAACCTGCGCCCGCGCCTGGCCGGCGATGCCGCCGCCTACCGCGCCGCGGTGATGCAGGCCGTGGCCCTGGCCGACTGGGTCAAGGCCAGCGACGAGGACCTGCATTTCCTGGGCTTCTCCGATGCATCGCCGGCCACGGCCGCCGCCGTGCGCGAGCGCTTCGCCGCGCCCGCCAACCGCCGCGTGGCGCTGACCTTCGGCGGCCAGGGCGCGAGCCTGTGGGTGGAGGGCCGCGAGGCCGCCGCCCCCGCGCCCGCCGTGGCCGTGGTCGACACCGTGGGCGCCGGCGACACCTTCTGGGGCAGCTGCCTGGCCGACTGGGCCGAAGGCGGCGACGCCGCCGCCCGCGTGGACGCCACCCTGCGCCGCGCCATGACCGCCGCCGCCCTCAACTGCACCCGCAAGGGCTGCCAGCCGCCCACGCGGGCCGAACTGCGCGCCGCCCTCGACTGACCCGCCCCGACCCCTTTGCCTCCATGACTGCCATCCCCACCCCCACGCCCATGTCCGCCCACGACATCGTCATCTTCGGCGGCGCCGGCGACCTGTCCTGGCGCAAGCTGCTGCCCGCGCTGTACATGGCCGACCTGCATGGCCGCCTCGACGGCGCCTGCCGCATCCTCGGCGTGGGCCGCCACGCCTGGACCCGCGAGCAGTACCAGGCCTTCGTCGACGAGAAGGCGCGCGCCTGCGTCGAGGCCGGGGCGCTGCAGCCGCAGGCCTGGGCCCAGTTCCTCCAGCGGCTGGACTTCGTCCCGCTGGATGCCAGCCAGCCCGAGGGCTATGCGCGCCTGAAGGCCGCCTGCCGCGAGGGCGCCACCCGCATCTTCTACCTGGCCACCGCGCCCAGCCTGTTCACCGCCATCGCCGGCCACCTGGACGCGGCCGGCCTGGTCGACGCCGCCGCCCGGGTGGTGCTGGAAAAGCCGCTGGGCCACGACCTGCCCTCGGCGCAGGCGATCAACGAGTCGGTGGCGCGCCACTTCGACGAGCGCCAGATCTACCGCATCGACCACTACCTGGGCAAGGAGACGGTGCAGAACCTGATGGTGCTGCGTTTCGGCAACGCGATGTTCGAGCCGCTGTGGCGCGCGCCCTTCATCAGGAGCGTGCAGATCACGGTGGCCGAGACGGTGGGCGTGGGCACGCGCGCCGGCTTCTACGACCACACCGGCGCCATGCGGGACATGGTGCAGAACCACCTGCTGCAGCTGCTTTGCATCGTGGCGATGGAGCAGTCGATCTCGCTGGACCCGGACGACGTGCGCGACGAGAAGCTCAAGGTGCTGCGCTCGCTGCGCCGCATCGGCCCGGCCGACCTGCAGCGCGAGACGGTGCGGGGCCAGTACGTGGCGGGTTCCGTGGCGGGGCAGGACGTGCCCGGCTACCTGCAGGAGGCGGGCGTGCCGGCCGACAGCCAGACCGAGACCTTCGTGGCCCTGCGCGCCTACGTGGACAACCCGCGCTGGGCCGGCGTGCCCTTCTACCTGCGCACCGGCAAGCGCATGGCGCGGCGGCACTCGGAGATCATCATCGAGTTCGCGCCGCCGGCCTTCTCGGTCTTCGCCGACCAGCCGGCCGCGGCTCACCCGAACCGGCTGGTGATCACGCTGCAGCCGGAGGAGTCGATCAAGCTGCAAATGATGGCCAAGGAGCCGGGCTCGGGCATGAAGATGCGCCCGGTGTACCTGAACCTGGACCTGCAGTCGGCCTTCACGCAGCGGCGCGCCGAGGCCTACGAGCGCCTCCTGATCGACGTGATCAAGGGCCGCCTGACCCACTTCATGCGCCGCGACGAACTGGAGGCCGCGTGGCGCTGGGCCGACCCGATCCTCGAGGGCTGGCAGCAGGCCGGCGAGGCGCCCAAGCCCTACGCCGCGGGCAGCTGGGGCCCGGCCGCCGCCTCGGCGCTGGTGGCGCGCGACGGCGGGGAGTGGGCCGAGGCGCATTGATCGAGATGCGTACCGACCATTCAGGGCGCGCGATCAGTCGATGATCCTGCGGCAGGAGAGGCCGGATGCGTGTCATTGAACAGGGCGATGTAGGGCGCGTACCGGAATCGCCGGTTGCGGGCGTAGCCCGTCATCTCCTGCAAGATGCCCTGTTCCACCAGGCGCGCCACCAAGGTGTTGGCCGCAGCGAAGGTGGTCGTCGTCTGCTGCTGCACGTCGGCCACCGACACGATGGGCCGATCGAACAGGGACTCCAGCACCCGGTGGCCATTGCCTGCCACGCGGCCCAGGTGCTCGGTGATCGTCGCGCGGTGCTGTTCACGTAGCTGAAGGATGTGCCGCGCGGTGCCTGCGGCTTCCCCGGCCACCGCGATGACACCGCGCAGGAAGAACGCCAGCCACCCCTCCCAGTCGCCGCGTTCACGCACGGCCTGCAGGTGGTCGTAATAGGCTTGGCGATGCTGCTTGAAATAGTGCGACAGGTACAGCACGGGCTTGTGCAGCACGCCGCACTCGGTCAACAAGAAGGTGATGAGCAGTCGTCCCACACGGCCGTTGCCATCCAGGAAGGGGTGGATCGTCTCGAACTGCACATGGGCCAGCGCGATCTTGATCAGCGGCGGCAGGGTGTCGGTGGTGTGGAGAAACCGCTCGAGGTCGCCCAGGGCTTGCGGCACTTCGTGATGCGGCGGCGGGACAAAGGACGCTGTGGCCAGGGTGCAGCCCGCCGGGCCGATCCAGTTCTGGCTGGTGCGCAGTTCGCCCGGTTGCAGCTGGCCTCCTCGCACGCCTTGCATCAGCTGGGCATGAATCTCGCGAATCAGGCGCACCGACACCGGCAGCTCGGCCAAGCGAGCCAGGCCATGGTTCATCGCCCGGACATAGTTCAGGACCTCGTCCACGTCACGAGGCAACCCGAGATCGAACAACTGTGCTTCGGCAGAAAGCAGGTCCTGCAAGGAGCTCTGCGTGCCCTCAATCTGGCTTGAAAGCACGGCTTCCTTGCGCACGTACATGAAGACGAACTGATCGGGATTCGGAAGCGTCAGGACCGATCCATCGAGGCGACCGAGTGCCCGGTCGGCCGTGGACAACAAGGCCGCGATCTCGCCCCCCAGGTTCAGCGGCGGCTGCGGCGG
This sequence comes from Ramlibacter sp. MAHUQ-53, assembly GCF_052600055.1. Lineage (NCBI taxonomy): Bacteria > Pseudomonadati > Pseudomonadota > Betaproteobacteria > Burkholderiales > Comamonadaceae > Ramlibacter > Ramlibacter sp. MAHUQ-53. Next base: position 6,136 of record NZ_JBQWTS010000011.1, read on the forward strand.
CAAGGGGGCCGGCATGAACGCACGGTAGCCGGTCGGCTGGCGGATGTAGCGGCCCGCTCGTGCCTGCGGCGTGATGGCCTCTTCTTCGGTCGCCATGTTGGACGGTGCCTTTAACAGGGGGTGAATCAGGCTCCATATGATATGCAGCCTTTAATATGATGGGCGACAAGCCCCCATGTTGTAGGCAGCCTCGAGGTCGCCAGAGTGCATTTCGCGCCCGTCCCGACACGGCCATCTCCCTGCCCGTCGATCCGATGACACACCCTAGCGTGTCAGCGCGTGGCCATCCACGGCTCGCGCCGCAGGTCCTCCAGCCCCTCCACCACCCGCAGCCGCGGGTGCGCCTGCAGCGCCTCCACCATCGGCGAGCGCAGCGCGTACACCCGCATGCCCGCGGCCAGGCCGGCGGCGATGCCGGGCGGGCTGTCCTCCACCACCACGCAGCGCGCGGGCTGCGCCCCCAGCGCCTGCGCCGCGGCCAGGAACAGGCCCGGGTCCGGCTTGAACAGGCCCACCTCGTAGGCGCAGTACACGTGCTCGCCGAAGTAGCCACGCAGGCCGGTCAGCGACAGCGTCAATTCGACCTTGGGTCGCGGCCCGTTGGTGGCCACGCAAAAGGGCGTGTGCTGCGCCTGCAGCGCCTCCAGCAGCGCCTGCGCGCCCGGCATGGCCAGCAGGCCCTCGCGGAAGCGGTCGGCCATGGCGGCGCGCATCACGGCTTCGAAGTCGGCGGGTAGCGGCCGGCCGAGGCGGCGGGCCAGCTCCGCCAGCGCGTCGGGCATGGGCCGGCCGCGCCAGGTCTCCACCCCTTCGCCGGGTTCGAAGCGCACGCCCAGCGCCAAGGCATGCGCATGCAGCACCTCCAGGCCGGGCGTCTCGCTGTCGACCAGGGTGCCGTCGGCATCGAAGATCACGGCGTCGACGGAAGGGAGCGTGGGGGGCAGCGGCAGGGTCATGGGGTCGGGGGCGGGCGAGCCCGGTATTCGACCACGGCGCGCCTCGCCAGCGGATGACTAAGGGTTAACCCTTGTCCTTTTTCTGTTCCTTTCATCGAGAATCCGTTCCATTAATCGGAACAGATCACCCGAAGGAGCAGGAGATGAAATTGACCCACTGGATCCGCGCGCTGATGGGCGTCGCACTGTCGGCCTGCATGGCCGTGGCCCAGGCGCAGGCCTTCCCCACCAAGCCCGTGAAGCTGCTGGTGCCCTACCCGGCGGGCGCGCCGGTCGACAACTTCGCGCGCGGCCTGTCCGAGGAACTGGGCAAGCTCTGGGGCCAGAACCTGGTGATCGACAACCGCGCCGGCGCCAACGAGATCGTGGCCGCCAGCGCGCTGGTGCAGTCGCCCGCCGACGGCTACACCCTGATCCTGGGCAGCGACGCGCTGTTCACGCAGAACGCCTTCCTGTATTCCAAGCTCCCCTACAACGCCGACAAGGACCTGGTGCCGGTCACCCGCGCGGTGGAGTTCAACATGGTCCTGATCGTGCGCGCCGACCTGCCGGTCAAGACGCTGAAGGACTTCGTGGCCCTGATGAAGCGCGAGGGCGAGAAGCACAACTACGGCTCCGCAGGCGCCGGCGGCACCACCCACCTGGCCATGGAAAGCCTGAAGCAGGAAGCCGGCTTCAAGATGAACCACGTGCCGTACAAGGGCATCGCCCCCGCCATGCAGGACCTGCTGGGCGGCAACATCGACGCCCTGATCGCCGGTGCCAGCGCCGCGATGGCCCAGCTGCCCTCGGGCAAGGTGAAGGTGCTGGCCATCGCCGGCAAGCAGCGCGCCAAGGCGCTGCCCGACGTGCCCACCTACGCCGAGCAGGGCTACCCGAACGTGGTCTCCAACCTGTACCTGGCCATCGCCGCCCCCGCCGGCACGCCGGCCGACGTGGTCGACAAGCTGCACCGCGACCTGACCAAGGTGCTGAACGACAGGAAGTTCGCCGAGAAGAACGTGGACCCGTACGGCTATGCCGTGATCGCCGACACGCCCAAGCAGTTCGAGGCCTTCCTGAAGCAGGACAAGGTCGCCGCGGGCAACCGCATCAAGCAGCTGGGTGTGAAGCTTGACTGACTCCCTGAAGTCGCGGATCGCACGGGGTGACCGGCTCGCCGGCACCTTCGTGAAGACCGCCAGCCACCAGAGCATGGAGGTGCTGTGCGGCGCGGGCATGGACTTCGTGGTGATCGACGCCGAACACGCGCCCTTCAGCCCCGACGCGCTGGACCTGTGCCTGCTCGCCGCCCGCGCCCAGGGCGTGCCCGCCCTGGTGCGCGTGCCCGACACCCAGGCCGGCACCTTCCTGCAGTGCCTGGACATGGGCGCCACCGGCCTGCTGGTGCCCCATGCCCGCACCCCCGAGGGCGTGGCCGAGGACCTGAAGAAGGCCCGCTACGTGGGCGGCAGCCGCGGCTTCTCCAACTCGCCGCGCGCCGGCGGCTACGGCCAGGTCGGCATGGCCGACCACATCCGCCGCGCCGACGCCGAGGTGGCCTGCGTCTTCCAGATCGAGGACGCCGAGGCGATCGAACACATCGAGGCGCTGGCGGCCCTGGAAGGCGTGGCCGGCTACCTGATCGGGCGCGCCGACCTGGCGGTCTCGCTGGGGTGCACCGACATCCACGCCGAGCCGGTGGTGCAGGCCGTGGACAAAGTGGCCGAGGCCTGCCGACGCCATGGCAAGCCGCTGGGCATCTTCGTGACCGACGTGGCCGAGACCGCGCGCTGGGTCGACCAGGGCCTGAGCTTTTTCATCGTCGCCTCGGACCAGGCCTTCCTGGCCCGCCAGGCGTCGCAGGTGATGGCGCAGTTCACGCAGCTGCACCGCCAATAAAGGAGTGGATAGCAATGAGCATCACGCAAATGTTTGACTGGAACACCCTGCCGCGCGAGTTCGTGCGCGAGGGCATCGAGCGCTGCGGCTACCGCGGCGAGAACTTCATCATGGTGATGAACTGGATCCAGCCGCGCATCGAGGTGCGCCCGCACAAGCACGACTTCGAGCAGGTCGCCATCTGCGTGCAGGGCGTGATGGACTACCACGTGGGCGACGAGGTGTTCCGCATGACGCCGGGCTGCATGGTCCGCGTGCCGCCGCACACGATGCACTACGTGGAGCCGGTGGGCGACGAGGTGGCCCTGAACCTGGACATCTTCTCCCCCATCCGCGACGACTACAAGCACCTGGTCGAGTACCAGAAGAACGAATTCCGCTGAAACGCCGAGAGAGTGAGCCGCCCCATGAACCGCCCCGAATCCCTCTGGCGCCAGACCGACCCGGGCCTGTCCGCCCGCCTCGTGCAGGGCGCCGTCGACCTGCATTGCCACAGCGGCCCCTCGGTCATGCCGCGCTACTTCGACCACTACGAGGCCATGCAGGAGGCCTCCAAAGCCGGCGTGCGCGCGCTCCTGATCAAGGACCACTACTACTCCGCCACCCCGGTGACGGAGATGTTGAACAAGCAGTTCTCCCACCTGAAGGTCACGCTGCTCTCGGGCGTGCCCCTGAACAACACCACCGGCGGCCTCAACCTGTACGCGGTGGAACACGGCCTCAAGCTCGGCGCCAAGGTGGTGTGGATGCCCACCTTCTCGTCGAAGAACCACCTCGACCACCACAAGAAGGACGAGCAGTTCAAGGACAAGTTTCCGCAGACCAAGAAGGTGATGATCGAGCCCACGCCGCTGGTGGTCACCGACGGCAAGGGCAAGCTGCTGCCCGAGGTGCTGCCGATCCTGGATCTGGTCGCCGAGGCCGACGCGGTGCTGTCGTCGGGCCACCTGCACATCGACGAGATCTGGCCGCTGTTCGAGGAGGCCAAGAAGCGCGGCATCCAGCGCCTCCTGTGCAACCACCCCACCTACGTGATCGACGCCACGCTGGAAGACATCCAGCGCCTGGTCGGCATGGGCGTGTACGTGGAGCACTCCATGTGCATGTTCATCCCGGGCTCGAAGTTCAAGTTCTACGACCCGCAGGACCTGGACGCGATGATCCAGGCCGGCACGGTGGACAAGACCATCCTCGGCTCGGACCTCGGCCAGGTCGGCAACCCCGGCCTGGTGGACGGCTTCAAGAACGTGATCGAGACCTGCCTGGACCTGGGCTACACCGAGGCGGAGGTCCGTAAAATGACCTCGACCAACGCGGCGACTCTGGTGGGACTTTGATGCAGGACAAGGGTGGAGAGGCAGAACAGCAGGATTCGGGAGCGGCCTCCGTGTCGGTGCTCGAATCCGTCGAACTCGTCACCCGCATCCTCGACCTGCTCGCCGCCTCCTCGGTGCCCCTGGGCGTGACCGAGGTGGCCCAGGCGCTGGGCGAGGGCAAGTCCCGCATCCACCGCAACCTGGTCTCCCTCAAGCACTTCGGCTATGTCACGCAGAACCAGGTGAGCGACAAGTACGCCCTGGGCTGGAAGCTGTTCCAGCTGGGTGAGAAGGCCAGCCTGGAATCGAACATCCGCCAGGTCGCGGCGCCCTACCTCAAGTACCTGAGCAGCCGCACCCACCTGGGCGCGATGCTGGCCGTCCCCATCAACGGCACGCCGCTGGTGGTGGACTCGGTGGCCAACGAGGGCTTCGTGAGCATCTCGGTCAAGCCCGGGAACAAGCCGCTGCCGCTCAAGTCGGCGCAGGGGCGGGTGGCGCTGGCCTATGCCTCGCGCGCGCAGTTCGATGAGATCCTGCGCCTGCACCTGCCGGGGCTGGCCGGTGAGAAGGTCGACGCCGCCTGGCACACCCGCCTGGACAAGCGCCTGGCCGCCATCCGCGAAAACCTCTACGAGACCGCGCCCAACGAGACCCTGATCGGCATCAACGTGCTGTCGGCCCCCGTGCTGCGCGGGCCCGACGAACTCGTGGCCATCGTGAGCGTGGTGGGCTCCATCCAGCACCTCGCGGACCCGCCGGGTCCCGCGGTGCGCGACGCCGTGCTCGGCGTGGCCGCGGCGCTCTCGCGCTTCATGGGCAGCACGGTGTACGAGGCGCGGGGCATTCCCGCCCTGGCGATCTCGTCCGAGCCGCCGGCCTGAACGCCGGCGCGTCCCGCTGCGTCAGCCCGCGGCCGGGCCGGTCGCGGCCGCCCGGGCCTGCAAGTGGCTGGCGAGCAGGCGCGCGGCCAGCAGGGTGGATTCGTCCTGCCGCATGGCGATGGTGAACTCGCGGCGGGCCCAGGCGTCCTCCAGCGGCACGACGGCGATGTCCAGGGTGACGGCATTGCGGCGAGCCACCGTATCGGGCAGCACCCCCACCCCCAGCCGGTTGTGGACCATCATGCACAGCGCGTCGAAGCTGGTGACCTGCATGCGCATGCGCAGCGGCCGCTCGATCGCCCCCGCGGCCCGCGACAGCAGGCCGCCGATGGCGCTGCCGGTGTGCATGCCGATGATCTCCTCGGCGGCGATGTCCTCGAAGCGCACCGAGGCCCGGGCCGCCAGCGGGTGGGGGCGCGGCGCGCACACGACCAGCCGGTCGCGGTGGTAGGGCAGGGTGGCCAGCGCGGGGTCGTGCGGGGCGCTGTTGTAGATGCCGAGGTCGGCGGCGTTGTCGGCCACCAGCCGCGTCACCCGCGTGCTGGTGCGCTCCTCCAGCTGCACCTGTACCCCGGGGTACTGGTCGCGGAAGCTGCGGATGTCGGCGGGCAGGAACTGGGTGATGGCGGACATGCTGGCGCACACCCGCACCAGCCCGCGCACGCCGCTGGCGTAGCCCTGCATCTGCACCGGGATCTGGTCCAGCTCGTGCAGCGCGCGCCGCGCCAGCGCCTGCAGGGCGAGGCCGGCGGCGGTGGGCTCCACGCCCTTGTTGGTGCGCACCAGCAGCTGCGTGCCGAGGTGGGCCTCGATCTCCGCCAGGCGCTTGCTGACCGCGGCCGCGGCGATGTGCTCGCTGTCGGCGGCCGCGGCGATGGTGCCCGCCTCGATCACGCGCACGAAAAGCTTCAGGGAAACCGGATCCAGCCGCTGCATGGGCGTCGATTGTGCCGCCCCTGCGACCGCCCTCGCGGTTGGCGATGGCGGCATCGCCAACCACTGCTTTCCCGCGGGTGCGCACCTTCACAGAATCGTGGCATCCAGAAAACAGAGGAGAGACAAGGCATGGACCCAGCCGTCACGTCGTCGGCCCGCATCAAGGTGTTCTGGCAGCCGGGGTGTTCCTCGTGCCTGCGCACCAAGGAATTCCTGGCCAAGCAGGGGATCGAGTTCGAGTCGATCAACGTCCACAACAACCCCGCCGGCATGGCGGAACTGGCGGCGCTGGGCGCGCGCAGCGTGCCGGTCGTGGCGCTGGGCGGCAAGTACACCCTGTGCCAGTCCTTCAACGACGTCATCAAGTTCCTGGACCTCAAGACCAAGCTGATGGACCCGCTGCCGCCGGCGCAGCTGGTCGCCAAGCTGGAGATGGTGCTCAATGCGACCATCCGCTACACCCGCCAGTTCACGCCCGCGCAGTTGCACGTGGTGTTCCGCGACCGCAACCGCACGCCGGCAGGCACCACCTTCCACATCTTCCGCGTCGCCGAGATGGGCCTGCAGGCGGCCCAAGGCATCGAGCTGAAATTCGAGGGCTTCAACGACGTGCCGCCGGACGACTGGACCGCCGAAGACATCGCCGCCTGGGGCGAGCAGGTGCGCGATCGCGTGCTGGCCTGGTGGGCGCAGCAGCAGGCGAAAGACCCGGCGCTGGATTTCACCGTGCCGACCTACTACGGCCAGCGCCCCATGCACGACGTGCTGGAGCGCACCGCCTGGCACGCCGCGCAGCACACGCGGCAGGTGATGTTGATGCTCGAGAGCCATGGCGCGGCCCCCGACGGCCCGGTCACGATGGCCGACCTCGCCGGCCTGCCGGTGCCCGACGAGGTCTGGGACCGCTGACCCGTCCCCGCGGCGCCAACGACAACGACAAAGACAACGGAGACATCGTCATGAGGATTCCCTTCCTGCTCGCGAAACTGGTGGCCGGCCTGGCGCTGGCCGGCGCCGCCGCGGTGGCCCTGGCCCAGGACAACTGGCCGCAGCGGCCGGTGAAGATCATCGTGCCCTTCGCCCCGGGCGGCGGCGGCGATGCGGTGGTCCGCAACATCAGCGAGAAGCTCGGCGAGCGCCTGGGCCAGGCGGTGGTGATCGAGAACCGCCCGGGCGCCTCCGGCTACATCGGCGCGCAGGCCGTGGCCGCCGCCGCGCCCGATGGCTACACCCTGCTCATGGGGTTCGACGGGTCCCTGGTCGTCGCCCCGCACCTGATCAAGGCGCCCTTCGACGCCCAGGTGGACTTCGCGCCGATCACCAAGCTGAACGACGCGACGCTGATCCTCGCGGCCCACCAGTCGGTGCCGGCGAAGAACCTCGCGGAGCTGGTCGAGTACTCGAAGAAGCAGGGCGGCCTGGGCTTCGGCTCCTCCGGCGCGGCCACCACCACTCACCTGGCCGGCGAGCTGCTGGCGATCCGCTCGGGCGCGCAGCTGCGGCATGTGCCGTACAAGGGCGGCGGCCAGGCGGTGACCGACGTGGCGGGCGGCCAGATCCCCCTGATCTACACCGTCGTGCCCACCATCGCGGGCTTCCTCAAGGACGGCCGCCTCAAGGCGATCGGTGTCTCCAGCGCGAAGCGTTCGACGGTGCTGCCCGACGTGCCGACTTTCGCCGAGTCCGGCCTGGCCGGCTTCGAGGTCAGCTCCTGGTACGGCCTGCTGGCCCCGGCGAAGACGCCGCGCCCCATCATCGACCGCATCCAGCGCGAGGTGAACGCGGTGCTGCAGCTGCCCGAGATCCGCGAGAAGTACGTGCGCGGCGGCTTCGAGCCGGTGGGCAACAAGCCCGACGAGTTCGCGGCGCAGATCCGCGCCGACTTCGCCCGCTGGCAGAAGGTGGTGAAGGACGCGAACCTGAAGATGGATTGAAGGCCGCTCCCTCCGGCGCATCGAGCCGCTCCTGTGCCCGAGGGACTGGTGCGAACCCGGTAGTCGGTGCCAGGCCCTGTGGCCGGCCCCTTGTGCCAGTACGTGCTGCCGCGAACCTGCTCCGCCTCCTTCAGCGCCTCCTCGAAGGCTTCGAACGCAGCGACCGCATCGATGTATTGCCGCGTCGCGTCAGCCGAGCGTTCAAGCATGCCGTGTCTTTCGGCATGTTTTCGAGAATTTGAGGTTCATGCCGAAAATCCTTGGAGGACAAGGACTTGCGTTTGGATGGCCGGCCAATTCCGGCGCCATTCACGATGGCTTGCGCCCGCCTGGGAATGGGCTTCGAGGCGAGGGGGGAGAGAGAGGGGGAGAGGGGGGGAGAGGGGGGGAGGGGAAGCAGAGGTCGCCGGAGCCGGCAGCCTGGCGCCCCCGACAGGAATCGAACCTGTATCTAGCGCTTAGGAGGCGCTCGTTCTATCCATTGAACTACGGCGGCGGCTGGAGCCGATTGTAGGGGCCGCCGGGGCGCTCGCCGACGCCTCGCCCGTGAGCAGGGCCCGCTTGTTCTCGCGGCTGCGGAAGGCGTGCTCGCGCATCAGCGACTCGGCCCGCGCGCCCTGGCCGGCCTCGAGCGCGGCGAGGAGGTCCTCGTGGTCCCGCTGCGCGCGCTCGATGAAGCGGAACTCCAGCTGCGGCGCAATGCCGTGCAGGCTCAGGGCCGCCGCCCCCGCCAGCGGCCGCCGCGCCACATGCTCCAGGGCCGACACCAGCGCGCGGTTGTCCGCCGCCTCGACCAGCACGGCGTGGAAGCGGGCATTCATCGCGATCCAGGCCGGGCCATCGAGCGCCAGGCCCCGGGCCCGGGCGGCCTCGAGCAGGGCGCGCCCCTCGGCCACGCATTCGCGCAGCGAGGCCAGCACCGCGCCGCGCTCGGGGCGCTCGGCCACCAGCCGGGCGGCCATGCCTTCGAGTGCGCCGCGCACGTCGATCGCGTCGGCGATGTCGCGCGGGTCGAAGGCCCGCACCCGGAAGCCCCGCGTCGGCAGACGCTCCAGCAGGCCCTCCTTCTCCAGCTCCTCGAAGGCCAGCCGGATCGGCGTGCGCGAGGCGCCGAGCTCGGCGGACAAGGCCAGCTCCAGCAGGCGCTCGCCCGCGGCGTAGTGCCCGGACACGATGCGCCGCCTCAGCTCGCTGGCGACGGAGTGGATTTGCTTGGCCATGGGCGGGGATTCTAGTCGGGGGTCCTTTTATGCATGCAATAATTAGTCTTCGAAGGATTTATGGCGAAATCCATCAAAGATTGCATGCAGAAAGCCAAGGAGAGAGACAAATGACCTTTTCCCGACGGCGCCGTGTCGCGGCGCTCGCCCTGGCCTCGCTGGCCATGACCGGGGCCTGGGCCCAGGCCCCGGCCGCCGACTACCCGAACAAGCCGATCCGGCTGGTCGTTCCCTTCCCGCCCGGGGGGGGCGGCGACACCCTGGCGCGGCTGGTCATGACACGCGTGGCCCGCGAACTGGGCCAGCCCCTGGTGGTCGAGAACGTGGCCGGGGCCGGCGGCAACGTGGGTGCAGTGGCCGCGGCCCGCGCCACGCCCGACGGCTACACGCTGTTCTACGGCACCAACGGCACGCACGCGATCAACCACGCGCTGTACAAGAACCCCGGCTTCGACCCGCGCAAGGACTTCGAGCCGGTGAGCCGCTTCAGCCGCATCGGCGCCATCGTGGCGATCCGCCCGGGGCTGCCGGTGAACTCGATGGGCGAGCTGCTGCAGCTGGCGCGCAAGGAACCGGGCAAGCTGAACTTCGCCTCCGCCGGCAACGGCACCACCTCGCACCTCGCCGGGGAGATGCTGAAGGCGCAGGCCAACATCGACGTGCAGCACGTGCCGTACAAGGGCGGCGCGCCGGCCATGACCGACCTGCTCGGCGGCCGGGTGGACTTCATGATCGACGTGGTCCCCAACACCGGCCCGCAGGTGCGCAGCGGCCGCATCAAGGGCCTGGCGGTGAGCACGGGGCAGCGGCTGGAGAGCTTTCCCGAGCTGCCCACCGTGGCCGAGTCCGGCGTGCCGGGCTTCGACGTGAGCGCCTGGGACGCGCTGTTCGTGCCCGCGCGCACGCCGCGCCCCGTCATCGACAAGCTCAACGCCGCCGTGCGCAAGTCGCTGGCCGACCCCGAGCTGCGGGCCGCGCTCATGAGCCGTGCGAGCGAGCCGGCGCCCACCTCGCCCGAGGAGCTGGCCCGCTTCGTCGCCAGCGAGATGGAGCGCTGGGGCGGCGCCGTCAAGCGCGCCGGCGCGCAACTCGATTGAGGACCGACGCCATGACCGTTTCTTCCCACGACGCCCACGACGCCCGCTACGCCGGCCTGCCGCTGCCCCTGGCCCCGGCCATCACCGAGACCAAGCATTTCTTCGCGGCGATGGACAACTTCACCCGCACCTTCGCCTTCCGCCCGGGCGACCGCGTGCTGGTGCTGGCCGACCCGCTGCTGGACCCGCGCGTGATCGACGCCGTGACCGGCCTGGCCAAGGCGCGCGGCGCCACGGTGCGCGTCTACATGGAGCCGAGCTCGCGGGTGGAGCAGGTGCCCGAGGAGGCCAAGGCCCTGGTGGCCAAGGCCACCTTCGTGGTGTCGACCTGGTTCTGCTCCATCATCGACCCGTTCTTCATCGGCCTGCGCAGGCAGGGCCAGCGCTGGGTCAAGATCACCTACTTCCGCAACCTGGACCTGCTGCACACGCCGCAGGCGCGCTTCCCGATCGACCTGGTGGGCGAGATCACCCGCGCCACCGCGTCGCGCTACCCGAAGGGCGTGCCCTTCGACCTGCACTTCACCGATGCGCGCGGCAGCGACTTCCGCATCCACTTCACGCCCGAGATGCGCGAGAACATGCTCTCGACCAACCGCTGGCGCGGCCGCATGGGCGCCGACGAGGACGGCTGCTACGTGCACTACCTCGCCTCGCACGGCCCCAACCTGTGGGACCACAACGCGGTGAAGAACGACCTGTCCGTGCCCACGAAGATGTCGGGCGTGCTGTACCCGCAGTGGGCGGTGGGCTTCGCCAGGCCCTTCGCCGAGCGCATCGGCGTGCACTTCGAGGGCGAGTACGTCTCGCATGTCACGGGCGAGTCCGAGGAGGCGCGCATCCTGCGCGAGATGCTGGTGGGCGGCCGCATGATCGAGGGCGGCGGCTGCGGCTTCAACCCCAAGGCGCCGCGCCACACCATCTACCCCGCCGGCTCCAACGCGCCGGGCGCGCTGCATTTCGGCATCGACCTGGTCAAGCCGGCCGACTACATCCGCCGCACCATGCCCGACTGGGAGGAGCCGCCGGTCCACGTGGACCTGGTCACGCTGGACGCCACCGTGAAGGCCGGCGACAACCTCCTGATCGACCAGGGCTTCCTGTGCGCGCTGCGTGATCCGCAGGTGGTGGAGATGGCCGCGCGCTACGGCGACCCGGTGGAACTGCTGGAGACGCAGGTGCTGTGACCCGCGGGCGGTGCGGCGGCCGGCCTACTTGGACAGCAGCCGCATCGCCTCCTCCAGCCCCTTGACGGTCAGCGGGAACATCCGCTGGTTCATCAGCTGCTGGATGATGGAAATGCTCTGGCGGTACTGCCACACGCCCTGCGGCTCGGGGTTGATCCAGGCGAACTTGGGGAAGGCCTCGGTCAGGCGCTGGATCCAGGCCGCGCCCGGCTCCTCGTTGTTGTATTCGACGCTGCCGCCCGGCTGCAGGATCTCGTAGGGGCTCATGGTCGCATCGCCCACGAAGACGAGCTTGTAGTCGCGGTTGTACTTGCGGATGATGTCCCGCGTCGGGAACTTCTCCGCGAAGCGGCGCTTGTTGTTCTTCCACATGAAGTCGTAGACGCAGTTGTGGAAGTAGTAGAACTCCAGGTGCTTGAACTCGGCCTTCGCCGCCGAGAACATCTCCTCGACACGGTGGATGTGTTCGTCCATCGTGCCGCCCACGTCCATCAGCAGCAGCACCTTCACGTTGTTGTGCCGCTCCGGCACCAGCTTGATGTCGAGCCAGCCGGCGTTGGCGGCGGTGGAGCGGATCGTGTCGTCCAGGTCCAGTTCCTCGGCCGCGCCCTCGCGGGCGAACTTGCGCAGGCGGCGCAGGGCCACCTTGATGTTGCGCGTGCCCAGCTCCTGGGAGTCGTCGTAGTCCTTGTAGGCGCGCTGGTCCCAGACCTTCACCGCGCTGCGGTTGCGCCCCTTGTCCTGGCCGATGCGGATGCCCTGCGGGTTGTAGCCGAAGGCGCCGAAGGGCGAGGTGCCGCCAGTGCCGATCATGCGGTTGCCGCCCTCGTGCCGGTGCTTCTGCTCCTCGAAACGCTTCTTCAGCGTCTCCATGAGCTCGTCCCACCCCATCTTCTCGATCTTCGCCTTCTCCTCGGGGGAGAGGTCCAGCTCCAGGTTCTTGCGCAGCCACTCCAGCGGCACGTCCTGGGTGAAGTCGGCGATCAGCTCCACGCCCTTGAAGTAGGCGCTGAAGGCGCGGTCGAACTTGTCGTAGTGCTTCTCGTCCTTCACCAGCGTGGTGCGGGCCAGGTGGTAGAAGTCGTCGATGGACCAGCGGTCCTGGCTGGCGGGGCCGACCACGCCGGCCTGCAGCGCCTCCAGCAGGGTGAGGAATTCCTTCACCGAGACCGGGAGCTTCACGCTGCGCAGGGTGTAGAAGAAGTCGATCAGCATGGGGCGGCCTCCCCGTGGCGCGCCAGCAGGTGGTGCAGGTGGGCCTTCACCTCGGGCCACTCGCCGGCGCTGAGGCTGTACATCACGGTGTCGCGCACCGTGCCGTCGCGGCGCGGCGCGTGGTGGCGCAGCACGCCGTCCTTCCTCGCGCCCAGGCGCTCGATGGCGCGCTGGCTGGCGAAGTTGTAGTTGTCGGTGCGCCAGCCCACCAGCTTCGCGCCCAGCGCCTCGAAGGCGTGCGTGAGCAGCAGCAGCTTGGCGGTGGTGTTCACATGGGTGCGCTGCACGCTGCGGGCGTACCAGGTGTAGCCGATCTCCAGCCGCCCGATGGCGGGCACGATGTCGTGGTAGCGGGTGGTGCCGACGATGCGCCCGCCTGCGGCCTCGCGCACCACGAAGGGCAGCATGTGGCCGGCGGCCTGGCCGGCCAGCGCGGTGGCCACGTAGGCCGGGGCCTCGCCGGGCCCGGGCACCGAGGTGACGCGGATCTTCCACAGCTCGCCGTCGCGCGCCGCGGCCTCGAGGTCCGCCGCGTGGGCGGGCTGCAGCGGCTCCAGCCGCAGGCGCGGCGCCTCGAGCACGAGCGGCGCCGGGGCCTTCATGACGGGTCTTTCCTCCCGCGTGCCCGGCGCCAGCGACGCGCCAGGTGCAGGCCGATGCCGCCGCCCAGGCCCACCAGGGCGATGCCGGTCACGGACACCGCGTCATAGCCCTGGGCCAGCGGGTCGACGCCGAGCAGCATCGCGACCCAGTAGCCCGCCAGGGCGCCACCCACGAATCCGACCGCGTCGGACAGGCCTTCGACCAGCAGGGGATGCATGGCGCAGCTCCTTTCAGCGGTTGTTGCGCTGCATGAACACCAGCTTCTCGAACAGGGTCACATCCTGCTCGTTCTTCAGCAGCGCGCCCACCAGCGGCGGCACGGCCACCTTGTCGTCCTGGCTTTGCAGGGCCTCCAGCGGGATGTCCTCGGCGACCAGCAGCTTGAGCCAGTCCAGCAGCTCGGAGGTGCTGGGCTTCTTCTTGAGGCCGGGGAGGTTGCGCACCTCGTAGAAGGTCTTCATCGCGGAGGACAGCAGCTCCTGCTTCAGCCCGGGGAAGTGCACGCCGACGATCTGCCGCATGGTGTCGGCGTCGGGGAACTTGATGTAGTGGAAGAAGCAGCGGCGCAGGAAGGCGTCAGGCAGCTCCTTCTCGTTGTTGGAGGTGATGAACACCAGCGGCCGGTGCTTGGCCTTGACCAGCTCGCGGGTCTCGTAGCACCAGAACTCCATGCGATCGAGCTCGCGCAGCAGGTCGTTGGGGAATTCGATGTCGGCCTTGTCGATCTCGTCGATCAGGAGGGCGACCGGCTGGTCCGAGGTGAAGGCCTGCCAGAGCACGCCCTTGACGATGTAGTTCTGGATGTCCTTGACGCGCGCCTCGCCGAGCTGGGAGTCGCGCAGGCGACTCACCGCGTCGTACTCGTAGAGTCCCTGCTGGGCCTTGGTGGTGGACTTGATGTGCCACTGCAGCAGCGGCATGTCCAGGGCCTGGGCGACCTCCTCGGCCAGCATCGTCTTGCCGGTGCCAGGCTCGCCCTTGACCAGCAGCGGGCGCTTGAGGGTGATCGCGGCGTTGACCGCGAGCATCAGGTCCTGGGTGGCGACGTAGTTCTGGGAGCCTTGGAACTTCATGGCGTAAGTACGGAACGGGCGGCCTGGGCCGCGCCATATAATCGCGGGTTGTTTCGACGATTGTCTTCGCAAAATGACCAAGTTGCTCCGCTCGTTGCTCGCCCTGGCTGTCGCTTCCGTGACCAGCATCGCGTCCGCCCAGGCGCCCGCTTCCGCCCCCGCGGCCGGTGGCGCGAAGACCATCGAATCCAAGGTGGCCATGTGCATCGGCTGCCATGCGATCCCTGGCTACCAGTCCAGCTTCCCTGAAGTGCACCGCGTGCCGATGATCTCGGGCCAGAACGCCAAGTACATCGTCGCCGCGCTCAACGCCTACAAGAACGGCGAGCGCAAGCACCCCACCATGCGCGGCATCGCCGCCGGCCTGTCCGAGCAGGACATGGCCGAGATCGGTGCCTACTACGAGAAGCAGGCCAAGCCCGCGGTGGCCGAGAAGCCCTCCAAGGAGCCGAACGCCCAGGTCGCCGCCCTGCTGCAGAAGGCCGCCTGCGCCTCCTGCCACGGCGCCAACTTCTCCAAGCCGATCGATCCCAGCTACCCGAAGATCGCCGGCCAGCACAGCGACTACCTGTTCGTCGCCCTGAAGTCCTACAAGGGCGAGCCGAACAACGTCGTGGGCCGCACCAACGGCGTCATGGCCGGCATCGCCAAGCAGTTCACCAACGCCGAACTCAAGGCCCTGTCCTCCTACATCGGCTCGCTCGAGGGCGAGATGCAGGTCCAGCCGCAGAGCCGCTTCCGCTGAAGCGCCCCGGCTCCCAGGAAAAAGCCCCGCAGTGCGGGGCTTTTTTGTTTCCGTGGGGCTGGGGGGAGGGGGGAGTCCGATGACACACCCTAGCGCTGGGTCGCTCGCCGCTGCACGCAGTCGATGTAGGCCTGCCCGTCCGGCGGCCGGCCGGCGCGCTGGCTTTCCCAGAGCATCTGGCCCAGGCAGTCCATGGCCTCGTGGTGGGCGTCGTGCAGCGAGTCTCGGCGCGCGGCGAGCAGCTCCACGGCCTGGCGGATGCCGCGGGGCTGGTCGATCGAGCACTGCTCGCTGATCGACAGGTGCATGGACAGGTGCAGGAAGGGATTGGTGCGGCCGTCGCCGCCGTCGTAGGTGCGCTGGACCGCGGCGTCGGCATCGGCGAGGTCGTTGGCGTACTCGGGGTGCTCGGCGAGCCACTGGCTGGCCAGGGTCTCGAGGGCGTCCATGGGCTGGCCGGCCCGGGCCTTGGCGTGCACGCCGCAGAAGAAGCGGCGCACGTCTTCCTGGGAGGGATTGAACATGCGCGGGAGGGTAGCATGCGCCCTGGCCCATGATCACCGACCCCTTCTTCTTCCTCGTCGCGATCCCCGCGACCCTCCTCCTGGGCATCAGCAAGAGCGGCTTCGGCGCCGGCTTCGGCTCGCTGGCCGTGCCGATGATGGCGCTGGCCGTGCCGGTGCCCCAGGCCGCCGCCATCTTCATGCCGCTGCTGCTGGTGATGGACCTCCTCGGCCTGCACGCCTACCGGGGCCACTACGACTGGCGCCTGCTGCGCTTCATGCTGCCCTGGGGGCTGGGAGGCATCACGGTCGGCGCGGTCCTGTTCAAGTACCTGGACTCGCACCTGGTCTCCGGCATCGTGGGCGTGTGCACGCTGGCCTTCCTCGCCCAGCGCCTGCTGTTCCCGCCGCGCGCGGACAGCGTGGCGCCGCCGCGCTGGGCCGGCATCCTCCTCACGGCCACCTCGGGCTTCACCAGCTTCGTGGCCCATGCCGGCGGCCCCCCGATCAACGCCTACGTGATCCCGATGCGCCTGCAGCCGGTGGTGTTCACCGCGACCATGGCCGTCTTCTTCTTCGTGATGAACCTGAGCAAGTGGGTGCCCTATGCTTGGCTCGGGCTGCTGGACACCCGCAACATGCTCACCTCGCTGGCGCTGCTGCCGCTGGCGCCCCTGGGCGTGTGGATCGGCGTGCGCATCGCGCACCGCATCGACCCGGTGCTGTTCTACCGCCTGATCTACCTCGGCATGGCGCTGACCGGCGCCAAGCTGGTGTGGGACGGGTTCCTGGCCTGACCGGCCCGGCCCGGCGCGCGCAGCGCCCGGCCCTCGTCCGCAGGCCTCAGGCCGCGGTGAACGCGCGCAGGGCGTCGGCGAGCCCCGGCGCCAGCGCGATCGCGTTGGTGGCGTGGGCGATGCTGTCGCAGGTGGCCACGCGGGCGATGCCCGACGCCAGCATGCGCGCGTGGGCCGCCTCGTCGAACAGCGCATGCACGCCCACGCACACCGGCGCCGCCAGGCCCGCCTCGCGCAGCGCCTGCGCCGCGGCCATCAGGGTGTGGCCGGTGGAGATGATGTCGTCCACCAGCACCGGCGTGCGGCCGGCGGCGCCGGCGGGCGGCTGCAGCACCACGCTGACGTCACGGTCGCCTCGGCGGGTCTTCGTCATCACCAGGTGCGGGGCGCCGGCCAGGCGCGCGACCTCGGCCACCCACTGCGCGCTTTCCTCGTCGGGGCCGACCAGCAGCGGCCGCGCCACCTGCTCGCGCAGCCAGGCTGCGATCGCGGGGGCAGCCGGCACCACCTGCGAGCGCAGGGTGTAGATCTGGTCCAGGCTGTGCCATCGGTGCAGGTGCGGGTCCACCGTGACGAGGAAGTCCAGCGAGGCCGACAGCATCCGCGCGAAGCTGCGCGAGGTGATGGCGTCGCCCGGATGGAAGCGGTGGTCCTGGCGCATGTAGGCCAGGTAGGGCGCGACCAGGCCCACACGGGTGGCGCCCAGCTCGCGCGCGGCGTCGGCCGCGAACAGCAGGCCCAGGGCCTTGTCGTCGGGATGGTCCAGCGTGCAGGCCAGCACCACCGCGCGGCCCGCCACCGGCGGCTCGAGGCGCACCAGGGTCTCGCCGTCGGGGAAGCGGTGCACATGCAGCGGCGCGTGCTCGCAGGCCAGCGCCTGCGCCAGGCCGGCGGCCAGGGCCTCGTTGCCCGGCAGGCTCAGGATCAGGGGCGGGGGGACGGACTCAGGCATCCTCGGTCACATGCACGGTGGTGGGCTGGGACTCGGCGTAGTCCGCCGCATAGGCCAGGGCGCCGGGCGAGCCGGCGTGCAGCGTGAACAGCGGCTCGCCGCGCTCGACGAAGTCGCCCACGTGGACCAGCAGGTCGATGCCGGCGCAGGGCACCTTGGGCGCGCCGGCCAGCTTGGCGATGCGGGCCAGGCGGCGGTTGTCGATGCCCACCACGCGCCCGCTGCGCAGGGCCACGATGTCCTTGCGCAGCGGCGCCAGCACGGGCTCGCGCAGGCCGCCCTGGGCCTCGCAGATCTCCTGGAACTTGCTCCAGGCGCGGCCGTCGGCCAGCACCTGCCGCGCCAGCGCGGGGCCGTGGCCCGGCGCGGCGGCGCCGCCGAACTCCAGCACCTGGCCGGCCAGGAACAGCGCGCGGTGCGCCAGGTCCGACGGCGCCTCGGGCTGCCGCTGCAGCACGGCCAGCACGTCGCGCGCCTCCAGCGCCGGGCCGATGCCGCGGCCCACCGGGGCGAGGCCGTCGGTCTCGACCACGCGCACATGCAGGCCGACCTCCTCGCCGACCTGCCGCAGCTGGTCGCCCAGGATGCGCGCCGCCTCGGCGCTGCGCACCTTGGCGGTCGGGCCCACCGGAATGTCGATCAGCACGTGGGTGGAGCCGGCCGCGGCCTTCTTGGACAGCACCGAGGCCACCAGCTGGCCCTGGCTGTCCAGGTCCAGCGGTCGCTCGACGCGAATCAGCACGTCGTCCGCGGGCGACAGCCGCACCGACCCGCCCCAGACCACGCAGCCGCCGGTGCGCTCGACGACGCGGCGCATGGCCGGCACGTCCAGGTCCACCGGCGCGAGCATCTCCATGGTGTCGGCGGTGCCGGCGGGCGAGGTGATCGCGCGTGACGACGTCTTGGGCATGCGCAGGCCGCAGGCGGTGACGATGGGCACGATGAGCATGGTGGTCCGGTTGCCCGGCAGGCCGCCCACGCAGTGCTTGTCCATCACCAGGCCCTCGCCCCAGTCGAGCCGGTCGCCCACGTTGATCATGGCGCGGGTGAGGGCCACCGTCTCGCCCATGTCCAGGCGCTCGCCGGCGCAGGCGGTGACGAAGGCGGCCAGCTGCAGGTCGGAGTAGCGGCCGGCGGCGACGTCGCGGATCACGGACTCGATCGCCGAGTCGGTCAGGCGCCGGCCGTAGACCTTGGCGCGCACATGGCCCAGCGACTCCAGCGGCGGCGGGTGGCGCACCGCGACCTCGTCGCCCTCGCGCGCCCCGAGCAGCCGCCAGGCCGCCTCGGACAGGCCGGCCTCGCCGGGCGAGACCAGGTCGCTCTCGACCACGTTGAGGGTCGCCACGATGGCGTGGCCGTTCAGGCGCAGCTCCACGCGGGACTGCGCCTCGAAGCCCTCCGACAGGCAGACGGGGCAGTCGCGGTGCGTGTACAGCACCGGCTCCTGGTAGGTGTCGATGCCCATGCGGCGCAGGCGCAGCCGGTGGGGGGCGGGTGAGGTCTCGGTCATGCGGGATGGAGCGCGTTCGATGCCTGACTGTAGGCCAGATCGGGGAGGCGGACGCTTGACGCACCGCAACGGGCCCCGGGCGCGGCCCGCTAGACTGCCCCGGCGCCCACCAAGGAAAGTTGCATGAGCATCCGCCACCTCGAGGCCCTGTTCCAGCCCCGCGCCGTCGCCGTGATCGGCGCCTCCGACCGACCCGGCAGCGTCGGCGCCGTCGTGCTTCGCAATGTGCTGCAGGGCGGCTTCGCCGGACCGGTGTGGCCGGTCAATGCGCGGCACGACCGCGTGGGCGGCGTGCGCGCCTGGCGCGATGTCGACGACCTGCCCGGCGTGCCCGACCTCGCCGTGATCTGCACGCCCGCGCCCACCGTGCCGGGCCTCATCGCGCAGCTGGGGCGGCGCGGCACGCGCGCCGCGGTGGTCCTGAGCGCCGGCCTCAAGCATGCGGCCGAGGCCGGCGGGCCGACCCTGGAGCAGGCCATGCTCGACGCGGCGCGCCCCCACCTGCTTCGCATCCTCGGCCCCAACTGCATCGGCCTGCTGGTGCCCGGCGCGGGGCTGAACGCCAGCTTCGCGCCCTCGCAGGCGCAGGCCGGATCGATCGCCTTCGTCACGCAGTCCGGCGCGCTGGCCACGGCCATGCTGGACTGGGCCTCGCCGCGCGGCATCGGCTTCTCGCACTTCATCTCGCTGGGCGACAGCGCCGACGTCGACTTCGGCGACGTGCTCGACTACCTGGCCACCGACCCGCACACCCAGTCGATCCTGATGTACGTGGAGTCGGTCAAGCACGCGCGCAAGTTCATGTCCGCCGCGCGCGCGGCGGCGCGCAACAAGCCGGTGCTGGTGGTCAAGTCCGGCCGCGTGCCCGACGGCGCCAAGGCCGCCGCCTCGCACACCGGCGCCCTGGCCGGCAGCGACGCGGTGTTCGAGGCCGCGGTGCACCGCGCCGGCATGCTGCGGGTGGACACGCTGGAGGCGCTGTTCGACGCCGCCGAGACGCTGGCGCACCGGCGCCCGCTGCGCGGCGAGCGCCTGGCCATCGTCACCAACGGCGGCGGCTGCGGCGTGCTCGCCACCGACGCCCTGGTGCTGGGCGGCGGCGCGCTGGCAACGCTGTCCGACGCCACCGTCGCCGCGCTCGACGCCTGCCTGCCCGGCACCTGGTCGCGCGGCAACCCGGTGGACATCATCGGCGACGCGCCGACGCAGCGTTACGAGGACGCCCTGCGCATCCTGCTCAACGCGCCCGAGGCCGACGGCGTGCTGTTCATGCACGCGCCCACCGCCCTGGTGCCGGCGCCCGACATCGCGGTGGCCACGCTGCCCCTGCTGCGCGAGGCGCGCAAGCCGGTGCTGGCGGGCTGGATCGGCGGGCAGGTGGTCGAGCCGGCCCGGGCGCTGTATGCGGCCGGCGGCATCCCCTGCTACGGCACGCCCGAGCGCGCCACCGCCGCCTGGCTGCAGCAGGTGCGGCACGCGCGCAGCCAGCGGCTGCTCACGCAGCTGTGCCCCGCGCAATCCTCCGCGGCGTGCCCCGACCGCGAGCGCGCCGCAGCCCTGCTCGAGGCCGCCCGCGCCGAGGGGCGGCGCTGGCTCGACGCGGTGGAGGCCAGCGAGGTGCTGGCGGCCTACGGCATCCCGGTCACGCCCACCCGCGCCGCGCGTGACGAGGACGAGGCCGCCGCGCTGGCCGGGCAGGTCGGCTTCCCGGTGGCGCTGAAGATCCGCTCGCCGCAGGTGCTGCACAAGTCGGACGTGGGCGGCGTGGTGCTGGGGCTGCGCAGCCCGCAGGAGGTGTTCGAGGCGGCGCGCGCGATGCGCCAGCGTGTGCTGGCGCTGCTGCCGCAGGCGCGCATCGACGGCTTCACGGTGCAGGCGATGGTGGAACGCCCGCTGGCGCGCGAGCTGATCGTGGGCGTCGCCGCCGACGCGGTGTTCGGGCCGGTGCTCCTGTGCGGCGCCGGCGGGGTGGAGGTGGAGCTGCGCGCGCAGCATGCAGTGGCCCTGCCGCCGCTGAACGCGAACCTGGCGCAGGAGCTGCTGGCGCGCACCGGCCTGGAGCCGCTGCTGGCGGCGCACCGGGGCCGCGCCGCCAGCGACCGCGAGGGCGTGCTGCGCACGCTGCTCCAGGTCTCGCAGCTGGCCTGCGACCATCCGGCGCTGGCCGAACTCGACATCAATCCGCTGCTGGTGGACGCCCAGGGCGTGCTGGCGGTGGACGCCCGCATCCGCGTGCACCTTCCCGGCGAGCCGGTGGCGCCCCTGGCGATCACCCCCTACCCGCAGCATCTCGAGGACACGCTGCGGCTCGACGGCGCCGCGCTGCGGGTGCGGCCGATCCGCCCCGAGGACGGCGAACGCCTGCGCGATTTCTACGCCGAGGCCTCGCCGGGCGACATGCGCCTGCGCTTCTTCACCGCGCGGCGCGAGGTGCCGGCCTCCGAGCTGGCGCGCTTCTCGCAGATCGACTACGACCGCGAGATGACCTTCATCGCCCTGGCCGAGGGCCCGCAGGGCGGGCGCATGGTGGCCGAGGTGCGCGCGGTGTGCGACCCGGACAACCGGCAGGCCGAGTTCGCGATCCAGGTCGCGGGCGACTGGCAGGGCCGGGGCCTGGGCCGGGCGCTGCTCGCGCGGATGGTGGACTACCTGCGGGCGCGGGGCACCGGCGAGCTGGTGGGGCAGTGCCAGGGCGACAACGCGCGCATGGCGCGGCTGGCGATGGCGCTGGGGTTCGAGGTGGGCAACGGCCCGGCCGACGGGCTCACCGACCTGCGGCTGGACCTGCGCGCGGTCCGCGGATAGGGAGCGACCCGGTCGCGGCGACGGGCGCCGCCGGCCTGCTGCCGAGGGGGCGAGGCGGCCGGCTTCAGGCCGCCTGCGGCTGCATCTCGAGTTGCGCGCGCAGCGCCCCCAGCAGCAGGTGCAGCTGCTTTTCCAGCCGCGTGAGCACCGGCTTCCACTCCGTCTCCGGCGCGTCGTCGCGCAGGCAGCGCTCCAGTGACTGGGCCTCGGCCCACACCCGCAGGGCGCCGACCGTGGCGGCCAGGCTGCGGGCGGTGTGGACCTCGCGGCAGGCGAGCTCCCGGTCGCCGGCGTCGAGCGCCGCGCGCACCAGGCCGGGCACGCGCTCCTGGCTGTCCGCATAGCGTTGCAGCATCTCCCGGTACAGGGCGGTGTTCCCCAGCAGGCGCTGCACTGCGCCGGCCACGTCGAGGCCGGGAATGCCCTGGGGCAGGGCGTCGAGGTGGGGCGTCAGCGGCGGCAGCGGCTCCTCGGCCGCCTGGGCCTGGCGCGCGGGGCGCCAGCGCTCCAGGGTGTCGGCGAGGCGGCGCGCGTCGACCGGCTTGGGCACCAGGTCGTTGAGGCCGGCCTGCGCGTACACGCGCTGGTCGGCGGCCGAGGCCTGGGAGGTCATGGCGATCACGGGCAGCTTGTCCAGGCCCGCGTGGCGCAGCGCGCGGGTGGCCCTGACGCCGTCCATGACCGGCATCTGGATGTCCATGAACACGAGGTCGTAGGCCGTGCGGGTGGCGGCGGCCAGCGCCTGCAGGCCGTCGGGCGCGAGGTCCACGTGCGCGCCGAGCTGCTCGAGCAGCCGGCGGCTCACCACCTGGTGGATCGGGTCGTCCTCGACGAGCAGCACGTTCAGGGGTCGGGGAGCGGTCATGGCGGTGGCGGGTGTCATGGCAGTCTGCATGACACCATGCCGCCGGGCCGCCCCTTTAGGGCATTTGCCTAGCGTTTGTCATCGGATTCCCGGGGCGGGCGGCGGGGCGTCCGCGGCCGGCACGCCGCCGGCGAAGCCGTGCTGTCGCCAGGCCTCGAACACCGTCACCGCCACCGCGTTCGACAGGTTCAGGCTGCGCTGGCCCTCGCGCATCGGCAGCTTCAGCCGCTGCGCCGGCGCGAACGACTCGCGCAGCGCCGGCGCCAGCCCGCGCGATTCGGAGCCGAACACCAGCCAGTCGCCGGGCTGGAAGGCCACGTCGTGCACCTGCCGGGTGCCGCGGGTGGTGAGGGCGAACATCCGCTGCGGGTCGGGCTGCATGGCCGCCAGGAAGGCGGCCCAGTCGGCATGGCGGCGCACGTCGGCCCACTCGTGGTAGTCGAGGCCGGCCCGCAGCAGGAGCTTGTCGTCCATGGAGAAGCCCAGGGGCTCCACCAGGTGCAGGGCGCAGCCGGTGTTGGCGGACAGCCGGATCACGTTGCCCGTGTTGGGCGGGATCTCGGGCTCGACGAGGACGATGTTGAACATGGCGGGAAGGCAGGAAAGCGGAAAGGCGGGAGGCGGAAGGCGGAAGGCCGTGGGGGTCAGAGGTCGTCGGTGCGGGCCAGCACCAGGGCGCTCACGCGGCCAGCGCCGGCCTGGCGCAGGGCCGCGGCGGCCGCGGCCAGCGAGGCGCCGGAGGTCATCACGTCGTCCACCAGCAGCAGGTGGCGGCCGGCGAGCGACGCGGCGCGCCCCGGCTCGACCGCGAAGGCCCGGGCCATGTTGCGCCGGCGCGCCTCGCGGTCCAGGGTGGCCTGCGGCGGGGTCTCGCGCACGCGCAGCAGGCTGCGCGCGTCGAGGCGGCCCGGCGGGGCCAGCCGGCGGGCCAGTTCCAGGGCCTGGTTGTAGCCGCGCTCGGCCAGGCGCGCCGGCGCCAGTGGCATCGGCAGCAGGCGGTCGGCCGCGCGCAGCAGGGCGCGGGCGCCGGGGGCTTCGCGCAGCATCGCGGCGAAGGCCGCGGCCCAGCCCGGCTCGCCGCGGAACTTGAAGCGCGCGACCAGCCCGTCCCAGGGGTAGGCATAGGGCAGGGCCGCGACGCAGCCATCGAGGGCGGCGGGCGCGCCCAGGCAGGCGCCGCACGCGGCCACGCCGGCCGCCACGGGCAGCGCGCAGCGCCCGCAACGCGGCACGGGCGCGGCGAAGCGCAGCGCGCAGGCGCCGCACACCGGCTGCGCGGGCCAGCTTCGGCACACCTCGCAGCGCGCCGGCACGGCCTGCGCCAATCCCTGGATCCAGGCTCGGAACATGGCGCTCAATATACTGGCGCGCCCTGCATGCCCGCCCCTGACGTGTCCGAACGCCCGCCCACCCTCGACCCCGTCGCCGCCGCGCGCTGGGAACGTCGCGCCCCGGCGCAATCGCCCTGGCTGCACGAAGAGGTGGCCCGGCGCATGGAGGAGCGGCTCGAGTGGATCCGGCTGCAGCCGTCCGCCTGGGTGCACTGGGGGCCGGTGCGCGGCGGGCTGCAGGCCCACGCCCTGCTGGCCAGGCGGTATCCGCAGGCCCGCTGCGTCGCGGTCGAGCCCGGTCCGGCGCAGGCCTCGGCGGCCGCGCGCGCGCTGGCTCCGCCGTGGTGGAAGCGCCTGGGCGGCTCGCGCCTGCAGGTGGCCGACCGCCCCGCCGACGGCGAGGCGCAGATGCTGTGGGCCAACATGGCCCTGCACCTGTCGGCCGACCCGATGGGCCTGATCGGCCGCTGGCACCGTGCCCTGGCGGTGGACGGCTTCCTGATGTTCTCGGCCTTCGGGCCCGACACCCTGCGCGAGCTGCGCGCCCTGTACGCCCGCCTGGGCTGGCCGCCGGCCGGCCCCGAGTTCACCGACATGCACGACTGGGGCGACATGCTGGTGCATGCCGGCTTCGCCGAGCCGGTGATGGACATGGAGCGCATCACCCTGACCTGGGCCTCGCCCGCGGCCCTGCTGGCCGAACTGCGCGAGCTCGGCGCCAACCTGCACCCCGGGCGCTTCCCCGGCCTGCGGGGGCGGGCCTGGCGCCAGCGCCTGGAGGCGGCCCTGGCCGAGGGCCTGGCCGGCCCCGACGGCCGCCTGGCCCTGACCTTCGAGGTCATTTATGGCCACGCGGTGAAGCCGGCGCCCCGCGTGCGGCTGGACGCGCAGAGCGCCGTGTCCCTGAAGGACATGCGGATGTTGCTCGGAGTCGACAGGAAGGGCTCCTGACTTTCCCTGATTTGTTGTACGGGTGCTCCCGCATGAGGACGAATTGCTGTAGGTCAACCGGGGTGTCCCTGCTTGCGGGCAGGATGTGCGCATCCGGTGCGCTCTGGAGGGATGTGCGTGCGCGCTACAATCCCGCGCTGATCTTGTGAGCGACCATCGTTCATGCCGGTGTTTCGTTTTGCCACGGTCCGGGGTCCCTGCATCGAGTGGGCCCTGCGACGCAACTGCTCGGTGACACCCGCCCAACTGGGCTGGGTCTACGCCTCGCTGTGCGTCCTGTCCCTGGGCATCGCGTTCATGTTCTGGCTGCAAGGCGCCACCCTGATCCTGCCGCTGGCCTGGTTGGAGCTGGCGGCCGTGGGGGTGGCACTGCTGGTCTATGCGCGTCACGCCACCGATGGCGAGCGCATCCGACTGCAGGGGCCGAACCTGGTGGTCGAGCTGGAGACTGCGGGCCGCCTCGAGCGCGCCGAATTCCATCGCGACTGGGTTCGCGTGGAGCCGCAGTCGGACCAGCGCTCGCTGATCGAGGTTTCGGGCCGGGGCCGGTCGGTGCAGGTGGGGCGCTTCGTGCGCCCCGAGTTGCGCCCGGCGCTGGCCCAGGAGATCAGAATGGCCTTGCGCGCGCCTGCCTGAGGGCGCGCGAGGCCGGCCGGATTGTCATTGAGGTAGATACGAAGTGAAAACGATGAAGAGCATTACCCAGAAGGCGGCAGCGATGCTGATCGCCGCGGGCGCCGCTTCCGGCGCCCTGGCGGTCGACGACCTGCCGGGCGGTCCGGCCGTCCGCCAACTGAATCTCCACACCGCTGCCACGCGCATCGCCTCGGAGCAGGCCTGGCTCCACTGGTTCATGCTGATCACCTGCGTGGTGATCTTCATCGCCGTCTTCGCGGTCATGTTCTATTCGGTGTTCAAGCACCGCCGCTCGCAGGGCGCCAAGCCCGCCAGCTTCCACGAGTCCGTGACCGTGGAAGTGATCTGGACCATCATCCCCTTCGTCATCGTGATCCTGATGGCCCTGCCGGCGACCAAGGTCCTGGTGGCCGCCAAGGACACCTCCAACGCCGACCTGACCATCAAGGCCACCGGCTACCAGTGGAAGTGGGGCTACGACTACCTCAACGGCGAAGGCGCCGGCATCTCCTTCCTCTCGGCCCTGGACACCGCCCAGCGCGAACTGTCCGACTCCGGCAAGGTCGCCGGCGCGCCGAACGACTACCTGCTCAAGGTCGACAACCCCCTGGTCGTCCCCGTGGGCAAGAAGGTCCGCATCATCACCACCGCCAATGACGTGATCCACGCCTGGGGCGTGCCGGCCTTCGGCGTCAAGCAGGATGCCATCCCGGGCTTCGTGCGCGACACCTGGTTCCGCGCCGAGAAGACCGGCGACTTCTACGGCCACTGCTACGAGCTGTGCGGCAAGGAGCACGCCTACATGCCGATCCACGTGAAGGTGCTGTCCGACAAGGACTACGCCGCCTGGGTCGTCGCCGAGCAGAAGAAGATGGCCGCCAAGGCCGATGACCCGAACAAGGTCTGGGAACTGCCGGCCCTGTCCGCCCGTGGCGAGAAGGTCTACGCCGCCAACTGTGCCGCCTGCCACCAGGCCAACGGCAAGGGCGCCGGCCCGATCAAGGCCCTCGACGGCTCGACCATCGTGCTGGACGCCGACAAGAACAAGCAGATCACCGCGCTGCTCAAGGGTATCGGCCAGGGCATGCCGGCCTGGAAGCAGCTGTCGGACACCGACATCGCCGCCGTCATCACCTACACCAAGAACAGCTGGTCCAACAAGACCGGCCAAGTGGTGCAGCCCGCCGACGTGCTGGCCCAGCGCAGCAAGTAATTCATAGAGGTATCCAAGATGAGTGCTGTACTCGACCACCACGCGCACGGTCATGACGACCACGCGCACGACCACCCGCACGGCTGGCGTCGCTGGGTCTACGCGACCAACCACAAGGACATCGGTACCCTGTACCTGCTGTTCTCGTTCTTCATGCTGATGTTCGGCGGCGTGCTCGCCCTGGGCATCCGTGCCGAGCTGTTCCAGCCCGGCCTGCAGGTCGTGAACCCCGAGCTGTTCAACCAGCTCACCACCATGCACGGCCTGATCATGGTGTTCGGCGCGATCATGCCGGCCTTCGTGGGCTTCGCGAACTGGATGATCCCGCTGCAGATCGGCGCCTCCGACATGGCGTTCGCCCGCATGAACAACTTCAGCTTCTGGCTGATGATTCCCGCGGGTATCCTGCTGGCCGCCTCGTTCTTCGTGCCCGGTGGCGCCCCCGCCGCCGGCTGGACGCTGTACGCGCCGCTGACCCTGCAGATGGGCCCCTCCATGGACATGGGCATCTTCGCGATGCACATCCTGGGCGCCTCGTCGATCATGGGCTCGATCAACATCATCGTGACCATCCTGAACATGCGCGCCCCCGGCATGACGCTGTTCAAGATGCCGATGTTCTGCTGGACCTGGCTGATCACCGCCTACCTGCTGATCGCCGTGATGCCCGTGCTGGCCGGCGCGATCACCATGACGCTGACCGACCGCCACCTGGGCACCAGCTTCTTCAACCCCGCCGCCGGCGGTGACCCGGTCATGTACCAGCACATCTTCTGGTTCTTCGGTCACCCCGAGGTGTACATCATGATCCTGCCGGCCTTCGGCATCATCAGCCAGGTCGTGCCCGCCTTCGCGCGCAAGAAGCTGTTCGGCTACGCCTCCATGGTGTACGCCACCTCGTCGATCGCCATCCTGTCGTTCATCGTGTGGGCCCACCACATGTTCACGACCGGCATGCCCGTGACCGGCCAGCTGTTCTTCATGTACGCCACGATGCTGATCGCCGTGCCGACCGCCGTGAAGATCTTCAACTGGATCGCCACCATGTGGCAGGGCTCGATGACCTTCGAGACCCCGATGCTGTTCGCTGTGGGCTTCATCTTCGTGTTCACGATGGGCGGTTTCACCGGCCTGATCCTGGCCATGGCCCCGATCGACCTGCTGCTGCAGGACACCTACTACGTCGTGGCCCACTTCCACTACGTGCTGGTGGCCGGCTCGCTGTACGCCCTGTTCGCCGGCTTCTACTACTGGGCCCCCAAGTGGACCGGCGTGATGTACAACGAGACCCGCGGCAAGATCCACTTCTGGTGGTCGCTGATCTCCTTCAACGTCACCTTCTTCCCGATGCACTTCCTGGGCCTGGCCGGCATGCCCCGCCGCTACGCCGACTACCCGATGCAGTTCGCGGACTTCAACGCCGTGGCCTCCGTGGGTGCCTTCTTCTTCGGCTTCGCCCAGGTGTACTTCTTCTTCTTCGTGGTCCTGCCGGTGATGCAGGGCAAGGGCAAGCCCGCCCCGCAGCGTCCGTGGAACGACGCCGACGGCAAGGGCGCCGAGGGCCTGGAGTGGGAAGTGCCGTCGCCGGCTCCCTTCCACACCTTCGAGAACCCGCCCAAGCTGGACGCCACCGCCACCAAGGTGATCGGCTGATCGCCGGGGCCTGACCTGAACGCCATGGAGACGACCGTGTCCGCCAACCGCGACGACAGCAAGAAAGCCAACCTGCGCATGGCGCTGATCCTGGCCTCGATCGCCGCGGCGTTCTTCGTCGGCTTCATGGTCAAGATGTTCCTGCTGGGACGCTGAGAGAACGCTGGAAGCACCGTGAGCAGCGCGCGCGAAAACGTCCGCATGGTGGGCAAGCTGGCCGTCGTGGCGGTCGGCATGTTCGCCTTCGGCTACGCGCTCGTGCCGATCTACAAGCACGTGTGCGAGGCGCTGGGCATCAACATCCTCGCCATCGGCGAGCGCCAGGTGCCCGGCGTGTCCAAGGCGCCGGCGAACACCCAGGTCGACACCAGCCGCACCATCACCGTCGAGTTCGACGCCAACGTGCGCGGCCCCTGGCAGTTCAAGCCGGCCCAGCGCTCGGTGCAGGTGCACCCGGGCGAGCTGACCACCGTGATGTACGAGTTCCAGAATGTCCAGGACCGCCGCATGGCGGCCCAGGCGATCCCGAGCTATGCGCCCAAGCAGGCGGCAGCGCACTTCAACAAGCTGGAGTGCTTCTGCTTCAACCAGTACACGCTGGAGCCGGGCGAGAAGAAGCAGTGGCCGGTGGCCTTCGTCATCGACCCCAAGCTGTCGAAGGACGTGACCACCATCACGCTCTCGTACACCTTCTTCGAGGTCGGCGCCAAGACGCCCGCCGCCCCGACGGCCGCCCTGGGCTCGCAGGAGCCGCGCTCGTGAGCGACGCCGAGGCCATGAACACGCCCGCGCACCAACGCAAAGGCTCGATGCTCCAGTCCGCCAAGGCCGTCGCCTGGGCGTTCCTGGGCATCCGCAAGAACAGCGATTACCAGCAGGACATGGGCAGGCTCAACCCGTTCCACGTCATCGCGGTGGCCCTGGTGGCCGTCGCCGTGTTCGTGGGCGGCCTGATCGGCCTGGTCCACTGGGTCGTGAAGTGATTCGACAGATTCGACAGATACAAGAGTTTCGGAAACCAGGAGTAGAAGACATGAGTTCCAGCGCACCCGGCACGACGCCGTACTACTACGTGCCCCAGCCGTCGCGCCATCCGGCGTTCGCCGCCTTCGGCCTGTTCTTCGTCATCCTGGGCGCGGGCCAGTGGATCAACGGCGTCGAGTGGGGCAAGTGGTCCCTGTTCTTCGGCCTGGCCTGGTTCGCCGTGATCCTGTTCCAGTGGTTCCGCGACGCCATCGGCGAGAGCGAGCACGGCCAGTACAGCCGCAAGATCGACATCTCCTACCGCTGGAGCATGAGCTGGTTCATCTTCTCCGAGGTGATGTTCTTCGGCGCCTTCTTCACCGCCCTGTGGTGGATGCGCTCGCACTCGGTGCCCGCCCTGGGCGGCCTCGAGAACAGCCTGGTGTGGCCCGACTTCAAGGCCGTCTGGCCCAGCGTCGCCCCCGGCGTGACCGCCTCGCCGGCCGGCATCGTCGAGCCGTTCCAGACCATGACCCCGTTCTGGCTGCCGACGATCAACACCGCGCTGCTGCTGTCCTCCGGCGTCACCCTGACCATCGCGCACCACGCGCTGCAGGTGGGCAACCGCTCCAAGACCATCACCTGGATGTGGGCCACCGTCATCCTGGGCATCGTCTTCCTGTTCGTGCAGGGCTACGAGTACGCCCATGCCTACGCCGACCTGAACCTCAAGCTCACGTCCGGTGCCTACGGCTCCACCTTCTTCCTGCTGACCGGTTTCCACGGCTTCCACGTGTTCGTCGGCATGCTGATGCTGCTGTTCATCACCCTGCGCCTGCAGAAGGGCCACTTCACCGCCGAGCGCCACTTCGGCTTCGAAGGCGCCGCCTGGTACTGGCACTTCGTGGACGTGGTGTGGCTGGGCCTGTACATCCTCGTCTACTGGATGTAATCGGCGACGGTTCCGCCAACGCCAACCATGCCAAGGGCCGCATTCGCGGCCCTTGTGCATTGGCGGGAGCGGCGGCTCAGGCGCCGGCGGGGATGCCCGTGGGTCGGATGTAGCCGAATTTCCAGGCCAGCAGGATGCAGACGAACAGCAGGATGGAAAAGCCCACACGGAACGCCAGGGCGCGGGCCATGTGCCGGCCCTTGGCCTGGCCTTCCTCGCCCTCGCGACCGCGCATCATGAAGTACAGGGCGCTGCCCAGGCTGCCGAGGATGGCCACGAAGGCCGCGATGACGAGGAAGACTTTCATGGAGGCGATTATCCGGTGCCCGATCTGAAGACCCTGCGCTTCTGGCTGGTGGCCCTGGCCGCGGCCGCCGGCCTGGCCGCCACCTTCTCGCTCGGCCTGTGGCAGTGGGGCCGCGCGCAGCAGAAGCTGGCGCTGCAGGCCGCCACCGAATCGCGGCAGGCGCTGCCGCCGCTGGAGCCCGGCGTGCTGCTGTCGCAGGACGGCTCGGCCGACCTGCTGCATCGCGCCGTGACGCTGCGCGGACAGTGGCTCGCGCAGCACACCGTCTACCTGGACAACCGCCAGATGCAGGGCCGGCCCGGCTTCTACGTGGTCACCCCGCTGCGCCTGGCCGGCAGCGAGGCGGTGGTGCTGGTCCAGCGGGGCTGGGCCCCGCGCAACTTCGTCGACCGCGCCCGGCTGCCGCCGGTGGACACGCCGGGCGGCGAGGTCACGCTCACCGGCCGCATCGCCCCGGCGCCGGCGAGGCTGTACGAGTTCGACGGCGCGGCCGCCGGCCCCATCCGGCAAAATCTCGACCTGGCCGCGTTCCGCGCAGAAACCGGCCTGCCCCTGGTGGGCGGGTCCGTGCAGCAGACCGGCGCTCCTTCCGAGGGCCTGCTGCGTGACTGGCCGGTGCCGGCCAGCGGCGCCGACAAGAACTACGGCTACGCCTTCCAGTGGTGGGGGCTGTGCAGCCTCATCCTCGTCCTCTATGTCTGGTTCCAATTCATCGCTCCCCGACGCCGACGCCGGCACTGACGCCGGCCACGCCCGCCAAGGCCTCCTCGACGAGCCGCTGCAGATGTCCGTGCACTCCCTGCCCGTTCCGGGCGAGGCCGCGCAGGACGACGCGCGCCGCACCCGCTCGGGCCGCTGGAAGATGCTGGCGGTGCTGGCGGTGTGCGCCGCGCCCGTCATCGCCTCGTACTTCACCTACTACGTGATCCGCCCGGAGGGCCGCCGCAACTTCGGCGAGCTGGTCGAGCCGCAGCGCCCGCTGCCCGCGCTCACCGCGATCACGCTGGACGGCGCGCCGGTGCCGCTGCCGTCGCTGAAGGGCCAGTGGCTGCTGGTCAGCGTCTCCAGCGGCCAGTGCGGCCCGGCCTGCGAGAACCACCTGTACCTGCAGCGCCAGCTGCGCGAGATCCTGGGCAAGGACAAGGACCGCCTGGACCGCGTCTGGCTCATCGACGACATGGCGCCCGTGCCCGAGGCGCTCAAGCCCGGGCTGCGCGAGTCCACGGTGCTGCGCGTGGACGGCCAGCAGCTGCGCCAGTGGCTGGCGCCCGCGCCGGGCCAGGCGCTGGCCGACCACCTCTACGTGGTCGACCCCATGGGCAACTGGATGATGCGCTTCCCCGCGGGCATGGACCGCGAGGCGGCCGCCAAGGCCAAGCGGGACCTGGAGCGCCTGATGCGCGCCTCCGCGGGCTGGGACGAGGCGGGGCGCAAGTGAGCGAGGCCGGCGTTCCCCTGTACGACCTCACCCCGGTCGTGCGCGTGATGCTCCTGGGCATCGCGATCGCCCTCGGGCCGCTGGCCTGGGTGTGGCTGCGAAACCGCAAGAAGCCGCTGGCGCGGCGCCTCGCGGCGCTCACGGCGCTGACCCTCTTCCTCACCTTCGACCTGGTGCTGTTCGGCGCCTTCACCCGCCTGACCGACTCCGGCCTGGGCTGTCCCGACTGGCCCGGCTGCTACGGCGAGTTCACCCCGCTGGGCGCGCACAAGGAGATCAGCCAGGCCCAGGCGGCCATGCCCACCGGCCCGGTCACGCACACCAAGGCCTGGATCGAGATGATCCACCGCTACCTGGCCACCGGCGTGGGTGTCCTGATCCTCACGCTGGCCGTCGCCAGCTGGCTGCGCCGGCGCGAGCTGCCGGTCCATCCGGGCTGGCCGCTGCTCACGCTGGCCTGGGTCTGCGTGCAGGGCGCCTTCGGCGCGCTCACGGTGACCCTGAAGCTGCAGCCGGCCATCGTCACCCTGCACCTGCTCGGGGGCCTGCTGCTGCTGGCGCTGCTGTGCCGGCAGGCCATGGGCTATGCACAGGCCCATGGCAGCCTCGCGCCGCGCCCGGTCACGCCGGGCCTGCGCGGCGGGCTGGTCGCCGGCCTGGTCCTGCTGTGGCTGCAGGTCGCCCTGGGCGGCTGGGTCAGCACCAACTACGCGGTGCTCGCCTGCGCCGAGTTCCCCCGCTGCCAGGGCAGCTGGTGGCCGCCGATGGACTTCGCCCAGGGCTTCGAGCTGTGGCGCCCGCTGGGCCTGACCGCCGCCGGCGAGCACATCACCTTCGCAGCGCTCACCGCCATCCACTACGCCCACCGGCTCATGGCCTATGCGCTGCTCGCGGTCCTCGTGGTGCTGGGCCTGCGGCTCATGCGCGTGGGGCTCGCCCGGCAGGGCCGCGTGCTGCTGGCGCTGGCCGGCTGGCAATTCCTCACCGGCCTGAGCAACGTCGTGATGGACTGGCCGCTCGTGGCCGCCGTCAGCCACACCGGGGGCGCCGCCGCCCTGGTGGTGGCCTTCACCTGGACCCTGGCCTCGTGCCGGGCCCGAGACAACCAACGCGCGCCTTCCGCGCTCGCCGCGCAGGGAGCGCGCCCATGAATCGTCTGTCCCAGTTCTACGCGCTCACCAAGCCCCGCGTCGTCCAGCTGATCGTCTTCTGCGCCGTCATCGGCATGGTGCTGGCCGTGCCCGGCGTGCCGACCTGGGAGGCGGTGGAGCGCGGCGCCATCGCCTCGGTGGGCATCTGGCTGGTCGCCGGCGCCGCCGCGGCCTTCAACTGCCTGGTCGAGAAGAGCATCGATGCCAAGATGAAGCGCACCGCCTGGCGCCCGACCGCCAAGGGCGAGCTGTCCGACACGCAGACCCTGGTGTTCGCCACCGTGCTGTGCGCGCTGGGCTCCTGGCTGCTGTGGGTCGCGGTGAACCCGCTGACCATGTGGCTGACCTTCGCCACCTTCGTCGGCTACGCCATCGTCTACACGGTGATCCTCAAGCCCCTGACCCCGCAGAACATCGTGATCGGCGGCGCCTCGGGCGCGATGCCGCCGGTGCTGGGCTGGGCCGCGATGACGGGCGAGGTCAGCCCGCAGGCGCTGATCCTGTTCCTGATCATCTTCCTGTGGACGCCCCCGCACTTCTGGGCCCTGGCCCTGTACCGCGTGGAGGACTACCGCAAGTCCGGCCTGCCGATGCTGCCGGTCACGCACGGGAACGAATTCACCCGGCTGCAGATCCTGCTCTACACCTTCGTGCTGTTCGCGGCCTGCCTGCTGCCCTTCGCGGCGGGCATGAGCGGCTGGCTGTACCTGGTGGCCGCCGTCGTGCTGAGCGCCGGTTTCTGCTGGTACGGCTGGCGCCTGTGGCGCGCCTACTCCGACGCGCTGGCCCGCAAGACCTTCCGCTTTTCCCTGATCCACCTGAGCGCGCTGTTCGCGGCGCTGCTCGTCGACCACTACATCGCCTGACCCGCCTGAAGCCATGAACCGCCGCTTCGCCCTGGCCTCGCTGGCCGCCGCCGCCTTCCTGTCCGCCTGCGGCCAGTCGAAGCCGCCCTTCCACTCGGTGGACGTCACCGGCGCCGACTACGCCAAGGACTTCGCCCTCACCGACCACGACGGCCAGCCGCGCACCCTGCAGGACTTCCGCGGCAAGCTGGTGGTGCTGTTCTTCGGCTACACGCAGTGCCCGGACGTCTGCCCCACGACGCTGACCGACCTGGCCGAGGTCAAGCGCCAGCTCGGCCCGGACGGCGACAAGCTGCAGGGCCTGTTCGTCACCGTGGACCCCGAGCGCGACACCCCCGAGGTGCTCAAGGCCTACATGGCCAACTTCGACCCCGCCTTCCTCGCCCTGCGCGGCACGCCGGCCCAGCTCGAGGAAGTGGCCAAGGACTTCAAGGTCTACTACAAGAAGGTCGAGGGCAAGGCGCCGGGCGCCTACACCATGGACCACTCGGCGGCCCACCTGGTGTACGACACCCAGGGGCGCCTGCGGCTGTACGTGCGCCCGGGCACCGGGCCCAAGGTGCTGGCCGAGGACCTGAAGCTGCTGCTCAAGTCCTGAGCCGAAGCCGAAGCCGGAGCCGGAGCCGGAGCCGGAGCCTGGCCCTGCGCCGGGCCCCGGGCCGGCTCACTCCGCCTTGATGCCCCGCATCGCGATCACGCCGCCGAGCAGCGCGGTGTCGGTCTTGATGCGGTTGGCCAGGCCCTCGGACGAGGTGCCGGCCACCTGCCAGCCCTGCTGGAACAGCTTCTGGCGCACGTCGGCCGATCGGGTGATCTCGCTGATCAGGGCCGACAGTCGCGCGATGACCGGGCGCGGCATCGAGGACGGCGCGGCCACGCCGTTCCACACCTCGAGCTGCAGGCCGCGCGTGATGCCCTGCTCGTCGAGGCTGGGGAATTCGGGCACCAGCGAGCTGCGGCCGGTGGAGGTCACCCCGATGGCGCGCAGCCGGCCCGAGCGGATGTGCGGCAGGGCCAGGCCCGGCGGCAGCAGCGCGAGCTGGAGCTGGCCGCTGATCATCGCGGTGATGACCTGCGGGTTGCCGGGGTAGGGCACATGCACCGGCGCGATGCCGGTGCGCGACTTCAGCAGCTCCATGCCGATGTGGGACACCGTGCCCACGCCCGGCGAGCCGTAGCTCCACTTGTTGCCGGCGTTGCGCGCGGCCAGGAAGAACTCGGTGCCGCTGGCGCCCGGCGCGCCGGCCGGCGCGGTGAGCAGCAGGGGGGCGGTACCGATCAGGCTGATCGGCGCGAAATCCTTGAGCGGGTCGTAGGGCACCGCCGGGTTGAGCAGCTTGGCGATGGTCATGTTGCCGTTGATCATCAGGCCCAGCGTGTGGCCGTCGGTGGCCTTGGCCACCGCGTCCGCGGCGATGTTGCCGCCGGCGCCGACGCGGTTCTCCACCACCACCGGCTGGCCCAGGGCCTTGGACAGCGGCTCGGCCAGGGTGCGCGCGGTGAGGTCGGGCGAGGACCCGGCGGGGAAGCCCACGATCAGGTGCACCGGGCGGCTCGGCCAGGACGGGGTCGCCGCCGCGGACGCTGCCGGGCGGGCGCTGCGGGGCGCGGCCGGCTGTGCGAGCACGGGGCCGCCGGCGGCGGCGAGGGACAGCGCCAGCCACTGGCGGCGGGACAGGTCGGGGCGGTTCATGGGCAGATCTCCTTGGGAAGATGCTAACGCGCGAAGGCGCGTCAGAAATTGATGGCGCGGATGGCGCGGCGCGGGTCGGCGCGCATGGCGTCGCAGGCCTCGTCCATCCACTTCAGGCAGCGGCGCGCGTCGAGCTCGTGGTCGGGCAGCAGCGCCACGGCGACGTGGAACTTCAGCGTGGTGGCGCGCGGCAGGGCCCGCGCCTCCTGCAGGCCCTGGGCCACCACCTGCTGCGCCCGGGCCAGGGCCGCAGGGCCGGTGGTGGGGCCTTCGATCAGCAGGGCGAAGTCGCGCTCGCCGGTGCGGGCCGCCACGTCGATGTCGGCTGCGGCGCGCCGCAGGATGGAGGCGGCCACCACCAGCGCGCGGTTGGCGGCCTCGCGGCCGAGCTCCTCGACCAGCGCCTCGTGGTTGGACAGCCGCACGCCCAGCACCGCGCAGGCATGGTGCAGGTTGCGGGCGCGCGCGAGGGCGTCGTCCAGGCGGCTGACCAGGGTACCGCGGTCCTGCAGGCCGGTCAGGGCGTCGGTGTGGTGCAGCTCGGCGGCGCGCTGCCCGGTGTGGCGGCGGCGCGCGGCGCGGCGGCTCAGGGCGTAGTACAGCACCGGCATCTGCATCGCCGTGCCGACGCCCAGGCCCCAGTGGCCCGGGCCGACGTCCCGCCCCACCCAGCCCATTTCCTGCGCGAGCGAGAGGGCGGCCATCCCGGCCCCGGGCAGGAAGCCCACGGCGATCCAGCCGGTGGCGGCGTCGCGTCCCTTGCGCCAGGCCAGCACGATCAGCCCGGCGCCCACCAGCAGGGCGCCGGCGACCAGGTGGTTCACCAGCGCCTGGCTGGCCGCCGTATCGACGAAGGCGTGCATCGCCACGGCGGAGAGCAGCGCCGCCAGGAAGCTCCAGCAGGCCAGGTTCAGGGCCCGCGAGAAGCGCGCCGGCTCGGTGACCACCTTCACCAGCCAGAGGCCGGCGGCGGCGGCCGTCCCGGGGCTGATGCGGTGGGCCAGCGCGTCCCAGTCGGGCTCGCCAGGCCAGAGGTGGCGGCTGGCGACGCCCAGCGACACCGCCTGGGCCAGCCCCAGCAGCAGCAGGTAGGCGGCGAAGGCGGCGAAGTTGCGGTCACGCTCGGCGACCGCATGGCCGGCCGAGGCCGCGACCAGCAGGCCGATCATGCCGAAGTAGGCCCCGGCGGCGAGGTCTCCCGAGGTGGGCGCGACGGCCGCGGCCTGGGCCCAGGCGGTGGCCGCGGGCGCCACGCCGAGTACCAAGGTGTACGGAATGCGTCGGATGGTTTTCACCCGGCCGATTGTTTCCCAACGGACGCGCATGAAAAAGCCCGGCATGCCGGGCTTCGGGGGCTTGTGGGGCCGACGCGACGCCGGGTCAGGCGTAGGCGGCCAGCGCCTTCTTCATCTTCTTCATCGCGGCGGCCTCGATCTGGCGGATCCGCTCGGCGGACACGCCGTACTCGGCGGCCAGCTCGTGCAGGGTCATGCCGCCGGAGCCGTCGTCATTCACCTTGAGCCAGCGCTCCTCGACGATCCGGCGGCTGCGCGGGTCCAGTTCCTCGAGCGCGGCGGCGATGCCGTCGCTGGCCAGCTGGTCACGCTGGCGCGACTCGATCACCGCGGTGGGCTCGTGGCTGGCGTCGGTCAGGTAGGCGATGGGGCCGAAGGCGTCCTCGCCGTCGTCGCCGGGCGCAGGGTCGAGCATCACGTCGCCGCCGGCCATGCGGGTTTCCATCTCCATGACCTCTTCACGCTTGACGTTCAGCTCGCGGGCCATGACGTCGATCTGCGCGTCGGTCAGCGTCTCGCGGTGGGTCGGGGCGTCGGCCTCGTCCTTGAAGCCCTGCTTCATGGAGCGCAGGTTGAAGAACAGCTTGCGCTGGGCCTTGGTGGTCGCCACCTTGACCATGCGCCAGTTCTTTAGGATGTACTCGTGGATCTCGGCCTTGATCCAGTGCAGGGCGTAGGAGACCAGGCGCACGCCCTGGTCCGGGTCGAAGCGCTTGACGGCCTTCATCAGGCCGATGTTGCCTTCCTGGATCAGGTCGCCATGGGGCAGGCCGTAGCCCAGGTACTTGCGCGAGACCGACACCACCAGCCGCAGGTGCGACAGCACCAGCTTCCCGGCGGCTTCCAGGTCGTTCTGGTCGCGCAGCTTGCGGGCGTAGTCCTGCTCCTCTTCCGGGGTGAGCATGGGCAGGCGGTTGACCGCGGAGATGTAGGCGTCGAGGTTGCCCAGCGACGGGACCATGGACCAGGCGTTGGCCGTGGCCAGGCCGGTGCGGGGCAGGGTGAGGGCGGTGGACATTCGGGAAGGTCCTTTCTCGTAAGCTTCTGGAATGTTAGCACTCGATTCGATAGAGTGCTAACAGCCGAGTTCCCTACGCCATGACGCCCGACACCTGCATCCTGAGCCTGACCACCACCGTCGCCAGCGAGGCCGACGCCGGCCGCCTCGCCCAGGGCCTGCTGGCCGCCCGCCTGGCCGCCTGCGTGCAGGTGGAGGCGGGGCTGGTCTCCCATTACCGCTGGCAGGGGACGGTCCAGGCCGACCCGGAGTGGCGGCTCACGGCCAAGACCCTGCCGGGGCTGCGGCTGGCGGTGGAGGCCTTCCTGGCCGACCACCACCCGTACGACCTGCCCCAGGTCCTGTGGCAGGCGATGGAGGCCGGCGCGGCCTATGCCGAATGGGTGCGCGGGGAGGTCAGCGCACCTGCAGGCGCGGTTCCGAACCCGCCGGCGTGACCTCGCCCACCACCGCGGCGGCGTCGAAGCCGTGGCGTCGGAAGGTGGCCAGCACGGCGTCCACCGCGCCCGGCTCGCACGAGACCAGCAGGCCGCCGCTGGTCTGCGGGTCGGACAGCAGGGCCTGGTGGGCGGGATCGAAGCCGGCCGGCAGGCCGACCTCGGTGCCATAGCCCGCCCAGTTGCGGCCCGACGCCCCGGTGACGAAGCCGGCGCGCGCCAGCGCCTCCACCCCGGGCAGCACCGGCACCTTCGCCCAGTCCAGCGTGATGCCGACGCCGGCGCCGCGCGCCAGCTCCAGCGCGTGGCCGGCCAGGCCGAAGCCGGTGACGTCGGTGAGCGCATGCACGCCGGGCAGGGCCGCCAGCTCGGGGCCGGGGGTGTTCAGGCGGGTGGTGGTCTCGATCATGCGGGCGTAGCCGGCGGCGTCGAGCTGCTCCTTCTTCAGGGCGGCGGACAGCACGCCCACGCCCAGGGGCTTGCCCAGGACCAGCCGGTCGCCGGCGCGGGCGTCGGCGTTGCGCTTGACCTGCTTGGGGTGCACCAGGCCCAGGGCCACCAGGCCGTAGATCGGCTCGACCGAGTCGATGGTGTGGCCGCCCGCGATCGGGATGCCGGCGGCGCGGCACACCGACTGGCCGCCCTCCAGGATGCGGCCGATGGTGGCGGTGGACAGCACGCTCACCGGCATGCCCACCAGGGCCAGCGCCATGATCGGGCGGCCGCCCATGGCGTAGACGTCGGAGATGGCGTTGGTCGCGGCGATGCGCCCGAAGTCGAACGGGTCGTCGACGATGGGCATGAAGAAGTCGGTGGTGGCGATCAGCGCCTGGTCGTCATTGAGCTGGTAGACGGCGGCGTCGTCTGCGGTCTCGATGCCCACCAGCAGTTCGGGGGGCAGCGGCATGCCGCCGGTGCCCTTGAGGATCTCGGAGAGCACGCCCGGGGCGATCTTGCAGCCGCAGCCGCCGCCATGCGAGAGGGAGGTCAGGCGCGGTTCGGTGGGCGGGGTCGTGGCGTTCATGGTGTGGCGGGATCCTGGAGGTCCTGGAGGAGTTGGAGCAGGGCGGCGCGCTCGGCCTCGGGCTCGAACAGCGGCGCGCGAAGTGCACATTGTCCGCGCAGGCGGGCCAGCAGGCCGGCCGGGTCCGCCTGGGTGTCGCGGCATTCGCGCAGCAGGGCGGCCAGGCGGGCCGCATCGTCATGCGGGAAGTAGCCGGCGTAGTCGGCGCCGAGCATGCCGACGTTGCCGCCCACCCGCGAGGCCAGCACCGGCGTGCCGCTGCGCACCGCCTCGAGCACCACATGGGCGCCGCCCTCCATGGCGCTGGTGATCACCAGCACATGGGCGCGGGCGATCGCCAGGCGGGCGCGCGCGTGCGAGAGCCCGCCGAGCCAGCGGTAGGTGGGCACGTCCACCTCGGTGCGGATGGCGGCTTCGGCCCACTCCGGATCGAGCGCCTCGCCGATGTGGTCGATGCGGATGTCGTTGCGGCCCTCGAGCTGGCGCGCTGCCTGCATCAGCGTCTGCGGGCTCTTGACCGAGCGCATGTGGCCCACCATCACCGCCCGCAGCAGGCGCGGCGATTTCGCCTTGGGCGCGCTGGCCGGGGCGGACTGGTAGATCACGCGGGCCTTGGCGCGCACCGGCGGCGGCAGGGCCTGCAGGCCCTGCTCCTGCAGCACCACCAGGCGCTGCGCGGACTCCAGCGACTGCTTGGCGCGGCGGTCGCTGAAGATGTCGTGGTACAGGTCCGTGCCGGTGAGGACGACGGCCAGGCCCTGCGGGCCGCGGGCCTTGTCCCAGGCGCGGATCGCCGCGGACGAGCGCCGCGCGTGCAGGGCCAGCAGGGCGACGTCGCGCTCGGCGTGTTCGTCGGGCCAGTGGGTGAGGATGCGCACGTTGTGCGTGCGCGCGAGCAGCTGGCGCCAGCGCTTGGCGGTGCGCCAGTTGCCGTTGTTGGCATCTTCGAGGGCGGGGCTGACGAGGGCGATGGAGGGGCGTGGCACCGGGCGTTTATACGCGCTCGCGCCAGGCGCTCCCGGCATGCGCCCGCGCGCCGCCCTCGCCGGACCGCGCCGGACCGCGCCGGACCGCGCCGGACCGCGCCGGACCGCGCGATGCCGTGTTCCCGGCATCGGTTCTAATAGCGGCTTCCGGGCGCCTTCACACACCCGGTATCCACGGAGAAACCCATGTCCACGATCCAACGGCGCGCCGTCCTGGCCGCCGCATGCCTGGCCGCAGCCGGCCTGTCCTCGCCGGCCTTCGCGCAGGCCCGCACCTTCCGCATCACCGCCATCCCCGACGAGTCGCCCACCGAGCTGGCCCGCAAGGCCGCGCCCCTGGTCAAGTACCTCGAGCAGCGACTGGGCATGAAGGTCGAATACACCCCCGTCACCGACTACGCCGCCGCGGTCGAGGCGCTGGCCAACCAGCAGGTCGACATGGCCTGGTACGGCGGCTTCACTTTCGTGCAGGCCCTGCACCGCTCGGGCGGCAAGGTCGTCCCGCTGGTGCAGCGCGAGGAGGACGAGAAGTTCCGCTCGGTCTTCATCACCACCGACGACAGGATCAAGGCGCTGGCCGACCTCAAGGGCAAGACCCTGAGCTTCGGCTCGCAGTCGTCCACCTCCGGCCACCTGATGCCGCGCAGCTTCCTGCTGGCCGGCGGCGTGGACCCGGAGAAGGACCTCAAGCGCGTCGCCTATTCCGGCGCGCAC
The DNA here is from genome assembly GCF_052600055.1 of Ramlibacter sp. MAHUQ-53. Taxonomy (NCBI): domain Bacteria; kingdom Pseudomonadati; phylum Pseudomonadota; class Betaproteobacteria; order Burkholderiales; family Comamonadaceae; genus Ramlibacter; species Ramlibacter sp. MAHUQ-53. The sequence goes on from NZ_JBQWTS010000011.1 coordinate 47,246, forward strand.
GACGCCACCGTGGCCGCCGTGGCCTCGGGCAAGGTCGACGCCGGCGCGCTGAACATCTCGGTCTGGGAGAAGCTGGTCGCCGACAAGAAGGTCGCCCCGGCCAAGGTGCGCGTGTTCCACACCACGCCGCCGTACTACGACTACAACTGGACGGTCCACGCCGACATGCCCGCCGCCCAGCGCGAGAAGCTGGCCCGGGCCTTCCTCGACCTGTCCCGTGCCACGCCCGAGGGCAGGGACATCCTCGAGCTGCAGCGCGCGACGAAGTTCGTGGCCACCAGGGCCGAGAACTACAAGGGCATCGAGGCCGCGGCCCGCAACGCCGGCCTGCTGAAGTAAGCCGCGCGTGCGCCTCGAGCTCGACGCCCTGTCGGTGCGCCACCCCGGCGCCGCGCGCGGCGCGGCGCCCGCGCTGCACCCGCTGGCGCTGCGCGTCGAGCCGGGCGAGCAGCTGGCCGTGATCGGCCCCTCGGGCGCGGGCAAGACCTCGTTGCTTCACGCCCTGGCCTGCGCGCTGCGGCCGGCCTCGGGCACGCTGCGCCTGGACGGGCGCGACCCCTGGTCGCTGCCCGCGGGCGACCTGCGCCGGCTGCGCGGCGCGCTGTTCCTCGCGCCCCAGGTGCCGCCGCTGCCGCCGCGCCAGCGCGTGGTGACCGCGGTGCTGGCCGGCCGCCTGCCCCGCATCGGGCTGTGGCACAGCCTGCGCAGCCTGTTCTACCCCACGGCCATTCCCGAAGCCGAGGCCGCGCTCGCGGCCTTCGACCTCGACGACAAGCTGTTCGCGCGGGTCGACCGCCTCTCCGGCGGCGAGCGCCAGCGCGTGGGCCTGGCCCGCGCCCTGGTGGCGCACCCGCGGCTGCTGCTGGTGGACGAGCCGCTGTCGGCGCTGGACCCGGCGCGCGCCGCGCAGGCCATGGCCACGCTCACCGGCGCGGCGCGCGAGCAGGGCGCCACCCTGGTGTGCACCCTGCACGACGTGCCGATGGCGCTGCGCAGCTTCCCGCGCATCCTGGGCCTGGCCGACGGCCGCCTGCAGTTCGACCTGCCCAGCGCCGAGGTCACGCCCGCGCGCCTGCGGGCGCTGTACGCCCACCACCTCGACGAGCTCGAGCACCCCGCGCCGCCGCACGAGCCGCCGCCCCCGGCCGGTCCCGCGCCGGTGGTGATGCAGTGCCGGTGAGGCCATGAGCGCCGGACCGTCCCGCGCCGGCTCGCGCCCCCCCGGGGCCGCGACCCGCCTGGCCCTCTCGCCCGCGCGCCGCGACCCCGCCTGGCGCGGGCGCCTGGCCCTGCTGCTCGCGGCCGGGGTGGTCTTGTGGCCGCTGCTGGTGCTGGCCGAGTTCAAGCCCTGGACCCTGCTGTCCGAGGACAGCCTGCGCCCCGCGCTGCGCTTCCTCGCCGACTTCTTCCCGCCGCGCGTGGACGGCGAGTTCCTCGCCCTGGTGGTGCGCGAGACCTGGCGCACCGTGGCCATCGCCACCGCCGGCCTGGTGCTGGGGCTGGCGCTGGCGATCCCGCTGTCGCTGCTGTCGGTGCGCACGCTGTCAGTCTCCGCGCTGGCCGGCCGCATGGCCGCCGGGCCGGCGCTGGCGCGCTGGTGCGTGCGCGCGGTGCTGGTCATCCTGCGCAGCGTTCCCGAACTGATCTGGGCCCTGGTGTTCGTGCGCGTGGTGGGCCTGGGGCCCACCGCCGGCGTGTTCGCCATCGCGCTGACCTACGGCGGCATGCTGGGCAAGGTCTATGGCGAGATCCTGGAGAGCGGCGAGGCGCAGGCGGCCACCGCCCTGCTTCGCAACGGCGCCGGCCGCCTGCAGGCTTTCTTTTACGGCCTGCTGCCGCAGAACGCCGCGGAGCTCACGAGCTACACGGTCTACCGGTGGGAGTGCGCGATCCGCTCCTCCGCGGTCCTCGGCTTCGTCGGCGCGGGCGGGCTGGGGCAGCAGATGGACAACTCGATGAAGATGTTCAACGGCTCCGAGGTGGCCACGCTGCTGGGGGTCTTCGTCGCCCTGGTGGCGCTGACCGACCGCCTCTCGTCCTTCCTGCGGCGGGTGCTGGGATGACGGACCCGGTCAGGCCCCCGCTGCCGCGCGCCGCCAACGAGACCTGGCGGCTGCCGCCGCCGCTGTTCGACGCGCGCTGCAAGGCCTGCTGGTTCATGCTGGGCCTCGTGGCGCTGGTCGTCGCCAGCTTCTGGTCGCTGGACCTGCAGTGGGCGAAGTTCCTCTCCGCCGACGCGATGCGGCGCATGGGCCGCTTCCTCGGCGAGCTGCTCACGCCCAGCCTCGAGCCGCGCTTCCTCGCCAGGCTGCTGCCGGCCACGCTGGAGACGCTGGCGATGTCCATCGTCGGCACGCTGCTCGCCGTCGCGGGCGGCCTGTTGCTGGCCCTGCCCGCCAGCCGCACCCATGCTGACGACCCGGCGCGCTGGCGCGGCGCCAGCCGCCTGCTGCTGAATGCGCTGCGCAGCGTGCCCGAGCTGATGTGGGCGGCGCTGCTGCTGGTGGCCGCCGGCCTCGGCCCGATGGCGGGCACGCTGGCCCTGGCGCTGCACACCGCCGGCGTGCTGGGGCGCCTGTTCGCCGAGGCCATCGAGAACGCGCCCGGGGGGCCGGCCTTCGCGCTGCGCGTGCGCGGCGTGCCCGAGGGCCGGGTGCTGCTGTACGCCACCCTGCCGCAGGTGCTGCCGCAGCTTCTGAGCTACACGCTGTATCGCTGGGAGAACAACATCCGCGCCGCCGCCGTCCTGGGCGTGGTCGGCGCGGGCGGCCTGGGCCAGATGCTGGCCTTCCACCTGGGCCTGTTCCAGATGGCCGAGACCGCCTCGGTGCTGGCGGCCATGCTGGTGCAGGTCCTGCTGGTCGACGCCCTCAGCTACCTGGCGCGCCAGGCGCTCTCGCGCTGAGGACCTCCCGGCCCGCAGCGTGCGTCGCTGCGTGTGCGTCGCTGCGCCCCAAGGGGCGCGCGCCAGCCCGGTGCGGGCCGGCGCCGCGCGGCGCTCAGTCCTGCCCGAGGAGGGCGGAGGCGAACTCGCGGGCGCTGAAGGTCTCGAGGTCCTCGAGCTTCTCGCCCACGCCGATGAAGTACACCGGCACCGGGCCGCCGGCGCGGCCCGCGCCCCACTGTGCGATGGCGGCGAGCACGCCGCCCTTGGCAGTGCCGTCGAGCTTGGTCACCACCAGGCCGGTGAGGCCCAGCGCGGCGTCGAAGGCCTTGACCTGGGCGAGCGCGTTCTGGCCGGTGTTGCCGTCGATGACCAGCAGCACCTCGTGGGGGGCGGTGGCATCCGCCTTCTGCACGACGCGCTTGATCTTCTTCAGTTCCTCCATGAGGTGCAGCTGCGTCGGCAGGCGCCCGGCGGTGTCGACCAGGACCACGTCCTTGCCGCGCGCCCGGCCCGCGCTCACCGCGTCGAAGCTCACCGCCGCCGGGTCGCCGCCGGCCTGGCTCACGATCTCCACCGTGTTGCGGTCGGCCCAGATCGCCAGCTGCTCGCGCGCCGCGGCGCGGAAGGTGTCGGCCGCCGCCAGCAGCACCGAGGCGCCCTCGTCGGCGAGGTGCTTGGTGAGCTTGCCGATGGAGGTGGTCTTGCCCGCGCCGTTGACGCCGGCGACCATGATCACGGTGGGCTGCTGCTCGCCGATCACCAGCGGTTTCTGCAGCGGCGTGAGCAGCTGCGCGAGCACGTCGGCCAGGATGTTCTTGACCTGCACCGGGCGCGTCGCGCCGGTCGAGGCGACCTTGCGCTTGACCTCGGCGAGCAGCCACTCGGTGGCCTGCACGCCGGTGTCCGCCAGCAGCAGGGCGGTCTCGAGCTCCTCGTACAGGGTGTCGTCGATCTGGCCGCCGGTGAAGACCTGGGTCAGGCTGGAGCCGGTCTTGCGCAGGCCGGCGCTCAGGCGGCTGAACCAGCCCTGGCGCGCCGCGGCTACCGGCGCCGCGGGCGCCGCGGGCGCCGCCGCCGGGGCGGGCAGGTCCATGGCGCGCACCAGCGCGCTGCCGATCAGGCTGCCGCCGGCAGGGACGACGGGGGCCGCCGGTGCATCAGTCGCGGCGGGCGCCGGGGCTGCCGCCGCCGGGGTGGCCTCCAGGCCAGGTGTCGGGCCGGGCCCGGGTGCGGGGGCGACCCCGGACGGCGCGGGCCCAGGCGCGGCGGCAGCTGCAGGTGCGGGCGCGGCCCCGGGGGCCGGCGCGGAAGGCACGGCCGCGGGCGCGGGCGTCGCGGATGCGACAGCCGAGGCTTCTGGCGCGGGTACCGGCGCCGGGGGTTTTTTCCGGAAGAAACTGAACATCGATAAGCTTGGAGAACTCTCAGGATTCTATGAAACCGCTCCTCAAGCGCCTGCTCCTCGCCTGTAGCCTCTCGCTGGGTTTCATCGGCCCGGCCCCTGCGTCCACCGCGCCGCCTGCCGAGGCTCCTGTCCCCATCTCCCGCTTCACGCTGTCCAACGGCATGACCCTGGTGGTCAAGCCCGACCGGCGCGCACCCACCGCGATCCACATGCTGTGGGTGCGCGTGGGCTCCATCGACGAGGTGGACGGCGCCAGCGGCATCGCCCACGTGCTGGAGCACATGCTGTTCAAGGGCACGCGCTCGCTCAAGCCCGGCGAGTACTCGCGCCGCATCGCCGCCCTGGGCGGCCGCGACAACGCCTTCACCACGCGTGACGTGACCGGCTACCACGAGCAGATCCCGGTGGCAAAGCTCGAGGAGGTGATGCGCCTGGAGGCCGACCGCTTCGCCAACAACCAGTGGCCCGACGACGAATTCCGCCGCGAGCTCGAGGTCGTCAAGGAGGAGCGCCGCTTGCGCGTGGAGGACCAACCCCGCAGCCGCTTCTTCGAGGTGATGAATGCCGCGGTGTGGACGGTGTCGCCTTACCGCCGTCCCATCATCGGCTGGATGACGGACCTCGAGGCGCTCACGCCCGAGGAGGTGCGCGCGTTCTACCACCGCTGGTACGTGCCGGCCAACGCCGCGGTGGTGGTGGTCGGTGACGTCGACCCGGCGCAGGTGCTGCGCATGGCTGAACGGCATTACGGCCGCATCCCCGCTGGCCCGGTGCCCGCGCGCAAGCCGCTGGCGGAGCCGCCGCAGGCCGGCCTGCGCCGCGTCGAGGTCCGGGTGCCGGCGGACCAGGCCTTCGTGGCCATGCAGTACAAGGTGCCGAAGCTGGCCTCGCTGGAAGCGGGCGCGGCGCATGACGACGCCATCGCCCTGACGGTGCTGGCCGGCATCCTCGACGGCTACCCCGGCGCGCGCCTGGACCGCGCCCTCACGCAGGGCCCGGATCGCGTCGCCGACAGCGTCGGCGCGAGCAACGGCCTGTGGGGCCGCGGCCCGCAGGTCTTCGCGCTCACCGGCGTGCCGGCCACCGGCAAGACCCCGGAGCAGGTCGAGGCGGCGCTGCGCGAGCAGGTCGCGCGCATCGCCCGCGACGGCGTGACCGAGGCCGAGCTGCAGCGGGTCAAGACCCGCTGGATCTCGGCCGAGGTCTACAAGCTCGACTCCATCTTCGGCCAGGCCCGCGAGCTGGGCATCTACTGGACGCTGGGCCTGCCCCTGGATGCCAACGAGCAGTTGATCCGCCGCCTGCGTGAGGTCACGGCGGCCCAGGTGCAGTCGGTGGCCGCGCGCTACTTCGGCGACGACCAGCTCACCGTGGGCTACCTGCGCCCGATGCCGCGCGAGGGCGCGGCCAGCCGCCCCCGCACGGCGCCGTCCGGCCTGCGCCATTGAACGCCCGAGGAAACCGCCCCGTGACCGCAATGACCCGCGCCCTGCGCCTCCTGCTCGCCGCCACGGCCCTGTGCGGACCCGCGCTCGCCTTCGCGATGCTGCCGATCCAGCACTGGACCCAGCCCGGCGGCGCGCGCATCTACCTCGTGGAGAGCCGCGTCCTGCCGATGGTCGACATCCAGCTCGATTTCGACGCCGGCACCCGCCGCGACCCCGCGGGCAAGCCCGCCCTGGCCAACTTCACCGCCAACCTGCTTGAGAAGGGGCTGGCCGCGCGCGACCCGCGCCGCGGCGCGGAGCAGCCGCCGTCGCCCTTCGACGCCGCGATGGACGAGAACCGCCTCGGCGAGGCCTGGGCCGACCTCGGCGCCAGCTTCGACGCCGAGGCCGGCGGCGACCGCATGAGTTTCTTCATCCGTTCGCTGACCGACCCCGACCTGCTCGCGCGGGCCGTGGCGCTGGCCGCGCGCCAGATCGGCGAGCCTTCGTTCCCGGCCGCGGTGTGGGAGCGTGACCGCGCACGCACCGTCGCCTCGCTGCGCGAGTCGCTCACGCGGCCGGCCACCGTGGCGGGCCGGGCCTTCATGCCCGCGGTGTTCGGCAGCCATCCCTATGGCGGCGAGACGACGGAGGAGTCCCTCGCCACGGTCTCGGTCGACGACATGCGCGCCTTCCACGCGCGCCACGTGCAGGCCTGCCAGGCTCGCATCACCATCGTCGGCGCGGTCTCGCGCGAGCAGGCCGACCGCCTGGCCGGCGCGCTGCTGGCGCGCCTGCCCGCGCCCTCGGAGGCCGGCGCCTGCCAGGCGCTGCCCGCCGTGCCCGAGGTCGCGCCCCTGGCCGCGCCGGTGCGGCGCGACATCCCCTTCGACTCGGCCCAGGCCCATGTCTTCATGGGCCAGCCGGGCTACAAGCGCAGCGACCCCGACGCCTTCCCCATGCTGGTGGGCAACTACATCCTCGGCGGCGGCGGCTTCGTCTCGCGCCTGTCGACCGAGGTGCGCGAGAAGCGCGGGCTGTCCTACAGCGTCTACAGCAGCTTCTCGCCGGGCCTGCACGCGGGCGCCTTCTTCGTCGGCCTGCAGACCCGGCCGGACCAGGCCCAGCAGGCGGTGCAGGTGGCGCGCGACGTGGTGGCCCGCTTCGTCGCCGACGGCCCCACGGCCGCCGAGCTGCAGGCGGCCAAGGACAACCTGGTCGGCGGCTTCGCCCTGCGCATCGACAGCAACCGCAAGCTGCTGGACAACGTCTCGGCGATGGCCTGGTACGACCTGCCGCTGGACTACCTGCAGACCTGGACCCGCCGTGTCGAGGCCGTCACCGTGGCCGACGTGCGCGCCGCCTTCCAGCGCAAGCTGCAGCCTGACCGCATGGTCACCGTGATCGTCGGCGGCGCGCCCGTCGTGCAATCCTCCACACGCTGAGCCTCCAGGGGGCCGGCCCGTTCCGCCGGTCGGGGCCGACAGCTTCTGTTGTTGTTCGATCCGCGCGGCCCGACACAATCCGGGCCTGTGCTGTCACGCACCGAAAGAGAGTAAGGGAGCAGAAGAGAGAAAGAGAGAAGAGGCAGACTCCACACGCGGCTTCGGCCGCGTTTTTTTTGGGCCCCCTGGTTTGCGCTTAAGCTCTCGGCCCATGCCTGCTCCCTCTCCTTCCCGCCGGGCGCCGCACGAGGTGCGCATCATCGGCGGCCAGTGGAAACGCACCAAGCTGCCCGTGGCCGACCGCCCCGGCCTGCGGCCCACGCCCGACCGCGTGCGCGAGACCCTGTTCAACTGGCTCGGCCAGGACCTCGGCGGCTGGGAGGTGGTCGATGCCTTCGCCGGCACCGGCGCGCTCGGCCTGGAGGCCGCCTCGCGCGGCGCGGCCAAGGTGCTGCTCGTGGAGCAGGAGGCGGCCCAGGTCGATGCCCTGCGGGCCCTGGTCCAGCGGCTCGAGGGCGCCGCCGGCGTCGTCACCGTGGAGCGGGGCAACGCCATCAGCGTGCTGCAGCGCCTGGGCGCCGGCCGCTGCGACCTGGTGCTGCTCGACCCCCCCTTCGATGCCGGCCTCTACGACAAGGCCCTGGCCGCCGCCGCTCCCGCCCTGCGCGCCGGCGGCTGGCTGTACCTGGAGTCGCCCTCGGCCTGGGACGACGCGGCCCTGGCGCCCTTCGGCCTGCGGGTCGAGCGCCACCTCAAGGCCGGCGCGGTCCACGCCCACCTGGTGCGGCGGGCCGACGAGGCACCGGCCCCCTGATTTCGCTTCACGCAGGAGACACCCCCATGGCCAAACCCGTGATCGCCGTCTACCCCGGCACGTTCGACCCCATGACCCTGGGCCATGAGGACGTGATCCGCCGCACGGCGCAACTGTTCGACAAGGTCATCGTCGCCGTCGCCGCGGGCCACCACAAGAAGACCCTGTTCACGCTCGAGGAGCGGCTGGCGATGGCGCGCGAGGCCGTCAGTCCCTGGCCGCAGGTCTCGGTGGAGAGCTTCAGCGGCCTGGTGCGCGACTTCGTCGTCGCCCACAACGGCAAGGCCATGGTGCGCGGCCTGCGCGCGGTCACCGACTTCGATTACGAATTCCAGCTCGCCGGCATGAACCGCCACCTCATGCCCGACGTGGAGACCGTCTTCCTCACGCCCGGCGACAAGTACCAGTTCATCTCCAGCACCCTGGTGCGCGAGATCGCCACGCTCGGCGGTGAGGTCGACAAGTTCGTTTCGCCCGCGATCCAGGCGCGGCTGATGGAGAAGGTGCGCGCCCTCAAGGGGTGACCGCGGGGCCTGCCGCCGGCCCTGCGGCTCATGTGCCTCACGCCGGCGGGGGCATGCCGGCGGGGGATAATCACGGGCTCATGAACCGGAGGAACTGCACATGGCCCTGATGATCACCGACGAGTGCATCAACTGCGACGTGTGCGAGCCCGAGTGCCCCAACGAGGCGATCTTCCTCGGGCCCGAGATCTACCAGATCGACCCGGCCAAGTGCACCGAGTGCGTGGGCCACTTCGACGAGCCGCAGTGCGTGCAGGTCTGCCCGGTGGAGTGCATCCCGGTCAATCCCGAGCATGTCGAGGACCGCGACACCCTCTGGCGCAAGTACCAGCGCCTGACCGCCGCCGCGGCGGCGGTCCCGGGCAAGGGATCTCCGTCAGCCTGAGGCGGCGCCCGGCGTGCCGGCCGGGGAGGGCGCGGGCGTTTCGGGCCGCGGCGGCTTCGGCCGCGGCGCCTTGTGCGTGTGCACCAGCAGCGTGGCCTTCTCCATCTCGCCCGCGATCAGCGCCGGCACGGCCTTGAGCGTGCGGTCGACGCAGGCCTCGATCGCCTCGCGCTGGTCCGGCGCGGGCTTCTTCAGCACCCAGTTCACCACCTCGGCCTTCACGCCCGGATGGCCGATGCCCAGGCGCAGGCGCCAGTAGTCCGGGGTGCCCAGCTGCGCGTGGATGTCCCGCAGGCCGTTGTGGCCGCCGTGGCCGCCGCCGAACTTCAGCTTGGCCTGGCCGGGCGGCACGTCGAGCTCGTCGTGCACCACCAGGATCTCCTGCGGCGTGATCTTGTAGAAGCGCGCCAGCGCCGCCACCGACTTGCCCGAGAGGTTCATGTAGGTCTGCGGCTCCAGCAGCCACAGGGTGTGGCCGTGCACGCTGGCGCGCGCCACCAGGCCGTGGTAGCTGCGCTCGGGCACGAGGTTCAGCTTGAGGTCGCGCGCCATGGCGTCGATCCACCAGAAGCCGGCGTTGTGGCGCGTGGCCTCGTACTCGGTGCCCGGGTTGCCCAGGCCGACGAACAGCTTGATCATGGTGCGGTATTAGAAACGAGATGCGGGCCGCGCCGGCGGCGGCCCCAAACGACAAGGGCCCGCGCGAGCGGGCCCTTGTGCATGCCGGGGGCGAAGGATTACTTCTTGCCCTTGGCCGGCTTGGCGTCGGCTGCGGGAGCGGCTTCGGCGGCCGGGGCTTCCTCGACGACGGTGGACACCAGCGAGATCAGCGCCGGGTTCTTCTTGCCGTGGGTGACGGCGGTCACGCCCTTGGGCAGCTGGATGTCGTCCAGGTGCAGGGACATGCCCTTCTTCAGGCCGGACAGGTCGACCTCGATGAACTCGGGCAGGTCGGCGGGCAGGCAGGCGATTTCCAGCTCGGAGATGACGTGGTTCACCACGCAGTGCTCGAACTTGACGGCCTGGGACTCCTCGGCCTTCACGTAGTGGACCGGCACCTTCATGTGCAGCTTGGTCTTGGCGTCGACCTTCTGGAAGTCCACGTGCAGCACCAGCTGCTTGAAGGGGTGGTACTGCACGTCACGCAGCAGGACCTTGGTGGTGGCGCCGCCCAGTTCCATCTCGAGGATGGAGGAGTGGAAGGCTTCCTTCTTCAGGGCGTGCCACAGGGCGTTGTGGTCGATCTCGACCAGTTGCGGCTGGCCCTCGCCACCGTAGACGATGCCGGGCGTCTTGCCGGCGATGCGCAGACGGCGGCTCGCACCCGTACCCTGCTTGGCGCGCTCGAAAGCGACGAATTTCATAGTTGACTCCATCTTGGGTCCACCGCGACCAGTGTGACCCGGGTTGCAAAAGGCCTCCCTCACGGGAGGCCGGGAAAGCCTCGAAGTAAGGGACTTACTCCGAGAACAGGCTCATGACCGACTCGCCTCGGGCAATGCGCGAGATCGTCTGCGCGATCAGCGGTGCCACGGAGAGCTGGCGGATCTTGCTGCACGCCTTGGCGGCGTCGGACAGCGGGATGGTGTTGGTCACGACGACTTCGTCCAGGGCCTCGCCCTTGGAGATGCGCTCGATGGCCGGGCCCGAGAAGATCGGGTGCGTGCAGTAGGCGTACACGCTCTTGGCGCCGCGCTCCTTGAGCACCTCGGCCGCCTTCACCAGGGTGCCGGCGGTGTCGATCATGTCGTCCATGATCACGCAGTTGCGGCCCTCGATGTCGCCGATCACGTGCATCACCTCGGAGACGTTGGCCTTGGGGCGGCGCTTGTCGATGATGGCCAGGTCGGTGCCCAGCTGCTTGGCCAGGGCGCGGGCGCGCACCACGCCGCCAACGTCCGGGCTGACCACGATCAGGTCGGGGTAGTTCTTCTGGCGCAGGTCCGACAGCAGCACGGGGGACGCGTAGATGTTGTCCACCGGGATGTCGAAGAAGCCCTGGATCTGGTCGGCGTGCAGATCCATCGTCAGCACGCGCGAGACGCCCACGGTCTGCAGCAGGTTGGCGACGACCTTGGCCGAGATCGGCACGCGCGACGAGCGCGGGCGGCGGTCCTGGCGGGCGTAGCCGAAGTAGGGGATCACGGCGCTGATGCGTTCGGCCGAGGCGCGCTTGAGCGCGTCGACCATGATCAGCAGCTCCATCAGGTTCTCGTTCGTGGGGGCGCAGGTGGACTGGACCACGAAGACGTCGCGGGCGCGGACGTTGGTGTTGACCTCGACGGTCACTTCACCGTCGGAGAAGCGGCCGACGGAGGCGGCGCCCAGGGTGATGCCGAGGTGGCTGGCGATCTCGGACGCCAGACCCGGGTTGGCATTGCCCGTGAAAACCATGAAATCGGGGGTGGGAGCAGCCTGCATGTCGGAGCCAGCGAATGGAGTTTTGAGTGCCTGTACGTTGAGCGTCGCGGCCGGCGGCCGCGCCATACTCAGAGTATTTGGCAGGGGAGGAAGGACTCGAACCCTCGCATGCCGGAATCAAAATCCGGTGCCTTAACCAACTTGGCGACTCCCCTACACAGGTTGATGGCTAGATAGCCACCCACCGATCAATCGTCGCTGGCTGCCCACCCCAGCAAGGGATGGACATCCAAATTCGCGCAGACCCGAACCTGCCACGCCGCCGGAGGATTGGAAGGCGTCTGGCCCTCCGGCAATCGTGCAAACACCGCGCTACCCGAACCGGTCATCCTGGCCTCGAGGCCTTGCGACCGCAGCCACTCCAGGGCTTGCGTGACGCCGGGGCACAGCCCCTGGGCAACCGGCTGCAGGTCGTTATGACCGAAGTCATAAGGGTCAGCAGCGAAGCCCGCAAGTATAGCAGGCTTTGTTGATCTGTTCAGCTGCGGATGCAAAAAGATTTTGGAGGTGTCCAATCCCTGGTCCGGCTTGACCACCAGGAAGCGGGCCGGCGGGAGCTCGATCGGGGTGATCTGCTCGCCGATGCCCTCGACCCAGGCGTTGCGCCCGCGCAGGAAGAACGGCACGTCCGCGCCCAGTTTCAGTCCGATGGCCTCGAGCTCGCGCCCGCGCAGCCCCAGGCCCCACAGCCGGTTCAGGGCGAGCAGGCAGGTGGCGGCGTCCGAGGAGCCGCCGCCCATGCCGGCCTGCGCGGGCAGGCGCTTGTCGATCGCGATGTGCGCGCCCTGGCTGCAGCCGGTGGCCTGCTGCAGCGCGCGCGCCGCGCGCAGGCACAGGTCGTCGTCGGGCAGGGCCGGGCCGAGGTCCTCGCGCGAAAGGGCGCCGCCCTCGCGGCGCTCGAAGTGCAGGGTGTCGTGCCAGTCCACCAGCATGAACACCGACTGCAGCAGGTGGTAGCCGTCGGCGCGCCGCCCGGTCACGTGCAGGAACAGGTTCAGCTTGGCCGGGGCCGGCACGTCGTACAGGGTCTTCATGGCTGTTGTTCTTCTTCGAGGACCAGGCGCAGGTCGGCCGCCGGGGGCGTGAGCCGCCGCGCGCGCAGCCGGCCCTGGGCGCGTTGCGACAGGTCGGCCTGCCAGCCCGAGGCGGCGGCGGGGCGGCCGGCGAGCCAGTCGAACAGGGCGGCCACCGGCAGCGGGGAGCCGGTGGCCTGGGCCACCAGGTCGTCGAGCGAGGCGGCCTGCCGGTCAGGCTGGCCCGGGGCCTGCAGGCGCGCCCCCGCGGCCGACCACTCGATCAGGGCCGCCGTGCCGCCCACGGGGGTGAACAGGGACAGCGCGCCCGCGGCGGGCGAGCCGCGCAGGTCGAAGCCGGCGGTGAAGGAGCGTGCCGCGTCGCCCTCGACCTGCAGGGCGAGGCGGCCGCTCCAGCGCGGGCCGCCGGCGGCCGCGCGCGGCGGCGCCGCGCAGCCGGCCAGCAGCGCGCCGGCCGGTCCGCCGAGGGCGGCGATCAGGAGGGCGCGGCGCGAGGTCACGGGCGCACGCGCAGGCGCTTGAGGGTTTCCTGCAGCGTCTCGTTCTCGCGATTGAGCAGCAGGCCCTCGCGCCAGATCGCCTGCGCGCGTTCGCGCAGGCCCAGGCTCCAGAGCACCTCGCCGAGGTGGGCCGCGATCTCGGCGTCGGGCCGTTCCCTGTAGGCCTGCTCGAGCAGGCGCTGGGCCTCGGCCTTGTTGCCCATACGGAATTCGACCCAGGCCAGGCTGTCGATGATGAAGGGGTCGCCGGGCGACAGGTCCAGCGCCTTGCGTATCAGCTCACGGGCTTCCTGAAGCCGGATGCCGCGCTCCGCGAAGGAGTAGCCCAGGGCGTTGAGGGCATGGTGGAAGTCGGGCTTGCGCGCGATGGCCTGCCGCAGCAGGCGCTCCATGTCGGCGAAGCGCCCCAGCTTCTCGGCGACCAGGGCCTGTTCGTACAGCAGGTCGACGTCGGCGGGGCCACGCGCGGCGGCCTCGCCGAGCAGGTCGTACGCGGCCTGGAACTGCCGGTGGTCGCGCAGCAGCTGGGCCTCCGCCATCAGCTTGGTGCGGGCGTCCTCGGGGCTGCGTTCGGGCAGCTCGCGCAGGAGGCGGCGGGCTTCGTCCATGCGCCCCTGGCGGGCCAGGATCGAGGCGCGCCGGTTCTGCGTGGCCACCAGGTCCTGCGGGCTCTGGATGCGGTCCAGCCAGGCGTTCGCCTGGGCCAGGTCGCCGCGCTTCTCGGCGATCTGCGCGAGATTCAGGTAGGCCTGGGCCAGCCCGCGATTGCGTTCCTCCCGGGTGCCGGCCTCGGCCTGCGCGCGGGACAGCTCCAGGTAGCGCTTGAGGGAGGCCTCGGCGGCCTCGTGCTGCTGCCCCTGGGCCTGCAGCACGCCCTGCATCAGCCAGGCCTCGGCGACCTCGGGGCGCTGGGTGGTCACGGTGCGCAGCTGCTCGCGGGCATCGGCCTGGCGCTGCAGGTCCAGCAGCGCGCGGGCATAGGCCATGCGCACTTCCGGCAACGGCGCGGCGCCGTCGAGGTAGCGGCGCACCAGGGTCTCGGCCTGGGCCTGGCGCGACTCCATCAGCTCCAGGGCCAGCAGCACCGGCCCTTCCGCGGTGGGCCCGGCGGCCTGTCCGCGGCGGGCCGCCTCGAGCGCGCCGGCGCCGTCGCCGGCGGCCAGGCGCATGCGGCCCACGGCCGTCCAGGCGGCGGTGGCGGTGTCGGGGCGCGCGAGGGCATCGGCCAGGGCCTGTTCGACCACGGCGGCGGCCTGGCGCTTGTCGCCGGCGCGGGCATACAGGCGCGGCAGCATGGAAATGGCCACGCTGCGCTCGATCACCGGCGCCAGCGCGACCTCGGTGCGCAGGGGCTCCAGCGTGTCGCCCACGCGATTGAGCGCCAGCAGGATCTGCAGGACGAAGCGGTTGGCATCGCGCGAGGCGGGGTGGGCCTGCTTCCAGGCGCGGGCGGCCTGCAGCGCGGACTCGCCCGCGCGGGCCTGCAGCGCGATCTCCACCGCGCGCTGGTACAGGGTGGGGTCCTGGGTCTTGCGGGCCGCGTCGAGCAGCAGCGAGAAGCCGGCGCCCGGGTCGTCGCCGCGCGCGTTCAGCTCGCCGACCAGCAGCTGGTAGAACAGTTCGGCGGTGAGGGCGGAGGGCTGCGGGGCGGGCTTCGGCGCGGAGGCGGATGAAGCGGCCGGGGGCGCCGCAGCGGGCGCGGGCGCCTGGGCCAGGGCGGCCTGGGCCCAGGCCAGCGCGAGTGCCAGCACACGGGGCGCGTGGCGGCCGGCGCGGGGGAACGACATCATGCGGGCCATCATAATGCGCGCGTTCATTCCCATGCCCGAGCTGCCCGAAGTCGAAGTCACCCGCCGCAGTTTCGCGGACCGCATCGCCGGCGCCCGCATCGTCTCGGCGCGCCTGGGCAAGCCCCTGCGCTGGCCCCTGGGCCTCGACCCCGCGGCGCTGGCGGGCCGCAGCGTGCTCGGCGTGCGCCGGCGCGGCAAGTACCTGCTGCTGGACCTCGACGAGGGCCTGCTGCTGCTGCATCTGGGCATGTCCGGCAGCCTGGGCTTCGCGCCCACCCAGCCCGCGCCCGGTCCCCACGACCACTTCGACCTGGTGACCACGCACGGGGTGCTGCGCCTCAACGACCCGCGCCGTTTCGGCGCGGTGGTCTATGCCCCCGGCGAGGCCTCGCCCGAGGCCACCAAGCTCCTGGGCCGGCTCGGCGTCGAGCCCCTGGGGGACGACTTCGACCCCCGCGTCTTCCACACCGGCCTGCGCCTGCGCAACGCGCCGGTCAAGCAGGTGCTGCTGGCGGGCGACCTGGTGGTGGGCGTGGGCAACATCTATGCGTCGGAGGCGCTGTTCCTGGCGGGCATCCGGCCGACCACGAAGGCCTCGCGCATCAGCCTCGAGCGTGCCACCCGGCTGCATGCCGCGGTGCGCGACGTGCTGGCGCGGGCGGTCGCCAAGGGCGGCAGCACGTTGCGCGACTTCTCCAATGCCTATGGCGAGTCCGGCTACTTCCAGCTGGAGGCCATGGTCTACGACCGGGCCGGCGAGCCCTGCCGCGTCTGCGGCGCGCCGGTGCGCCGGCTGGTGCAGGGGCAGCGGGCGACCTACTGGTGCCCGGGATGTCAGAAATAGTGCTTTGGGATTAAATCCATCGCCGCAAGCGTTGCGGTGGCGCCTCTTTCCGGCTTGAGCCGGGCTGCGGCCGACTTTATAGTGCCGCCCAAGTGACACCTTTGTTTTCCGACCACTTCGACCTGCACGCCGCCTGGCGCCGCGACATCACCCAGCGCCTGGAGCAGTTGGGTGGGTGGCTGCGCGACCACGAACTGCTCGACCCGGCGCTGGACGAGCGCCTGCGCCGGCTGCAGGCCCAGGTGCGCGAGGACAAGGTCATGGTGGCCTTCGTCGCCGAGTTCTCGCGCGGCAAGTCGGAGTTGATCAACGCGATCTTCTTCCCCGGCCACGGCCGCCGCATCATGCCCGCCAGCGCGGGGCGCACCACCATGTGCCCCACCGAGCTGGGCTGGGACGGCGAGCAGGCCCCCGGCCTGCGCCTGCTGCCGATCGAGACCCGGCTGGAGCCGACCTCGCTGGCCGAGTGGCGTCAGCATGCGGGCGCCTGGGAGACGGCCGACCTGGACATCCGCGACCCGGCCCGCCTCGCGCACGCCATGGAGCGCGTCGCCGAGGTGCGCCGCGCCAGCGTCGACGAGGCCCGGGCCCTGGGCCTGTGGCATGACGACTCTCCCGAGGACAACCCCCGCCTGCTCGAGGGCGGCGAGGTCGAGATCCCGCGCTGGCGCCATGCGCTGGTGAACCTGCCGCATCCCCTCCTCAAGCAGGGGCTGGTGATCCTGGACACGCCGGGCCTGAACGCTATTGGCGCCGAGCCCGAACTCACCGTGAGCCTGCTGCCGCAGGCGCAGGCGGTGGTCTTCATCCTCGCGGCCGACACCGGCGTCACCCGCTCCGACCTCGCCATCTGGCGCGAGCACCTGGGCGTGGCGCCCGAGCAATCGCATGCCCGCCTCGTGGTCCTGAACAAGATCGACACGCTCTGGGACCCGCTGCGCACGCCGCAGGAGGTGCAGGACCAGATCGACCGCCAGCGCCAGACCTGCGCCGAGGTGCTGGACCTGCCGCTGGACCAGGTGCTGCCGGTTTCCGCGCAGAAGGGCCTGGTCGCCAAGATCCAGAACGACACCGGCCTGCTCGTGGACAGCCACCTGCCCGAGCTGGAGCTGGCGCTGGCCCATGGCCTGCTCGGCAAGCGCCAGCAGATCCTGCGCGAGGCGGTGCATGCCGGCATCGGCGAGCTGCGGGCCGAGGCGGCGCGCGCGCTGTCGCAGCGCCGGCGCGAGCTCGCCGAGCAGCTGATGGAGCTGCGCGGGCTGCGGGGCAAGAACCTCGCGGTGATCCGCCACCTGCGCGCCCGCATCACCCAGGAACAGTCCGACTTCGACGACAGCGGCTCGCGCATCCAGGCGGTGCGCTCGGTGCACATGAAGCTGCTGCGCGAGCTGATGGACATGCTCGGCTCCGACGCCCTGCGCAGCGAGATGGCCGAACTCACGGCCACGCTGCGCCAGCCCGGGATCAAGCTGGGCGTGCGCAAGGCCTACGACCGCACCTTCGGCCACCTGCGCGCCGGCCTGGGCCGCGCGCAGTCGGCGGCGGCGGAGATCCAGTCGATGCTCGCCGTCTCGTTCCGGCAGCTGAACGCGGAGCACGGCTTCAGCCTGCAGCCGCCGCCGATGCCGGACTTCCGCCCCTTCCTCGAGAGCCTGGACGCGGTGGAACGCAGCCACCAGCAGTACCTGGGCCTGGGCCACATCCTCAAGCTGGCGCGGCCGGACTTCGTCGAGCGGCTGGTGCGCGCGCTCACCAGCCGGCTGCGCGAACTCTACGAGTCGGCGCTCGGCGAGGTGGAGTTGTGGAACAAGTCCGCCGCCTCGCAGCTCGACGCGCAGCTGCGCGAGCGGCGACGCAACTTCAGCCGGCGCATCGAGGGCGTGGAGCGGGTCCAGCAGGCCGCCGCCACGCTCGACGAGCGCATCGCGCAGCTCGAGGCGCAGGAGGCGGTGGCGCAGGCGCTGACACAGCGGCTCGAGGCCTTCGGCGAGGAGCTGGGCGACCTGTGCGCGCCGGTGCCCGGCGAGGCGCTCCAGAAGATCGCATGACCCCGCGGCCCGAGGATTTCGCCGGCCGCATCGTCCGCTGGCAGGCGGGCCATGGCCGCAGCGGCCTGCCCTGGCAGGCCACGCGCGACCCGTACCGCGTCTGGCTGTCGGAGATCATGCTGCAGCAGACGCAGGTGGCCACGGTGCTGGGCTACTACCAGCGATTCCTCGAGCGCTTCCCCGACGTCGCCGCGCTGGCCGCCGCGCCGCAGGACGAGGTGCTCGCCCTCTGGAGCGGCCTGGGCTACTACAGCCGTGCCCGCAACCTGCACCGCTGCGCGCAGCAGGTGGTCGACGCGCATGGCGGTGAATTCCCGCGCAGCGCGCAGGTGCTGCAGACGCTGCCCGGCATCGGCCGGTCGACGGCCGCGGCCATCGCCTCCTTCTGCTTCGGCGAGCGCGTCGCCATCCTCGACGGCAACGTCAAGCGCGTGCTCACGCGGGTGCTGGCCTTCGGCGAGGACCTGGCCTCGGCCGCGAGCGAGCGGCGGCTGTGGGACCTGGCGCAGGGCCTGGTGCCCGAGCGCGGCGAGGACATGCCGGCCTACACCCAGGGCCTGATGGACCTGGGCGCCACGGTCTGCCAGGCGCGCTCGCCCAGTTGCCTGCTGTGCCCGGTGCACGGGACCTGCGCCGCGCAGCGCGCGGGCGAGCCCGAGCGCTACCCGGTGCGCAAGCGCAAGCTCAAACGCACGGCGCAGTCGCTGTGGCTGCTGCAGGCGCGGCGCGGCGACGGCGCGGTGTGGCTGGAGAAGCGGCCGCAGACCGGCGTGTGGGCCGGGCTGTACTGCCTGCCCGTGTTCGACTCGGCGCAGGCCCTGGAAAGCGTCCTGCCGCAGGTTCCCCTGGAGCGGCTCGAGCCGCTGGAGCCCTTCGTCCACGTCCTCACGCACAAGGACCTGCACCTGCACCCGGTGGTGGCGCAGCTCGACGCCGACGCGCCGGCGGTCGAGGGCGGCTGGTTCGGGGCGGGGGAGTGGCCGGGGCTGGGGCTGCCGGCGCCGATCCGAAAGCTGCTGGAACAGGCGTAGCGGCCGGCGGCGACAGCGCGCGCCGCGCCGGCCGGCGCGCCCTCAGCGCGCTTCGAGCTCGCGGTGCCGGCGCACCGTGGTCCAGCGGCGTGCGAAGGAGGCCGCCAGGCGCTCCACCAGGTACACCGAGCGGTGCTGTCCGCCGGTGCAGCCGATCGCCACGGTGACGTAGCTGCGGTGGTCGCGTGCCAGCGGCGGCAGCCAGGTGTCCAGGAAGCCCTCGATGTGGGCGAGCATGTGCGCCACTTCCTCCTGCGCCACGAGGAAATCGGCCACCGGCTGGTCGCGGCCGGTGAGGTCCCGCAGTTCGGGCTCGTAGTGGGGGTTGGGCAGCATGCGCACGTCGAAGACGTAGTCGGCGTCCACCGGGATGCCGCGCTTGAACGCGAACGATTCGAAGACCAGTGTGAGCTGGCTGCTCGGCGCCGACAGCAGCGACTTGACCTGGGCCTGCAGCTGCGCGGGCCGGATCACGCTGGTGTCGATCACATGGGCCTGCTCGCGCAGGTCGGCGAGCAGCTCGCGCTCCAGCTCGATGGCTTCCACGAGGGCGCGCTGCAGGTCGGCCTGCTCGTCGCTCAGCGCCGACAGCGGATGGCGGCGGCGCGTTTCGGAGAAGCGCCGCACCAGGGTGTCGGTGGTGGAGTCCAGGAACAGCGAGCGCACGTGCACGCCGCGCTGGCGCAGCTCGCGCAGGTCGGCCGGCACCAGGGGCAGGGACTGCGCGCTGCGCACGTCCATCGCGATGGCCACGCGCCGCGCCTGGATCCGCTGCTCCAGGTCGACGAAGGACAGCAGCAGCTCCGGCGGCAGATTGTCGACGCAGTAGTAGCCCGCATCCTCCAGGGCGCGCAGGGCCACCGACTTGCCGGAGCCGGACATGCCGGTGATGAGGACCAGGTCCAGCTTCATGGCGATCGCTCGTCGTTCAGCGGGACGCGGAGGCGCCCAGCATCTCCTTGGCATGGGCGAGGGTGGTGCCGGACAGGCGCTCGCCGCCCAGCATGCGGGCCACCTCGGCGACGCGCTGCTCGCCGGTGACGGGTGCGACGCTGCTGGCGGTGCCTGCGGCGTCGGCGCGCTTGGCCACGACCAGGTGGTGGTCGGCGCAGGCGGCGACCTGGGGCAGGTGCGTCACGGCCAGCACCTGGCGGTCCCGACCGAGCTGCTTCATCAGGCGGCCCACGGTCTCGGCGACCGCGCCGCCGACGCCGGAGTCGACCTCGTCGAAGATCAGGGTCTGCGCATCCCCCAGCTGGCTGGTGGTGACGGCGATGGCCAGCGCGATGCGCGAGAGCTCGCCGCCCGAGGCCACCTTGCCCACCGGGCGCGGCGTGCTGCCGGCATGGCCGGCGACCAGGAAGGCCACGTCCTCCAGCCCGTGCTGGGCGGGCTGCGCGAGCTTCTCCAGGGCCACCTCGAAGCGGCCGCCCTGCATGCCCAGGCCCTGCATGGCCTGGGTGATGGCCAGGGCCAGCTGCGGCGCCGCCTTGGCGCGGGCCTTGGAGATCGCCTTGGCCTCGGCCTGCCAGGCCTGCTGCGCGCGGGCCTCGGCGGCTTCCAGAGACTGCAGGTCGGCGGCGGCATCGAGCCGGGCGAGCTCCTCCTTCCACGCAGCGAGCGCGGCGGGCAGTTCCTCGGGCGTGCGCTTGTAGCGGCGCGCCAGCGACATCCACAGCGACAGGCGCTCGTCGAGTTCGGCGAGGCGATCGGGGTCGAGCTCGGTCTTGCGCAGGTAGGCGTGCAGCGAGTGGGCGGCGTCCTCCACCTGGGCGAGGCCGGAGGCGATGACCTCGGCGATGCCCTGGAACTCGGGCTCCAGGTGCTCCTGGTGGGCCAGCGCGGACTGGGCGCGGGCGAGCGGGCCGGTGGCGCCGCCGTCGTCCCCCTCGAGCGCGTCGAGCGCGGACTGCGCGGCGTCCAGCAGGGCCTGGGCGTGGGCCAGGCGGGTGTGCGAGGCGTTGAGTTCGTCCCACTCGTGGGCGCCGGGAGCGAGCTTGTCCACCTCGGCGATCTGCCAGGACAGGCGCTCGCGCTCACGCTGCAGCGACTCCTGCGCGGCGCGGGCCTCGGCCAGCGTCTTCTGCGCGGCGCGCCAGGCCTGCCACAGGGCGGCCATGCGGCCGGTGTCGAGGCCGGCATAGCCATCGAGCAGGCCGCGCACGGCCTCGGGCCGGGTCAGGCTTTGCCAGGCATGCTGGCCATGGATGTCGACCAGGCGCTCGCCGGCCTCGCGCAGCTGCGTGGCGGTGGCGGGGCTGCCGTTGATCCAGGCGCGGCTCTTGCCCTGGGCGTCGATGCTGCGGCGAAGCAGCAGGGCCTCGCCGTTCTCGAAGCCGGCTTCTTCCAGCCAGGCGGCGAGGGCCGCGGGCGAGTCGAACTCGGCGCTGATGTCGGCGCGGGCTGCGCCCTCGCGCACCACGCCGGCGTCGGCGCGGGCGCCCAGCGCCAGCTGGAGGGCGTCGACCAGGATGGACTTGCCGGCGCCGGTCTCGCCCGTGAGCACCGAGAAGCCCGACGACAGGTCGAGCTCCAGCTCCCGGACGATGACGAAGTCGCGCAGCGCGATGCGTCTCAGGCTCATGAACCGCCTTCGTTCCAGTGCAGTTTCCGGCGCAGCGTGTCGAAGTAGCTCCAGCCGCGCGGGTGCAGGAAGCGGGCCTGGTACTGCGAGCGGCGCACGGTGATGCGGTCGCCGTGCATCAGGGTGGCGAGTGACTGCATGTCGAAATTGGCGCTGGCGTCGCGGCCGGCGACCACCTCGATGGCGATCTCGCCGGCGTCGGCCAGCACGATCGGCCGGTTCGACAGCGTGTGCGGGGCGATCGGCACCAGCACCCAGCCTGGGTTGGCCGGGTGCAGCAGCGGCCCGCCGGCGGACAGCGCGTAGGCGGTGGAGCCGGTGGGCGAGGCCACGATCAGGCCGTCGGCGCGCTGGTTGGCCACGAAATGGCCATCCACCTCCACGCGCAGTTCCACCATGCCGGAGGTGCCGCCGCGATTGACCACCACGTCGTTCAGCGCGCGCGCGTCGAACACGCAGCTGCCCTCCCGGATCACGCGCGCGTGCATCAGGCTGCGGCGGTCCTCCTCGTACTCGCCGCGCAGCATCGGCGCGAGCACCTTGCGGTAGCCGTCGAGGGCGATGTCGGTGATGAAGCCCAGACGGCCCTGGTTGATGCCGATCAGGGGCAGGTTGTACTCGGCGAGCTGCCGGCCGATGCCCAGCATCGTGCCGTCGCCGCCCACCACCAGGGCCAGGTCGCACTGGCGGCCGATGGCGTCCACGTCGAGCGACGGGTAGCTGGTGATGCCGGCGTGCAACGCGGTGTCCCGCTCGATCGCCACCTCGCAGCCCTGGGCCGCCAGGTAGTGGGCGATATCCTCCAGGGCGGCGCGGATGGGGCCGGCCCCGCTGCCGGTGACCGCAGCAGGGTATTTACCGATCAGTCCGACATGGCGGAATTGGGAACTCATTCACAAATTACATCATTAAAATCTGTGCCCATACGCCGATGATGCTCGATGACCGCGCCAAGTTGTTGTTGAAAGCCCTGGTCGAGCGATACATCGCCGACGGGCAACCCGTGGGCTCGCGCACCCTGTCGCGGGCCTCGGGGCTGGAGCTGTCTCCCGCCACCATCCGCAACGTGATGTCCGACCTCGAGGGGCTCGGGCTCATTGCCAGCCCGCACACCTCGGCGGGCCGCATCCCCACCGCGCGCGGCTACCGCCTCTTCGTCGACACCATGCTCACGGTGCAGCGTGACCAGCTGTCGCCCGCGGCCACTCCGAGCCTGGCGCCGGACCAGCCGCAACGCGTGATCGCCAACGCGGCGCACCTGCTGTCCAACCTCTCGCACTTCGTGGGCGTGGTCATGGCGCCGCGGCGCACCTCGGTGTTCCGCCACATCGAATTCCTGCGCCTGTCCGAGCGCCGCTACCTGGTCATCATCGTCTCGCCCGACGGCGACGTGCAGAACCGGGTGGTCTTCACCGAGTCCGACTACACCCAGCAGCAGCTGGTGGAGGCGGCCAACTTCCTCAACGCCAACTACGCCGGCCTGGCCATCGAGCAGGTGCGCGAGCGCCTCAAGGGCGAGGTCGACACCCTGCGCGGCGAGATCGCGCAGCTGATGCAGACTGCGGTGGAGGCCAGCTCCGAGGCGCTGAACGAGGCGCGCGAGGAGGTGGTGATCTCGGGCGAGCGCAACCTGCTGTCCGTGAGCGACTTCTCCAGCGACATGACGCACCTGCGCCGCGCCTTCGAGCTGTTCGAGCAGAAGACGCAGCTGATGCGCCTGCTGGACATCTCCAGCCAGGCCGAGGGCGTGCGCATCTTCATCGGCGGCGAGAGCCAGGTGGTGCCGTTCGAGGAACTCTCGGTGGTGAGCGCGCCCTACGAGGTGGACGGCCAGGTGGTGGGCACGCTGGGCGTCATCGGCCCCACGCGCATGCCCTACGACCGCATGATCCAGATCGTGGACATCACCTCCAAGCTCGTGAGCAATGCACTGAGCCACAACAAGTGAACCGCGCCCGACCAGGAACGCATTGGAGCGAGTCCAGGACCGTGATCCTGGCCATCCTGGTCATTCTGATCATGGTGACCGGCCTGCTGTGGTGGCAGGCCTCCAGCGCCACCTCGCGGCTGCGCGAGGAAACGCTCTCGCAGGCGCAGCGGCGGGCGGCGCAGGTGGCCAGCGCCGTCGCGGAGATGGTCAACATCCTGCTGCTCGGGGCCGACGCGACATCCCGCGAGGTGGTGGACCTCTGCCTGCCGCGCCCTCTCAAGGACATGGAGGCCTGCATGCGCCAGGCGATCGAGCACCTGCCGCCGTCGTCCGTGCTGCAGGTGGCGGTGATCGGCGCCGACGGCTACCTCGCCTATTCGAACCTCGGGTCGGGCGAGCGCACCTTCCTTGGTGACCGAGAGCATTTCCGCGTGCATGCCGAGGGCGAAGGCGATGCCCTGTTCATCAGCCGGCCGGTGCTGGGGCGGGTGTCCCGCCAGTGGAGCGTCCAGTTCAGCCGCGCGATCCGGCGCAACGGCCGGTTCGAGGGAGTGCTGGTCCTGTCGATCTCCCCGGCCTACGTGCACGACGCCCTGGCGCGGGTGACGCTGGAGTCGGCCGACACGCTGACGGTGCTTCGCACATCCGGCGAGTACCTGGCGCGCAACGTCGCCCAGGAGGCCGCGCTGGGCCAGAAGGCCGACCCGTCGTGGCCCAGCCTGCGGCCGGGGGCGGCGGCCCAAGGCTCCTTCAACGGGGTGTCGCGGATCGATGGCGCGGAGCGGATCTTCCACTGGCAGCGGCTGGCGGCCTACCCGATCGTGGTGCAGGTGGGCCTGAGCCGCGCGGCGGTGATCGGGCCGGTGGACCGGGTCGTCGAGGAAACGCGTTTCAACGCGCTGGTCAGTACGGGGCTGCTGTGGCTGGTCACGCTCGCTGTCGTCGGGCTGGTGCGCCGCATGCGGACGCAGGCGCGCCGGCGGGAGGAGGCCGAATTCATCGCCATGCACGACTCGCTCACCGGGCTCCACAGCCGCCACGCGCTGATGGCGCACATGGCCACCGTGCTGGCTGCCGCGGCGGCGCGGGGCGGGCGGGTGGGCATCCTGTACATGGACCTGGACGGCTTCAAGCCGGTGAACGACCGCCACGGCCATGCCGTCGGCGACCAGGTGCTGCAGGCCGTGGCCGGCCGGCTCAAGGGCTGCGTGCGTGGCAGCGACTTCCCGGCGCGCATCGGCGGCGACGAGTTCGTCGTGGTGATGGAGGACCTCGCCGACGATGCGTCGCTGGCGCACCTGGCCGGGCGCATCCACCAGGCGCTCGAGGCGCCGATGGCGGTGGGCGAGCTGTCCATCCGCATCGGTGCCAGCATCGGGCTGGCGGTCTACCCCGACCACGGCGCCGACGCCGACGCCCTGCTGGTGCATGCCGACCACGAGATGTACGCGCACAAGGCCAGGGTGAAGGCGGCATCGCTGGCGAAGGTCATCACGGGCACGCCGGCCACCTAGAATCGCGGGCGGGGGGCGTTAGCTCAGTTGGTCAGAGCAGGGGACTCATAATCCCTTGGTCACAGGTTCAAGTCCTGTACGCCCTACCAGGAAAATCTCGCAAATCAACAGCTTGCTTGATGCCAGGCTGTCACTGACGAATCCGGGCAACGCCGCAGCGTGGAGGTCCCGAGCCGGGTCAAGCCGTGGCGGTCGACCCAAAGTGACGGGAAGTTCAACCTGTCTGCCCGTTACGGGGCGAGGGTGCTGGAGTTGCCGAACACGGCGACAAAAGCATCAGAGCTCGATCCCGCGCTGACTGCCGTTGCTTTCAATGCCCGCCATCGGAAATCGGGCAAATGACTTCGTGTTTGAGTGGCGAAGTCATTGGCCCGCAGCATCCTCGAAGCGATATTCACGGGCTGATGCTCAGTCCGTAGTCCGCATCAGGTGCCACGATCTTCCCGTTCCACACGCCAATCCAGTTGACCCAGGTCGAGTTTGCCTTGGGGAAGGAGCCCGTATGCGTGTAGATGACTTCGCTGCTGGTCATTTCCGGATACTTGACCTTCTGTATCACGACTGCCCTGTAGAAGTCGGGATTCGTGTCAATCGTCCTGAGCAAATAGGCATGGCCGTTGTGATGAATCACGTCCAGGGCAAGGCCGTAGCCCGGAACACTCGGGAAGGATACGGAACTGGAAAATTTGCCCGTTCCATCATTGATGACGATCTGGGGGTTTTGATTGTATTGAGGATCGCTGCTGTGGCCAGATAGGAAAAGATCGTAGGCATTCCTCCCGGGGAATTTGATGAGTTCCGCGGTGTAGGCTGTTTTCCTGAGGTCGATGCCCGGAATCAGCGAATTGGTGAAGGTGAATGTGCCATCCCGGTTGTTGATGTAGAAGCCAATGCCGCCCCGCCCGTCGTAAGTGCCATGGTCCGTGATGACGAGGTCAGGGTAGCCATCGCCGTTGATGTCGGCGGCAGACGCTCCATGGGTGTAATTCGGGCTCTTCGATTGATAAAAGTGTTTGGTGAATTTCCCCGCCTTGTTGCTCAGGAGCAGCAGGCTGGGCTCGCCACTGAAGGGCGGTTGATCAATCCCGGTACATGCGAAAAATACGTCGGGGCGCCCGTCCTGGTTGAAGTCGGCGACCACTGCCTTTCTCGGATGCAGACAGCCTGACGTGTCGTCGATCAAGGCGCTGGTGTTGTCAATCCATTTTCCATTTGCCTGCCTGTAGAAATAGATATGACCTTTTTTGTCGGCGGTTGCGGCTGTCCAGTCGTACTCGAACGAGTGGGCGACCAGTGCATAGTTTCCGTCGCCAAAAAAATCCCCGTAGGCCAGTGAATTTGAATGGAGAAAACTATTCCCAAGGGCGGATCCGAATGTGTCGGTGAGCGATAGGGGGCCGATTGAATTAATCGCCGCCATCTTGTTCTCGTATGAACTCAGACTGAGGCTCGCAGCTTTGGTCGGTTGAACTGTCGGTGTCGGTGTCGGTGCCGGTGCCGGTGCCGGTGCGGCAGGCGTATCACCGCTTCCGCTCGTGCTGCCAGCCGCGGTCGACGCAGTGACGTTGGTGGTGCTGCCGCCACCGCCGCCCCCGCAAGCCGACAGCATCAACGAAAGGACTATCGAAATCAAACTTGTGCTGCGCACAAACGGTCTCCTCGAACGCGGAATGATGTCAAACAGGGAAAGTCAAGCGTACGCTGCGAGATTTGTATCGAAATGTAAATTGGCTTGGGCTTTCCTTGGCGCGGCATTGCCTTGGGGGTTGGATCTTTCGGTTTATCAATCGCACTGTCTGGCGATTTAGGTAGCCATGGTTCTGGTCCTGGTTTTATCGCGCGCCGCTGTTCGCGCGACACCGCCTCCAGCGCACCGAGGACCAGGTCCGCGCGATCGAGGCGCGGCAGAAGGCGCTGTTCGACCAGGCGCTGGAGTGAGGGGCGGCGGTCACGCCTCGAACAGGGTGTGCAGCTTCAGCCGGTGCACCTTGCGCGTGGCGGTCTGCGGCACGTCGTCCATGCGCACGAACTTCACCCGGCGCGGCACCTTGTAGGCGGCCACCGGGGCTCGGGGTCGTCGATCCAGCTGCCTGGCATGCTGGCGGGCCAGGTCGACTCGCGCGTGCCGCTGGAGGTTCGCGGCTATCTCATGCGGGTGCTGGATCCGGGACTGTTCGGCGATGTCGGCAAGTTCCGCGCGAAGGTCAGCGAGTTCGCCGGCGAGCGCGAGCGCCGCCTCGTCGCCGGCGTGATCGAGGTGCAGGACCTGGTGGTGAAGACCCTGCGCGACGTCTGCGCGCAGCCGGCCTGAGCGATGCGGCCCGGGCGCCACGCCAAGGCGTGGCGGCCAGGGCAGGCCAGGCCCTTCAGCCCGCCAGCGCCGCGCACACCGCGCGGGTCACATCCACCGTCTTCGCCTTGCCGCCCAGGTCGCCTGTGTGCAGCGCCGGGTTGGCGGTGATGGCCTCGATGGCCTGCATCAGGCGCCGGGCCGCGGCGTTCTCGCCCAGGTGCTCCAGCAGCATCACCACCGACCAGAAGGTGCCCACCGGGTTGGCCAGGCCCTGGCCCATGATGTCGAAGGCCGAGCCGTGGATCGGCTCGAACATCGAGGGGTAGCGGCGCTCGGGGTCGATGTTGCCGGTGGGCGCGATGCCCAGGCTGCCCGCCAGCGCCGCGGCCAGGTCGCTCAGGATGTCGGCGTGCAGGTTGGTGGCGACGATGGTGTCCAGCGTGGCGGGGCGGTTCACCATGCGCGCGGTGGCGGCGTCGACCAGCTCCTTGTCCCACTTGACGTCGGGGAACTCCTTCGCCACCTGCACCGCGATCTCGTCCCACATCACCATGGCGTGGCGCTGGGCGTTGCTCTTGGTGACCACCGTCAGCAGCTTGCGCGGGCGCGACTGCGCCAGCCTGAAGGCGAAGCGCATGATCCGTTCCACGCCGGCGCGGGTCATGATGGAGACATCGGTCGCCGCCTCGATCGGGTGGCCCTGGTGCACGCGGCCGCCGACGCCGGCGTACTCGCCCTCGGAGTTCTCGCGCACGATGACCCAGTCCAGGTCCTTCGGGCCGCAGCGCTTGAGGGGCGCGTCGATGCCGGGGAGGATGCGGGTGGGCCGCACGTTGGCGTACTGGTCGAAGCCCTGGCAGATCTTCAGGCGCAGGCCCCACAGCGTGATGTGGTCCGGAATGTGCGGGTCGCCGGCGGAGCCGAACAGGATGGCGTCCTTGCCCTTGAGGGCCTCCAGGCCGTCGTCCGGCATCATGCGGCCGTGCGCGCGGTAGTAGTCGCCGCCCCAGTCGAAATCCTCGAACTCGAAGGCGAAGCTGCCCGAGGCCGTGGCCAGCGCGCGCATGACCTCCACGCCTGCGGGGATCACTTCCTTGCCGATGCCGTCTCCGGGGATGGTGGCGATGCGATAGGTCTTCATGGGGGTTGTCTCCGGTCGGTTCGATTGCCGTATGTCGAAGCCGCAGACTCTAACCGGCCCGGGGGTTCGTCCCGCGCGAATGCAGCCTTCGCCACAGGCGAATGGTGCCGGGGCGCGGCACTGCCTACAGTGGTCGCCGCCGAAGGAGACAGGAGACAGGCATTCCCATGAAGATCACCCGCCTCGAAGTGTTCGCCCTGCGCGCCCCGCCGCAGGCCCGCCCCCACTGGACCAGCCATTTCATCGTGCCCACGGCCAACGAGATCCTGGTGCGCCTCCACACCGACGAGGGGATCGAGGGCTTCGGCCTGGCCACCAGCTACACCCCGATCGATTTCGCGATCAAGGCCTGGAAGGGCGGCCTCGCCGAGCAGATCGTGGGCGAGGACGCGCTCGCGCCCGAGCGCCTGTACCAGAAGCTGTTCGGCCTGACCACGAGCAAGGTGGCCAATGAGAAGGGCTGGTCCCGCGAGGCCCTGGTCCGCATCAGCGCCGCGGTCGACATCGCCTGCTGGGACATCGTGGGCAAGGCCGCCGGCCTGCCGCTGTTCCGCCTGTTCGGCGGCTACCGCGACGAGGTGCCGGCCTATGTCACCTGCGGCTACTACCGCGAGGGCAAGGACAACGCCGAGCTGCGCGACGAGATGCAGATGCTGGTGGAACAGGGCCACACCGGCTTCAAGGCCAAGGCCGGCGGCATCCCCGTGCCGCAGGACGTGGAGCGCATGGCCGTCATGCGCGAGGTGATCGGGCCCGACGCCGACTTCATGGTGGACCCCAACCGCGCCTGGGACCTGCGCACCGCGATCGACGCGGCGCAGCGCCTGGAGGCGCTGAACCCGCGCTGGCTGGAGGAGCCGATTCGCTGGGAGGACGACCGCCGAGGCCTCAAGCTGCTGGCGCAGAAGACCCGCATCCCCCTGTCGGGCGGCGAGAGCGAGATCACCAGCTACGGCTGCCGCGCCATGCTGGAGGAGCAGGCGATCCAGATCCTGCAGTTCGACTGCACGATGATGGGCGGCTTCACCGAGGGCCGCAAGCTCACCGGCCTGTGCGAGCTCAATCACGTGCAGGTGGCGCCGCACCACGACTGCTTCATCCACGCCCACCTGGTGGCCTCCAGCCCCGCGGGGCTGATCGTCGAGGCCTTCACCGACCCCGAGCGCGACCCGCTGCAGGCCGAGCTGTTCGAGGACGCGCCGAAGATCGCCAACGGCAAGATGAAGCTCAAGGAGCAGCCGGGCCTGGGGCTCACGCTGTCCGAGGCGGCGATCCGCAAGTACGGCGAGCGCATCCTCTGAGGCCCGGCGCGGATCGCGCAGGCGACACGGGCAGGGGCTTCGCCCGGATCGAACGCACCCACAATACGCAACCAGCAGGCGGGCCGCACCCGCACGACACGAGGAGACCGAGATGAAAGCTTTCGTACGTTCCTTCGCCCTGGGCCTCGCGGCCCTCGCCAGCGTGCCGGCCTTCGCGCAGGCGCAGGCCTACCCGAGCAAGCCGATCCGCCTGATCGTGCCCTTCGCCCCCGGCGGCACCACCGACGTGCTCGCCCGCCTGGTGGGCCAGCGCCTGACCACCGCCTGGGGCCAGCCCGTGGTGGTGGAGAACCGCGCCGGCGCCGGCGCCACGCTGGGCGCCGAGATGGTGGCCAAGGCCCCGGCCGACGGCTACACGCTCCTCATGGGCGCGGCCCACCACACCATCGCGCAGAACGTCTATTCCAAGCTCAGTTACCACTTCGGCCGCGACTTCGCGCCGGTCACCGTGGTGGCCATGGTGCCCAACGCGGTGGTGGTCAACGCCAACGTGCCGGCCAAGACCATCCAGGAGCTGGTGGCCCTGGCCAAGGCCCAGCCCGGCAAGCTCAATTACGGCTCCGCCGGCGCCGGCACCGCGCACCACCTGATTGGCGAGATGTTCAAGCTGCGCTCGGGCACCGACATCGTCCACGTGCCGTACAAGGGCAGCGGCCCCGCGGTGGCCGACCTCGTCGGCGGCCAGGTGCAGGTCATGTTCGACACCGTCACCTCGGCGCTGCCCCAGGTCAAGGGCGGCAAGACCCGCGCCCTGGCCGTGACCACCGCCAAGCGCTCCTCGGCCCTGCCCGACGTGCCCGCGCTGTCCGAGACCGTGCTGCCCGGCTTCGACGTGGGCACCTGGTTCGGTATCCTCGCGCCCGCGGGAACGCCGCAACCCATCGTCGACAAGCTCAATGCCGAGATCGTGAAGATCATCAACAACCCCGAAGTGCGCAAGCAGCTGCTGGACATGGGCTCCGAGCCGGTGGGCAACACGCCGGCCCAGATGGCGGCCCAGATCAAGTCCGAGCTCGACGCCTTCGAGTCCCTGGTCAAGCAGATCAAGCTCACCGTGGAGTGATCGACCGGATGCCTGATTTCCACACCCTGGGCCACAGCGGCCTGCGCGTGCCCCGGCTCTGGCTGGGGGCGATGATGTTCGGCGACCAGACCGACGAGGCGCAGGCCCGCGAGATCGTCGCGGCCACGCGCGCCGCCGGCCTGAACGCCATCGACACCTCCGACAACTACGCCGGCGGCGAGTCCGAGCGCATCACGGGCCGGCTGATCGCGCAGGACCGCCACCGCTGGGTGCTGGCCACCAAGGTCGCCAACCCCATGAGCGCCGAACCGAACGACCGCGGCCTGTCGCGGCGCTGGCTGATGCAGGAGGCGGACAACAGCCTGCGCCGCCTGGGCACCGACTGGATCGATGTCTACTACATGCACCGCGACGACGAGGAGACGCCGCTGGAGGAGACCCTCTCGGCCTTCGCGCGCCTGATCGAGCTGGGCAAGATCCGCTACTACGGCCTGTCCAACTTCCGCGGCTGGCGCATCGCCCGCGTGGTGGAGACCGCGCGGCGCATGGGCATCCCGCAGCCGATCGTGTGCCAGCCGCCGTACAGCGCGGTCACCCGCGGCATCGAGGCCGAGCTGCTGCCCGCGTGCGACCACTACGGCCTGGGCGTGGTGGCCTACAGCCCGCTGGCGCGCGGCGTGCTTTCCGGCAAGTACCTGCCCGACGCGCCGCCGCCCGAGGGCTCGCGCGCCGCGCGCGGCGACCGCCGCATCCTGCAGACCGAGTTCCGCCCCGAGTCGATGGTGGTCGCCCAGAAGCTCAAGGACCACGCCAGCGCGCGCGGGCTGAGCCCGACCCACTTCGCCATCGCCTGGGTGTTGAACAACCGCCGCATCAACGGCGTGATCGGCGGTCCGCGCACCCTGGCGCAGTGGACCGACTACCTGCAGGCGCTCGACGTGCGCCTGACCGCCGAGGACGAGGCCGTGGTCGATGCCCTGGTGCCGCCCGGCTATGCCTCGACCTACGGCTACAACGACCCGCAATACCCGCTGACCGGGCGCATCGCCCGGTCGTGATTCGAACCGATTGACAACCCCGACTGATTTTCAAGGAGCTAGGGAGATGAGCAAGAAACGCATCG
Organism: Ramlibacter sp. MAHUQ-53; assembly: GCF_052600055.1. NCBI lineage: Bacteria > Pseudomonadati > Pseudomonadota > Betaproteobacteria > Burkholderiales > Comamonadaceae > Ramlibacter > Ramlibacter sp. MAHUQ-53. The sequence goes on from NZ_JBQWTS010000011.1 coordinate 78,732, forward strand.
CCGTGATCGCCGGAGACGGCATCGGCAAGGAAGTGATGCCCGAGGGCGTGCGCGTGATGGAGGCGGCCGCGAGCAAGTTCGGCATCGACCTGCAGTTCGACCACTTCGGCTTTTCCAGCTGGGACTACTGCGAGAAGCACGGCAAGATGCTGCCCGACGACTGGAAGGACCAGATCGGCGGCCATGACGCCATCTACTTCGGCGCGGTGGGCTGGCCCGAGAAGATTGCCGACCACGTCTCGCTGTGGGGCTCGCTGCTGCTGTTCCGCCGCGAGTTCGACCAGTACGTGAACCTGCGCCCGGCGCGCCTGATGCCCGGCATCGTCGCCCCGGTGGTGCGCAAGGACGGCAGCCGCCGCGAGCCCGGCGAGATCGACATGTACATCGTGCGCGAGAACACCGAGGGCGAGTATTCGTCCATCGGCGGGCGCATGTTCCAGGGCACCGAGCGCGAGATCGTGATGCAGGAGACCGTGATGTCCCGCATCGGCGTGGACCGCGTGCTCAAGTTCGCCTTCGAGCTGGCGCAGTCGCGTCCCAAGAAGCACCTGACCAGCGCCACCAAGAGCAACGGCATTGCCATCACCATGCCGTACTGGGACGAGCGCGTCGCCGAGATGGCCAAGGCGTACCCCGGCCTCACCCTCGACAAGTTCCACATCGACATCCTCACCGCGCACTTCGTGCAGCGCCCGGACTTCTTCGACGTGGTGGTGGCCAGCAACCTGTTCGGCGACATCCTGAGCGACCTGGGCCCGGCCTGCACCGGCACCATCGGCATCGCGCCCAGCGCCAACCTGAACCCGGACCGCAAGTACCCGTCGCTGTTCGAGCCGGTGCACGGCTCCGCGCCCGACATCGCGGGCAAGGGCATTGCCAACCCGATCGGCCAGATCTGGTGCGGCGCGATGATGCTGGAGTTCCTGGGCCACAAGGACGCCCACGACGCCGTGCTCAAGGCCATCGAGACCGTGCTCGATCCCAAGAGCGGCGCGCCGCGCACGCCGGACATCGGCGGCAAGGACACCACCAGCGACCTGGGCAAGGCGATCGCCGAAGCCCTGTGAGGTCCAGCCGCATCACCCTCCCCAACGGCAAGTCCCTCTCCCGCCTCGCCTACGGCCTGTGGCGGCTGTCCGAGGCACCCGACACCTCGGCGCGTGCCGTCGCCGGCGTCATCGAGGCCTGCCTGGAGCAGGGCATCACCACCTTCGACCATGCCGACATCTATGGCGACTACGCCTGCGAAGGCCTGTTCGGTGATGCCCTGCGCCTGCGGCCTTCGCTGAAGGACCGCATCGAGGTGGTCACCAAGACGGACATCATGCTGCGCAGCGCCCAGTGCCCCGGCACGCGGGTGAAGCACTACGACACCAGCGCGGCGCACGTGCGCGCCAGCGTGGACCGCTCGCTGTCCCGCCTCGGCGTGGACGTGATCGACCTGCTCCTGATCCACCGCCCCGACCCGCTGATGGACGCCACCGAGCTGGGCGCCTGCCTGGACGGCCTGATCGACGCGGGCAAGCTGCGCGGCGCGGGCGTGTCCAACTTCATGCCCTGGGACATCGACCTGCTGCAATCGCGCATGAAGCACCGCCTGCAGGTGAACCAGATCGAGCTGGGCCTGCTGCACACCGCCCCCTTCACCAACGGCCAGGTGGCGCACGCGCAGCAGCACCGCATGCCGGTGATGGCCTGGTCGCCCCTGGGCGGCGGCCGCCTGCATGCCGAGGCCGCCACGCCGGGCACCGCGGCGGCCCGCCTCGCGCCGCGCCTGGAGGCGCTGGCCCGCGCCGCCGGCACCGACGCCACCGCGGTGGCCGTCGCCTGGCTGCTGCACCACCCGGCGCAGGTGCTGCCGGTCCTGGGGTCGAACCAGCCGCATCGCATCGCCGCCCTCTCGCAGGCGCTGCGGGTGCCGATGGACCGCCAGACCTGGTTCGAGCTGTACGAGCTCGCCAACGGCCACGAGGTGGCCTGAGGCCCCGGAAAGGGGCGACGCGAAAAAGGGCGGAAGGACGCCGGCGCCGGCCTCAGGTGCTGGCCCGCACCACCAGCTCGAACCCCAGGTCCACGCAGGGCGTCTCCACCGGCCGCCCCGCCATCAGCGCCAGCAGCATCTTCGCCGCCACCTCGCCGATCTCGGCGCGGGGCGTGCGCACGGTGGTCAGCGGCGGCGGCATCTGGTCGCTGCCGGTGAGGTCGTTGAAGCCGGCCACCGCCACCTGCCGCGGCACCTCGATCCCCAGGCGCACCGCCGCCAGCAGCGCGCCCTGGGCCAGGTCGTCGTTGCAGAAGAAGACCGCGTCCACCGCCGGCCGCTGCGCCACGATCTGCTCGAACATGCGCCCGCCCAGGTCGATGGACGAGGGGTCCGGCCGCATCCACTCCAGCGTCGGGTCGTAGAGCCCGGCGGCCTGCAGCTCGCGGCGCCAGCCGGCCATGCGCTGCATCACCCGCGCGTCCAGCTGGGCGCCGCCGAAGGCGATGCGCCGGCGCCCGCGGTCGATCAGGTGCCGCGTCATCGCCGCGCCCGCCGCCTCCTGCGACAGGCCCACCGTGTACTCGCCGGGCCCCGCCACCGCCTCCATCACGTGCACGCAGGGCACGCCGCTGCTCGCCAGCAGCGCACGCGAGGCCTCGCCCTGTTCCGTGCCGGTGACCAGGATGCCCGCCGGCCGGTGCAGCAGCTGCTCGCGCAGCAACTGCTCCTCTTCCGCTGGGTCGTAGTGGGTGATGCCGATCAGGGTCTGGAAGCCCGCCGGGCGCAGCGTGCGCTGCACCGCCTCCAGCAGGTCCACGAACAGCGCGTTCGTCAGCAGCGGGATCAGCACCGCCACGTGGCTGCTGCGGCGCGAGGCCAGGGCGCGCGCCGCCGGGTCCGGCACGTAGCCGAGCTTGGCCGCCGCCTCCCGCACCCGCTGCACCAGGGCCGGGTCCACCGCCCGCGCCCCGCTCAGGGCGCGCGACACCGTCATCGGGCTCACCCCGGCCAGCGTCGCCACATCGGCCAGGGTGACGCGGCCGGTGGCGCGGGAACGGGAAGGCGCAGGAGGCATGGGGAAATCCGGGTTTCTACTTATTGGTGGTGGCGCGTCACCGCATAGGATAGCGCTATCCGTGAAGCTCGGGTACAGGGTTTCACCGCAGGCAGCGAACCTGGAGACGGAGTGGACAGTCCACCGCCAAGGCGTTCGCTGCTTTTTTTCCCTGATGGGATAGCGCTATCCAAGATAACCAGATGGATTCCTCGATCGTGTTCATGGGCGTGGCCGGCTGCGGCAAGTCCAGCCTGGGCGCCGCGGTGGCGGCCGACCTGGGCCTGCGCCTGGTGGAGGGCGACGACCACCACAGCGCCGACAGCCGGGACAAGATGGCCCGCGGCGTCCCCCTGACCGACGCCGACCGCGCCGGCTGGCTGGAGCGCCTGGGCCGCGAGCTGCAGGTGGGCGAGGGCGGCACGGTGCTGACCTGTTCCGCCCTCAAGCGCTCGTACCGCGACCTGCTGCGTTTCGCCTCGCCGGGCCTGCGCTTCGTCTTCCTCGACATCGACCGCGAGGAGGCCGCCCGCCGGGTGGCTGCCCGCGCCGGTTCGCACTTCTTCTCCAGCAGCCTGGTCGACAGCCAGTTCGCCACGCTGGAATCCCCCGTGGGCGAGCCCGGCGTGCTGCGCGTGGACGCGCGGCTGCCGCTGCCCGAACTCAAGGCCGGCGTGAAGGCCTGGCTGCAAGGAGAGACGCAATGAGCGATGCGGGCAACAAGCCGGCCCACCCGGTCCAGCGCGTGGCGAACCTCGCCATGGGCGCCTGCCTGGGCGTGATGGCCCTGGCCGTCTTCGTCAACGTGGTGCTGCGCTACGGCTTCGGCAGCGGCGTGGCCGCCAGCGAGGAGCTCTCGCGCCTGCTGTTCGTGTGGATGGTGTTCATCGGCGCGACCGCCGCCTACCCGGCCGGCGAGCACATGGCCTTCACCAGCCTGGTGGGCCTGCTGCGTCGGCGCCGCGTCGCCATGGCCGGCATCACCGTGGTGATCCGCCTGCTGGTGATCCTGGCGGCCGGCCTGGTCGCCTGGGGCGCCTGGCAGCAGGTGGTGGTGGGCCTGGACAGCCGCTCGGTCGTGCTGCAGTACCCCGCGGCGCTGCTGCCGCTGCCGGCCTTCCTCAGCGCCGCCGCCATCGGCGTCATGGCGCTGGTCGAATTGATCAGGAATGAGCCGCTGGACCTGGGCCACGGCATGGACGTGGAGTGACGTGATGAGCGCAGAAGGACTCGCTTTCATCGTCTTCGTGGCCGGCATGCTCGGCCTCATGGGCATCGGCCTGAACATGGCCCTGGCGCTGGTGCTCACCGGCGCCGGCATGGCCTGGGTACTGGACTTCTGGGACACCCAGCTGCTCGCCCAGAACCTGGTGGCCGGCGTCGACAGCTTTCCGCTGCTGGCCGTGCCCTTCTTCATCCTCGCGGGCGAACTGATGAACGCCGGCGGCATCAGCCGCCGCATCATCGACATGGCCCAGGCCTGGGTCGGCCACATCAAGGGCGGCCTGGGCTTCGTCGCCATCGGCGCGGCGGTGCTCATGGCCTCCATGAGCGGCTCGGCGCTGGCCGACACCGCGGCGCTGGCCACCATCCTGCTGCCCATGATGCGCCAGCAGGGGTATCCCATGGCCACCTCCGCGGGCCTGGTGGCCTCGGGCGGCATCATCGCGCCCATCATCCCGCCGTCCATGCCCTTCGTGATCTACGGCGTGACCACCAACACCTCGATCTCCTCGCTGTTCCTCTCGGGCGTGGTGCCGGGGCTGATCATGGGCGCGGGCCTGATCGTGGCCTGGAAGCTCACGCTGCGCCGCATCGACCTGCCCGAGGGCGTGCCGGTGCCCATGGCCCAGCGCCTGCGCGTGACGGCCAAGGCCTTCTGGGCCCTGGTGATGCCCCTGATCATCATCGGCGGCATGAAGACCGGCGTGTTCACGCCCACCGAGGCCGCCGTGGTCGCCGCGTTCTACGCCCTGGTCGTGGCCCTGTTCATCCACCGCGAGATGAAGGTCGCCGAACTGGGCCACGTGCTGGTGCGCGCGGCCAAGACCACCGCCATCGTCATGTTCCTGTGCGCCGGCGCACAGGTGGCCAGCTACATGATCACGCTGGCCGACCTGCCCGGCGTTCTCACCGCCTGGCTCGGCCCGCTGATCGAGAGCCCGCGCCTGCTGATGCTGGTGATGATGCTGGCGCTGGTGCTGATTGGCACCGCGCTGGACCTGACCCCCACCATCCTGATCTTCGCGCCCGTGATGCTGCCCATCGCGGTGAAGGCCGGCATCGACCCGGTCTACTTCGGCCTGATGTTCGTGCTCAATGGCGCCATCGGCCTGATCACGCCGCCGGTGGGCACGGTGCTGAACGTGGTGGCCGGCGTCGGCCGGCTGTCCATGCACCAGGTGATCAAGGGGGTGAACCCCTTCCTGGTCACCTACACGCTGATCCTCCTGCTTTTCGTGCTGTTCCCCCAGATCGTGACCGCGCCGGTGGCGTGGATGCGGTGACCCTTTCCCCCGTCAACTTCCCTCCCTGGAGACTTCCATGAACCTGTTCCGCCGCGCCCTCGTCGCCTCGGCCGCCGCCCTGGCGCTGGCCACTCCCTTCGCCGCCCTGGCCCAGGCCCAGGACATCAAGCCCCGCCTGATCCGCTTCGGCTACGGCCTGAACGAGCAGTCCAACCAGGGCCGCGCCGTCAAGCTGTTCGCCGAGCAGGTCGAGAAGGCCTCGGGCGGCAAGATGAAGGTGCGCGCCATCGGCGCCGCCGCCCTCGGCTCCGACAACCAGATGCAGCAGGCCCTCATCGGCGGCGCGCAGGAAATGATGGTGGGCTCCACCGCCACCCTGGTGGGTATCACCAAGGAAATGGCCCTGTGGGACACCCCGTTCCTCGTGAACAACGCCAAGGAAGCCGACATCCTGCTGGACGGCCCCATCGGCAAGAAGGTGATCGACAAGCTCCAGGAAAAGGGCCTCGTGGGCCTCGTGTACTGGGAGAACGGCTTCCGCAACCTGACCAACAGCAAGCGCCCGATCAACAAGCTGGAAGACCTCAACGGCATCAAGCTGCGCGTGATGCAGAACAACGTGTTCCTGGAGTCGTTCAAGAGCCTGGGCACGAACGCCGTGCCGATGGCCTTCTCCGAGCTGTTCTCCGCGCTGGAGACGGGCACGGTGGACGGCCAGGAGAACCCGGTCAACACCATCCTGTCGTCCAAGTTCTACGAGGTGCAGAAGTACCTGACCATGACCAACCACGTCTACAGCCCGTGGATCGTGCTGGTCTCCAAGAAGTGGTGGGACCAGCTCTCCGCCGCCGAGAAGAAGGTGCTGATGGACGCCGCCGTCGCCAGCCGCGACTTCGAGCGCAAGGACACCCGTGAAGAGGCCGCCGCCGCCACCGCGCAACTCAAGGCCAAGGGCATGCAGGTCAACGAGCTGTCGCCCGCCGAGTCGGCCCGCATGCGCAACGGCCTGACCCGCGTCTACGCCTCCATCGGCGCCAGCGTGGGCATGGACCTGTGGAACGAGACCCAGGCCGAACTGGCCAAGATCCGCGCGGCGAAGAAGTAAGCGGCCCGCGGCCCCGGTCCCGGTCCTGCGGCTCAGGCCGCGCCGGGCCCCGGGTCTTCCCAGTGCAGGAGTTCGGCCAGGCGGCGCACCACCCAGCGCGCCTCGGCCGGCTGCACCGGTGAGCCGGGCGCGGCCAGCGCCTGGCCCATCTTCTCCAGCACGTCGATTTCGGTGATGCCCAGCGCATGCAGCGTGTTCGAGGCCTGCTCGGTGAGCATCTGGGTGAGGTCCTCGCACAGTTCGTAGCGTTCGCGCACCGCGGCCATGGGTTCGGTGAGCTTGTAGCCGCCGGGCGCGGCGTAGAGCTGGGTGAACGAGGGCGGTACCTCGATCTGGTGCGAGTCGTCCATGGGGCCGCAGCATACCCGCAAGCCCCCACGCGCCCGTGAGGACGGCCCGTCACGTACAATCGAGAGCACTGCCAGCTTCACCCGAAGCGCAACCTCCCCGCAACCCGCCGCCTTCTCGCAAGGCACTCCCGCAGGTTGCCACCCTCCGGCCGGCAGCGTCGGCCCCGCTTCCATCCCTGATCCACGCTTGCGCCGGTCCGCGCGGGCGGATCGCCATTGCGGCCTGGTCGCCGCGCTAGAAAGGCTCCCTTGGCCAAAGAAGAACTCATTGAAATGCGCGGCCGCGTGGCCGAAGTCCTGCCCGACTCCCGCTACCGCGTGACCCTCGAGAACGGGCACGAGCTCGTCGCCTACAGCGGCGGCAAGATGCGCAAGCACCGCATCCGCATCATCGCGGGCGACGACGTGACGCTCGAACTCTCCCCCTACGACCTGAACAAGGGTCGCATCATGTTCCGCCACCTGCCCCCCCGCGGGCCGGGTCCGGCCGGTGGCGCCCGGCCGCCGGTGCGCCGCTGAGGCAGGCGACCTCCCCAAAGACAAAGGGCCGCGCGAGCGGCCCTTTCTCATGGCGTGGCCCGCTCAGAGCTTGCAGGCGGGCGAGGCGGCCGGCGTCAGCGAGGCCGGGAAGACCTGCTCCACCGGCGCGCGCAGCTGGCCGTCGACCATCTTCGCGCGGCCCACGTAGTTGGCCAGCACCATCTGGTTGTCGGCTGCGCGCACCTGGCTGGGGCCGAACACGGTCTCCACCGTCTTGCCCGAGAGGGCCTTGGTCACGTCGCCGGGCTTGGCGCTCTTGGCCAGCTTCACGCCCTCGAAGATCACCTGCGTGCCGTTGTAGCCCAGGCCTTCGTTGTCGGTGGGCAGGCGGTTGAATTTCGCGCGGAAGGCGGCGACGAAGGCCTTGTTGCGGGCGTTGTCGATGTCCGGCGAGTAGGTCACGTTGCCGGGCGTGCCCTCGAGGGAGCGGCCGGTGGCGTCCATCATGAAGTTCTGCAGCAGCGAGTGGCCGATCAGCTTGGTCTGCGGGATCAGGCCGAATTCCTGGGCCTGCTTGACGAAGGCGATGGCGTCGCGGCCGGTCTCGGCCACCCAGATCGCCTCGACCTTGGCGTCCTTGAGCTGGGCGATGTAGGGCGAGAAGTCCTTGGTGCCCAACGGCGCGTACAGCTGCAGCTTCACGTCCTTGCCCTGGGCCTTCACCGCCTTGGCGAAGGACTCGGCGGAGTCGCGGCCCCAGACATAGTCGGCGGCCAGGGTGGCGAAGCTCTTCTCCTTGAAGCCCTTGGCCCACTCGCCGATCATGGCGATGTCCATCGCATCGGAGTGGTTGGTGCGGATCATGCGGGCGCGGCAGCTGTCCCCGGTGATCTTGTCGCTCTTGGAGGCCACCACGAAATAGGCGGCGTCCCAGCGCTCCAGGTTCGGGCCCAGGGCCAGGGCGATGGTCGACGGGATGCCCCCGATCAGGAGGTTGTAGCCGTCGCGGGCGAGCTTCTCGGCGACGCGGCGGCCGGCCTCGGGCGTGCCCTCGTCGTCGGCCACCTGCACCTCGACCCTGCGGCCGTCCACGCCGCCCTTGGCGTTCGCCTCGTCGATCGCGAACTGGATGCCGCGAATGACCTCCTCGCCCTGCTGGGCGAACACGCCCGACTTCGAGCTCATGAGGCCGACGCGCACGGGCTCGCGGGCCTGCGCGAGGGCGATGGCGGGAACGGCGGCGACCACGGCGGCGAGGGCCACGGCGCGGCGGGTCAGTTTGGCTTTCAACATCTTCAGTCTCCTTCTCCAGTCAATGGAAGCCCGGCGGCGCCGGGCACTGCATGCGACCCGGCCGGGTCAAACCATCACGTGCTGGTGCAGCTCGTCGAGGCTGTCCTCGGCGACGCGGCCTTCGGCCACCACGCTGCCCTTGGCCATCGCGCAATAGCGCTGCGCGACGCGCGCGACCAGGGTCATGTTCTGTTCGATCAGCAGCAGCGCCGTGCCCTGCGCCGCCACCTCGTTGAAGATCACGCCCAGCTGGTCGACGATCACCGGGGCCAGGCCCTCGGTGGGTTCGTCCAGCAGGATCAGGGCGGGGTTGGCCATGAGGGCGCGGCCCACCGCCAGCATCTGCTGCTGCCCGCCGGACAGGGCGGTGCCCGGGGTGTGGGCGCGCTCCTGCAGGATCGGGAACAGCTTGTAGATGGCGGGCACGGTCCATGGTCCCTTGCGGCCGACGGCGGCGCCCAGGAGCAGGTTCTCCTCCACGCTCAGGTTGGCCACGATGCGCCGGCCCTGCGGCACCACCGCGATGCCGTGCTGGGCGGCCATGTAGGGGCGCGGGCGGGGCAGCAGGTCGCCGCCCAGGCGCACCGAGCCGCCGCGCAGGCTGGCGATGCCCAGGATGGTGTTGACCACGGTGGTCTTGCCCACGCCGTTGCGGCCGATCAGGGCCACCTTCTCGCCCTCGTCGACCCGCAGGTCCAGGCCGTGGAGGATGTGGGCGTTGCCATAGAAGGCATCGACCTTCGTCAGTTCCAGCAGGGTGTTCATGCGGCGCTCCCCAGGTAGGCCTCGCGCACGCGCGGGTCGGCGCGCACCTCGGCGGGCGAGCCCTGGGCGATCACGCGCCCGAGCTCGAAGACGGTGACGGCGTCGGAGATGCCGAAGACCACGTCCATGTCGTGTTCCACCAGCAGCACCGAGACGTTGCGCCGGGTGGTCAGGGCCTTCAGGTGCTGGGCCAGGTCCAGCGACTCCTTGACCGAGAGGCCGGCCATGGGCTCGTCCAGCAGCAGCACGCCGGGGCGCCCGACCAGGGCCAGGGCCAGGTCCAGGCGGCGCTGCTCGCCGTAGCCCAGGTCGTCGGCGACCACGTCGCCGAGGGTGTCGAGCGCGAGCTCCCGGAGCACGTCGTCGGCGTCGGCGCCGGAGTCCTTCGTCCCCATCTTCCAGGAGGCGAGCTCGACCTGCTGGCGCACCTTCATCTGGCCGAAGATCGAGGTGCGCTGGAAGGAGCGCGAGAGCCCGCGGCGGCGGCGGTCCACCACGCCCAGGGCGCTGACGTCCTCCCCCATCAGGGTGACCTTGCCTCGGGTGAGCGGACGCCGGCCGGTGATGGCGTCGATGACGGTGGACTTGCCCGCGCCGTTGGGGCCGATGAGGCCGCGGATCTGGCCCTTGGCGAGGGTGAGGGCGACGCCGTCGACGGCCTTCACGCCACCGTAGTGGATGGCCACGTCCTCGGTCTGCAACACGTAGTCGGTCATGCGGATGTCTCCCTGGGGCGTCAGTGGGCGGCGCGGGCCTTGGGCGGGCCGGCGGGGCGGGTGGCGGCGCTGCCGCGGCCGGAGACCAGGCGCACCAGGATCCCCGACAGGCCGTGCGGCGCGAACACGATCACCACGATCAGCGCGGTGCCGAAGATGGCCATCCAGTGCTGGGCGTGGTCGCCCAGGACGTCCTTGGCCAGGAAGTAGACGGCGGCGCCGAGGGCCGGGCCCCACAGCACCTTCGTGCCGCCGACCACGACCATCATCAGCGCCACGCCCGACAGGCTCCAGTGCAGGGCCTCCGGCGAGACGAAGCTGGTGTTCAGGGCGGCGAGCACGCCGGCCACCGAGGTCACGCCGGCGGACAGCGCGTACACCGCGGCGCGCGGCACCAGGGTCTTGATGTTGATGAAGCGGGCGCGCTCCTCGTTGTCACGCACGGCCTCGGTGATGCTGCCGAAGCGCGCGCGCAGCAGCACCGCCAGGCCCAGCGTCAGCAGCACCAGGGTCGTCCAGCAGACCATCAGCATCGGGCCGGGTTGGGTGAGCGTGTTCAGGGACAGGCCGAACAGCGTGGCGGGCCACTCCACGTTCATGCCGTCGGCGCCGCCGGTCACGCCCCGGGCGCGCGAGGCGGTGAGGTAGGCCATCTGGCCCACCGCGAGGGTGAGCATGCCGAAGGCCACGCCCGGCACGCGCACGATCACCAGGCCGATCACGAAGGCCAGCGCCGTCAGCCCGAGGATGGCCAGCGGCACGGCGGCCTCGGCGGGCACCGCCTTGGCCTGCAGCAGGATCGAGACGATGTAGCCGGACGAGCCGTAGTACAGCGCATGGCCGAAGCTGACCATGCCGTTCTGTTTGAGCAGCAGGCCGACGCCGAGGGCGAAGATGGCGAAGATCGTCGCCTGCGTGAGCAGCGACAGCACCGTGTTGGAGCCGATGCCGAAGGCGGCGGCCGCGCCGATGGCCAGCGCGCCCACCGTGCAGGCGAGCAGGTTGCGGGTCGTCATGGGAAATGTCTCCGGGAAAGGCGTTGCGTGTCGTCAGGTGCGGCTGCCGGCGAAGCCGTTGGGCTTCCACAGCAGGATGGCCACCATCAGCACGAAGGGCAGCAGCACCGAGGTGTCGGGCAGCCACACCGCGCCCAGGGCCTGCACCAGGCCCAGCACCATGGCGGCGATGAACGCGCCGGCCAGCGAGCCCAGGCCGCCGATCACCACCACCACGAAGGAGTCGATGATCACGTCCGCGCTCATCGAGGGCGACAGCGACAGGAAGGGCGCGGCCACCACGCCGGCCAGGCCCGCCAGCGCGGTGCCCAGGCCGACCACGAAGGCGCTGAGGGCGTCGGTGTTCACCCCCTGCATGGCGGTGGTGGTGGGGTCGGTGGACGCGGCCCGCACGAACAGGCCGGCGCGGGAGTGGCGCAGCCACAGCGTCAGGCCCAGGGCCACCGCCGCGCCCACCACGATCACCGCGACGCGGTAGGCCGGCACCGGGTGGCCGAACAGCTCGATCGAGGAGGACAGGGCGGCCGGCGCGGGCAGCGAGAGGTTGGCCTTGCCCCAGAAGCTCTGGACGAAGTCCTCCAGGATCAGGAGCAGGCCGAAGGTCACGAGGACCACGGTCAGCGGGTCGCGGTCCTGCAGCAGGCGGAAGCCCCAGCGGTCCAGGGCCACGCCGAAGGCGGCCATCACGAGCGGGGCGATGACCAGGGCGCCCCAGAAGTTGGTCTTCATCGCCACCGAGTAGCCGATGTAGGCACCCATCATGTACAGCGAGCCGTGGGCGAAATTCACCACGCGGCGCAGGCCGTAGATCAGGGCCAGGCCCGAGCACATGATGATCAGCAGCGCGCCGTAGACGACGCCGTTGAAGATGTGGATGAACATGGGGGTTGTCTCCTTCGTTGTCTCATGTCGCCGGGCCGGTCAGCCCGGTCCCGCCTCGGCCGCGCCCAGTGCCAGCCAGCCGCCGTCGGCGGTGAAGGTGGCGCCGGTGACGAAGCTGGCCTTGTCCGAGGCCAGGAAGCCGATCACCTCGGCGATCTCCTCGGGCCGGGCCATGCGGCCCAGGGGCGTGCGCGCCTCGATGCGCGCCGCGTCGAGCAGGCCCTCGCTCACCAGCCGGTCCACCAGCGCGGTGCGCACGTAGCCCGGGGCGACCGCGTTGACGCGGATGCCGCGGCGGGCCCATTCGCAGGCCATGGCGCGCGTCATCGCGGCCACGCCGGCCTTGGCCGCGCCGTAGGCGTTGCGCCCGGGGATGCCGGCCAGCCCGGCGATGGAGGCGATGTTGACGATGGCGCCGCGGCCCTGCGCCAGCATCACGCGGGCGGCGGCCTGGCTCACGAGGAAGGCGCCGCGCAGGTGCACGTCGAGCACGCGGTCGAACGCGGCCACGTCCTGGTCCACGGTCGGGGCCGACTGCTCGCCGATGCCGGCGTTGTTCACGACCGCGTCGATGCGCCCGCACTGCGCGAGCACGGCCTCGACGGCCTGCCGCACGCTGGCGGCGTCGGCCACGTCGCAGCCCAGGCCCAGGTGCCGGGCGCCGAGCTCGGCGGCGCGGGCCTGCGCGGCGTCGGCGCGCAGGTCCAGCAGCGCCACGCGCTCGAAGTCCTGCGCCAGCCGGCGCGCGGTGGCCCAGCCGATGCCGTCGGCGGCGCCGGTGACCAGGGCGACGCTCATCGCGGCGCCTCCACGCTGGGCAGGCTGGCGCGGCGGATCAGGCGGGTCTCCTGCGCGAGGATCAGGTCGGCCGAGGCGGCGAGGTATTTCGGGAAGTCGGGGTGCGCGTCACGGCGCCGCGAGCGCTCCTCGTAGTCGGCCAGGCTGTCATAGCCCCACAGGTGGGTGAACTGATTCTGCGGACCGACCAGGCTGGTCCAGAAGCCCAGGGGCGTGCCCAGGGTCTCCAGCAGGATCGGCATGGCGAGCCGGTCGAAGACCTCGATGAACTCGCCCATCTTGCGCAGCTTGATGGTGTAGACGCGGTGGTCCACCAGCGGCTTGGCGCCGGCAGCCAGGAGGAGTTCAGGCCGCACGGCGTTGCTCCCCCTGTTCACCCCGGGCCCGGGCCACCAGGTGGTTGCCGGTGATCCAGCCGAAGGTCATGTTGGGGCCCAGCGTGATGCCGGCGGCGGGGTAGTTGCCCCCCATCACGCTGGCGCGGTCGTTGCCCACCGCGTAGAGGCCGTCGATCACCGTGCCGCGGGTGGACAGCACCTCGCCCTGCGGCGTGGTGCGCAGCCCGTCGAAGGTGCCCAGGTCGCCCATGATCACCTTGACCGCGTAGAACGGGCCCTGGGTGATCGGCGCCACGCAGGGATTGGGCTGGTTGGCCGGGTCGGCCAGGTAGCGGTTGAAGGCGGTGGTGCCGCGACCGAACTGGCGGTCCTCGCCCTGCGCCGCGCCCTCGTTGTACTCGGCCACCGTGCGCTCCAGCGCCGCGGCATCGATGCCGCAGTTCCTCGCCAGCTCGCCGAGGGTGCGGCCCTTGGCCAGGTAGCCGTTGCGCAGGAACCGGCCCACCGGCATCGGCGCGGGCTTGACGAAGCCCAGCCCGTACTTGGCCAGCGCCTTCGCGTCGCACACCAGCCACATCGCGGTCTCGCGCTCGGCGGCGCAGGCCTGGATCATGGCCGCGCCCACGTCGTGGTACGACTCGGACTCGTTGCAGAAGCGCACGCCCTTGCGGGTCACGCCGATGATGCCGGGCTTGTAGCGATCCAGCAGGTGCGGGAACACGCCGTACTTTCCGTCGCCGTAGGGCACGCGCGAAACCGGCATCCAGGCCGAGGTGGAGGGGTACTTCAGCTCGAACTTCGCGCCGGCGTCCTCGGCGATGCGGATGCCGTCGCCGGTGTTGCCGGTGGGCACGGGCGAGAGGTGCTCGCCGCCGCGCCGCAGGTGCGGGTAGGCCTGGCCGATGCGCGCCACGTCGTGCGGGAAGCCGCCGCAGGCCAGCACCACGCCCTGGCGGGCGAAGACCTGGACATCCTCGCCGTCCCTGTGCACCACGGCGCCGCGCACCACGCCCTGCTCGACGATGAGGCGGCGGACCGGCGAGTCGGTCCAGATCGGGACGCCCAGCTCCAGGGCCGACTTGGCCAGGCGCGCTGCCAGCGCGTTGCCGCTGGTGACGTTGACGCCGCGCCGATAGAGCGCCAGCTCCTTGAGGTGGGTCGCCAGGCGCTTGGCCACGTAGACGAACGAGGTCAGCGACTTGGTGGCGTTGAAGAAGTGCTTCAGGTCCGCGTTCGAGGAGTTGAACATCATCCCGATGAAGGTGATGGTCTTGAGCGGCGGGCGCAGGCGCTTCATGTCCTCGCCCAGCGCGCGGATGTCGAAGGGCTTGGCCAGGATCGAGCGGCCCACGTCCACGCCGCCCGGCACCTTCGGGTGGTAGTCGGGGTAGAGGGTGGGGACGAACTGCACGCTGGTCTCGCGCTCGAACCATTCCACCATCTTCGGCGCGGCCGCCAGGAAGGCGTCGACCGCGGGGGCGTCGAAGCCGGCGCCGGTCTCGTTCAGCAGGTACTCGCGCGCGGCGGCGGTGGAGTCCTTCTTCGCGCCCTCGCAATGCGGGTTGCCGGGGATCCACAGCACGCCGCCGCTGAAGGCGGTGGAGCCGCCGAAGACCGGCTCCTTCTCCACCACGATCACGTCCAGCCCGCCCTTGCGCGCGGTCACGGCCGTCGACAGGCCGCCGGCGCCGGAGCCGGCGACCAGCACATCACACTCGAGTCGCTTCATTCGTCTTCTCCTGGGGTTGCTGGCCGGCGCGGGTGGTCTGGTTGAAGCCCGGGCGCGGCACCATGTCCATCAACATGCAGTCGAGGCCGCCATCGACCACCAGCTCGGTGCCGTTCACATAGGCGGCGCGGTCGCTGAGGAGGAAGGCGGCGGGTTCGGCGATGTCCACCGGCTCGCCCACGCGGCGGCTGGCGGTGACGGCGGCGCGGGCCGCCTCGAAGCCCGGCACCTCGTAGAAGGCGGCCGACAGTGCGGTGCGGATCATTCCGGGGCAGAGCGCGTTGCTGCGCACGCCGCGCGGGCCCCACTCGGCAGCCAGCTGCTTGTTCATCAGGAGCACGCCGGCCTTGCTGGCGCTGTAGGCGCCGCTGCGCGCCTGCGGGTGCAGCGCCGAGATGGAGGCGATGTGGACGATGCTGCCGCGGCCGGCGGCCAGCATGTCCTGGCCGAACGCGCGGCTGCACAGGAGGTAGCCGGTGAGGTTGACGGCCAGCACCTGGTTCCAGTCTTCCAGCGAGACCGACTCCAGCGGGCCGGGCAGCAGCATGCCGGCGTTGTTCACGAGGCCGGTGACCGGCCCGAACTCGCGGCGCACGCGGGCGGCGGCCGCGGCCACCGCGGCTTCGCTGGCGACGTCGCAGGCCGCCGCGATGGCCTGGGCGCCGCGGGCCCGCAGGGCCGCCGCGGCGCGCTCCGCACCCTCGGCGTCGCGATCGAGCAGGGCCACCCGGGCGCCGGCATCGGCCAGCGAGCCGGCCACGGCCAGGCCGATGCCCGAGGCCGCACCGGTCACCGCGATGGCGCGGCCGGCCAGGCCCAGCCAGTGCGAGTGGGCGGCGCTCACTGCGGCCTCCAGGAACCGGATGCTTCGGGTTTACCCGGGTGGTTGGTGGCCAGGCCGGGGACGGGGCTCCCGGGGCGGATGCCTGCTTGCATGCCTGCTGTCTCCTCTGTGGTGGGGGCGAATGTTCGTCGCTGGGCCGCCGCGCGCCAATCGACAAACGCGGCGAAGGACCGGACAATTCGTGCATGACGAAAGTCCCCCGATTCGCCCTCTACGGCACTGACGAGGCCTCTCCGGCCTGGGCCGAGATGGTCAACCTGGAGCGCATCCCGGAGCGCTCCGGCGCGCACAACTGGGAGATCCAGCCGCATGTGCACGAGGGCCTGCTGCAGGTGCTGTACATCGTCACCGGCAGCGCCGGCGGCGAGGCGCTGATCGACGGGCGCCGCTGGCCCATCGTGCCGCCGTGCCTGATCGTCGTGCCCTCGGGGGCGGTGCATGGCTTCCACTTCCGCAACGACATCGACGGCCCGGTGATCACCGCGCCGCAGCGCCCGCTGGAATCGCTGGCCACCGCCATCGCGCCGCAGTTGCTGGCGCATGTGCGCGCGCCGCGCGTGCTGCCGGTGGACCCGGAGAGCCCGTGGACGCAGGCGCTGATGCCGCTGTTCGACGCGCTGGAGCGCGAGGCGCGCTACCCGGCGGCGGGGCAGGTGGCGGCCAGCATGTCGCTGCTCGCGGCGCTGTTCGTGCAGGTGGCCCGCATCGGCGAGAGCGCGGCGGCCGCGCCCAGCGACCCGCGCTCACGCAAGGCGGCGCAGATCGAGCAGTTCCGCCAGCTGGTGAACGAGCAGTTCCGGCAGCAGCGCTCGGTCGACCACTACGCGCGGCAGATGGGGTTGACGGCAGGCCACCTGGGCCGCCTGTGCCGCGACGCGCTGGGGCTCTCGCCGCTGGACGTGATCAACGCGCGGCTGGTGCACGAGGCCGAGCGCGAGCTGGTGTACTCCACCCTGAGCATCAAGCAGGTCGCCGCCGAACTGGGCTTCGACGACGAGGCCTACTTCGGCCGCTTCTTCAAGAAGCACACCGCGCGCCGGCCCACCGAGTTCCGCGAGATGGCGCGGGCGCACCTGGCCGGGCACTGAGGCGGGCGCCCCGGGCTGGCGCCAGCGTGACGGACATCGTACGACCCCTGCGACATAATGGCCGCATGACCGCCCCCGCCGCGAGCGCCGCCCGCCGTCCCCGCTCCCTCACCGCCGACCTGGTGCAGGCCCTCGGCGACCGCATCCGCGATGGCCGCCTGGCCTCCGGCGCCAAGCTGCCGCGCGAGGCCGACCTGATGGCCGAGTTCAACGTGAGCCGCACCGTGGTGCGCGAGGCCATGTCCCGGCTGCAGGCCGCCGGCATGGTGGAGACCCGCCACGGCATCGGCACCTTCGTCATGGGCCTGGGCGACGCCAGCACCTTCCGCATCTTGCCGGAGCAGGTCGGCACCCTGCATGACGTGATCGCGGTGCTGGAGCTGCGCATCGCGGTCGAGAGCGAGAGCGCCGGCCTGGCGGCGCAGCGCCGCAGCGAGGCCGAGCTGGCCGCCATGCGCTCCGCGCTGGATGCCTTCGCCGCCGCGGTGGAGGAGGGGCGCGATGCCGTCGGCCCCGACTTCCAGTTCCACCTGGAGATCGCCCGCGCCACCCAGAACCCGCGCTTCGCGGAGCTCATGGCCACCCTGGGCGGCACCATGATCCCGCGCGCCCGGCTGGAGTCCGAGCAGCCCCTCACCCCCGAGCGCCGCGACTACCTGCGCCGCGTCAACGGCGAGCACGAGAGCATCTACGAGGCCATCGCCCGCCAGGACGCCGAGGCCGCCCGCGCCGCCATGCGCACGCACCTGGCCAACAGCCGCGAGCGCCGTCGCCGCGCTGCCGCCGGCGGCTGATCCCAACCTCATCAAGGGTTTACCCGCATTTCTTGTTGGCGATCAAGAGATACGATGTCCTATCTCTTTCCAACGGTGTAACCCGACCATGATCCCGATCGAACTCAAGAAAGCCCTGTCCTCCGGCCTGCTGTCCTTCCCGCTGACGGACTTCGACGCCCAGCTGCAGTTCAACCCCCGCGGCTACCAGGAGCGCCTGGAGTGGCTGATGCCCTATGGCGCCTCCGTGCTGTTCGCCGCCGGCGGCACCGGCGAGTTCTTCTCCCTGGAGCCGGGCGAGTACTCCCAGGTGATCAAGGTCGCGGCCGAGACCTGCGGCCAGCACACCCCCATCGTCGGCGGCGCCGGCGGCGGCACCACCCTGGCGATCAAGTACGCCCAGGAAGCCCAGCGCAATGGCGCGGCCGGCATCCTGCTGCTGCCGCACTACCTGACCGAAGCCACCCAGGACGGCCTGGTCGCCCACATCGAAGCGGTGTGCAAGAGCGTGAGCATTGGCGTCATCGTCTACAACCGCGCCGCCTGCAAGCTGACCGCCTCCTCGCTGGAGAAGCTGGCCGAGCGCTGCCCCAACCTGATCGGCTTCAAGGACGGCCTGGGCGACATCGAGCGCATCGTCCAGATCCGCCAGCGCCTGGGCGACCGCTTCGTCTACATCGGCGGCATGCCCACGCACGAGGTCTACGCCAACGCCTACAAGGCCCTGGGCGTGCCCACCTACTCCTCGGCCGTCTTCAACTTCATCCCCAAGACCGCGATGGCGTTCTACAACGCCTACTGGAACAACGACCAGGCCACCGTGAGCCGCCTGATCGACGACTTTTTCCTGCCGTACCTGGAGATCCGCAACAAGGGCGAGGGCTATGCCGTCTCCATCGTGAAGGCCGGCGCCACCATCGTCGGCAAGAGCGCCGGCCCGGTGCGCGCGCCGCTGTCGGACCTCAAGCCCGCCGAAGTCGAGCAGCTGGCCGCCCTGATCGCCAAGCTGGGCCCGCAGTAACCGGGCTGCCGTCTCAAGCACCCCCAGGAGACATGCCATGACCTTGACGAAACGCCTCACCGCCCTGGCCCTCGGCCTGGGTGTGGCGGCCAGCGCCTTCGCGCAGGCCTTCCCCTCGAAGACGGTGACCCTGGTGGTGCCGTTCCCGCCCGGCGGCTCCACCGACATGATCGCCCGCACCCTGCAGCCCAAGCTGCAGGAGCGCCTGGGCGGCACCGTCGTCGTGGACAACAAGGCCGGCGCCACCGGCACCATCGGCACCGCGCAGGTGGCCCGCTCGCCCGCCGACGGCCACACCCTGCTGGTCGCCTCGCTCGGGCCCTACGTGATCGCCCCGCACCTGATCAAGGCGCCCTATGACGCGCTGAAGGACCTGGACCCGATCTCGGTCGTCGTCCAGGCGCCCAACGTGCTCGTGGTGCCCGCGGCCTCGCCGCTGAAGTCCATGGCCGACGTGATGGCCCACCTGAAGGCCAACCCGGGCAAGATGACGTTCGCGTCCTCCGGCAACGGCAGCAGCGACCACCTCACGGCCGAACTGTTCTGGCAGCAGACCGGCACCACCGGCGTCCACGTGCCGTACAAGGGCGGCGGGCCGGTGATGAACGACCTCCTGGGCAACCAGGTCGATTCCTCGTTCATGAACATCAATACCGCCATGCCGCAGATCCAGGCCGGCAAGCTGCGCCCGCTGGTGATCACCAGCGCCAAGCGCTCGCCCCTGCTGCCGAACGTGCCCACGCTCGAGGAGCAGGGCGTCAAGGACGCCAACGTCCAGTCCTGGCAGGCCGTGGCCGGCCCCAGGGGCCTGCCTGCGGACGTCAAGGCCAGGGTGCATGCCGCCATCGTCGCTACCTTCAGCGAGCCGGCCCTGCGCCAGCGCCTGCTGGACCTGGGCTTCGAGATGGTGCTGAACACGCCCGAGCAGTTCGCCGCCTTCCAGGCCGCCGAATACGCCCGCTGGCAGAAGCTGATCACCGCCCGCAAGATCACCGCCGACTGAACCCGGCCGAGATTCCCATGACCTCTCCCATCGTCAAGCAGATGCGTGTCGTCCCCGTCGCGGGACGGGACGGCATGCTGCTGAACCTCTCGGGCGCGCATGCGCCCTTTTTCACTCGCAACATCGTCATCGTCACCGACAGCGCGGGCCACACCGGCCTGGGCGAGGTGCCCGGCGGCGAGAAGATCCGCCAGACGCTGGAGGACGCGCGTCCCCTCGTCGAGGGCCGCCCCATCGGCGACCTGCAGGCCATCCTGAACGAGATGCGCGCCCGCTTCGCCGACCGCGACGCCGGCGGCCGCGGCCTGCAGACCTTCGACCTGCGCACCACCATCCATGCCGTCACCGCCGTCGAATCGGCGCTGCTGGACCTGCAGGGCCAGCACCTGGGCGTGCCGGTGGCGGCGCTGCTCGGCGAGGGCCAGCAGCGCGAGGCCGTGCAGATGCTCGGCTACCTGTTCTTCGTCGGCGACCGCACCAGGACCGACCTGCCGTACCACAGCGAGCCGGGCGCCGACAACGACTGGTTCCGCCTGCGCCACGAGGCCGCCATGACCCCCGAGGCGGTGGTGCGCCTGGCCGAGGCGGCCCAGGCCCGCTACGGCTTCCAGGACTTCAAGCTCAAGGGCGGCGTGCTGCGCGGCGACGAGGAAGTCGAGGCGGTGACCGCGCTGCACGAGCGATTCCCGCAGGCCCGCGTGACGCTCGATCCCAATGGCGGCTGGCTGCTGAAGGACGCGATCCGCCTGGGCGAGAGGATGCGCGGCATCGTCGCCTACGCCGAGGACCCCTGCGGCGCGGAAGAAGGCTTCTCCGGCCGCGAGGTCATGGCCGAATTCCGCCGCGCCACCGGCCTGCCCACCGCGACCAACATGGTCGCCACCGACTGGCGCCAGCTGGCGCACTCGCTGGCGCTGCAGTCGGTCGACATCCCGCTGGCCGACCCGCACTTCTGGACCCTAGCCGGCTCGGTGCGCGTGGCCCAGACCTGCCGCGACTGGGGCCTGACCTGGGGCTCGCACTCCAACAACCACTTCGACATCTCGCTGGCCATGTTCACGCACGTGGGCGCCGCCGCCCCCGGCAAGGTCACTGCCATCGACACGCACTGGATCTGGCAGGACGGCCAGCGCCTCACCAAGGACCCGCTGAAGATCGAGGGCGGCTACGTGCAGGTTCCGAAGAAGCCGGGCCTGGGCATCGAGATCGACCTGGCCGAGGTCGAGAAGGCCCACGCCCTCTACCTGCAGCACGGCCTGGGCGCGCGCGACGACGCCATCGCCATGCAGTACCTGATCCCCGGCTGGAAATTCGACAACAAGCGCCCGTGCCTCGTGCGCTGAACACCCACCCCATTCAAGATGACCACTTTCATTGACAGCACCGCGGCCGACGTCGACGCCGCCGCCCGCGCCGCGCAAGCGGCCTTCGCCGCCTTCGGCGCCTCCGACGCCGCCACCCGCGCCGCGCTGCTGCGCGGCCTGGCCGAGGCGCTGGAAGCGAACCGCGAGCGCCTCGTCGCCCTCGCCGATGCCGAGACGAACCTGGGCCCCGGCCGCCTCAACGGCGAGCTCGATCGCACCGCCTTCCAGCTGCGCGGCTTCGCCACGCAGGTGGAGCAGGGCGCCGCCTTCGCCTTCACTGACGATCCCGCCGTCGCCGGCGCCCCGCCGGTGGGCCACCCCGCCCTGGCCCGCGTGCGCGTGCCGGTCGGCCCGGTGGCCATGTTCGCGGCCTCGAATTTCCCCTTCGCCTTCTCGGTGCTGGGTGGTGACACCGCCGCGGCCCTGGCCGCCGGCTGCCCGGTGGTGGTCAAGGCCCACCGCGGCCACCGCGGCCTCTCGCATGCCGTGGCCGACCTGGCCCGCGGGGTGGTCCAGGCCCAGGGCCTGCCCGCCGGCGTCTTCGACATGGTCGACGGCCGCGGCGCCGAAGTCGGCGTGAGCCTGATCCAGCACCCGGCGATTGCCGCCGGCGCCTTCACCGGCTCGGTGCGCGGCGGCCTGGCGCTGCAGGAGGCGGCCCGCGCCCGCAAGCGCCCGATCCCGTTCTACGGCGAGCTGGGCTCGATCAACCCGGTGATCGCGCTGCCCTCGGCCCTGGCCGCCAAGGGCGCCGAGCTCGCCGCGGGTCTCGCCGGCTCCATCACCATGGGCTGCGGCCAGTTCTGCACCAGCCCGGGCGTCATCGTGGTGCCCACGGGCGCCGACGGCGACGCCTTCGTTCAGGCCCTGGTCGAATCGCTCAAGGCCGCCAAGACCCACGCCATGCTCACCGCGCAGATGCGCGATGGCTTCGAGGCCGGCCGCGCCGCCTGGGCCAACAACGCCAAGCTGCAGAAGCTCCTGGCCGAAGTGGACGCCGCCGACCAGCCGCCGCGCCCGTTCCTGGCGCAAATCGACGCCGCCGGCTTCATCGCCGACGAGCACCTGCACGAGGAAGTCTTCGGCCCCGCCGCCCTGGTGGTGCGCGTGTCCGGCACGGCCCAGGCCATCGAGGTGCTCGAGGCCGTGGGCGGCTCGCTCACCGTGACGATCTGGGGCGCCGACGAGGCCACCGCCGACAACCAGGCCCTGGTGCGCGCCGCCGCGCAGGTGGCCGGCCGGGTGCTGTTCGCGGGCTACCCCACCGGCGTCGCGGTCACGGCGGGCCAGCAGCATGGCGGTCCCTTCCCCTCGTCCACCGAGCCCTTCACCACCTCGGTGGGCTGGGCCGCGCTGGACCGCTTCCTGCGCCCCGTGGCGCTGCAGGACGCGCCGGCCTGGCTGGCGGCGCGCCAGGGCCGGCCCTGCTGAGGCCGGATCCGGCCACTATCAGCCCTCGCAATAGCCGCTATTGCGAGGGCTTGATTTACTGAGTAGCTGTGTGTTCCTAGCATCTTCCTTGCGCCTCCGCCTGCCAGGCGGGGGGCTCCACGAGAACATCCCACGGAGACAACCCATGAAAAGCGCACTGCGCACGTTCGCCCTCACGGCCACCCTGGCCGGCGCCCTGGGCCTGGCCCACGCCCAGCAGGCCCTCAACATCACCGGCATCGTGGAGCTTTCCGGCTCGGGCGCGACGGCGGGCACCAACTACAACAACGGCATCAAGCTGGCGGTGGCCGAGATCAATGCGGCCGGCGGCATCCTGGGCCGGCGCGTCAACTACACCGCGCTGGACACGCAGACCAACCCCGGCGTCGCCAAGTCCCTCGCCGCCAAGGCCGTCGACGAAGGCGTGCCGCTGCTGATGGGCCCGGTCTACTCCGGCTCCATCCTCGTGAGCATGGCCGAGACGCGCCGCGCCGAGATCCCCAACATGATCGGGGGCGAGGCCGCCGCCATCACCGAGCAGGGCAACCCCTACGTCTTCCGCGCCTCCTTCACCCAGGCCTCGGCCATGCCCAAGGTGGTGCGCTACATCCACGAGATCGTGAAGGCCAAGACCATCGCCGTGATCTACGTGAACAACGACTTCGGCAAGGGCGGCCGCGACATGGTCCTCAAGGGCCTGCAGGCCGCCGGCATCCAGGTCGTCGCCGACATCTCCACCGAGGTGGCCCAGGTCGACTTCTCGGCGGCGGTGCTCCGGGCCAAGCAGTCCAACGCCGATGCGCTGTTCGTCTACAGCAACGAGGAGGAGTCGGCGCGCATCCTGCGGGAGCTGCGCAAGCAGGGCTACAACAAGCCGGTGATTGGCGAGACCACACTGGCCAACGACAAGGTGATCGAGCTGGCCGGCGACGCCGCCAACGGCGTGGTGGCCCACGTCGGCCTCACGCCCGACGCGCCCAACCCGCCGGTGCAGGCCTTCGCCAAGCGCTACCTCGCCGAGTACAAGGCCAAGGCCGACCACAACGCGATGAAGGGCTACACCAGCATGCACGTGGCCAAGGCGGTCTTCGACAAGGTCGGCAAGATCGACCCGAAGGCCTTTGCCGCCGCCCTGCGCGGCGCCAGCATCTCGGTGAAGGACTACCCCGGCGTGCTGTTCGACGTGAAGTTCGACCAGAAGGGCGACCTGGACCGCGAGAGCTTCATCGTCAAGGTGGTGAACGGCAAGCCGCAGGTGGTGGAGATCCTCAAGCCGGCGCGCTGAGCGTGGACGGCTTCGAGCACTGCACGCTGGCGCGGCGCGGGGCGGTCCTCACGGTCACGCTGGACCGCCCCGAGGTCCTCAACGCGCTCCACCCGGCGGCGCACTTCGAGCTGCAGCGGGCGTTCGACCTCTATGCGGCCGACCCCGGCCTGCACGTGGCCATCATCACCGGGCGCGGCGACCGCGCCTTCTGCGTCGGCACCGACCTGAAGGAGCTCGCCCGCACCGGCGACCACCGCAAGCCGCCCGGGGGCTTCGCCGGCATCACCACCCGCACCGACCTGTACAAGCCGGTGATCGCCGCGGTCAACGGCCTGTGCCTGGGCGGCGGCGCCGAGATCGTCGCGGCCTGTGACCTGGCCGTGGCCTCGGACCGCGCGGTCTTCGGCCTCCCCGAGCCGCGGGTGGGCCTGGCGGCGCTGGGCGGCGGCGCGCTCCAGCGCCTGGCGCGCGACCTGCCGCTGAAGGATGCGATGCGCCTGATCCTCACCGGTTCGAACATCTCCGCCCAGGAGGCGCTGCGCATCAGCCTGGTCAACGAGGTGGTGCCGCACGAGCAGCTGATGGAGGCGGCCTTCGCCCTGGCCGACGAGATCCTGGCCTGCGCGCCGCTGGCGGTGCAGGCCTCCAAGCAGGTGATGCTGCAAAGCCTCGACCAGCCGGACCTGGCCAGCGCGATGGCGGCGACCTACGAGGCCGCCGAGCGCATGCTGGCGAGCGAGGATGCGGTGGAAGGCCCGAGGGCCTTCGCGGAAAAACGCCCGCCCCGATGGAGCGGGCGCTGAGGCGGGCCTGAAGCCCGCTGGACGCCTTCTGGAAGCGGCCGCCTCGGCGGCCTGCGCTTCACACCTGGATCAACGGCGCATCTTGGCCAGTTCAGCCTGCACCTCGTTGACCGTGGCCTCGCCCACGCTGGCGCTGTACTTGGCGATCACGGGCTTGAGCTTCTCGCGCAGCTTGGCCACTTCGGCCGGCGGCAGCTGGGTCACGGTCATGCCGTTTTTCTTCAGCAGCTCCAGGTTGGCGGCGACGGCGGCGCGGGCCTGCTCGCGCTGCAGCTTGGTGGCCTCGTCGGCCGCGTCGTCGATGATCTTGCGGTCGGCGGGGCTCAGGCTGTCCCACACCTTCTTGCTCATGATGACCGACTGCGGGTTGTACTGGTGGTTGGTCAGCGCCACGTGCTTCTGCACCTCCCAGAACTTGTTGGCGGCGATCACCGAGATCGGGTTCTCCTGGCCGTCGATGGCCCTCTGCTCCAGCGCGCCGTAGACCTCGGGGAAGGCCAGCGGCGTGGGGTTGGCGCCCAGGGCCTTGACCCAGTCGAGGTTGATGGGGTTGGGGATCACGCGCAGCTTCAGGCCCTCGATGTCCTCCACCTTGTTGATCGGCCGCTTACTGTTGGTGATCTGGCGGTAGCCCAGCTCCCAGTACGACAGGCCGACGATGCCCTTGGGCTCGAGCAGCGCGTGCATCTTGCGGCCGACCGGGCCGTCGACGATGGCGTCGGATTCCTTCTCGTTGGCGAACAGGAAGGGGAAGTCGAAGATCGCCAGTTCCTTGGCCTCGCTGGCCAGGATGCCGGAGTTCATCACCGCCAGTTCGACGGTGCCGCCCTTGACGGAGGAGACCACCGCCTGGTCGCTGCCCAGGGAGCCGTTGAAGAACAGGTTCACCTTGATGCGGCCGTTGGTCTTGGCCGCCACGGTCTCGGCGAACTTCTTCATGCCCGCCGCGGCCGGGTGGTTCTCGGGGCCGTTCAGGCCCATCTTGAGGGTGCGCTCCTGGGCGCTGGCCAGGCCGGCGGCGGCTAGTGCGGCGGCGGCGACCAGGGTCTTGAGGAAGATGCGTTTCATGTCATGTCTCCGGTTGTTGGTGGGGATGCCAGGTCGGCGGCGTCAGCGACGCTCACGCCAAGGGTACACGCAGTTGCTCGATGACGGCGGCCGTGTCCGGCCGCACGCCGCGCCACCAGGCGAAGGCCTCGGCCGCCTGCTCGGCGAGCATGCCCACGCCGTCGGCGCAGTGCGCCACGCCGGCATTGGCCGCCAGGCGCAGGAACGGGGTCAGGCCCTTGGCATAGGCCAGCTCGTAGGCGAGGGCGCAGCCCTCGAACACGCCGGCCGGCACCGGCGGCAGCTCGGCGCGCAGGCTGGCGGAGGTGGCGTTGAACACCAGGTCGAAACGCTGGCCTTCCAGGCCGGGGTAGTCGCTGGCGGCCACCTCGGTGCCGGCCGGGGCGTGCCGGGCGGCGATGGCGGCCAGGGCCTGGGCCTTGGCCGTGTCGCGGTTGGCGATCACGAGCGCGGCCGGCGCCTCGGCCAGGAACGGCAGCAGCGCGCCGCGCGCGGCGCCGCCGGCCCCGAGCAGCAGCACGCGGCGGCCGGCCAGGGGCTGGCCCAGGTTGCGGACCGCGTCGCGCACCAGGCCCACGCCGTCGAAGTTCTCGCCCAGGATACGCGGGCCGTCGAGCTTGAGGCAGTTGACCGCGCCGGCCAGCTCGGCGCTGGGCGAGCGCTCGTCGGCGTAGGCGAAGGCGTCGAGCTTGAAGGGCGCGGTGATGTTGATGCCGCGCCCGCCGGCGGCGCGGAAGGCGTCCACCGTTTCCCTGAAGCCGCCCAGGGGGCCCAGGATCTTGGTGTACTCGATGTCATGCCCCAGCGAGCGGGCGAACTCGCCGTGGATGAAGGGGGACTTGCTGAAGTCGATCGGGTTGCCGATCACGGCGTAGCGGTCGGTCATGCCGCTTCCTTCAGGTCCTTCGAGTACAGCACGCCATCGCGCTGCATGGCCTCGATCTCCTCGGCCGGGATGCCCAGGCTGGCGGCGATCTCGGCGTTGTGCTGGCCGAGGTCGGGCGCGACCTGGGCGATGCCGGTGTCGCAGCCGGAGAAGCGGAACGGCAGGTTCGGCAGCTCGATGCGGCCCAGGGCCGGGTGGTCCTGCTCGATGATCATGCCGCGCGCGCGGATCTGCGGGTCGGCCACCACCTCGTCGATGCGCTGCACCTTGGCGCAGGGCACGTCGATCGCGTCCAGCCAGGCGAGCAGGTCGGCCACCCGGTGGGCAGCGACCCAGGGCTTGACCACCGCCAGGATGTCCAGCCGGTTCGCGTTGCGGCCGGCAGTGGTGTGCAGGCGGGCGTCGGCGGCGAAGCCGGCCGGGCCGCCGCGCGACTCCACCAGCTGCGCGAAGCGCTTCCAGGCGTCGTCCACCTGGGCGGCGATCACCAGGTCGCCGTCGGCGGCGCGGAACACGCCGTAGAGGGTGGAGGTCGGCATGTCGTGCCCGGTCTGCACCGGCACCTCCTTGCCGCCCGAGAGCGTGTAGCACTGGATCGCGTATTCGTGCATGGACACCAGGGTGTCGTACAGCGCCATGTCGATGTGCTGGCCGCGGCCGGACTTGACGCGCCCGAGCAGGGCGGCGTTGATCGCGGCCACCGCATGGATGCCGGTGTACATGTCGCCCAGCGAGATCCGCAGCAGGGGCGGGGTCTCGCCCGGGTTGCCCACCATCTGCATGATGCCGCTCTTGGCCTCGGCGATCAGGCCGAAGCCGGCGCGGTGCGAGTCGGGCCCGGTGTGGCCGTAGGCCGAGATGGAGCAGTACACCAGGCCGGGGTTGCGCGCGGCCAGCTCGGCGTAGCCCAGGCCCAGCTTGTCCAGGGCGCCGGGGCGGTAGTTCTCGACGAAGACATCGGCGCTGTCGCACAACTTGCGCATCAGGTCCCGGCCGCGCGGGTCCTTGGTGTTGACGCACAGGCCCTTCTTGCCCATGTTCAACTGCAGGAAGTAGCCGCTGTGGTCGCCCACGAACCAGGCATGCTGGCGGCCGGCGTCGCCGGTGCCGGGGCGCTCCACCTTGATCACCTCGGCGCCCAGGGCGGCCAGGCAGCGGCCCACGTAGGGGCCGGCCAGGAAGTGGCTGTAGTCGATGACGCGGATGCCCTCCAGGGGGCGCTGTTGCAGGGGCAGCATCAGTAGGCTCCGGGGCGGCGCGGGATCATCAGGCGGTGCTCGCCCTTCTGGACCACCTCGCCGTGCTGGTTGATCAACTCCGAGGGCAGGATCACGATGCCCCAGCCCGGGCGGCTCTTGCTGGCGCGCAGGCCGGTCACGCGGAACTTCACGTGCAGCGTGTCATTGATCTTGATCGGCAGCAGGAAGTCCCAGGTCCAGCCCAGGGACATGCCGGGCAGGAAGCGGTACTCGCTCTGCGTCTTCAGGCCGTCGGCGATCGACAGGCCGAACAGGCCGTGGGCGACGCGGGTGCCGAAGGGCGTGGTCTTCGCGTAGGCCTCGTCGATGTGGACCGGGGTGAAGTCGCCGGTGAGTTCGGCATAGGCGTTGATGCGCGCCTCGGTCACCGTGTAGGTGGGGCTCGTGCACTCGTCGCCTTCGGCGGCGTCGTCCCAGTAGCGTTCGGGGGTCTGGAATTCGATCTTCGGGATCTTCAGCATGGGGGCTCCGCGGGGATCAGGAAATCAGGGGCGCATCTTCACGGCCAGGGCCAGGTCCACGCTGCCGGGGACGGCCTGGATCAACTCCAGGGCGAGGCCGTCGGGCAGCTGCAGCCAGTTGAAACCCTGGGGCATCTCGGTGGCGCCGGCGGCCTTCACCGCCGCGATGGCGGCTTCGAGGTCGTCCACCATCACGCCCAGGTGGCCGAGCCAGCCGCCGTCATTGCAGGGGGGCGCCTGGAAATCGGGCGTCGCGATGAACTGCAGCCCGCCCAGGGTCCAGTACTGGCGGGGGTTGTCGGCGGGGCCGTCGACCTCGCGCATCTCCATGCCCAGCGCCTCGCGGAAGAAGCGGATGTGCCAGTGGATGTCGCGCACGCGGATCGCCACATGCTCGACGAAGGCGCGGTTCACGGAAGTCATGGACGGTTCTCCTGGGTCAGTGCCATCGCGCGCTCGATGCCCTGGATGCAGGCCACCAGCGTGCGGTTGACGGGGGTGGGGACGCCGCAGCGTTCGCCCCAGCGGACGACGGCGCCGTTGATGAAGTCGATCTCGGTGACCGAGCCCTTCTCGAGGCTTTGCAGCATCGAGGTCTTGAAGTCGGCGGGCAGGCCCTCGGCGGCCTGGATCCACGGGGCCCGGGCGTCGGCGGTGGACAGGCCCACGCCGCAGGCGCGGGCGACGTCGATCGCCTCCTGCACCGCGGCGATGGCGGTGGCCTCGATGCCGGGCAGCTGGTAGAGGGGGCCATAGGTCAGGCGGGTGATGCCCGAGAGCGCGCCGGTGGCCACGTTGACCAGCAGCTTGTCCCAGATCACGCCCACGATGTTGTCGCTCACCGTGGTGGCCAGGCCGGCAGCGTTGAAGGCCTCGCCGATGGCCCGCACGCGGGGCGTGAGGCGGCCGTCGAGCTCGCCGATCAGGGTTCTCTTGCCCTGGACGCCGGCGATGATGGAGCCGGGGCCGCGCATCACGCCGCCCACATAGGTCTTGCCGGCCACCACGTGGTCGCGGCCCACCACCTCGGACAGGATGTCCTCGTGGCCCAGGCCGTTCTGCAGCGACATCACCACCGTGTCCGCGCCGACCAGCTCGCGCGCCGCCGCCATGGCCTCGCGCGTGTGGAAGGACTTGACCAGCACGATCACCAGGTCCTGCGGGCCCAGCCCGGCGGCGCTGGTGGCGGCGCGCGCGCGCACCGTGCGCTCGCCGTCCGCGCTGCGCACCTGCAGGCCGCCGGCGTTGATGGCGTCCACATGCGGGCGGTTGCGGTTGATCAGGGCCACCTCGTGCCCGGCCTCGGCCAGCGTCGCGCCGATGGCGCAACCCAATGCCCCGGCGCCTAGAACCGCAATCCTCACGACCTGTCTCCTCGATGAATCGGGGTGATTCTGGGCAGGGGTCGGTACTTTGTTAAGGTGATGTCAAACATAATTACCATCAGATTTCGACATGATGGACCGCATGGACGCCGACCTCGACTCCCTGGACCTGAAGCTGCTGCGGCTGCTCGACTCACTCTATCGCACCGGCAACGTCACCCGCAGCGCCGAAGCCCTGGGCCAGAGCCAGCCCACGGTGAGCCTGTGGCTCAAGCGCCTGCGCGAGCGCTTCGGCGACCCGCTGTTCGTGCGCACCGCCCAGGGCATGCAGCCCACGCCCCGCGCCGAGGCCATGATCGGCACCGTGCGCGAGGTGCTGGACGCGGTGCGCCGGCTGGCCGATTCGGCGCTGGAATTCGATCCCGCCACCTCGACCCGGTCTTTCCGCATCCTCATGACGGACGCCAGCCACGTCACCCTGCTGCCGCGGCTGTTCTCGCATGTGCACGCGCTGGCGCCGGGCGTGCGGCTGGAGGCGGGCGGCCTGCATGACGGCATGGCCGAGGAATTGCGCGACGGCGAGGCCGACCTCGCCCTGGGGCTGATCCCCAAGCTGGAGGTGGGCTTCTACCAGCAGACCCTGTTCGAGCAGGACTGGATCTGCCTGGCGAACCGCCGCCACCCGCGCCTGAAGCCGGGCAAGCCCTTCACCCGGGCCGCCTATGCGCGCGAGGCGCATGTGGGCATCGTCTCGGGCACCGGCCAGCAGCTGCTGGAGGAGACGCTGCTGCGCCTGGGCCTGCGGCGCGAGGTGGTGCTGCGGCTGCCCGCCTTCCTGGGCCTGCCCGCGATCCTGTCCACCACCGAGCTGGTGGCCACGCTGCCGCGGCACATTGGCGAGACGCTGGTGCGGTCGGCCGGCGGCGCCGGCGGGGCGCTGCAGGTGCTGGCCTGCCCGCTGCCGATCCCGCGCTTCCTGGTCAAGCAGCACTGGCATGCGCGCTTCCACCACGACGCGGCGAACCGCTGGCTGCGCGGGGTCTGCGCCGGCCTGTTCCTCACGCCGGACCGGCGCTCGCCGAAGGACTGAGCCCGGGGCGGGTCAGTCCAGCCAGTCGGGGTAGGTCTCGCGCACCTTGTCGATGAAGGACAGCGTGCCCGCGAGGTGCTTGCGCAGCGCCTCGGTGGCGCCTTTCAGGTCGCGGGCGGCCAGCGCCTCGAGGATGCCCTCGTGGTCGGCCACCACGGCCTGGGCCTTGCCGCGGGCCGGCAGGTTCAGGCGGCGCAGGCGGTCCACATGGCCGCTGCGCTGGCGCACCAGGTCCCACAGCGAGGGCACGGCCGCCGCCTGGTAGAGGGCCTGGTGGAAGGCGAGGTCGGCGGCGGCGAAGCCGTCGTAGTCGGTGCGGCGCAGGGCCGCCTTCTGCGTGGCCAGGTGGCTGCGCAGGCGGTCCATCAGCGCCTCGTGCGTGGCCCCGGGCAGGCCGCACACGGCGACCAGGATCTCCAGCTCGATCGCGCGGCGCAGGAAGTGCGCCTGCAGCGCCGCGTCCACGTCGATGCGGCTCACCACCGTGGCGTGCTGCGGGAAGATGTCCACCAGGCCTTCGTCGCCCAGTCGCATCAGCGCGTCGCGGATCGGCGTCTGGCTCACGCCGTAGTGCTCGGCCAGCTCGGCCCGCGCCAGCACCGTGCCGGGCTCCAGGGTCACCGAGATGATCAGGTCGCGCAGGGCCTCGAACACCTGGGGCGCCACCTGGCGGGAGCGGTCCAGACGCAGCGGAGGCAGTTGCGCGAGTTCGGTCATGGGGCGCGATTCTAGGCAGGGAAGGGGGGCGGCCAGCCCCGGGTTTCGGAGCATTGATGCTCTAATATATCAGTGCTCCAATCCGGGCCCATGGCTTCCGACACCCCCGACGGCCCGGGCGCAGCGCCCCGCCGCAAGACCCCCGAGACCCTGCGCAGCGCGCGCTGGTTTGCCCCCGATGACCTGCGCAGCTTCGGCCACCGCTCCCGCACCCTGCAGATGGGGTACGGCCCCGAGGACTGGACCGGCAAGCCCGTCATCGCCCTGATCAACACCTGGTCGGACATCAACCCCTGCCACACCCACTTCAAGCAGCGGGTCGATGACGTCAAGCGCGGCATCCTGCAGGCCGGCGGCTTCCCGCTGGAGCTGCCCGCGATCTCGCTGGCCGAGGCCTTCGTGCGGCCCACCACCATGCTCTATCGCAACATGCTGGCGATGGAGACGGAGGAATTGATCCGCTCCCACCCCATCGACGGCGCGGTCCTCATGGGCGGCTGCGACAAGACCACGCCCGGCTTGGTGATGGGCGCGCTGTCCGCTGGCGTGCCCTTCGTCTACCTGCCCGCCGGCCCCATGCTTCGCGGCAACTGGGAAGGCAAGACCCTGGGCTCCGGCGCCGACGCCTGGAAGTTCTGGGACGAGCGCCGCGCCGGCAAGCTCTCGCAGCCGCAGTGGCTGGAGGTGGAGGCCGGCATCGCCCGCAGCCACGGCACCTGCATGACCATGGGCACGGCCGCCACCATGATGGGGATCGCCGAGGCCCTGGGCCTGACCCTGCCCGGGGCCTCCAGCATCCCGGCGCCCGACGCCAACCACCCGCGCATGGCCGCGGCCTGCGGCCGCCGCATCGTGGACATGGTGTGGGAGGACCTCACGCCCGACCGCATCCTCACCCGCGCCAGCTTCGAGAACGCGATCGCCGTGGCCATGGCCATGGGCTGCAGCACCAACGCCATCATCCACCTGGTGGCCATGTCGCGCCGCGCCGGCGCCCACTGCACCGTCACGCTGGACGACTTCGACGCCGCCAGCCGCAAGGTGCCCGTGATCGCCAACATCCGGCCCAGCGGCGACAAGTACCTGATGGAGGACTTCTACTACGCCGGCGGCATGCGCGGGCTCATGGCCCGCATGGCCTCGCACCTGCAGCTGGACGCGATGACGGTCACTGGCGCCACGATCGGCCGGAACATCGAGGGCGCGAAGGTCTTCGACGACGACGTGATCCGCCCGCTGGACAACCCCCTCTACGCCGAGGGCGCGCTGGCGGTGCTGCGGGGCAACATCGCGCCCGGCGGCGCGGTGATGAAGCCCAGCGCCTGCGCCCCGCAGTACCTGCGGCATACCGGCCCCGCGCTGGTGTTCGACAGCTACCCCGAGATGAAGGCCGCGGTGGAGGACGAGGACCTCGACGTCACCGCCGACCACATCCTGGTGCTGCGCAACGCCGGCCCCAAGGGCGGCCCCGGCATGCCCGAGTGGGGCATGCTGCCGATCCCCACCAAGCTGGTGAAGCAGGGCGTGCGCGACATGCTGCGCCTGTCCGACGCGCGAATGAGCGGCACCAGCTACGGCGCCTGCATCCTGCACGCCTCGCCCGAGGCCTACATCGGCGGCCCGCTGGCCCTGGTGAAGACCGGCGACCTGATCACGGTGGACGTGCCGGCCCGCACCATCCACCTGAACGTGAGCGACGAGGAGCTCGCCGCCCGCCGCGCCGCCTGGACGCCGCCGCCCCCGCGCTTCGAGCGCGGCTATGGCTGGATGTTCAGCCGCCACATCCTGCAGGCCGACCAGGGCTGCGACTTCGATTACCTCGAGACCTCCTTCGGCGCGCCCATCGGCGAGCCGGACATCTACTGACCTCCCACGATCTCCCGGACACCCCGATGGCCCTTTCCGACACCGCCCGCGAGCAGCTGCGCCGCGTCAGCACCGCCACCCTGTGCACCGCCCTGTTCAAGCGCGGCCTGCACCACCAGTACATCCAGGACGTGCGGCCCCTGAACCCCCACGGACCGAACATGGTGGGCGAGGCCTTCACGCTGCGCTACATCCCGGCCCGCGAGGACCTGAACCCGATCAGCGTCTTCCTCGACCCCAAGCACCCGCAGCGCGCCGCCGTGGAGCAGTGCCCGCCGGGCGCGGTGATGGTGATCGACAGCCGCAAGGACGCCCGCGCCGCCTCGGCCGGCGGCATCCTGGTCTCGCGCCTGATGAAGCGCGGCGTGGCAGGCGTGGTCACCGACGGCGGCTTCCGCGACTCGCCAGACATCGCGAAGATGGACATTCCGGCCTACCACTCGAAGCCGAGCGCGCCGACCAACCTCACCCTGCACCAGGCCATCGACATCAACGTGCCGATCGGCTGCGGCGACGCCCCGGTGTTCCCCGGCGACGTGATCGTGGGCGACGGCGAGGGCGTCGTCGTGATCCCGGCCCACCTGGCCGAGGAGATCGCCGCCGAGGCCACCGAGATGACCGCCTTCGAGGACTTCGTCCAGAGCGAGGTCATGGACGGCCGCACCATCATCGGCCTGTACCCCCCGACGAATCCCGAGACCCCGGCCCGCTTCGCGGCCTGGCGCCAGGCGAACGGGCGCTGAGACCCGGGCGGCACCGCCACCGCCTTCGACCCCCCCGACACCCCCAGAGACACGAGGAGACACCCATGTCCATCACCCGCCGCAACGCCCTGGGCCGCCTCGGCCTGAGCGCCGTCGCCGCCGCGCTGCCCGCCCTGGGCCATGCGCAGGGCGCCTGGCCCCAGGCCAAGCCCATTACCTATGTCGTGCCCTTCACGCCCGGCGGCTCCACCGACGTGATCGGCCGCACCCTCGCCGACAAGCTGGGCACGGCCCTCAAGCAGTCGGTGGTGGTGGAGAACAAGCCGGGCACCGGCGGCGGCATCGGCGCCACCTACGTGGCCAAGGCCGCGCCCGACGGCTACACCCTGATGGGGGGCACGATCAGCACGCACGCGATCAACGCCGGCCTGTACAAGAACCTGCCCTACGACCCGGTGAAGGACTTCGAGCCGGTGTCGCTGGTGGCCTTCCTGCCCAACGTGCTGCTGGTCGGCGCGCAGTCGGGCATCAACAGCGTGGCCGACCTGGTGGCCCTGCTGAAGAAGGACCCGACCCGCCGCACCTTCGCCTCCTCCGGCGCCGGCACCTCCACCCACCTCGCCGGCGAGCTGCTCGCGGACATCATCGAGGTGCCGCTCACGCACGTGCCGTACAAGGGCACGCCGCCGGCGATGCTGGATGTCTCCACCGGCCAGGTCACCTTCATGTTCGACCAGATGACGGCGGCCGTGCCTCTGATCCAGGCCGGCAAGCTCAAGGTGCTGGCCGTGACCACCGCCAAGCGCATCCCGATCTCGCCGAACACGCCGACCATGATGGAGGCGGGCGTGCCCAACTTCGAGATGTTCTCCTGGCAGGCGGTCTACGCCCCCAAGGGCACGCCCAGGGCCATCGTCGACACCCTCAGCGCCGAGATCGCCAAGGCCCTGCGCCAGCCCGACGTGCGCGACAAGCTCTCCGGCCTGGGCATGGAGGTGGTGGGCGGCTCGCCGGCCGACCTGGCCTCGCTGATGGCCCGCGAGATCCCGCGCTGGGCCGCGCTGGTGAAGAAGTCCGGCGCCACCGCCAACTGAACGTCCCGGACGCACTGGACGCATTGAACGCATTGAACGCACGAGGATCCGCCCCCATGACCCGAGCTCCCTCCACCCGCCGCTTCGCGCTGGCCGCCACCGCCGCCACCCTGGCTGCCGCCTTCGCGCCGCAGGCCCTGGCCCAGGCCGCCGCCTGGCCCACCAAGCCCGTCACCATCGTCGTGCCCTTCGTGGCCGGCGGCGGCACCGACATCGGCACCCGCATCGTGGCCCAGAAGCTCTCGCAGCTGTGGGGCCAGTCGGTGGTGGTGGACAACAAGGGCGGCGCCGGTGGCAACGTCGGCCTCGAGGTGGTCTCGCGCGCCAGGCCCGACGGCTACACCCTGCTCACGGGCAACGTCGGCACGCAGTCGATCAACCCCACGCTGTACAAGAAACTGAACTACAACCCGGATACCGCCTTCGTGCCGATCGGGCAGTTCGCCGAGCTGCCGTTC
This sequence comes from Ramlibacter sp. MAHUQ-53, assembly GCF_052600055.1. Taxonomy (NCBI): domain Bacteria; kingdom Pseudomonadati; phylum Pseudomonadota; class Betaproteobacteria; order Burkholderiales; family Comamonadaceae; genus Ramlibacter; species Ramlibacter sp. MAHUQ-53. The sequence continues at coordinate 114,232 of NZ_JBQWTS010000011.1, forward strand.
GTGATGGCGGCCACGATGTCGCTGCCCGCGAACACCGTGAAGGAGTTCGTCGCCCAGGCCAAGGCCGCCCCGGGCAAGTTCACCTACGCCAGCTCCGGCAACGGCGGTTCGCCCCACCTCTCGGGCGAGACCTTCAGCATCGCCACCGGCACGCAGCTGCTGCACGTGCCGTACAAGGGCGGCGGCGCCGCGCTGACCGACCTGGTCTCGGGCAACGTGCACCTGCTGTTCGCCTCGGTGCTGGAGACCTCCGGCTTCATCAAGTCCGGCAAGCTCAAGGCGCTGGCCATCACCAGCAAGCAGCGGGTGGCCGCGCTGCCCGACGTGCCCACGCTGGAGGAAGCCGGCGTGCAGGGCGCCGAGTCCGGCTCCTGGCTCGGCCTGCTGGCCCCGGCCGGCACGCCGCCGGAGGTGGTGGCCAAGGTCTCGCAGGGCCTGCAGCAGGTGCTGGCCATGCCCGACGTGCAGCAGCAGCTGCTGGCGCAGGGCGCGGTCGCCAGGGGCGGCACGCCGGCCGACTTCGAGCGCCTGATCGCCAACGACCGCAAGCGCTACGCCCGCATCATCACCGACAACAAGATCGCGCTGGACTGACCGCGCCCCCTCGAAGGAGACTCCATGCCATTCAAGTCCTGGCCCGTCGCGGCCCTGATCGCCCTGGGCAGCTCGCTGGCGAGCGCGCAGAACTTCCCGACCAAGCCCCTGACCATCGTCGTGCCCGCCTCGCCGGGTGGTGCGATCGACATGGCCGCGCGCCTGATCGGCCAGAAGCTCACCGATGCCTGGGGCCAGCCGGTCACCATCGACAACAAGGCCGGCGCCACCGGCATCATCGGCACCGACTTCGTGGCCCGCGCCGCGCCCGATGGCCACACCCTGGCCCTGGTGGCCAGCAGCCATGCGATCAACCCCAGCATGGTCAAGAAGCTGCCGTTCGACACCGTCAAGGGCTTCGAGCCGGTGGCCCTCACCCACGTGGTGCCGCTGATGCTGGTGGTGAACAACGCCGTGCCCGCGAAGACCGTGGGCGAGCTGGTCGCGCATGGCAAGGCCAACCCCGGCAAGCTCTCGTTCGCCTCCAGCGGCTCGGGCGGCGCGCCGCACTTCAGCGGCGAGCTGTTCAAGAGCATGGCCGGCCTGGACATCGTCCACATCCCGTACAAGGGCAGCACCCTGGCCCACCCGGACCTGATCTCCGGCCGCGTCTCGCTGATGTTCGACACGGTGGCCGCGATCAAGACCCAGGTGAAGGCCGGCACGGTGCGGGCGCTGGCGGTGACCACCGGCAAGCGCATCGCCTCCGAGCCGCAGCTGCCGACGATGGCCGAGGCCGGCCTGCCCGGCTACGAGACCAGCACCTGGGGCGGCCTGCTCGCACCGGCCGGAACGCCCAAGGCGGTCGTCGCCAAGTTGAACAGCGAAGTCAACCGCATCCTCGCCATGCCCGATGTCCGCCAGAAGCTGCTGGACGCCGGCATCGAGCCCGCGCAGGGCTCGGCCGACCAGTTCGCCCAGTTCATCGAGAAGGAAATGGCCAAGTGGGCCAAGGTCGCCAAGGACGCCGGCATCCAGCCAGAATGACGCCCGGCCCTTCTTCCAACCCACCCACGACGACATGACGACCCAACGTCCCCGCATCCTCCAGGCCCTGGGCCTGCTGCCCTGGCTCGAGAAGCAACTGAACGAGGCCTACGACGTCACCCGCCTGCCGCCCGCCGGCCCCGAGCGCGAGGCCTTCCTGGCCGCGCGCGGCGGCGAGTTCGAGGCCCTGGTGACCTCCGCCGCCGCCGGCGCCAGCCATGCGCTGCTCGACGCGCTGCCCAACCTGCGCGTGGTCTCCAGCTTCGGCGTCGGCCTCGACCAGATCGACCCGGCCCATGCCGCGCGCCGCGGCATCCCGGTGGGCTACACGCCCGACGTGCTGAACGACTGCGTGGCCGACCTCGCCTTCGGCCTGCTGCTGGACATCGCCCGCCGCCTCAGCGAGGGCGACCGCTACGTGCGCGCCGGCCAGTGGGTGGCCAAGCCGCCGGTGGCCTTCCCCCTGGGCCGCCGCGTCAGCGGCGCGAAGCTGGGCATCGTGGGCCTGGGCCGCATCGGCCAGACCATCGCCAAGCGCTCGCAGGGCTTCGACATGGAGGTCCGCTACCACTCGCGCCGCCCGGTGGCGGGCGTGCCCTGGGGCTACGAGGCCAGCCTGCACGACCTCGCCCGCTGGAGCGACTTCCTGGTGGTGATCACCGCCGGCGGCGCGGGCACGCGCCACCTGGTCGACGCCTCGGTGCTCGATGCGCTGGGCACCAAGGGCTTCCTGGTGAACGTGGCCCGCGGCACGGTGATCGACGAGGCCGCCCTGGTGAAGGCGCTGCAGGGCAAACGCATCGCCGGCGCCGCGCTCGACGTGTTCGAGTTCGAGCCCGAGGTGCCCTCCGAGCTGTTCACCCTGGACAACGTGGTGATGGTCCCCCACATCGCCAGCGCCACGGCGCAGACCCGCCAGGCCATGGGCCAGCGGGTGCTGGACAACCTCGCCTGCTTCTTCGCCGGCAAGCCGCTGCTGTCGGCGGCCCCCGTCGAGGCCTGACGGCCCGCGGCCTGGGCGTCAGCCCAGCGCGGAGAACCGGTACTCGATGCGCCCGGTGCGTGACTGCCCCGGGCGCAGGCTCGTGTCCGGGAAGTGCGGGTGGTTGGGCGCGTCCGGCAGGCCTTGCGGCTCCAGGCAGAAGGCGGCCTCGCGCCGGTAGGTGCGCCCGCCCTTGCCGGCATGGCGCGGCAGGCTGCCGTCGAAGCCGCTGGAGGAGAACACCTGCAGCCCAGGCGCATCCGACCAGGCCTCCATCGCCACGCCCGAGCCCGGCGCCTCGGCGCGGGCCAGCCGGCGCAGGACGCCCTCCCGCGCCCCGGCGGCCACGTAGCAGTGGTCGAAGGCGTGGTCCGGCAGCGCCGCCAGCGCCTCGCTGAAGCTGCGGCCTGCGCGCAGGTCGAAGGGCGTGCCCGCGACCGGTGCCACCTCGCCGGTGGGAATGCGCTTGCCGTCCACCGGCAGGTAATGCGCGGCATCCACCACGAGGCGCTGGCCGTGGATGGTCTCGCTGGCCTGGCCCTCGAGGTTGAAGAAGGGGTGGGCGGTCACGTTGACCACGGTCGGCCGGCCTGCGGCGGTGGCGCGCCAGTCGATGGCGAGTACGCCAGGATCGCGCAAGGTGTAGGTCACCTCCAGCCGCACCTCGCCGGGGAAGCCGTCGTCCGCCTCTCGGAAGGTCCAGGCCAGCGCGAGGCGGTCGGCCTCGTGCGCCAGCAGCTCGAATGGCTGGAAGCGGCAGCCGGCCGGGCCGCCATGCAGGCAGTGCGGGCCGTCGTTGGCGGGCAGGGCGGTGGTGACGCCGTCGAGGGTGAAGCGGGCGTGGCCGATGCGGTTGGCGTAGCGGCCGATCACCGCGCCCATGGAGGCCATGCCCTCGAGCATCTGCTGCAGGTGGTCGTAGCCCAGGACCACGTCATGCCAGCGCCCGCCGCGCCCCGGCACCACCAGCTGCAGCAGCCGCGCGCCGTGGTTGGAGACGGCGGCCCGCAGGCCGCCGGGGCTGCGAAGCAGGAACAGGCCGACGCGGCGGCCCGCGACCTCGCCTTCGAAACGGGAGGGGTCCAGCAGGGCTGGGGAGTCTGTGGTCATCGTACGACGGGGGCGATCAGCTGGGGGAGACTGTACCGGCTGGGCCGCTCGCAGCCGGCCTCGAGTCTCAGGGGAAACCCGAGGTTTATCGGATTGACAGGGCCCCTTCGAGCGACGACATTGAACCGCTCCCGTGTTGTACGACAACCGACAACATGGCCTTCCCCGCTTTGCCCTTTCGTTCCTTCCTGCCCATGCTCGCCCAACCCGCCTCCGCCCTGAAGTTCAAGCGCCTGCTCCTCACGGGGGCGGCGGGGGGGCTGGGCCGCGAGCTGCGTGCGCGCCTGCCGCGGTATTGCGAGTCGCTGCGCCTGTCCGACATCGCCGACCTGGGCGCCGCCGCCCCCGGCGAGGAGTGCGTTCCGCTGGACCTGGCCGACGCGCCCGGCGTGCTGGAGCTGCTCGAGGGCGTGGACGCGGTGGTCCACCTCGGCGGCGTCTCCACCGAGCAGCCCTGGGCGCCGATCCTGGCGGCCAACATCGTGGGCGTCTACAACCTCTACGAGGCGGCCCGCAAGCAGGGCGTGAAGCGGATCATCTTCGCCAGCTCCAACCATGTCACCGGCTTCTGGCGGCAGGACCAGGTGATCGATGCCGACACGCCCCCGCGTCCCGACGGCCTCTATGGCCTGTCCAAGGCCTTCGGCGAGGACGTGGCCCGCCTGTACTTCGACCGCTACGGCATCGAGACCCTGGTGGTGCGCATCGGCTCCTCCTTCCCCGAGCCGAAGAACCGCCGCATGCTGGCCACCTGGATGTCCTACGACGACCTGGAGCGCCTGGTGGTGGCCGGCCTCACCGCGCCGGTGGTGGGCTGGAGCGTGATCTACGGCATCTCCGACAACGCCACCGCGTTCTACGACAACGCCAAGGCCCGCCACATCGGCTACCGCCCGCAGGACAGCTCGGAGCCGTTCCGCCACCGGGTCGAGGCGGCCGAGCCGGTGCTGGACCTGAACGACCCCGCCAACATCTACCAGGGCGGTGCGTTCGTGTGTACCGGGCCGTTCGAGTGAGCGCCGGGGGGCAGGGGGAGGGCGGCATGGGGGCCGGTCTTGCATTCACGCGACTGTTTGCCCTGTAGGTCGGTTCGCGCGGCGGTGCTTCGCGTTTTCCTCCGGTGAGGTTCACGTGGCGGTGCTTCCTCTTTTCCTCCGGTGAGGTTCACGCGGCGGTGCTTCCCCTTTCCCTCCGGCGAAGTTCACGTCGCGGGGCTGGCAGGTGGGCTCCTCCCGGGGGCCTGGTGCACTCCCGTGCACGGGCCCACGGGTCCCTCCGCCCACCCGCCAGCCCCGCGCCGCTCACGCTGCCATGGTGAAGGCTTCGCGCCGGCGAGATCACCTCCGCCTTCTCCGGGGGGCATGGGGTCAGGGGGCATGGGGTCAGGTCTTGCATTAACGCGACTGTTCCCGCTCCGGGTCGGTTCGCGCGGGGGTGCTTCGCAGGGGGGCATGGGGTCAGGTCTTGCATTAACGCGACTGTTCCCGCTCCGGGTCGGTTCGCGCGGGGGTGCTTCGCGTTCTCCTCCGGCGAGGTTCATGTCGCGGGGCTGGCAGGTGAGCTCCTCCCGGGTGCCTGCTGCCCCCGCCCGCGCAGTGCGCTTGGCCGGAGGGAGCCGGCGGAGGCCGAGATAGACCGTCGCGTTGATGCAAGACCTGACCCCGCCCCCTCTCACTTGGCCGGAGGGAGCCGGCGGAGGCCGAGATAGACCGTCGCGTTGATGCAAGACCTGACCCCGCCCCCTCTCAGTCCGCCGTGATCTTTCCCGTCTCGATGACCTGCTTCCAGCGCGCGAACTCGCGGGCCTGGAAGGCGGTGAACTGCTCGGGCGTGTTGCCGACCACCTCGAAGCCCAGGTCCAGCAGCGGCTGGCGCACCGGCCCCTCGGCGAGGACGCCGACGATGGCCTCGTGCAGCTTGCGTCTGATGTCCTCGGGCACGCCCTTGGGCAGGGCCACCGCCTGCCAGGAGTAGACGGTCACGTCCTTGAAGCCCAGTTCCTCCATCGTCGGCACCTCGGGCAGCAGCGGCGAGCGCTTCGCGCTGGTGATGGCCAGGGCGCGCAGCTTGCCGGCCTTGATGTTCGGCAGGCCGGTGTTCACGTTCATGAAGGTGGCGTCCACCTGGCCCCCGAGCAGGTCCTGCATCGCCGGCGCGCCGCCCTTGTAGGGAATGTGCGTGCCGGTGGTCTTGGTCTCCTGCCAGAACAGTTCGGCCGTGAGGTGGTCGCTGGTGCCGTTGCCGGCCGAGGCGAAGGTCATCTTGCCGGGGCTGGCGCGGTGGAAGTCCAGCACCGACTGCACCGACTTGTGCGGCGAGGCGGCAGGCACGGCCAGCACGTTGGGTGCCTGCACGGCGACGGTGACGTAGTCGAAGTCCTTGAGCGGGTCATAGGCCACGCCCTTGATCAGGTGCGGCCCGATCACGAAGGGGCCGAGCGAGGAGACGAAAACGGTGTAGCCGTCCGGCGCCGCGCGCCTCGCCGCCGTCGCGCCCAGCGTGCCGCCGGCGCCCGCGGTGTTCTGCACGACCCAGGTGCCGCCCAGCTTCGCCGGCAGGCGGTTGGCCAGGGTGCGGGCGATCTGGTCGGTGGAGCCCCCGGGCGGGAAGGGCACCAGCAGGGTCACCGGCTTGGCCGCCGGCCAGGCCTGGGCCTGGGCGGCGAGGGCGGCGCCACCCAAGGCGAGGGCGGCGATCAGCGTGTTCAGGGTTTTCATCGCAGGTCTCCTGTCTGTCGATAGGCGGGGGAAGGGCGGGGGAAGGGCGGGACTGGGACAGGCCGGCAACGCGGCTCAGGCCCTGGCCTCGAACGTGGCCTGCTCGCGGGTCCACTGGCGGGCCTGCTCGCTCAGGCTCAGCCCCAGGCCCGGGCGGGTGGGCACCCGCATCCGGCCGCCGGCGATCTCGATGCGCTCGTTGAACAGCGGCTCCAGCCAGTCGAAGTGCTCCACCCAGCCCTCGCGCGGGTAGGCCGCTGCCAGGTGGATGTGCAGCTCCATCGCGAAGTGCGGGGCGACCAGCAGGCCGGCCTGGTCGGCCTGCGCGGCCACCTTCAGGTAGGGCGTGATGCCGCCCACGCGCGGCGCGTCGGGCATCAGGTAGTCGGCGGCGCGGTGGCGAATCAGCTCGCCGTGCTCGGCCGCGCTCGTGAGCATCTCGCCGGTGGCGATCGGCGTGTCGAAGGCAGCGGCCAGGGCGGCGTGGCCCTCGTGGTCGTAGGCGTCCAGCGGCTCCTCGATCCACACCAGGTTGAATTGCTCGAAGATGCGGCACATGCGCTGCGCCGTCGGCCGGTCCCACTGCTGGTTGGCATCGACCATGATGGCCACGCCATCGCCCAGGTGCTTGCGCACGGCTTCCAGCCGGCGCACGTCCAGCATGCGATCGGGCTGGCCCACCTTGAGCTTGATGCCGCCGATGCCGCGCTCGATCGAGGCCTGCGCGTTCACCAGCAGCTGCTCGGTCGGCGTGTGCAGGAAGCCGCCCGAGGTGTTGTAGCAAGGCACGGAATCGCGGTAAGCGCCGAGCAGCTTGGCCAGGGGCAGGCCGGCGCGGCGGGCCTTGAGGTCCCACAGCGCCACGTCGAAGGCGCCGATGGCCTGGGTCGACAGGCCGCTGCGGCCCACCGAGGCGCCGGCCCAGCACAGCTTGTCCCACAGCCGGCCGGTGTCGCTGGCGTCCTCGCCGAGCAGGGCCGGCGCGATTTCCCGGGCATGGGCAAATTGACCCGGACCGCCGGCGCGCTTGGAGTAGCTCAGGCCCAGGCCCTTCTGGCCGTCCTCGGTCTCCACCTCCACGAACAGCATCGCCACCTCGGTCATGGGCTTCTGGCGGCCGGTCAGCACCTTGGCGTCGCTGATCGGGGTGGCCAGGGGCAGGTAGCAGGAGGAGACATGCAGGCGGGCGATCCGGGAGCTGGCGGTCATGGCGTCGATCGGTCTTGTGAACGTTAACATCTGGGTCGAAAAACAAGCGGCTTTGAAGCACGCAGGCCGGTATGTTATCGTTAACAAAAATCTTGATGCCATCCGGATAAACCCATGCCCCCCCGCCCCCCCGCCGCCCGGACCGTGACCCTGCACGATGTCGCCCGCGAGGCTGGCGTCTCGCTCATGACGGCCTCGCGCGCCCTGGGCAACCCGGGGCTGGTCTCGCCCGCCACCATCGAGAAGGTCAAGCAGGCGGTGGCCGCCACCGGCTACATCCCCAACCTGCTGGCGGGCGGCCTGAAGTCCCGCCGCAGCATGACCGTGGCGGCGCTGGTCCCCATCATCTCGGTGCCGCAGTTCCTGCCCACCGTGCGCGCGCTCACCGAGGCGCTGGACGAACAGGGCTACCAGCTGATCATCGGCCAGGCCGGCTACGACCACGCCCGCGAGGACAAGCTGATCGCCACCATGATGGGCCGCCGGCCCGACGGGCTGGTGGTCACCGGCCTGGTGCACAGCGCGCAGGCCCGCGAGCAGCTGCGCGCCCTGGGCCTTCCGGTGGTGGAGACCTGGGACCTGAGCGAGCGGCCGGTGGACATGGCGGTGGGCTTCTCGCACGTGAAGGTGGGCGGCGCGGTCGCCGGCTACTTCCTCGCCAAGGGCTGGCGCCGCCTGGCCATCGCCACCGGGGATGACGAGCGCGCCGCGCAGCGCCGGGCCGGCTTCGAGGCCACGGTGGGCCGCGAGGTGCCCACGGCCGTCGTGCCCGCCCCCAGCAACCTGGCGGCCGGCCGCCGCGCCCTGGCCGAACTGCTCGAACGCGACCCGAAGGTCCGCGCGGTCTACTGCAGCTCCGACGGCCTGGCCCAGGGCGTGATGGTCGAGGCCATGGCCCGCGGCCTGCGCATTCCGCAGGACCTGGCCCTCTGCGGCTTCGGCGATGCCGACTTCGCCGCGCACCTGTGGCCCTCGCTGACGACCGTGCAGGTCGACGGCGCCGAGATCGGCCGCGTCGCGGCCCGCATGATTCTTGACCGCTGCGCGGGCAAGGACGTTCCCCACCCGGTCGTCGACCTCGGGTTCCGCATCGTCGAGCGCGAATCCACCGGCGGGCCGGCCCCCCACTGAAGGACCCAGGACCCCATGAACCCCCGTCCCCCCCTGTACATCAAGATGCACGAGGCCGACAACGTGGCCATCGTGGCCAACGACGGCGGCCTGCCCGCGGGCACCGCGTTCGCCGACGGCCTCACGCTGAAGGACAAGGTGCCGCAGGGCCACAAGGTGGCCCTGGTGGACCTGCCCGCCGGCACCGAGGTGCGCCGCTACGACGTGACCATCGGCCGGACCACGCAGGACGTGGCCGCCGGCCGCTGGGTGCACGAGCGCCTGCTGGAGATGCCGCCGGCGCGCGAGCTCGAGGGCCTGCCCATGGCCACCGGCGCCGGCCGCGCCCTGCCGCCGCTGGAAGGCTTCACCTTCGAGGGCTTCCGCAATGCCGACGGCAGCGTGGGCACCCGCAACATCCTGGCGATCACGCAGACGGTGCAGTGCGTCGCCGGCGTCACCGAGTTCGCGGTGCAGCGGATCAAGCAGGAGCTGCTGCCCAGGTACCCGAACGTCGACGACGTGGTGGCCCTGGAGCACGGCTACGGCTGCGGCGTGGCGATCGACGCGCCCGACGCCATCATCCCGATCCGCACGCTGCGCAACCTGAGCCTGAACCCGAACTTCGGCGGCGAGGTGATGGTGGTGAGCCTGGGCTGCGAGAAGCTGCAGCCCGAGCGCCTGCTGCCCCCGGGCAGCATCCCCATCGCCGACCAGCGCGAGGACAAGCTCGACGTGGTCTGCCTGCAGGACGAGGCGCACGTGGGCTTCATGGACATGGTGGCGTCCATCATGCGCCAGGCCGAAACGCACCTGAAGCGCCTGGACGCCCGCCGCCGCGAGACCGTGCCCGCCAGCGAGCTGGTGGTGGGCGTGCAGTGCGGCGGCTCCGACGCCTTCTCCGGCGTCACCGCCAACCCCGCGGTCGGCTTCTGCGCCGACCTGCTGGTGCGCGCCGGCGCCACCATCATGTTCTCGGAAACCACCGAGGTGCGCGACGGCGTGGCCCAGCTCACCTCGCGCGCCGCCACCCCCGAGGTGGCCGAGGCCGTGGTGCGCGAGATGGCCTGGTACGACGCCTACCTGCAGCGCGGCAGCGTGGACCGCAGCGCCAACACCAGCCCGGGCAACAAGAAGGGCGGGCTGTCCAACATCGTCGAGAAGGCGATGGGCTCCATCATCAAGTCCGGCACCGCGCCGATCGCCGGCGTGATCGCGCCCGGCGAGAAGCCCGCTACGCGGGGCCTGGTCTATGCCGCCACCCCGGCCAGCGACTTCATCTGCGGCACCCTGCAGCTGGCCGCCGGCATGAACATGCACATCTTCACCACCGGCCGCGGCACGCCCTACGGCCTGGCCGCCTGCCCGGTGGTCAAGGTGGCCACCCGCAGCGACCTGGCGCGCCGCTGGCACGACCTGATGGACATCAACGCCGGGCGCATCGCCGACGGCGAGGCCAGCATCGAGGAGGTGGGCTGGGAGATGTTCCGTTTCCTGCTCGACGTGGCCAGCGGCCGCAAGAAGACCTGGGCCGAGCAGTGGAAGCTGCACAACGCCCTCGTGCTTTTCAACCCGGCGCCGGTGACCTGATCCCGGGGCTGGCGGGACGTCCGGGCTGCCGAGCTCTTCAGTGGCCCCGGAATTTGGGAGAATGCTTGCGTGAAGCCCGCCCACCCCGCCCGACACCCCCTCCTGGCGCTCGGCCTGGCGCTCGGCCTGGCCGCCTGGCTGGCGCTGGCCGGCCCGGCCCGCGCCGCCGAGCCGGTGTACATCGGCATCGACGAGGCTTTCGGGGTCAAGACCAGCACCTCGCCCAAGGCGATCGAGCGCGGGGTCCGCGCCGCCATGGAGGAGATCAATGCCCGGGGCGGCGTGCTCGGCGGCCGGCCGCTCAAGCTGCTCACCACCGACAACCAGGGCGTCTCGGCCCGCGGGCGCGACAACTTCATCGAGATGGCCTCGCGGCCCGACGTGGTCGGTGTCCTGGGCGGCAAGTACAGCCCGGTGACCGTCGAGACCATGCCCGAGGCCAACCGCCTCAAGGTGCCCCTCATCAGCGTGTGGGGCTCGGCCGACCCGATCACCGATGACGCGCCCTCGCCCTCGTTCGTGTTCCGGCTCTCGCTCAAGGACAGCTGGGGCGTGGAGGCGATGATGGCGCGCGCCCGCTCGGCCTACCGCGCGCAGCGCGTGTGCGCGATCCTGCCCAACACCTCCTGGGGCCGCTCGGGCCACCAGGTGATGGCGGCGCGGGCCGCGGCCAATGGCCTGCAGGTGGTCGCCACCCGCTGGTACAACTGGGGCGAGCAGAACTTCCATGACCCGCTGCAGGCCTGCCTCGCCGCCCGGTCCCAGGCCATCCTGCTGGTGGCCAACGAGCGCGAGGGCGCGCCCTTCCTCAACCAGCTTGCCCAGCTGCCGCCGGCCCGGCGCGTGCCGGTGGTGGCCCACTGGGGCCTGACCGGGGGCGTGATCCACGAGCTGGCGCTGAATGCCCTGGACAAGGTGGACATGCAGGTGATCCAGACCTTCACCTTCATCAACAACAGCCGGCCGGCCGCGCGCCGCCTGGCGGCCTGGATCCAGAAGGACGCCAAGCTCGCCGGTGTGCGCGACATCCCCAGCCCGGTGGGCTCGGCCCATGCCTACGACATCACGCACCTGCTGGCGATGGCCGTCGACAAGGCCGGCTCCACCCGCGGCGACGACGTGCGCCGCGCCCTGGAGAGCCTGCCGCCGTTCGATGGCGCGGTGCGCCGCTACGCCCCGGCGTTCACCCCCGAGCGGCACGATGCCCTGGGCCCGCAGGACGTGCTGTTCGTGCGGGTCGAATCCGATGGCGCCCTGGTGCCGGTGAAGTAAGGACCGAATGTCATCCACGCCTTCCAGCAACCTGCGCCTTCGCATCCGCACGGAGCTGGTGCGCATCGTGCGCAGCTACGTGATCTTCGCCTCGGTGCTCGTGGCCGTCGTCACCGTCCTCGCCGGCGTGGCCTACGAGCGCAATGAAATCACCCATTACCGTCAGCTGGTGCTGACCAAGCTCGGCACCGAGGTCACCAACGTGGCCCACGAGCTGGAGTCGCTGGGCACCTCGCCGCTGCTGTGGACGGGCCTGACCGACAGCATGGGCCGCGAGGCCTACCTGGCGCCCCTGCTGGCCCAGTTCAACCGGGCCAGCCTGCGGCAGTTCACGGTGCTGGACTACCGCGGTCGCGTGTTCCTCTCGCCCGACCCGGCGACCGCCCAGGAGTTGGCCTCGAGCCAGGCGGTGGTGGACGCGGTGCGCCGCGGCCACAACGGCGCCGGCCTGCTGCCCAACGCCGCCGGCTCGCCCGACCTGGTGCTGGTCCAGCGCGTGCTCTCGCCCATGAGCGATGCGCCGGCCGGTTTCATCGTCGCGCGCATCGATACCGTCCGCCTGGCCCGCCAGCTGGACCTGGCCGCCGGTACCGAGGTTTCGTTCGCCCTGGGGAACCAGCCGCCGATGCCGCCGCTGCAGGAGGGCCTGCGGCTGTCGTCCGACGGCGTGGAGCAGGTGCGCGCCGGCGACTTCAACCTGGCGCTGCGCGCCTGGGTATTCGTGCCGGTCTACAACGCGGTGCTGATCATCGTTGTCGTGGTGCTGGTCGCCTTCGCGCTGGGGCTGTGGAACATCCGCCGCATCGTCACCTGGTCGGACCGTTTCTCCGCCAGCACCACCCGCCGCCTCGACCAGCTGCTGGTCGACTGCCAGAAGCTGCTCGCCGGCGAGCCGGTGAACAGCCTGGACGAGTCGGTGCAGGACGAACTCTCCGAGGTCACCCGCGCCCTGGCCGCCATGCTGCGCAACCAGCGCAAGGCGGCTGACGAGATGCGCACCACCGCGCTGGTCTTCTCGACCGCGGCGGAAGGCATCCTGGTGACCGACCCGCAGGGCCACATCCTCGACGCCAACCCCGCCTTCTGCCGGATGACGGCCTACAGCCGCAGCGAGCTGCTGGGGCGGCGCTCGGGCAGCCTGTACCGCCAGGTCGGGCGCGGCGACCAGAGCCGCGAAATGACCCGCGCGCTCAAGGAGCACGGGCGCTGGACCGGCGAGACCAACTTCGTCGACCGGCACGGCAATGTCATCCCGACGTCGGTGGCGATCTCCGCCATCCGCGACGAGACCGGCAACACCAGCGGCCACGTGGCCGTGATCACCGACGTCAGCCGCCTCAAGGAGGCCGAGAACCAGCTGCGCAACCTCGCCTACCGCGACGCGCTCACCGGCCTGCCGAACTTCCGCCTGCTGACGCGCCAGGCCCGCGACCTGCTGAACTCGCTGCCGCTGGAAGGCGGCCGGCTGGCGGTGCTGTTCTTCGACCTGGACAAGCTCAAGTTCGTCAACGACAACCACGGCCACGAGGCGGGCGACGCGATGATCAAGGCGATGGCCGCGCACCTGTCCGAGGTGCTGCCGGCCGGCCACCTGCTGTGCCGCCGCTCGGGCGACGAATTCCTGGCCGTGGTGGACCTCACGCCCGACGGCGCGCTGCACGCCCTGCGCGCCGCGCTGGAGGCCGTCAACCCGGTGATGGTGCAGTTCGGCCATGACCAGATCCCGGCCACCGCCACGGTGGGCATCGCCCGCCTGCCCGAGGACGGCCGCAGCTGGCACGAGCTGCAGATCTGCGCCGACGTGGCCATGAACGAGGCCAAGCAGACCCGCCGCGGCTCGGTCATGTGGTACGACGCGGTGCTGGGCGCCAAGCGCTACCGCCACCGCCTGATCCAGACCAAGCTGGCCCAGGCGATCGAGCAGGGCGTGCTGCAGGTCTACTACCAGCCCGAGGTCGACCTGCGGGATGGCTCCATCGTCGGCTTCGAGGCGCTGGCGCGCTGGACCGACCCGGAGCTGGGCGTGATCCAGCCCTCCGAGTTCATCCCGATCTCCGAGGACGCGCACCTGTCCGACCAGCTCACCATGCTGGTGGCCAGCCGCGTGCTGCGTGACAAGAAGGAACTGCAGGCCCGCTTCCCGGGCGTCAAAGTGGCTTTCAACGCCGCGCCCCAGGTGTTCCGCAACGCCGACCTGCTCAAGTACCTGTCGGACCAGGCCAACGAGGACCCGCAGGCCCTGGACGGCCTGGAGATCGAGCTGACCGAGACCCAGGTCGCGCGCGACGAGGCCAGCCTCATGCCGCAGCTGCAGATGCTCACCGCCCTGGGCGTGCGCCTGGTGATCGACGACTTCGGCACCGGCTACTCTTCGCTGGCGCGCCTGACGCAGATGCCGATCAGCCGCCTGAAGATCGACCGCTCCTTTGTCGCCGGCCTGAACCAGGCCCGCCAGGACCGCATCGCGCGCCTGATCGTCAACATGGCCCAGGGGCTGTCGCTCGAGGTCACGGCCGAGGGCCTGGAGGAGCCGGCGCAGCGTGAGGCCCTCCTGGGCATGGGCTGCCACCGCGGCCAGGGCTGGCTGTTCGCGCCGGCCCTGCCGATGTCCGAGGTGATGCTGATGATGACGCCGCTGGAGGCTGCGGCGGTCGAGGCGCTGTAAGCGCGCCGGGCCCGAGGTGGCCTCAGGCTGCCAGCGGCACTTCCTGGCGCTGCTGCAGGTGGCGCGCGAGGAAATCCAGGGTGTGCTGGTGCGCCGCCACGGAGGCCGCCTCGTCGTAGGCGCTGCGGCCCGGGTGCATGAAGCCGTAGGTGGCGTCGTAGACCTGGAACTGCGGCACCGGGCCGCGGGCGCCGTCGTGCTCCTTGCCATGGTGCTCGATGAAGCGGCGGATGCCGGTGCGCGACATCCACTTGCCATCGGTGGGGAAGTGCGCCAGCACCGGGCAGCGCGGCTCGCGCGCGATCTCCTCGGGCGTGTCCATGCCGCCGCCGTAGTGGCACACCGCCGCGTCGATGCCCTCGATCTGGCAGGCCGTGCGCCAGGCCAGCAGGCCGCCCCAGCAATAGCCCACCACCGCGAGCCGCAGGAACGGCGCGAGCCGGCGCGCGTGGGCGATGGCCGCCTCGATATCCAGCATCACGCCGTCGGAGGGCAGGGGCTGCAGGGGACGCACGAGGCGCAGGTCCCAGCGGCTCTGCTCGAAGCGGTAACCATAGTCCTGGCCGGTGCGGCCGCGGCTGAAGGTGGACGGCGCCACGGCCAGGTAACCCGCGGCCGCGAATTTCTCGGCCATCTGGCGGGCATGGGCGCCCACGCCGGGCCGGGCATTGGCCACCGCCGGGGTGCGGCGGGACGCGCCATTCCAGCTGGGCGTGCGCTGGTCCATCTGCTGCAGCACCACGACGGCGCCGCGCGGCGCCTCGGCCGGCTGGACGACGTAGGCGCGAACGATCGACGCGTCGCGCGTGGCGAGGTCGATGTAGTGCGGCAGCGGTTCGTCGAGCGTCATGTCAGGCGGGGACTACCGGCGGATTCTGGCAGAGAAAACACCGTTGCACCGGGGGTGGGTTCGTGCAATTTTCTGCCAATTAACCAGAGGCCGCGAGCGCCTCGTTCAAGGCGCAGGGCGCCACTCGAGCGCGAAAAGAAAAATATGAAAACGCACGTTCTAAAAGATGATTCGATCAATAAATCCAAGGGGTGATCGGAATGTTCCTGTGAATTCCTTCGTCGTGGATTCGGGGCCCCGTCGCCGCCCGCCTGCCCCGCAAAACTTTTGATGACTCGCGAAAACCCGAAAAAGGCTGCTATACTTCAAGGCTTGGCGGCTGTAGCTCAGTTGGATAGAGTACTTGGCTACGAACCAAGGGGTCGTGGGTTCGAATCCTGCCAGCCGCGCCAAAACAAGAACGGGCCAGTTCCCCACAAGGGACTGGCCCTTTTCTTTTGCCTGTCCGTTTCCTGCTTCCCTCATGCATCCCTCTGATATCGGCCTCGTGGGCCTGGGCGTCATGGGCGAAAACCTCGCCCTCAACCTCGAAAGCAAGGGCTTTCACGTCAGCGGCTTCGACCTCGACGACGCCAGGCGCGCCAGCTTCGCGCAGCGCGTGGCCGGCCGCCGCGGCCGCGCCGCCGGCAGCCTGGCCGACCTCGTCGCGGGACTGTCCCTGCCGCGCAAGCTGCTGCTGATGGTGCCGGCCGGCGCCGCGGTGGATGAAGTCCTCGCGCAGCTGCGCCCGCTGCTGTCCGCCGGCGACGTGGTCATCGACGGCGGCAACACCCGCTTCACCGACACCGCCCGCCGCCTCGCCGAGCTCGAAGGCAGCGGCATCCTCTACGTGGGCGCCGGCGTCAGCGGCGGCGAGGAGGGCGCGCTGCGCGGTCCCGCCCTCATGCCCGGCGGCGACGCCCGGGCCTGGCCGGTGGTGCGCCCGCTGCTGCAGGCCATTGCCGCGCGCGCCGAGGACGGCGAGCCCTGCTGCGACTGGATCGGCGCCGGTGGCTCGGGCCACTTCGTCAAGATGGTCCACAACGGCATCGAGTACGCCGACATGCAGACCCTGTGCGAGGCCTACTGGCTGATGCGCGAGCTGGCCGGCCTGTCCGCCGGTGACATGGCCGGCGTGTTCGGGCAGTGGAACGAGGGCGAGCTGGCCAGCTACCTGGTCGGCATCACCGCCGACATCCTCAAGCGCCAGGACGAGGACACCGGCCAGCCGCTCGTGGACCTGATCCTGGATACCGCCCAGCAGAAGGGCACCGGCAAGTGGACCAGCCAGGTCGCGCTGGACCTGGGCGTGCCCGCGCCGACCATCGCCGATGCCGTGTTCGCCCGCGCCATCAGCGCGGTCAAGTCCGAGCGCGTCGCCGCCTCGCAGGTGCTGGCCGGGGCCGCGCCGCGCGCCTTTGCGGGCGAGCAGGGCGCCTTCGTCGAGCAGGTCCGCCGCGCCCTGCTGGCCGCCAAGGTCTGCGCCTATGCCCAGGGCTTCGCGCTGCTGCGCGCCGCCGACCAGGAGCACGGCTGGGGCCTGTCCTTCGGCGGCATCGCCTCGGGCTGGCGCGCCGGCTGCATCATCCGCGCCCGGCTGCTGGAAGACATCCGCCGCGCCTTCGCGCGCGAGCCGCAGCTGGCCAACCTGCTGCTCGACCCGCACTTCGCCGAGGTCATGGCCCGCTGCCAGCAGGACCTGCGCGAGGTCGTCGCCACCGCCGCGATGCACGGCGTCGCCGTGCCCGCCTTCATGAGCGCGCTGGCCTGGTACGACGCCTACCGCTCCGCGCGCCTGCCGGCCAACCTGCTGCAGGCCCAGCGCGATTACTTCGGCGCGCACACCTACGAGCGCACCGACCGGCCGGGCAGGTTCCACACCCGCTGGACCGATTGACCGGCTGAGGTCAGGCCCCCGGGCCCCCTGGCCCCGCCCGGCGGGCCCCTCCTGCGCCGCGGGCACGCCGGTTGCCGCCTTCCTGGGCGTCGTCCCGTGTGTCGACGCGACAACCCAAGGAGGTATTTCCATGCGCACTTTCTCCCGACTCGCGCGGCCGGCCCTGCTGGCCGCAGTCTCCGTGGTCGCGCTGGTGGCGGGCGGCTGTGCCCAGACCGACACCGGCAGGATGGGCGGCCCGGCCACCGCCAACCCGCCGGACCAGCCGGTCGGCGGGCGCGCCGTCCTGCGGCCCGTGCCTCCCGGGCAGAACCTGCCCGGTGGCGACAGCTCGGAGGCGGGGCGCTAGGGCCTCGCATCCCGCCAGCGTCCTACGCGCGGCGCCGGGCCTGGACGACAGGCCGCGCGCGACAGGCCTCTACAGTGCCCGGCCCATGACCCCCGTTCGCCTGTTCCCGCACCGCCAGCGCCTGCGCCTGGGCCTGCGCCTGCGCGCGGCGCGGGCTGCGGCTGCGCTTGCCTGGGGGCTGGCGACCGGCGTCGCGGCCAGTTCCCTGCCGGCGTGGGCCCAGGCGGCGCCGCGGCCCCCGCTGGCGCAGCGGCTCGACTGGCGGATCGACGAGCTCCAGGCCGAACTGGCCATCCTGCAGCGGTACGCCGAGCAGCAGCGGGCGCAGATGGACCGGCTGCAGGCACGGGCCGAGGCCGCCGAGGCCGGCCGGCGCACGCGCACGCTGGCCGTGCTCGCGGCGGGTGCCCTCGGGCTGGCCGGCATCGCGGCCCTGCCGCGCCGCCGCAAGGGCGGTCGCTGAGGTCGCTGAGGTCGCCGAGGCGCTAGCACCGGCAACCGCAGGGGCTGCACGGTGTCCAGGCCCTGGCCTTCAGGCCGCGCCGCGCGCGGCCGCGGGCGCCTCGTGCAAGCCGCTGGCCTGGCGAAAGCACAGGTGGGAGCAGTAGTCCACCAGCGCGTCGATCTCGGTGGACTTGTCGAAGACCGCATCCACGCCGAGCTGCGCGCAGCGCTTGCGCACATTGGCGTTCACGTAGTTGCTGAAGATCACGACCTTCTGCGCCCCGGTGCGCGGCGCCAGCTGCTGCACGAGGTTCAGGCCGGAGCCCTGGCGCAGGAACAGGTCCACGATCAGCAGGTCCCAGGCGCCGGGGTGGCGGGCCAGCCATTCGCGCGTGTCGCCCTCGGTGGCGCTGGTGCCGACCACCTGCACGCAGGTCAGCTCCTCGAGCGTGCCGACCAGGTTCTCGCAGATCGTGGGGTTGTCTTCGACGACGAAGGCGCGCAAGGCGGCGGAGGGCATGGCAGGGAGGGCGCTGGACAGGGTAGCAAGTGGTTACCGACTCTATCGGCTGGGCCAGTGCGCTTCTTAAGACGTCTCCCTCACTTGTCGTAGGACGTGGCCGACCGCCCCCGGGACCTGGGCAGCCCCGCGTACGATCGCCGTCCCCCGCCCCACGCCCCACGCCGCGCGCCCATGCCGCCCCAGCCCGCCCCTGATGCGCCGCTTCCCGCCGCCGTGCCGGCCGGGACGCGCGGCACGGCACCTGCGCTGCTCGGGTGGGCCGGCGACGCCGGCCTGTGGGCCCTGGCCACGCTCGACGCGCAGGGCCGCTTCAGCTACCTCAACGAGGAGGCCGAGCGCGTGCTGGGGCGGCAGGCCGGCGAGCTGCTCGGGCGCGGCCTGTGGCGCCTGTTCGCCCGCACCGCCCGCCCGCGCATCGAGGCGCAGGTGCAGGCCGCGCTGGCGCAGCGCAAGCCCCTGGAGCTCGAGGAGCCGGACGAGCGCCAGAGCCGCTGGCTGGAGCTGCGCGGCCAGCCCTTCGGCGCGGGGCTGGCGCTGCATCTGCGCGATGTCACCACGCGCCGGCGCTCGCAGGAGCAGCTGCGCCTGCTGGAGGGCAGCATCTCGCGCCTGAACGACATCGTCGTCATCACCGAGGCCAGCCCGTTCAACGAGCCGGGCCCGCGCATCGTCTTCGTCAACGAGGCCTTCGAGCGCCGCACCGGCTACAGCCGCGAGGAGGCGCTGGGCCGGTCGCCGCGCTTCCTGCAGGGGCCGCGCACGCAGCGAGACCGGCTGGACCAGGTACGCCGCGCGCTGGAGCAGTGGCAGCCGGTGCGGGTGGACCTGGTCAACTACCGCAAGGACGGCGAGCCGTTCTGGGTGGACCTGGACATCTCCCCGGTGTGGGACGCGGCGCGCAAGCTCACGCACTGGGTCGCGGTGGGCCGCGACGTGAGCGAGCGCAAGGCCGCCGAGCAGAAGATCCGCTACCTCGCCTTCTTCGACCCCCTCACCGGCCTGCCGAACCGCCAGCAGCTGATGGACCGGCTCCAGGATGCCGCCGGCCCGGCGGGGCGGGCGCGCGGCGGCGCGCTGATGTTCATCGACCTGGACAACTTCAAGGTCCTCAACGACACCCTGGGCCATGCGCAGGGCGACCTGCTGCTCAAGGAGGTGGCGCGCCGCCTGGGCGACTGCGTGGGCGACGACGGGCTGGTGGCCCGCCTGGGCGGCGACGAGTTCGTGGTGCTGCTGCAGCCGCCCGCCGGCGACCCGCAGGCGGCGGCCGCGGTGGCCGCCGGGGCGGCGCGGGCACTGGCGGAGCGCATCCTCGCGGCCCTGGGGGAGCCGTATCCCTTGCCGGGCTACCTGCACCACAGCACCTGCAGCATCGGCGTGACCGTCTTCGGCCCCCAGCCCGGGCCGGTGAGCGAGTTGCTGAAGCAGGCCGACCTGGCCATGTACCAGGCCAAGCGCGCCGGCCGCAATACCGCCTGCTTCTTCGACCCGCAGATGCAGGCGGTGGCCAGCGCCCACGCCGCCCTCGCGGCCGACCTGCGCCAGGCCTGCCGGGAGGGCCGGTTCCACCTGGACTACCAGCCCCAGGTCGATGCCCGCGGCTACCTGCGTGGCGTGGAGGCGCTGCTGCGGTGGGACCACCCGCAGCGCGGCTGCGTGCCGCCGGAACGGTTCATCCCGGTGGCCGAGGAGACCTCGCTGATCCTGGACATCGGCCGCCAGGTGCTCGACGCCGCCTGCGCCCAGCTGGCGCGCTGGGCGCGGCGGCCGGACCGCGAGCACCTCACGGTGGCCGTCAACGTCAGCGCGCGCCAGTTCCGCCACCCCGAGTTCGTCGACGGGGTGATGGACGCGATCGCGCGCGCCGGCATCGCGCCGCACCGCCTCAAGCTCGAGCTCACCGAGACCCTGCTGGCCGATGGCTTCGAGGTCACCGTCGCCCGCATGGGTGAGCTGCGCTCCCGTGGCGTGGCGCTGTCGCTGGACGACTTCGGCATGGGCTACTCCTCGTTGGCCTACCTCAAGCGCCTGCCGCTGGACCAGCTGAAGATCGACCGCAGCTTCGTGCGCGATGTGCTGTCCGACCCGCACGATGCCGCCATCGCCCGCACCATCATCGGGCTGGCGCAGAGCCTGGGCCTGGACGTGCTGGCCGAGGGCGTGGAAACGCCCGCGCAGCGCGACTTCCTGCTGCAGCAGGGGTGCGGCGCCTTCCAGGGCTTCCTGTTCGCGCCGGCGCTGGCGCCCGGGCCGCTGGAGGCGTGGATCGACGCCCGCCACGCCGGCCTGGCGGCCTGAGGCCGCCGCAGGCATGGCGCCTCAGGCCACCGCTCACATCGGCGCGATCTTCAGCGGCGAGGTGGCCACCAGGCGCGGCAGCCGCAGCGCGATGCGGCCGGGGGCGGCCTGCAGGGGCACGCCGGCCTCGGCGGCCAGGGCGCGCAGGTCGGCCGGCGACAGGGCGCGGTAGCCGGGGTCGTCCGCCGGGACCGGCACCGGCGCCGGCACGGGGCCGCGCTCCAGCACCAGCAGGCCCTCGCCGGCCTCGGCGGCGCCGCGCACGTTCAGGGCGCAGGGGCCGCCGGCCTCGTCGCCGAGCAGGACCAGGGCGGCCAGCAGCAGCAGCCGCAGCTGGGGCCGCGACACCTCCAGCCGCGCCCCCTCGGCCTGGGCGTGCAGCGCGATCCCGCGGAAGCCGAAGTGGCTGCGCACCAGGGCCAGGCCGTCCTCGATGCCGTCCTGCAGGGCGATGCCCTCGTCCTCGTCGGCCGGGGTCAGCCAGGCCGCCACCTTGAGCGAACTGGCCACCGCCTCGCGGGTCACCCGGTGGATGCGCGCGACCTGCTGCTGCAGCTCGGCCAGGACGGCCGGGCCGCCGCTGCCGGCGCGCTCCAGCCGCGCGCCCAGGACCTCGGTCATCATGGCCACGGCCTGCAGGTTGACCACCAGGTCGTGCTTGAGGGCGGGGCCGAGGCGGCGCAGCAGGGCGTAGCGCGCAGCCTCGGCGGCGGTGGTGTCGTCGGCCAGGGCATCCATCGGCTGATTCTGCGGGGGGGCCGGCCCAGCGGGCTGTCAGGCGCCGGCCGCGGCGGATGTAGGCGGGCGGAAGGCGGCGCTATCCTCGCGTGATCATGAGCAAGGCTTTCACCCGCGAGAGCGACGGCGGCGACGAGGACGACGAAGGCGGCGGCCTGCCGCCCCTGCCCGCCGGCACGCGCAACTACATCACCCCGCAGGGCTACGCGCGGCTGCGCGCCGAGCTGCTGCACCTGATCGACGACGAGCGCCCGAAGGTGGTCGAGGTCGTGCACTGGGCCGCCAGCAACGGCGACCGCTCCGAGAACGGCGACTACCTCTACGGCAAGAAGCGCCTGCGCGAGATCGACCGGCGCATCCGCTTCCTCACCAAGCGCCTGGAGATCGCCGAGGTCGCCGACCCCAGCCTGCACCACGGGCGCGACCAGGTCTTCTTCGGCGCCACCGTGCGCTACGCGCAGGAGGACGGGCAGGAGCGCGAGGTCACCATCGTCGGCATCGACGAAGCCGACAGCCTGCACGGCCAGGTGAGCTGGATCTCGCCCATCGCCCGGGCCCTGCTGAAGTCCCGCGAGGGCGACCTGGTCAAGCTGCAGACGCCGGCGGGCCTGCAGGAGATCGAGGTGGTGGAGGTGCGCTACCCGGCACCCGCCTGAGGCGGCGCAGGGAGTGCGGGGGGCGGAACGCCTCAGTGCCCGGTGCGCCCGGCGCGCGGGCGCACCCGCTGCGCGCGCAGCACCGCCGGCGTGCGCTTGAGGATGCGCATGGCGGCTTCCAGGTGCTGGCGGTCGCGCACCGAGATCAGGAAGCGCAGGTCGGCCGCGTCCTGGGCGCGCTCGTCGTCCATGTCCACGTGAACGATGTCGGCCTCGGCGCTGGCCAGGGCCGAGGCCACGCGCGCCAGCACGCCCTTGCCGTTGGCCACCGTCACCAGCAGGTGGGCCTCGAAGGGCCGCACCGGCTCGTCGGACCACTCCACGCCGATGAAGCGCTCGCTGTCCTTGTGCTGCAGGCGGCGGGCCACGCCGCAGTCCTCCATGTGCACCACCAGGCCCTCGCCGCGGCCCAGGTAGCCGACGATGGGGTCGCCCGGCACCGGGCGGCAGCAGGTGGCGTACTGCACCGAGGCGTTCTCGCTGCCATCGAGCACCACCGCGCCCTGCGCCACCTGCTCGCCCGAGGCGAACATCTGGCGGGAGATCAGCAGCGCGTCGGGCTTCTCGCCCTGCTCGGCGAGCAGGGCCGCCATGCGCTTGGCCACGATGGTGGCGATGCGCTTGCCCAGGCCGATGTCCATCAGCAGCTCCTCGCGGTGGCGGCTGGCGGTGAACCGCAGCAGCCGCTCCCATACGGCCTGGTGGGCCTCGTCCTCCGGCGGGATGTGCTCGATGCCCTCGCTGCGCAGCGCCTGCTGCAGCAGCTTCTCGCCCAGGTCGCGCGACTCGGTCTGCGCCCGGGTCTTGAGGTGGTGGCGAATCTTGGAGCGCGCCCGGCCCGTGCGCGCGAAGGACAGCCACGCCGGGTCCGGCATCGAGGCCTCCGCGGTCTCGACCTCCACCACGTCGCCGTTCTTCAGCTCGGTGCGCAGCGGCACCTGGGCGCCGTTGATGCGCGCGGCCACCGCATGCTCGCCCACCCGGCTGTGGATCGCGTAGGCGAAGTCCACCACCGTGGCGCCGCGCGGCAGCGCCATGATCTGGCTCTTGGGGGTGAAGACGTAGACCGCGTCGGGGAACAGGTCGATCTTGACGTGGTCCCAGAACTCCGCGGCGTCGCGCGTCTCGTGCTGGATGTCCAGCAGCGACTGCAGCCACTTCGTGCCGAGGCGGTCGGCGTTCTCGGCGTCGGTGGGGTTGGCCTTGTACAGCCAGTGCGCCGCCACGCCCGATTCGGCCACCAGGTGCATGGCCTCGGTGCGCATCTGGAACTCCACGTTCACGCCCGAGGGGCCCACCAGCGTGGTGTGCAGCGACTGGTAGCCGTTCACCTTGGGAATGGCGATGTGGTCCTTGAACTTGCCCGGCACCGGCTTGTACAGCTGGTGCAGGATGCCCAGCGCGGTGTAGCAGTCGATCACCGAGGGCACGATCAGGCGGAAGCCGTAGATGTCGGTCACCTGGGCGAAGCTCAGGTGCTTCTCGTCCATCTTCTTGTAGATGGAGTAGAGGGTCTTCTCGCGCCCGGCGATGCGCACCTCGATGCCGGCGCTGGCGAAGGCCTGTTCGACCTCGGCCTGCACCTTCTGGATCAGGTCGCGGCGGCGGCCGCGGGCCTTGGCCACGGCCTTGCCCAGGATCGCGTGGCGCCAGGGCCGCAGGTGGCGGAAGGCCAGCTCCTGCAGCTCGCGGTAGGTCTGGTTCAGGCCCAGGCGGTGCGCGATCGGCGCGTAGATCTCCAGCGTCTCCGAGGAGATGCGGCCCCACTTGGCGCGCGGCATGTCGCCCATGGTGCGCATGTTGTGGGAGCGGTCGGCCAGCTTGACCAGGATCACGCGCACGTCGCGCGCCATCGCCAGCAGCATCTTGCGGAAGGACTCGGCCTGGTTCTCCTCGCGGGTGTTGAAGTGCAGCTTGTCCAGCTTGGTCAGGCCGTCCACCAGTTCGGCCACCGGGGCGCCGAAGCGCTCGATCAGGTCCGGCTTGGTGATGCCGCAGTCCTCCATCGCGTCATGGAGCAGGGCCGCCATCAGGGCCTGGGCGTCGAGCTTCCACTCGGCGCACTGCGAGGCCACGGCGATGGGGTGGGTGATGTAGGGCTCGCCGCTGGCACGCAGCTGGCCCAGGTGGACCTCGTCGGCGAAGCGGTAGGCCCGGCGCACCTGCTCGATGTCGGCGGCGTCCAGGTAGTCGAGCTTGGCCGTGAGGGCGGCAAAGCTCGCCGCCGCGGCGTTGGCCTCGGCGGGGCTGGGCAGGGCGGAGGGCGTGCGTCCGCGCTTGCCGGGGGTCGGTTCAAGCACCGCGCTCATCCCTCAAATGTACCGCGAGCCCGCTGGCGGCCTGGAACGGCCAAGAAAAAAGCACCGCGGCGCGGTGCTTCGTTCGGGGGCGGTGAAGCGCGCTTCAGCCCGGGACCTTCTTCAGCATCTCGAGGCCGACCTTGCCTTCGGCGATCTCGCGCAGGGCGGTGACGCCCGGCTTGTTCTTGCTCTCGATCTTGGCGGCATGGCCCTGGCTCAACATGCGGGCGCGGTAGGTCGCGGCCAGCACCAGCTGGAAGCGGTTCGGGATCTTCTGCAGGCAGTCTTCGACGGTAATGCGGGCCATGAATCGACTCCGGGAATCAGGTGATGTTGAGGGCCTTGAAAGTGTCGGCCCGGGCGCGCCGCTGGGCCGTGTACTTCAGGCGCTGCGCGTGGACGATGGCCTTGAGGTCGAACAAGGCACGCTCGAAAAGTTCGTTGATTATAACGAAGTCGAATTCCTTGGCCTGGGCCATCTCCTCCGCCGCGTTCGCCAGGCGCAGCTCGATGACGTCGGCCGCGTCCTCGCCGCGGCGCTCCAGGCGCGAGCGCAGCTCCTCCCAGCTGGGGGGCAGGATGAACACCAGGACGGCATTGGGGAAGGTGCGCTTGATCTGCAGCGCGCCCTGGAAATCGATCTCCAGCACCACGTCGGCGCCGGTGGCCATGCGGTCCTCGATCGCCTTCTTGGAGGTGCCGTAGCGGTTGCCGTGCACGTGGGCCCACTCGACGAAGGCGCCGGCCAGCACCATGGCGTCGAACTCCTGCGCCGAGACGAAGAAGTACTCGCGCCCGTGCTTTTCCTGGCCGCGTGGGGGCCGGGTGGTGTGCGAGACGGAGGGCTGGATCTGGGCGTCCAGTTCCATGAGCGCCTTCACGAGGCTGGACTTGCCCGCCCCGCTGGGGGCGGCGACGACGAAGAGATTGCCCGGGTAATCCATCGACCGATTTTACCGGCGAGGCCCGCCCCCGCCCGCGCGCGGGGTCAGACGCCGATGTAGCGGTGCCAGAGCGCCGGGTCCGCGGCGAGGGCGGCGGAGTCGCCGGACCAGACCACGCGCCCGCGCTCGATCAGGGTGTGGCGGTCGGCCAGCCGCACCAGGCGGCGCACGTACTTGTCGATCACCAGGATCGCCTGGCCGCGCGCGCGCAGGGTGGCCAGGCACTCCCAGATGGTCTCGCGCACCAGGGGCGCCAGGCCCTCGGTGGCCTCGTCCAGCACCAGCAGGTGCGGGTTCGTCATGAGCGCACGGCCGATGGCCAGCATCTGCTGCTCGCCGCCCGAGAGCTGCCGGCCCATGTTCGTGCGCCGCTCCCGCAGGCGCGGGAACAGGTGGTACACGCCCTCCAGCGTCCAGGGCTCGGGGCTGCCGTTGCGGCGGGCGGCGAAGGCGCGCAGGTTCTCCTCCACCGAGAGGTTGGGAAAGACCTGGCGGCCCTCGGGCACCACGGCCAGGCCCATGCGGGCGATGCGGTCGGCCGGCATGCCGTCGACCCGCTCGCCGAGGAAGCGCACGCTGCCGGCGGCCGGCCGGGTCAGGCCCAGGATGGAGCGCACCGTGGTGGTCTTGCCCATGCCGTTGCGCCCCAGCAGGGTCGCGGCCTGGCCGGCGGCGATGTCCAGGTCGATCCCGAACAGCACCTGGCTGGGGCCGTAGGCGGTCTCGAGGCCGCGCACTTCGAGCAGCGGGGCGGTCATGCCAGGTCCTCCAGCTCGTCGCCCAGGTAGGCCTTGCGGACCTCGGGGTGGGCGCGGATCCAGTCGGGCGTGCCGCTGGCCACCACCTGGCCGGAGACCAGGGTGGAGATGGTGTCGGCGAGGCGGAAGACGGCGTCCATGTCGTGCTCCACCAGCAGGATCGTGGCCTCACCGCGCAGGGACAGCAGCAGGTCCACCATGCGGCCGGACTCCTCGGGGCCCATGCCGGCCATGGGCTCGTCCAGCAGCAGCAGGCGCGGGCGGGTGGCCAGGGCCAGGCCCACCTCCAGCTGGCGCTGCTCGCCGTGCGAGAGCGCGTGGGCGGGGCGATCGAGCAGGGCGCCGAGGCCGACGCGCTCGCCGACGCGGGCCGCCTCGTCGTAGCGGGCGGCCTCGCGGCTGGCGCGGGACCAGAAGCGCAGGCTGGCGCCCTCGCGCGCCTGCACCGCCAGGGCCAGGTTGTCGAGGACGGCCAGCCGGCCGAAGACGCTGGTGATCTGGTAGGAGCGGGCCAGCCCCCGGCGCACGCGCCGGTGGATCGGCAGGCGGGTGATGTCCTCGCCGCCGAACACGATGTGCCCGGCATCCGGCGCCAGCGCGCCCGAGAGCTGGTGGATCAGGGTGGTCTTGCCGGCGCCGTTGGGGCCGATCAGGGCATGCACCTCGCCCTCGCGCACGCTGAGCGAGGCGTGGTCGGTCGCGGCCAGGCCGCCGAAGCGCTTGACCAGGTCCCGCACCTCCAGCAGCGCGCTCACGCCTTCTTCCTTCCCAGGCTGGTCAGCCCGTTGGGCGCGGCCAGCACCACGGCCAGCAGGACCGCGCCCAGCGCGAACTGCCAGTGGATGGTGTAGTGGCTCAGGAACTCCTCGAGCAGCAGGAAGGCCACCGCGCCGACCACGCCGCCCCACAGGTGGCCGACGCCACCCAGGATGACCATCATCATCAGCACGCCCGACTGGTGCCACTGCATCATCGAGGGGCTGACGAAGCTGCCCTGGTTGGCGAGCAGCGCGCCCGCCAGGCCGGCCAGCGCGCCGGCGATCACGAAGGCCGCGAGCTTGAAGCGGGTGGTGGCGAAGCCGATGGCGGCCATGCGGGTCTCGTTCTCGCGGATCGCCTGCAGGGTGTGGCCGAAGCGCGCGTTCAGCAGGCGCCAGATGGCGAGGAAGCCCAGCACCGCGCAGGCCAGCACCGTGTAGTAGAAGCGGGTGTCGTCGGCCAGGTCCCAGCCCGCGGCCACGCGCGAGCGGCCGGCCAGGGACAGGCCGTCGTCGCCGCCGTAGGTCTTGAGCGAGACCATCAGGTAGTACAGCATCTGCGCGAAGGCCAGCGTGATCATGATGAAGTACACGCCCTGCGTGCGCAGGCTCACCGCGCCCACCAGCAGCGCCGCGAAGGCCGCCGTCGCCATCGCCGCCGGCCAGGCCACCCAGGCCGAGGCCACGCCGTGCTGCATCAGGATGCCCACGGTGTACGCGCCCACGCCGATGAAGGCCGCATGGCCGAAGCTGACCATGCCGCCGAAACCCAGGATCAGGTTCAGGCTGGTGGCCGCCAGCGCGAACACCAGGATGCGGCTGGCCAGGCCGATGTAGAACTCGCCGCCGGCGGCCGCCGCCAGCGGGGGCAGGGCCACGAGCGCGGCGAGCACGGCCAGGGCCCAGCCCGCGCGCAGCGGGTGGTCCAGGCCGCTGGTGAAGGCGGCGCGGTCGAAGGGCTCGGGAGCGGGATCAGCCATGCGAGGGGAAGAGGCCGCGCGGCTTCCAGAACAGGACCGCGGCCATCAGCAGGTAGATCAGGATCGAGGCCACCGCGGGGCCGGCGTTGTCGGCCAGGTCGCCGGGCATCAGCCGCTGGAAGGCCATGGGGATCAGGGTGCGGCCGGCGGTGTCGACCACGCCCACCAGCAGCGCGCCGAGCAGGGCGCCGCGCACCGAGCCGATGCCGCCGATCACGATGACCACGAAGGCCAGGATCAGGATGCTCTCGCCCATGCCCACCTGCACCGCCAGCAGCGGCCCGAGCAGGCCGCCCGCCACGCCGCACAGGGCGGCGCCGAGGGCGAACAGCGCGGTGAACAGGCGCGGCACGTTGGTGCCCATGGCCAGGGCCATCTCGCGGTTGGAGGCGCCGGCACGCACCTGCATGCCCACGCGGGTGCGGGTGATCAGGAACCACAGGGCGACGCCCACCGCCAGGCCCACGCCGATGATCAGGAGGCGGTAGGCGGGGTAGCTGAAACCGGGGAGCAGTTCGACCGGGCCGGCCAGCGCCTCGGGCGGGCTCAGCGCGATCGGCTGCGAGCCCCACACGAAGCGCACCGCCTCGTTGCACATGAGGAGGATGGCGAAGGTGCCCAGCACCTGCGACAGGTGGTCGCGGGCGTAGAGGCGGCGCAGGACCGCCACCTCCAGCAGCGCGCCGAAGGCGGCCGCGCCCGCCACGCCCGCCAGCAGGCCCAGGGCGAACGAGCCCGAGGCCGCGGCGGCGCTGGCGGCGAGGTAGGCCCCCACCATGTACAGCGAGCCGTGGGCCAGGTTGATCATGTCCATGATGCCGAACACCAGCGTCAGGCCGGCGGCCAGCAGGAACAGCATCAGCCCGAACTGCAGCCCGTTGAGGGACTGCTCGAGCAGCAGGATCCCGTCCACTTCAGGTCAGAGCGCGGGCATCTTGCACTGGGCGGCGTAGGCGTCGCCGTGGGCCTTGAACACCGTGCCCAGGGTGCGGTTGGTCACGCGGCCCTTGGCGTCCTTGGTGATCACGCGCAGGTGGTAGTCCTGCACCGGGAACTGGTTGGGGCCGAACTTGAAGCTGCCGCGCACGGACTCGAACTTCGCATCGGCCAGGGCCTTGCGCACGGCGGCCTTGTCCTCGAGCTTGCCCTTGGCGTCGCGCACCGCGGCGTCGATCAGGCGGGCGGCGTCGTAGGCCTGCGAGGCGTAGACGGTGGGCAGGCGGCCGTAGGCCTTCTCGAACTCCGCGACGAACTGCTTGTTCGCCGGGTTGTTCATGTCGTGGGCCCACTGGGAGGTGTTGAACATGCCCAGCATCGGCTCGCCCACGGCGCGGATCACGTCCTCGTCGCCGGAGAAGCCGGGGCCGAACAGGGTGATGTCCTTGGACAGGCCGGCGCCCACGAACTGCTTGATGAAGTTGATGCCCAGGCCCCCGGGCAGGAAGATGTAGACGGCGTCGGGCTTGGCGGCGCGCAGCTTGGACAGCTCGGCGCCGTAATCGAGCATGTTCAGCGGGGTGTAGCTTTCCATCACCACCTCGCCGCCCTTGTAGTAGCGCTTGAAGCCGGTGAGGG
The DNA here is from genome assembly GCF_052600055.1 of Ramlibacter sp. MAHUQ-53. Taxonomy (NCBI): domain Bacteria; kingdom Pseudomonadati; phylum Pseudomonadota; class Betaproteobacteria; order Burkholderiales; family Comamonadaceae; genus Ramlibacter; species Ramlibacter sp. MAHUQ-53. The sequence goes on from NZ_JBQWTS010000011.1 coordinate 143,517, forward strand.
CGTCCTTGCCGGCGGGGTAGTTGGGAGCGATCAGCGCCACGCGCTTGAAGCCCTTGTCGGCCACCGTCTTGCCCACCGCCTCGTGCTGGTTGTCGTTCTGGTAGGAGGCGCTGAAGAAGTACGGGTTGCACTGCTCGCCGGCGAGCTGCGAGGGGCCGGCGTTGGCGCTGATGTAGAAGGTCTTGGAGGCGAAGGTGGGCGCGCCCACGGCCAGCATCACGTTGGAGAAGACGATGCCGGTCATGAAGTCGACCTTGTCGCGCTTGACCAGGCGGTCGGCGGTCTGGCGGCCGACATCGGGGCTGGCCTGGTCGTCGGCCACGATCACTTCCGCCGGCAGGCCGCCGAGCTTGCCGCCATTGAGCTTCACGGCCAGCTGGAAGGCGTCGCGGATGTCCACGCCCAGGGCGGCGCCGGGGCCGGAGAGGGTGGACAGCAGGCCGACCTTCACGGTGTCGGCGGCGAGGCTGGCGCCGGCGGCGGCGGTCAGGGCGGCGGCAAGCGCAGTACGGCGCAGTGCCGCAGCGAGAACGGGGCGGGACATCGGGTCATCTCCTGTCTGGGGTTCTGGCGCGCGAGGCAGGTTCGCGGCAACCCGACACTTTAGTCGATCCAGGCGGGGGCTCCGGCCCCCGCACGCACCGTGATCACTCGATGTTCTGCACCTGCTCGCGCATCTGCTCGATCAGGACCTTCATGTCCACCGAGATGCGCGTGAGCTCCAGGGCCGCGGACTTGGAGCCCAGGGTGTTGGCCTCGCGGTGCAGCTCCTGGATCAGGAAGTCCAGGCGCTTGCCGACCTCGCCGCCCTTTTTGAGCAGGCGCTCGATCTCCTCGAGGTGGGCGGACAGGCGCGTCAGCTCCTCGGCCACGTCGATGCGGATCGCGAAGGCGGTGGCCTCGGCCAGGGCGCGGTCGCTGGCGGCCTCGGAGGGAGCGGCGGCGCCGGCCTGGCCGCCCAGGCCCATGGCCTCCTGCCAGCGCTCCAGGAAGCGGGTGCGTTGCTGTTCGACCAGCTGTGGCACCAGCGGGCGGGCCTGGTCGGCCAGGGCGCGCAGCTGCCCCAGGTGGCCGCGCAGCATCGCCACCAGGCGCTCGCCCTCGCGGGCGCGGGCCTCGAGCAGGGACTCCAGGGCCTGGCGGGCCAGCTCGGGCAGGGCGGCGGCGGCCTCGCCGGCGCCGGATTCGTCGGCCCCGGCGATGCGCAGCACGTCGGCCACGGCCAGCGGGCGGGCCTCGGGCAGCCAGCCGCGGACCTGGTCCTGCACCGCGGACAGGCGCTGCAGCAGGCGCGGGCTGGGCTCGCGCAGGCCCCCGGCGGCGCCGCTGTCGGTGCCGGCGCGGACTTCGACCTTGCCCCGCTTGAGGCGAGATTGCAACAGTTCGCGCAGGGCCGGTTCGTGCTGGCGCAGGTCCTCGGAAAGGCGGAAGCCCAGGTCCAGGAAACGGCTGTTGACGCTGCGGATCTCCACGCCCAGGCGGGCGCCGGGGCTGGCCCGGTCTTCGCCCGCGGGGGCTGCGCCGTGGGATTGGGCGCTGGCGTAACCGGTCATGCTGTAGACGGGCATGGAGGACTTTGGTTGTGGGTTGCGCCCGAAGGCAGGAATAATGGACTCATACGCGAGCCCGCCGCTTCGAAATTATGTCAAAGGTCAAACCCGCGCCCCTGCCTCCCGACACCGTGATCGGCGGCTACCGCGTGGTGCGCAAGATCTCGTCCGGCGGCTTCGGCATGGTCTACCTCGCGGTGGACGCCGAGGGCCAGCAGGTCGCGATCAAGGAGTACATGCCGGCCTCCCTGGCCACCCGCCTGCCCGGCGAGCTGCTGCCCCAGGTGGCGCCCGAGAAGCTCTCGCTGTACCGGCTGGGTCTCAAGAGCTTCTTCGAGGAGGGGCGCTCGCTGGCCCAGATCTCCCACGCCTCGGTGGTCAGCGTCCTCAACTTCTTCCGCGAGAACGAGACCGTCTACATGGTGATGAACTACCTGGAGGGCGCGACCCTGCAGGACTTCATCATCACCGCGCGCGAGCAGCGCCGGCAGAAGGTCTTCCGCGAGTCCACCATCCGCAGCCTGTTCGACGAGATCCTGCGCGGCCTGCGCATCGTGCACCAGCACAAGATGCTGCACCTGGACATCAAGCCCGCCAACATCTTCATCACCGACGACAACCGTGCGGTCATGATCGACTTCGGCGCCGCGCGCGAGGTGCTCTCCAAGGAGGGCAACTTCATCCGCCCCATGTACACCCCCGGCTTCGCCGCCCCCGAGATGTACCGGCGCGATTCGTCGATGGGCCCGTGGACGGACATCTACGCCATCGGCGCCTGCATGTACGCCTGCATGCAGGGCTATCCGCCCAACGACGCGCCGCAGCGCCTCGAGAAGGACCGCCTCTCGCTGGCGCTGTCGCGCCTGCGCGGGGTCTACTCGGACAACCTGATCGAGGTGGTGGAGTGGTGCATGTCGCTGGACGCGCTGTCGCGGCCGCAGTCGGTCTTCGCCCTGCAGAAGGAGCTGGGGCGCGAGGGCGAGCGGCGCTATACCCGGCTTACGGTGGGCGAGAAGATGCGCCTGCAGTTCGACACCATGCTGTCCGATACCAAGAAGACAATGAAGGCCGCGACCAATTTCGGCGCGCGCCTGCGGTGAGGGGACGATGAAATTCTCCGTGTTCCAGGTCAGTCGCAAGGGCGGTCGCGAGAAGAACGAGGACCGCATGGGGTACTGCTACACCCGGCAGTCCGGCCTGTTCGTGCTGGCCGACGGCATGGGAGGCCACCCCGAGGGCGAGGTCGCCGCGCAGCTGGCGCTGCAGACCGTCTCCGCGTTCTTCCAGAAGGAGGCGCGGCCGCAGGTGCGCCACCCCGGCGAGTTCCTGGCGTCGGCGCTGATGGCGGCGCACCACCAGATCGTGCGGTATGCCGGCGAGCGCGGCATGCTCGACACCCCGCGCACCACCCTGGTCGCGGCCCTGGTGCAGGGCGGCGCGGCCACCTGGGTCCACTGCGGCGACTCGCGCCTGTACCTGGCGCGCGGCGGCCACCTCGTCACCCGCACCCGGGACCACTCCTACCTCGAGCAGCACCAGGCCGGCGTGGTGCGCATGCAGGCCCTGGTCAATCGCAACATCCTCTTCACCTGCCTGGGCTCGCCGACCAAGCCGGTCTATGACGTCACCGGCCCGGTGACCCTGCAGCAGGGCGACAAGCTCCTCCTGTGCTCGGACGGCCTGTGGGGCAGCCTGCCGGACGCCGAGATCGTGCGGCAGCTGTCCGGGAAGGCGGTGCACGACGCCGTGCCCGACCTGGTGGAGTGCGCGCTGCGGGCCAACGGCCCGCAGTCGGACAACGTCACCGTCATCGCCGTCGAGTGGGAGACGCCCGACGCGGTCGAGTCCACCCATGGCGTGTCCACCGACGGCATCAGCGAGGGCGTGTTCGCCTCCACCATCCAGTCCGGCCTGCAGGGGGGCGGCCCGGTGGAGGAGCCCGACCTGGACGACGCCGCGATCGAGCGCTCCATCGCCGAGATCAACGAGGCGATCAAGCGCTCCTCGGCGCGCAAGACCTGACGCGCGCCGGGGCGTGGCCGCAAGGCCTTAGCATTCCGCCCCATGAGCAATTTCCAACGTCCCGGCGGCCGCGCCGCCGACCAGCTGCGTCCGGTGCGCATCACCCGCGGCTTCACCATCCATGCCGAGGGCTCGGTCCTGATCGAGTTCGGCCAGACCCGCGTGCTGTGCACCGCCTCCGTCGAGGAGAAGGTGCCGCCGCACAAGCGCGGCTCCGGCGAGGGCTGGGTCACCGCCGAATACGGCATGCTGCCCCGCGCCACCCACACCCGCGGTGACCGTGAGGCGGCGCGTGGCAAGCAGAGCGGCCGCACCCAGGAGATCCAGCGCCTGATCGGCCGCTCGCTGCGCGCGGTGTTCGACCTCAAGGCCCTGGGCGAGCGCACCATCGCCCTCGACTGCGACGTGCTGCAGGCCGACGGCGGCACCCGCACCGCCGCCATCACCGGCGCCTTCGTCGCCGCGCAGGACGCGGTGAACAAGCTGCTGGCGCAGGGCCGTATCGAGCGCTCGCCCATCACCGGCCCGGTGGCCGCGATCTCGGTGGGCATCGTCGAGGGCACGCCGGTGCTGGACCTGGAGTACGTGGAGGACGTCGCCTGCGACACCGACATGAACGTGGTCATGACCGGCGCCGGACACTTCGTCGAGGTGCAGGGCACGGCCGAAGGCGCGGCCTTCACCCGCGCCGAGATGGACCGCCTGCTGCAGCTCGCGGAAAAGGGCATCGGCGAGCTGGTGCAGCTGCAGGCGCAGGCCCTGGCCCAACCCCTGGGGGCGTGACGTGATCCGGAAATTGGTGCTGGCCTCCAACAACCGCGGCAAGCTGGCCGAGTTGCAGGCCCTGTTCGCGCCCCTGGGCGTGGAGCTGGTCCTGCAGGCCGACCTGGGCATCGGCGAGGCGCCGGAGCCGCACCGCACCTTCGTGGAGAACGCGCTGTCCAAGGCCCGCCACGCCGCCCGCGAGAGCGGCCTGCCGGCGCTGGCCGATGACGCCGGCCTGTGCGTCGAGGCCTTCGGCGGCCTGCCCGGCGTGGACACCGCCTTCTACGCGACCCGGTTCGGCTACCCCAAGGGCGACGACCACAACGTGACGGCCCTGCTCGAGCAGATGGCCGACGTGGCCGACCGCCGCGCCGCCCTGGTCTCCACCCTGGTGGCCCTGCGCAGCGCCGACGACCCCGAGCCCCTGATCGCGGTGGGCCGCGCCCCCGGCGAGATCACCCGCGAGCCGGTGGGCGAGCACGGCTTCGGCTTCGACCCGGTGATGTTCATTCCCGCCTTCGGCAAAACCTTCGCGCAGCTGCCGCCCGAGGTGAAGAACGCGCACAGCCACCGCGGCCAGGCCGCGCGCCAGATGCTGGCGCTGATGCGCGAGCGCTGGTTCTGAGGACGCCATGAAGGACCTGCCGCACTACATGCGCCCCGGTACCCTGCAGCTGGGGGCGCTGCCCCCGCTGTCGCTGTACGTGCACCTGCCCTGGTGCCTGCGCAAGTGCCCCTACTGCGACTTCAACTCGCACGAGATGAAGCCGGGCGAGCTCCCCGAGCAGCAATACCTCGACGCCCTGGTGGCCGACCTGGAGCAGTCCCTGCCCCTGGTGTGGGGCCGCGGCGTCCACAGCATCTTCATTGGCGGCGGCACGCCCAGCCTGTTCTCGCCCGCGGGCATCGACCGGCTGCTCAGTGACATCCGCGCCCGGGTGAAGCTGGAGGCCGACTGCGAGATCACCCTGGAGGCCAACCCCGGCACCTTCGAGAAGGACCGCTTCCGGGCCTTCCGCGCCGCCGGCGTCACGCGCCTGTCGGTGGGGGTGCAGAGCTTCAACGACGCGCACCTGAAGGCCGTGGGCCGGGTGCATGACCGGGCCCAGGCCATCGCCGCCTGCGAGGAGGCCCAGGCCGCCTTCGACACCTTCAACCTGGACCTGATGTACGCCCTGCCCGGGCAGACCCTGGCCCAGCTCGAGGCCGACGTGAGCCAGGCCCTGGCGCTGATGCCGCCGCACCTGTCGATCTACCACCTCACGCTCGAGCCGAATACCTACTTCGCCAAGTTCCCGCCCGCGCTGCCGCCCGAGGACACGGCCTACGCCATGCTCGATCGCATCACCGAGATGACCCAGGCCGCCGGCCTGCAGCGGTACGAGGTCTCGGCCTATGCGCGGCCCGGCCACCGCTGCTGGCACAACCTGAACTACTGGCAGTTCGGCGACTACCTGGGCATCGGGGCGGGCGCGCACGGCAAGCTGTCGTTCGCGCACCGGGTGGTGCGGCAGGTGCGCTATCGCGACCCGAAGCTGTACATGGAGAACGCCCGTGCCGGCAATGCCGTGGCGCAGGAGGAGGAGGTCGCCCGCGCCGACCTGCCGTTCGAGTACATGCTCAACGCGCTGCGCCTGCGCGAGGGTTTCTCGCTGCGCGATTTCAGCGAGCGCACCGGCCTGCCGCCCAGCGCGATCGGCCGCGCGCTCGAGGAGGCCCAGGCCAAGGGCCTGGTGGAGCGGCGCATGGGCCCGGCCGGGGACCATGTGCAGCCCACGGAGCGGGGCTTCGACTTCCTCAGCGACCTGCAGTCGCTGTTCCTGCCCGGGTAAGCCGGGGCCTGCGCGTCATGCGCGGGCGACTGCCTGCCCGGTCCGCGCGGGCCCGGTTCCGGCTCAGCGCGGGTCGAGGGCCAGCGCCACGGGCGGCGCGGCCGGGTCCAGGTGCACGCGCATGCCCTGGAAGAACACGCGCAGCTCGTTCCACTGCGATGCCTGGACCACGAAGGGCGGCTCGCCGTAGACGCTCAGGCCTTCGCCCGGCTGCACCACCGCGGCGGTGGGCTTGCCGGTGGCGTCGACCACGCACACCGGCACCTCGCGGGCGGCTTCCAGGTGCACGTAGTTGGCCGGGCGGATCGCGCCGGGCGGCGTGAACCGGGTCAGGCCGGCCTGGGGCACCGGGCCGCAACGCGCGGGCGAGGCCGCGGCGCCCTGGACCTCGGCGGCGACCGCGAGCACGGGCGCCGCTTCAGCCGCGGGCCGGCCCGCGGCGGCTGCGGCCTCCGGCTGGGGGCGGGCCGCCGCGGCCACCGGCTGG
>NZ_JBQWTS010000012.1:0-90709 GCF_052600055.1 Ramlibacter sp. MAHUQ-53
TTATCGGCTGTGTGTTGTTAACGAACACTTCGCAAAATCAAAGCAACCCGCTTCTTTCTTGCCGCCTTCGCTGCGATCAGCGAAGCCTTGAATTCTAGCACGATTTTTTAAGAACCGGCAAACTTTTCTTCGTCGCTTGCCTCGTCGCTACCGACCAGACTCGCTACTCGCCAACCTCGTTCGCCTCGTCGTTTCCAACTCAGCGCCGTGATCAGCGAAGCCCTCGATTCTATACCGAATTTTTCATCTTCGGCGAGCAACTCGAAAATTTCTGAAGATTTCTTCGAGCCACCCAGAAGTCAGGGACTTCCTCCACCACCCGCAGCGCCGCCTCCTTGGAAACAAGCGCCGCAATCAGCGAAGCCCTCGATTATGACACAACTTTCGGGCTGGATCCCGGCACTGGAAGTGCTGGCAACTTCTCGCTTTTCAAGTGGCGGCTCCCACATCTCCATGAGAAGGGTTGCCGCAGGCGATCGATTGTGACGATCCGGCCGTCAGGAAGTTCCTGAGGGGGCGCGATGATAACCTACTCCGCCTCTCTTTTTGTGCGTCCGCATGGCTCTCCTGACTCTTTCCAATGCCCAGCTCGCTTTCGGCCATGTGCCACTGCTGGATCACGCTGACTTCGCCCTGGAGACCAGCGAACGCGTGGGGCTCATCGGGCGCAACGGCGCCGGCAAGTCCTCGCTGCTCAAGATCCTGGGGGGGCTCGAAAAGCCGGACGACGGGCTGCTGCAGCTCCAGCAAGGCCTGCGGATCGCCTACGTCGCGCAGGAGCCGGACCTGGACCCTGAGGCGTCCGTCTTCGAATCCGTCCGCGCGGGCGTCGCACCCGTCCTGGCGCTGATCGAGCAGTACACCCACGGCCAGGGCGACCTGGACAGCCTGCAGCGCCAGATCGAGGCCCAGGACGGCTGGAACTGGCAGCAGCGGGTGGAGGAAACCCTGCACCGGCTGCGCCTCGACGGCCAGGCGCGCATCGGCACGCTCTCGGGCGGTACCCGCAAGCGGGTGGCATTGGCCCAGGCGCTGGTGACGCGACCCGACGTGCTGCTGCTGGACGAGCCCACCAACCACCTGGACCTGGACGCCATCGAGTGGCTGGAGGACCTGCTGCTGGATTTCAAGGGCAGCGTGGTCACCATCACCCACGACCGGGCGTTCCTGGATCGCGTCGCCACGCGGATCGTCGAACTCGACCGGGGGCAGCTGCGCTCCTACCCCGGCAACTTCAGCCGCTACCAGACGCTGAAGGAGGAGCAGCTGGCCCAGGAGGCCGTGATCAATGCCAAGGCGGACAAGCTGCTGGCGCAGGAGGAAGTCTGGGTCCGCCGCGGGGTCGAGGCGCGCCGCACGCGGGCGCAGGGCCGCATCAACCGGCTGGAGCAGTTGCGCCGCAGCCGCGCCGCCCGCCGCGAGGCGCTGGGCCGGGTGAAGCTGGACGTGGCCTCCGGGCTTCCGAGCGGAAAGATCGTGGCCGAACTGACCGATGTCTCCAAGTCCTTCGGCGACCGGACCATCGTGCGGGGCTTCACGGCCACCATCCTGCGCGGGGACAAGGTGGGCCTGATCGGCCCGAACGGCGCGGGCAAGACCACGCTGCTGAAGATGATCCTGGGCGAGCTGGCGCCGGACCGGGGCCAGGTGCGCCAGGGCGCCAACCTGCAGGTCGCCTACTTCGACCAGATGCGCAACGCGCTGGACCTGGACGCGACGCTGGAAGATTTCATCAGCCCCGGCAGCGAGTGGATCGAGATCGGCGACCAGCGCAAGCACGTCAAGAGCTACCTGGGCGACTTCCTGTTCTCGCCGGCGCGCGCGGCCTCGCCGGTGCGCTCGCTCTCGGGCGGTGAACGCAACCGCCTGCTGCTGGCGCGCCTGTTCGCCCGGCCGGCCAACGTGCTGGTGCTGGACGAACCCACGAACGACCTGGACATCGACACCCTGGAACTGCTGGAGGAACTGCTCCAGACCTACGCCGGCACCGTGTTCCTCGTGAGCCATGACCGCAGCTTCCTGGACAACGTGGTGACCAGCACCATTGCCTTCGAAGGCGACGGCCGCTGGCGCGAATATGAAGGCGGCGTGCAAGACTGGCTGACGCAGTCGCGCCGCGCCCAGGCCCTGGCTGCCCAGGCCGCGGCGCCCGCCCCCAAGGCCGCCGCGCCGGCACCGACCCCGGTCGCGGCGACCTCGGCGGCTCCGGGCGCGAAGCGCAAATTGAGCTACAAGGAGCAGCGTGAACTCGAGGGCCTGCCGGCCCTGATCGAGTCGCTGGAGAAGGAGCAGCAGTCGATCACCGACCTCCTCGCCGACGGCAGCCTCTACAGCACCGATGGCGCTCGCGCAGCGCAACTCGCCACACGCAGCGCCGAGATCGAGGACCAGCTCATGGCCGCCCTCGAGCGCTGGGAGGCGCTCGGCGCGCTCTGACGACTTCCGCAGTCCCCCCTGCCCCGGCCGGCCGGGGCTTCCCCCGAGGCGGGCCGGTGCGATGAGCCGCTACAGTGCGGCGCATGCCCCGCCCTCCCGCCCGCATCCATGAATGCCAGTGAACTGACCGCGCTGCTGGTGTTCTGTTCGGCGATGACCTTCTCGCCCGGCCCCAACACCACCCTGTCCACCGCGCTGGCCGCCAACTTCGGCCTGCGCCGCGCCCTGCGCTTCTGCCTGGCCGTGCCCACGGGCTGGGCGCTGTTGATCCTGGCCTGCGGGCTGGGCCTGGGCGCGGTCGTCACCGGCGTGCCGGCGCTGCGCTGGGGCGTGAAGCTGGCCGGCGTGGGCTACATGCTCTGGCTCGCCCGCAACCTGGCACGCCAGGCGACGCTCTCGCAGGTGGACGCGCACAAGCTGCACGTGACCTTCGGCCAGGGCGTGCTGCTGCAGTTCGTGAATATCAAGGCGTGGATGCTGGCGCTGACGCTGACCGCGGGTTGGGTGATCAACGCCGGCGGGCAGCCCGCGGGCAACCCGGGGGAGCGCCTGGCGATCGTCGCGGCCTTCATGGTGCTGTACGCCTTCGGCAGCAACTTCACCTACGCGCTGGCGGGCTCGCTGCTGCGGACCTGGCTCGCACAGGGCCGGCGCCTGCTGTGGTTCAACCGCGTGCTGGCCGTGGTGCTGGTCGTCACGGCGGCCTGGATGCTCCAGGTCTGACCCCGCCCTCCGCCCCCTCGCAGGACTCCCATGCGCCTTCGCCCCTTCCAGCAGGTCGACGTATTCACGCCGACCCCGTTCCTCGGCAATCCGGTGGCCGTCGTACTCGATGGCACCGGCCTGTCGACCGAGGAGATGCAGCGCTTCACCGACTGGACGAACCTGTCCGAGGCCACGTTCGTGCTGCCGCCCACGCACCCCGAGGCCGACTACCGGCTTCGCATCTTCTGCCCCGGGCGAGAGCTGCCCTTCGCCGGCCACCCCACCCTCGGCAGCTGCCACGCCTGGCTGCAGGCCGGCGGCAAGCCGAAGGGCGAGTACGTGGTGCAGGAGTGCGGCGTCGGCCTGGTCCGGCTGCGCCGTGACGGCGCGCGGCTCGCGTTCGCAGCGCCGCCCCTGGTGCGCGGCGGCCCGCTGGACGAGGCCGACCTGGACCTGGTGGCCCGCGGCCTCGGCGTGGCCCGCTCGGACATCCTGCACCACGCCTGGTGCGACAACGGCCCGGGATGGCGCGGCGTGATGCTGCGATCGTCCGGGCAGGTGCTGGCGCTCAAGCCGGACGGCGGGGTGCTGGCCGGCCTGTTCGTGGGCGTGGCAGGACCGCGCGGCAAGGTCGGCGTGGTCGCCCCGCGCGACGACGGCGACTGCGCGTTCGAGGTACGGGCCTTCTTCCCCGGCCACGGCGGCATCGCCGAGGACCCGGTGACCGGCAGCCTGAATGCCGCGATGGCGCAGTGGCTGATCGGCGCCGGGCTGGCGCCGGCGCAGTACGTGGCGAGCCAGGGCACGGCGCTGGGACGCGCCGGGCGCGTGCACGTGGTCCGAGACGCCGCCACCGGCACGATCTGGGTCGGCGGCGACTCGGTGACCTGCGTCGAGGGCCAGGTACGGCTCTGAGCGGGCAGCTCTGAGCGGCCGTTCAGCGCGGCGTCCGCGGGCGGCTGGGCGCCTGCGGCTTGCCGGGGCCGGGCGGCACCTTGGCGCCGGCCTTGCGCGCCTCGGACAGGCCGATGGCCACGGCCTGCCTGGGGTTCGTGACCTTCGCGCCGGTGCCGCTTCGCAGCGTGCCGCGCTTGAACTCGTGCATGTTTTCCTCGACCTTGTGCTGGGCCAGTGGGGCGTAGCGACGGGCCATGGCGGCTCCTTCTTGACGGGGTGGGGCAGGCCTTGGAGCGACCCGGGCGCCGCGGGTTCACCGGGCGCCGCCTGAGCCCCCGCTACACTGCGGCCTGACCCATGACCACGCACCACGCCACCGAGAAGTCCCAAGCGCCCGCGGGCGACTGGCAGGTGATCTGCCTGTGCGCCGACTGGTGCGGCACCTGCCGCGGCTGGCGCGGGGACCTCGCCGCCGAGGCCAAACTGCACCCGGGCGTGTCGTTCGCGTGGGTCGACATCGAGGACGAGGCCGACGCGGTGGGGGACGTCGACATCGAAACCTTCCCGACGCTGCTGATCGCGCATGGCGACCAGGCCCGCTTCCTGGGCCCGGTGCTGCCCCATGCCACCGCGATCGGCCGCCTGCTCGAGAGCCTGCGCGCGGACGACCGCAGCGTGGCCCTGCCGCCCGAAGCCGGCCCGCTGCTGCAACGCCTGCGCGCCGCGCAACTCGAGCCCGTGTAGGCAAGCGCCTTCGTCCTACAAGGCTCTGGTTTCCCACCTGACGAGCGCCAGGGGGAGCGAAGCACTCAATGCCTTCATGGTCAGCACGGTGCTGGCCATGGATTCTTCTCTTCGCATTTCCCAAGGAGTACCGACCATGGCATCCAACCCCGGCAGCAGCAAGGGCGGCTCGAACCGCGGCTTCGCCTCGATGGACCCGCAACGCCAGCGCGAGATCGCCAGCCAGGGCGGCCGCGCGGCCCACGAGAAGGGCACGGCCCACGAGTTCAGTTCCGAGGAGGCCCGCGAGGCGGGCCGCAAGGGCGGCCAGGCCCGCAGCCAGAACAACCGCTCGACGAAGTCCGGCGGCAGCCGCTGAGGCTGGCGCCCCCGGTCAGCCTGCGGCGGGCGCCGCAGGCAGCACCGGGATGACCCGGCCCGCCGGCCGCGCCGCGCGGGCCCGCAATTGGCCGCAGCCCCCCTCGACATCCTGGCCGGCCGACTGCCTCAGCTTGGTCAGCACGCCGCGCCGATGGAGGTGGCGGGCGATGGCGGCGGCCTTCTCCCACGAGGGGCGCTGGAAATCGAGCCCCTCGACGGTGTTGAACGGGATCATGTTCATCACCGCGTACTTCCCCTTCAGCAGCTGCACGATGGCGTCGAGTTCATCGTCGCCGTCGTTCAGGCCCTCGATCAGCGTCCACTGGTACTGGATCGGGTAGCCGGTGGCGCGCGCGTAGCGCTCGCCGGCCTCCACCAGGTCCCGCGGGTCGATGCGCGGGGCGCGCGGCAGGATCTCGGCGCGCAGGTCGGCCTTGGTGGTGTGCAGGGACAGCGCCAGCGCCGGCTTCACCCGTCCCTGCGGCAGGCGCTCGAACACGCGCTCGTCGCCCACGGTGGAAAAGACCAGGCTCTTGTGGCCGATGTTGCCGACGGTGCCGAGCAGGTCGATGGCCTCGAGCACGTTGTCCAGGTTGTGGGCGGGCTCGCCCATGCCCATGAAGACCACCTTCTTCACCGGCCGCCGGCGCCGCGCCAGGGCGACCTGGGCCACGATCTCGGCGCTGCCGACCTGGCGCACCAGGCCCTCGCGGCCCGTCATGCAGAAGACGCAGCCGACAGCGCAGCCCACCTGGGTCGACACGCACAGGCCGTCGCGGGGCAGCAGCACGCTCTCGACGGCCTGGCCGTCGGCCAGCGCCACGAGCAGGCGCTCGGAGCCGTCGCTGCCAGGGTGGATGGACTGGATGCGGGCCAGCCCCTCGAGCTCGCGCTCGATGTCCGGGAGCGCCTCGAGCAGCGGCCGCGGCATGAAGGTCTCCAGCCGCCGCGCGCCCTGGTCCTGCGGCAGGGCCTGCGACCACAGGCGCAGCACGCGCTGCTCGTGGCGCGGCAGCGCCTGGAGGGCGCGCAGGCGTTGCTGGAGGGTCTCGATGCGCATGCCAGGATTATCCCGGCATGCGGGGACGCGACGCTCAATAGGTCTTGTACGGGAGGAACTTGCCCGAGAGGACCACGTTGACGCGGTCGCCCTTCGGATCGGGCTGGCGCACGATGTCCATGGAGAAGTCGATCGCACTCATGATGCCGTCGCCGAACTCCTCGTGAATCAGCTCCTTGATGGTGGTGCCGTAGACGCTGACGATCTCGTACCAGCGGTAGATCAGCGGGTCGGTCGGCACCTGCGTGGGCAGCGAGCCCTTGTAGGGGACGACCTGCAGCCACTTCTGCTCGTCGGCGGTGAGGCCGAAGATCTTGCCCAGGACCTTGGCCTGGGCGGCGGTGGCGGTCATCTGGCCCAGGCACAGGGCGGTGGTCCACTCCTTGGACTGGCCGACCTTCTTGGCCACGGACTCCCACGTGATGCCCTTGGACACCTTGGTGGCGATGATCTTTTCAGTGATGTCGTTGCGGTTCATGTGCGTTGGCTCCTTGGTTGTTTTTCAGTGGCCGCCGCCCGCGCGGGCGCGGGAGACGAGGAAATCGACGATGTGATTGCGCAGCTCGTAGTAGCCGGGCAGGTGGTGCAGGCCCGCGCGGGTGCGCTCGCGCGGCAGCGGGTTGGCGACGATCTCGGCGATGCCGCCGGGGACATAGCCGCCGGCGGTTTCGGCGCCATTGGTCATGAGGACGATGCGGTCGGCCAGGAGGATGGCCTCGTCCACGTCGTGCGTGATCATGAAGACGGTCTGCTGGGTCTCGCGCACGATGGCCATGAGCTCGTCCTGGATCGTGCCGCGCGTGAGGGCGTCCAGCGCGCCGAAAGGCTCGTCGAGCAGCAGCATCTTCGGCTGGATGGAGAAGGCCCGGGCGATGCCCACACGCTGCTTCATGCCGCCGGACAGCTGCGAGGGCTTCTTGTCGATGGCGTGGGGCAGGCCGACCATGGACACGAACTTCTCCACCTGGGCATCGACCTGCTCGCGGGTCCATTCGGGCCAGCGCGATTGCACCGCGAAGGCGACGTTGCGGCGCACCGTGAGCCAGGGCATCAGGGCATGGCCCTGGAAGACGACGCCGCGCTCCAGGCTGGGGCCGGAGACTTCGCGGCCGTCCATGAAGACCAGGCCTTCGCTGGCCTCGTCGAGGCCGGCGAGGACGTTCAGGATGGTGGTCTTGCCGCAGCCCGAGTGGCCGATGATGCAGACGAACTCGCCGCGGGCGATGTCGAAGGAGACGCCGGAGAACACCGGCTTGCCCGGGACATAGGTCTTGGCCAGGCCCTCGATCTTGAGGAAGGCCGGCGCGGACGCCGGGGCGGCAGGCGCGGCTTGGTTCATGCGTTCTTCACTCCACATAGGTCACCCACTTCTGCAGGCGTGCAAACGCCAGGTCCAGCAGCATCCCGACCACGCCGATCACCAGGACGGCGAAGATCACGTGGGTCAGCGACAGGTTGTTCCACTCGTTCCAGACGAAGTAGCCGATGCCCGTGCCGCCCACCAGCATCTCGGCGGCCACGATCACCAGCCAGGCGATGCCCATGGAGATGCGCATGCCGGTGAGGATGGTGGGCGCCGCGGCCGGCAGGATCACCAGGAAGGCCTTGCGCAGGGGCGTGACCTCCAGCGTGCGGGCCACGTTCAGCCACTCGCGCTTGACCGAGGCCACGCCGAAGGCGGTGTTGATCAACATCGGCCACACCGAGCAGATGAAGATCACGAACACGCCGGAGATGGACGAGTCCTTGATCGTGTAGAGCGCCAGCGGCATCCACGCCAGCGGCGAGATCGGCTTGAGCACCTGGATGAAGGGGTCGAGCGCGCGATGCAGCAGCGGCGACATGCCGATCACGAAGCCCAGCGGCACGGCCACCAGCACCGCGCACAGGAAGCCCAGGCCGACGCGGCCCAGCGAGTGCCCCAGCTGGATGGCGATGCCCTTGTCATTGGGGCCGTTGTCGTAGAACGGGTCGGCCAGCTGCTTGCCGATGGCGACCGCGACCTGGCCGACGGTGGGAAAGCCGGTGGACTTCTGCGCCCCCGGGTCCTTGCCCATCATCTTCAGGTACTCGACCTGTTCGGCCGTCATGCCCGCGGTGCTGGCGGCGGAGCCGCCGGCCGGCAGGGTCGCCACATGCCAGATCCCCAGGAGGGCCGCGAGCAGCAGCAGCGAGACCAGGGTGGCCTTGAATTTCAGCGTCTTCATGCGTCAGGCCATCTTGTGGATCGGGAAGCTCTTGACGTAGTCCTCGGGCTTGGCCGGATCGAACTCGCGGCCCATGACCTTGAACTTGCGGTAGGCGCCCTCCGGCGGCTTGAAGCCGGCCTGGGCCATGTACTTCTTGGCGTCGGTGAGCAGGAAGATCTTCTCGGCGATCTGCCGGTAGTTGACGTCGCCCTTGATGTAGCCCCAGCGCTTCATCTGCGTGAGCATCCACACCGCCATGCTTTGCCAGGGCACCGGGTCGAAGTTGGCGCGATCGGGCACGTTGCGGATGTTGCCCAGGCCGTCGGCGAACTTGCCGGTGAGGACCTGGTTCAACACCGCCTCGGGCTGGTTCAGGTACTGGGCCGGCGCGATCACCTTGGCGATCAGCTCGCGGTCCTTGGGCTGGCTGGCCATGTGGGAGGCGGTGAGCACCGCGCGGTACAGGGCGGCGAAGCTGTTCGGGTTCTGCTTGATGAACTCGTCGCTCACGCCGAAGGCGCAGCACGGGTGGCCGTCCCAGATCTCCTTGGACAGGATGTGGATGAAGCCGACCTCGTCGTACACCGCGCGCTGGTTGAACGGGTCCGGGCCGAGGAAGCCGTCGATGTTGCCGGCGCGCAGGTTGGCCACCATCTCCGGCGGCGGGGTCACGCGGATCTGGACGTCGGTGTCGGGGTTCAGGCCGTTCTCCGCCAGGTAGTACCGCAGCAGGAAGTTGTGCATGCTGTACTCGAAGGGCACGGCGAACTTCAGGCCCTTCCACTGCTTCGGGTCGCGCTTGTCCTTGTGCTTGACGTGCAGCGTGATCGCCTGGCCGTTGGTGTTCTGGATGCTGGCCACATTCATCGGCACCTGGCTCGAGCCCAGGCCCATGCTCATGGCGATCGGCATGGGCGAGAGGAAGTGGCTCGCGTCATGCTCCTTGTTGATCATCTTGTCGCGGATCAGGGCCCAGCCCGCGGTCTTCATCAACTGGACGTTGAGGCCTTCCTTTTTGTAGAAGCCCAGGGGGTCGGCCATGATCAGCGGCGAGGCGCAGGTGATGGCGATGAAGCCCACCTTCAGGTCCCGCTTCTCGGGCGTGCCCTTGTCCTGCGCCATGGCCTGCAGCGAGGCCACCGGCAGCACCGAGGCAATGGCCGCCCGCGCGGTGCCTGCGCCCACGGCCTTGAGGAAGCCGCGGCGCACGCTGTCCACCGGGAACAGCGCCTTGACGAGGGCGGCCTCGATGAAGTTGCGCGAGGCCTCCTCCTCGCTCAGGGCCGCGCGGGTGGCGGCGTCATGCTCGCCGGGCGCATGGTCCTGGCCGCAGGCGCAGCGCAGCATCAGGGGGCGGTCGGCATCGTAGGCATCGTGGTGTTCGGGCATCGTGGGCACCTCCTCTCTTGAAGATGCCGATGCCTTGCAAGCGCCAAGCCTGTTCGGGCCCGCCCAGGCCAGGCAGATGCAGATCGTCGACGCCGCGTCGAGGGCGTGTAGGGGCGGCCCTACACGCCGGCGGTGCGGCCATGCCTTTCGGCGTACAGCGCCAGCTCCACGTCGTTCTTGGTGCCGGTCTTTTCCAGGATGCGCGCGCGGTAGGTGCTCACCGTGTTGGGCGCCAGCTGGAGCTGCGCACCGATTTCGCTCACGGTATGCCCCGAAATGAGGAGCCTGAATACTTGATGCTCACGGTGCGAGAGCGCCTCGGGCCCCAACCGGGTGCCTGCGCTGCCCACCGCGGTGGCCAGGGCCTCGGCAGTGGCTGGCGTCACGTACACGCCGCCAGCCGCCACCTTGCGCACGGCCGCGACCATGTCGTCGGCATCGGCGCTCTTATTGAGGTAGCCGGCCGCTCCCAGCTTGATGCAGCGCACCGCGTACTGGCGCTCGGGGTAGGTGGAGAGCATCAGCACCGGCAGGCGCGGCCACTCCCGGCGCAGCGCCTGCAGGACGTCGAGGCCGTCGCGACCGGGCAGGGCGATGTCCAGCAGCACGATGTCCAGCCCCTCGGGGCCGCCCAGGGTGGCGACCTCGGCGAGGACCTGGTTGCCATCGATGGCCTCGGCCCGCACCACCACCTCGGGCGCGTCGGACAACAGCTGCTTGAGGCCTTCGCGCACGATGCGGTGGTCGTCGCCGATGAGGACGCGGATCGGGTCAGTCATGGGTCAGGGGCATGGTGAGGGTGAAGGCGGCGCCCCGGCCGGGCGCGCTGTCGATGGCCAGGCGGCCACCGAAGTGGCCGGCGCGCTCGCGCATGCCCATGACGCCATAGGCGGTGGCCGCCTCGAAGGCCTCGGGCGGCGCGCCGCGGCCGTCGTCGCGCACGGTGATGCGCAAGGCCTCGCCGACGGCGATCGTGATGGCGACGCGGCGCGCCTGCGCATGCCGGCCGACGTTACTGAGCATCTCCTGGAAGATACGGAACACCGCCATCGCCTGCGGCTCGGGAAGGTCGGGCAAGCCGGCGGCCTCGGGCATGGCCCAGTCCAGGGCGAGCTCGGCGGACTGCACGAACTCGTGGGCCTGCCACTCGAGCGCGGCCCACAGGCCCTGGTGGTCGAGGATGCTGGGGCGCAGGTCGGTGATGATGCGTCCCACGTTGTCGACGGCGTCCTCGATCAGCCGCCCCATGCGCTGGCACTTGCAGCGCAGGCGCAGCTGCGGCTCGCCGTCGCCGAGCTCGGCCAGGCGCTTGTCCAGCCAGTTCACGTCCATCTTGAGGGCCACCAGCAGGCTGCCCAGTTCGTCGTGCACCTCGCGCGCGATGCGGGTGCGCTCCTCCTCCCGCACCGACTCCGACCAGGCAGCCAGTTCGCGCTGGCGGGCCAGGGCCTGCGACAGCTCGCGCGTGCGCTCGGCCACGCGCTGCTCGAGTTCGGCCTTGGCGCGGTGCAGGGCGTCGGCGGCGCGCTTGCGGTCGGTGATGTCGACGAAGGTGATGACGGCGCCGCGTACCTCCTCGCCGTCGAGGATGGGGTAGCTGGAGTACTCCACCGGGAACGCCGTGCCGTCACGGCGCCAGAACACCTCGGTGTCGATGCGACAGGGCAGGCCGCGGCGAAAAGCGTTGAAGATGGGGCAGTCGGTATCGAGGTACGGGGAGCCGTCCTCGTGCGAGTGGTGGGTGAGGTCGTGCATGTTGCGACCGAGCACCTGCGGCGCCTCCCACCCCAGCATCTCGGCGGCGGCGCGGTTGATGAACATGCAGTGCCCGCCCAGGTCGATGCCGAAGATGCCCTCCCCGGTGGACGCGAGCAGCAGCCCGAGCTGGTGCTGCCACAGCGGGTCGGCCACGGACGCGGGCGGCGCGGCCTGCGAGACCTGCAAGGTCGCGGGCATGACCGTCACAGCCCCAGGTCGCCGAGGCCGGGATGGTCGTCGGGCCGGCGGCCGAGCGGCCAGTGGAACAGGCGCTCCCCGGCGGCGATCGGCAGGTCGTTGATGCTGGCGAAGCGGCGCTGCATCAAGCCGTCGGCATCGAACTCCCAGTTCTCGTTGCCATAGCTGCGGAACCACTGGCCGGAGTCGTCATGCCACTCGTAGGCGAAGCGCACCGCGATGCGGTTGCCGGTGAAGGCCCACAGCTCCTTGATCAGGCGGTAGTCCAGCTCCCGGGCCCATTTGCGCTCGAGGAACTGGCGAACCTGCTCGCGGCCCGCCGGGAATTCGGCGCGATTGCGCCAGCGGGTGTCCTCGGTGTAGACCTGCACCACCCGGGCCGGGTCGCGGGAGTTCCATGCGTCCTCCGCCATGCGCACCTTGCGCGCGGCGGTCTCGGCGGTGAAGGGGGGAAGCGGCGGCTTCGGTTCTTTCGGGGTCATCGGGGGCTCGGGGGTACCTGCTTGTCTTGCCACGGACAAGCAGGAGCCGGGCCAGCCCCGCGCCGACCGACGCGTCAACCCGACTGCGTCTGTGACCTGGAGGACCCGCCGCCCTGCGACCCGCTGGCCTGCGACTGGTGCGAGCGGTCAGGCTCGGCCGGCGTGGAGATGTCGCCCAGGGACAGGGCGACGTCGCCCTGCTCGCCCGGGCTCTTGGTGGCAATGTCACCCAGCGAAATGATGCCGACCAGGTGGTCCTGCGCGTCCACCACCGGCATGCGCCGGATCTGGCAGCTGGCCATCTCGGACAGCACGTCGTTGACCTCGTCGCTTTCGCGCACGGTGCGCACATGCCCGCTCATGATCTCGGAGAGGCGGCAGTTCCTGAGGTCCAGGTCCTGGGCCACGCCGCGTACGACGATGTCGCGGTCGGTGACCATGCCCACGAGCCGGTCGCCGTCGCACACCGGGATCGCGCCCACGTTGAGTTCCTCCATGGCCTGGGCGGCCTTCACCAGGGTGTCGTCGGGGCTCATGCTGCGAACCCCCCGGGTCATGACATCGGCGACTGCAGTCATCGTGCGCTCCTTCGCTGGCAACCGCGCCACTCTAGGCACGCCGGGCGCGGATCCCGGCCTCCCGGCCTCGCAAGCTGGCGTAGGACGGGGCGGGCGCCCAGCCAGCGACCGGCGAAGCCCCGCGGGGCGCTCAGTCGGGGAACTGCGGACGGTCGCTGAGGGTGGACAGCGGCAGCTGCGCCACCTCCTGCAGCAGCTGCGCGAAGGCCCGGCCCGCGGCCTGGACCACGGCGCGGCCCTTGTCCGCGCTGGCGGCGGCGGCATTGCCGGCGGCGCCCTGCGGGTTGTAGTCCTGCATCTGCCAACCGAGCTTGGCGCTGCGGCCGTTGCCGAGGATGGCGTAGGTGGCGGCGCGGTCCTGCGAGGTGGAGCGGAAGTCCTGGGCGCGGGTCATGTCCACGTGCTGCGCACGCAGCGCCAGCATCATCGAGGTCTCGATGTCGCCGCCGTGGATGCCGAAGCGGTGCTCGCCCGGCGGGAACAGGGCGTTGATGTCGTCCCCCAGCGGCAGGTCGTACCAGTTGACGCTGTAGACGATCAGGTCGCAGCGGGTGCGCAGGTCGCGCGCGACGATGTCCATCACGCTGACCTGGCCGCCGTGCGAGTTGAGCAGCACCAGCTTGCGCACGCCGGCGCGCGCCACCGACTCGCCGATCTCGGTCCACAGGCGGATCAGGGTTTCGGCCGAGAGCGTGAGGGTGCCCGGGAAGCGAATGTGCTCGGGGCTGCGTCCCACCGCCTGCGTGGGCAGGAACAGCGCCTCGAGGTCCGCGGGCAGGTGCGGCAGGCAGGCGGCGACGATGCCGTCGACCAGGGTCTGGTCCACGCTCACCGGCAGGTGCGGTCCATGCTGCTCGGTGGCGGCCACGGGCAGCACGGCGACGGTGCGCCCGGCCACGCCGCTGGACTGGCGCTGCGCGAACTCGCGGGTGGTGAGGTCGGACCAGAAGCGGGTGCGGGTGGGCATGGGGCGGATCTTAGTGCCTCGGGCCGGGCGGGCGCGCCCGGCCCCCGCCCCGGCCCTTCCCCGCGCGGGAGGGCCGGGAAGAGAGGGGATCAGGCGGCGAGGGTGTGGCGCGCGGCGCGGGCGATGTGCGCGGCATCCACCCCGAAGAAGGCGCGCAGCGCGGCGCGCGTGTCGCTGCGGCCGAAGCCGTCGGTGCCCAGGGTGAGGAAGCGGCGGCCCTCCGGCAGGTGGGCGCGCACCTGCTCGGGCACGGCGCGCACGTAGTCGGTGGCGGCGACGATGGGTCCCTGGCCGCCCGCCAGCAGCGAGCGGATCCAGGGCGTGGTGCGGGCCTCGCCGCGGATCGCGCGCTGCTCGCAGTGGATGCCGTCACGCGCCAGCTCGCTCCAGCTGGTGACGCTGACCACCTCGCTGGCGATGCCCTCGGCGGCGAGCTGCTGCGCCGCCTGGATCACCTCGGTGAGGATGGCGCCCGAGCCCAGGAGCGTGATGCGCGGCGCGCCCTCGCCGTAGGTGGCGAAGCGGTAGGCGCCGCGGATCACGCCCTCGCGCGCGCCGGCCGGGAGGTCGGGTTGCGCGTAGTTCTCGTTCATCAGCGTGAGGTAGTAGAAGACGTCCTGCTGCTCCACCAGCATCTCGCGCATGCCCTGGTCCACCAGCACCGCCATCTCGCCGGCGAAGGCCGGGTCGTAGGCCTTGCAGTTCGGGATGGTGGCGGCCACCAGGTGGCTGCTGCCGTCCTGGTGCTGCAGGCCCTCGCCGCCCAGCGTGGTGCGGCCCGAAGTGGCGCCGAGCAGGAAGCCGCGGGCGCGCTGGTCGGCGGCGGCCCAGATCGCATCGCCGATGCGCTGGAAGCCGAACATCGAGTAGTAGATGTAGAACGGCAGCATCGGCACGCCGTGCACGCTGTAGCTGGTGGCGGCGGCCGTCCAGCTGGCGATGGCGCCGGCCTCGCTGATGCCCTCCTCCAGGATCTGGCCGTCGAGGGCTTCGCGGTACGAGAGCACCGAGCCGATGTCCTCGGGCTCGTAGCGCTGGCCGACGCTCGAATAGATGCCGACCTGCTTGAACAGGTTGGCCATGCCGAAGGTGCGAGCCTCGTCGGCGACGATGGGGACGATGCGCGGGCCGAGCGCCTTGTCCTTCAGCAGGTTGCCCAGGAGGCGCACGAAGGCCATGGTGGTGGACATTTCCTTGCCGTCGGCCTGCAGCGCGAACTGCGCGTAGCTGGCGACCTCGGGCACCGGCAGCTGCGGGCACTCGGTGTGGCGCTGCGGCAGGTAGCCGCCGAGTTCGGCGCGGCGCGCATGCAGGTAGGTCGCCTCGGGGCTGCCCTCGGCGGGCTTGGCGAACTCCAGGCCCACGGCCTGGGCGTCGGTGAGGGGCAGGTTGAAGCGGTTGCGGAATTCGATCAGGGCGGCCTCGTCCAGCTTCTTCTGGCTGTGGGTGGTCATGCGGCCCTGGCCGGCCGTGCCCATGCCGTAGCCCTTCTTGGTGTGGGCCAGGATCACGGTGGGCTGGCCCCGGTGGGCCGCGGCCGCGGCGTAGGCAGCATGCACCTTCACCAGGTCATGGCCGCCGCGCTTGAGGCGGTCGATCTGTTCGTCCGTCATGCCCTGGGCCAGGCGGGCGAGGGCCTCGTTCTGGTTGAAGAAGTGGTCGCGGTTGAAGCGGCCGTCCTTGGCGGCGAAGGTCTGCATCTGGCCGTCCACCGTGTCGGCGAAGGCGCGCACCAGGGCGCCGTCGGCATCGCGGGCGAACAGGCCGTCCCAGTCGCTGCCCCAGAGCAGCTTGATGACGTTCCAGCCGGCGCCGCGGAACAGTTTCTCGAGCTCGTCGACGATGCGGCCGTTGCCGCGGACCGGGCCGTCGAGGCGCTGCAGGTTGCAGTTCACCACCCAGACCAGGTTGTCCAGCTTCTCGCGCGAGGCCAGGGTGAGGGCGCTCATGCTCTCGGGCTCGTCCATCTCGCCGTCGCCGAACACGCCCCAGACCTTGCGGCCTTCGCAGTTCAACAGGTTGCGGTGGGTGAGGTACCGCATGAAGCGGGCCTGGTAGATGGAGCTGATGGGGCCGATGCCCATCGAGCCGGTGGGGAACTGCCAGAAGTCCGGCATCAGCCACGGGTGCGGGTAGCTGGAGAGGCCGCGCGCGCCGGCGGCGGGGGCGGTGATCTCCTGGCGGTAGTGGGCCAGGTCGTTCTCGGTGAGGCGGCCTTCCATGAAGGCGCGGGCATAGACGCCGGGCGCGCTGTGCGGCTGGAAGAAGACCAGGTCGCCCCCCTGCTGCGCGTTGCGGGCGCGGAAGAAGTGGTTGAAGCCGACCTCGAACAGGTCCGCCGCGCTGGCGTAGCTGGCGATGTGGCCGCCCAGCTCGCCGTAGGCGGCATTGGCCCGCGCCACCATGGCCAGCGCGTTCCAGCGCATGAGGGAGGCCAGCCGCTCCTCGATGGCGAGGTCGCCGGGGAAGACCGGCTGCTTGTCCACGGGAATGGTGTTGACGTAGGGCGTGACCAGCTCGGGGGACCAGCCCACGCGCGGGTCGCGGGCCAGGATGGCGAGCTGGTCGAGGATGAAGCGGGCCCGTTCGGGGCCTTCGGTGGCGACCAGGGCGAGGAAGGCGTCACGCCATTCGGCGGTCTCGGCGGGGTCGATGTCGGTCCCCGGGGCGGCGAGGAAGCGGGCGATGCTGTGGTCGGTCATGAAACGGGCTCCAGTGCCTAGGCACTGTAGGCAAGGCGCCGGAAAATTCCATTCCGAAATGAGCCCGACAGACGCCTTTGGCAGCATAAACTGCCAAGAAACAGACCTCACGCAGCACCGAATGCAACTCGACACGATAGACCTCAGAATCCTGGCCCAGCTCCAGGACGACAGCTCCCTCACCAACGTGGAGCTGGCCCGGCGGGTCCACCTGTCGCCCTCGCCCTGCCTGGCGCGGGTCAAGGCGCTCGAGGCGGCCGGCGTGATCCAGCGCTACGTGGCACTGGCCGACCCGAAGGCGCTGGGGCTGGGGCTGTCGGTGTTCATCTCGATCAGCCTGAAGGAGCAGTCGAAGGCGGCGCTGGCGGAGTTCGAGCGCCGCATCGGGGAGCTGGAGGAAGTGATGGAGTGCTACCTGATGACGGGTGACAGCGACTACCTGATCCGGGTCGCCATCGCCGACATGGGGGCGCTCGAGCGCCTGATCCTGAACCAGCTCACCCCCATCCCGGGGGTGGAGAAGATCCGCTCCAGCTTCGCGCTCAAGCAGGTTCGCTACAAGACCGCGCTGCCGCTGCCGGCGTGAAGGGTCAGTCGTCGAGCTCGGCGGCGGCCGAGGTCAGGAAATCCGTCCGGGAGGGCTCCGGGTGCTCCAGGGTCGTGGACGGGGTGCCAGGCCGACCCGGCTGGCCAGCAGCCGCCTCCGGCCGGGCCCCACCCTGGGCCTTGGAGTCGCCCAGCTTGCGCCGCTCCTCGACGTCGGCGGCGACCAGCAGGCGAGCGCAGTACGCCATCACGTCGGATGAGGCATGGGTGACCTCGAGAGCGGCCTGCATTTCGACCGTCGGGTCTTCCATCACGTGGGTGGCGCCCGCCAGTGCGGGCGTGAGTTCCACCAGGGTCTCGTAGAGCCGCCTTTCCGCTGGCGAGGCGGAGGCGGCCAGGTCACGGGCGGCAGCGGCCAGGCCGGCCGCCATCAGGAGATTGGGCACCACGTGGGCGGCCGCCATGTCGCCGCGGCCGGTGCGCGACTCCCATTTTCTGACCTGGGTGCTCACGTCCAGCATGAACTTCCAGAGCTCGGGTGAGCCGATGCCTTTCTGCGCGACCTCCCCGAATCCGGCGCGGAAGGCTTGCACGAGCAGGTTCTGGAGCGCGCCCTTCGACAGGGGCCTGTTTTTCTCGGCCGCGGCCTTCGCCGGCCCGGCCACGGCCGCCACGCAGCGGTGGGCGATGGCGCGCAGCGTCTCGCCGCAATCGGCGTGAATCACCCGGGCAACGGTATCGCGCAGGCCCTGGGTCTTGGCATCGGTGAACAGGGCGGCGCGGTCCCCGAGGGAGGCGGCCGGGTTCTTGGCACACCAGGTGGCCAGCTGCTTCCTGGCCGCGACCGCGGCCCCGCCCCGCCGGACCTCCGGCGCCGCCGTGACCGACTTGCCATCCCCGCAGGCCGGCCGGGCCGGCGTCAGCGGCTGCGCCCCGCAAGCGCGCAGCAGGTGGACGGGGAACAGCATGTCCTCCAGGTCGTTCGCGAACGTGGCGGCCGCGCGGGCCAGGGTCCTGAACCAGCTGGACGGGGCCTCGGCCTGCGAGACCCGGGCACCGGCAAGGGCAGGAGGAAGGGCGGGCGAGGACCCGCCCGCCGAGGGGCCGCCGACGCGAACTTGCGGCGAGACCCGGGGAGTCGAAGTGGTGGTGGTGGAGGAAGACGAGGCGGGAGCGTTGGCTTGCGTCGGGGGCGTGGGGGTGGTTTTCATGGCGTCCTCTGCGGAAGGTGCGTGTGGGGTCTGCGCGGGCGCCGACGACACACGGTAGAACCAAAGACCTCTTTTTCGCCGGGCGCGGAGGATAAGGCGCCGCCGCCTGCGCCGAAAGCCCCGGGGCGGGCTGCCGTCAGCCGGGCGTCACCCGGCGGCACGTCGCACGAGCGGGGACAATCCCGCCCATGACGTTGATCCGTTTCATGCTGGCCGCACTCCTCGCCGGCCTGGGCGCGTGGGCCGGGCCCGCGGCGGCCCAGGGCCTCGCCCGGTCCGAGGTGACGACCGAGCGGGTGCGCGCCGAGCTGGTGGCCCATGCGCCCGAGGGCGTGGCCCCCGGCAAGCCCCTGTGGCTGGGCCTGCGCATCGCCCACCAGCCCGAGTGGCACACCTACTGGAAGAATCCCGGCGACTCCGGCCTGGCAACCTCGCTGCAGTGGACCCTGCCGCCAGGGCTGGCTGCGGGCGAGATCGACTGGCCCACGCCGAAGAAGATCCCGATCGGCAACCTCGCCAACTATGGCTACGAGGGCACCGTGCTGCTGCCCGTGCCGGTGACGGTGGACGCCGGCTTCCGCCCCGCCCCGCTGGCGCAGGACCTGGAGGTGAGGCTCAAGGCCAGCTGGCTGGTGTGCCGCAAGGAGTGCATCCCCGAAGAGGGCGAGTTCGCCCTCAGGGTGCCGCTGCGTGGCAGCACCGCGCTGCAGGCGGCCGCCTTCCAGGCCGCCTGGGACGCGCGCCCCCGGGCCCTCGCCGCCGCCGGCGCCGCGCGAGTCGAGGGCGGCCGGCTGAAGGTCACGGTGCCCGGCCTGCCGGCCGACGCGCAGGGCCGCAGGCTCGAGGTCTACCCCGAGGCCAACGCCATCGTCGAACCGGCCGGCGCCTGGACCCAGGCCTGGCAGGGCGCCGCCTGGACGGCCGACCTCCCGCTCTCGCCGATGCGCGCCGACAGCCCCGGGCGGCTGGCCGTGGTGGTGGCCGACGGCGCGCGCGCCTGGCGCACCGAGCTGGCGGTCGCCGGCGCCTGGCCGCCGGTGGCCCAGGCGGCCGGCGTCTCGCCCGCGCTGCAGGAGGCCCTCGCGCGCAATGCGGCGGCCACCCCGGCGGGTCCGCCGCCCTCGCTGCTCGCCGCCCTGCTCGGCGCCCTGGTGGGCGGGCTGATCCTGAACCTCATGCCCTGCGTGTTCCCGGTGCTGGCGATCAAGGTGGTGGGCTTCGCCCGCCACGCCGGCGACACCCGCGGCCACCGCCTCGCCGGCCTGGCCTACACCGCCGGCGTGCTGGCCTCCTTCCTCGCGCTGGGCGCGCTGATGCTGGGGCTGCGCGCGGCCGGCGAGCAACTGGGCTGGGGCTTCCAGCTGCAGTCGCCCGCGATGGTCGCCACCCTGGCGGCGCTGTTCACGGTGATCGGCCTGAACCTGGCCGGCGTCTTCGAGTTCGGCGCGATGCTGCCCTCGCGCCTGGCCGGCCTGCAGGCGCGCCACCCGGTGGCCGACGCCTTCCTCTCCGGCGTGCTGGCGGTGGCGGTGGCCTCCCCCTGCACCGCGCCCTTCATGGGCGCCTCGCTGGGCCTGGCGATCGCCTTGCCCGCGGCGCAGGCGCTGACGGTGTTCGCCGCCCTGGGCGCCGGCATGGCCCTGCCCTACCTCGCCGCGAGCTGGGTGCCTGCCGCAGCGCGCCTGCTGCCCCGGCCCGGCGCCTGGATGGACACCTTCCGCCGCTTCATGGCCTTCCCGATGTTCGCCACCGTGGTGTGGCTGGTGTGGGTGCTGGGCCAGCAAAGCGGCATCGACGGCGCCGGTGCGCTGCTGGCGCTGCTGGTGGCGCTGGCGCTGGCCGTGTGGGCGGTCACCCTGGCCGGGCGCACGCGCTGGGTCGTCGGCGCCATCGCCGCCGCCAGCCTCGCCGCGCTGGCCTGGGGCCTGGGGCCGTACGTGACCCGCGTCGAGCCGGCGCCGGCCACGGGCGCCGCCGCAGGCGCCGAGGGCGCGCGCTGGCAGCCCTGGTCGGCCGAGCGCGTGCGCGCGCTGCAGGCCGAGGGCCGGCCGGTGTTCGTCGACTTCACCGCCGCCTGGTGCGTGACCTGCCAGTACAACAAGAAGACCACGCTGTCCGACCCGGCGGTGCTGGCCGACCTCGACCAGCGCCGCGTCGCCCTGCTGCGGGCCGACTGGACCCGCCGCGACCCCGCCATCACCGCCGCACTGGCCGCCCTGGGGCGCAGCGGCGTGCCGGTGTACGTGCTGCACGTTCCGGGCCGGGCGCCGGTGGTGCTCTCCGAGATCCTCTCGGCGGGCGACGTGCGCGCCCTGCTCGCCTCGCTCTGAGTCGCGCACCGCCATGCGCCGTCCTCCGGGCTCAGACCCCGCCCGGGATGTAGGTGCGTGAGCGGCTGGTGACGGCCCGCACCCGCTCCAGCGGGATCTTGGGCTGGCGGTCGGCGGTGAGCAGGCCGTTGGCTTCCTGGAAGGTGTCGGTGAACTGCGTGTAGCAGAAGCCGCTGAACAGCGCGGTGTGGATCACCGTGTCCAGCAGCTCCTCGTACAGCGCGGCGAAGGCGCCGGCATCGCCGGCGCGGGTGTAGCCCCAGGTGCGGCGCGCACCGGGCTGCGGGTCGAAGGCGATACCGCCGAACTCGGTGAGCATGATCGGCTGCCCGCGGTGCGGATAGCCCTCCAGGGTGAGGACGCGGCCGCCCGGTCGGCGCCGGTCGAACAGCTGCTCGGGCTCGATCTCGCTGCCATAGCGCTGGCGCATGTGCGCGGTGTTGGCGTCGTAGTCGTGGATGCCGATGATGTCCGTGGCGCTGGACTCCCAGCCGTCGTTGCCGATCACCGGGCGCGTCATGTCCAGCGTGCGCGTGAGGTGGTACATCGCCTCGACCGCGTGCCGGTGGCTCTGGAGCGAGGCCAGGTCCGGCACGCCCCAGGATTCGTTGAACGGCACCCACACCACCACGCAGGGATGCGAGTAGTCGCGGTCGATGGCCTCGGCCCACTCGCGGATGGTGCGCTTGATGGCGGTGCGGGTGAAGCGGTAGGCCGAGGGCATCTCCTCCCACACCACCAGGCCGAGCCGGTCGGCCCAGTACAGGTAGCGCGGGTTCTCGATCTTCTGGTGCTTGCGCACGCCGTTGAAGCCCATGGCCTTGACCAGCTCGACGTCGCGACGCAGCGCCTCGTCGCTGGGGGCGGCCAGCAGGGTGTCGGGCCAGTAGCCCTGGTCCAGCACCAGCCGCAGCAGGTAGGGCCGGCCATTGAGCATGAAGCGGTCACGCAGCGTGCCGACCGAGCGCAGCGCGGTGTACGAACGGAACTGGTCGACGACCCGGTCGCCGTCGAACAGGCGCACCTCGGCATCGATCAGGGTCGGTCGTTCGGGGCTCCACAGCAGCTCGTTGCGGAAGTCGTCGATGCCGGGGTCGGACAGCACGATGAAGCGGTCGACCTCGCCGTCCACCACGCGGTAGCGGTCGCGGGCCAGCGTGCGACCCTCCAGCGCCAGGTGCAGCTCGATCGCGAGGTCGCCGGCCAGGTCGCCCGCGACGCGGGCCTCGAAGCCGATGGCGAAGCCCTCCACCCGCGGTGTCCAGCGGATCTTGTCGACGTAGGTGCGCGGCACACGCTCCACCCACACCGTCTGCCAGATGCCGGTGGTGCGGGGGTACCACAGGGCGTGCGGCTCGAGCTGCCAGTCCTGCTTGCCGCGCGGCTTGGTGAGGTCGTGCGGATCGTCCTCGGCGCGCACGGTCACGACCTGATGGCCGCCGGGATCGAGCAGGTCGGTGATGTCGGCGCCGAAGGGCGTGTGACCGCCCTCGTGGACGGCGGCCAGCGCGCCATTGACCCACACGCGTGCCTGGTAGTCGACCGCGCCGAAACGCAGCATCGCGCGGCCACCGTCGGGCGCCAGCGTGAACTCGCGCTGGTACCAGCAGGCGCGGTGGAAGCCGGTGTCGCCGATGCCGCTGGCCCGCGACTCGGGCGGGAACGGCACCAGGATCTCGAGCGGCCAGTGGTCGATGTCGGCGGGGTGGCGCAGGGCGCAGGCATCGTCGAAGCGAAAGCGCCAGGGGCCGTCGAGCGAAAGCCAGTCGGCGCGCTGCAGCTGGGGGCGCGGGTACGCCAGGTCCACGGGACGCTCCTTGGAGGAGACCGGAGGACGGCAGCTTAAGGAGTTTCGGCGCGCCCATGTGGCTGGGCGGGGCGTGACGAAGCGCAAGGTCGCGCGATGGCGCCCTGCGACAATCGCGGGATGACTTTCGCTCCGCTTCGCAACGACCAGTTCCTGCGCGCCTGCCTGCGGCAGGCCACCGACCACACGCCCCTGTGGCTGATGCGTCAGGCGGGCCGCTACCTGCCCGAGTACCGCGCGACGCGCGCCAAGGCCGGCAGCTTCATGGGCCTGGCGACGAACGTCGACTACGCCACCGAAGTCACGCTGCAGCCGCTGGACCGCTACCCGCTGGACGCGGCCATCCTGTTCTCCGACATCCTCACCGTGCCCGACGCGATGGGACTGGGCCTGAGCTTCGCGCTGGGCGAGGGCCCGCGCTTCGCCTCGCCGGTGCGCGACGAGGCCGCGGTCAACGCGCTGGCCGTGCCCGACATGGACAAGCTGCGCTACGTGTTCGACGCCGTCACCTCGATCCGCCAGGCGCTCCTGGGCCGCGTGCCCCTGATCGGCTTCTCCGGCAGCCCCTGGACACTGGCCTGCTACATGGTCGAGGGCGCGGGCTCGGACGACTATCGCCTGGTCAAGACGATGATGTATTCGCGGCCCGACCTGATGCACCGAATCCTGTCGGTGAACGCCGACGCGGTGGCCACCTACCTGAACGCGCAGATCGACGCCGGCGCGCAGGCCGTGATGATCTTCGACAGCTGGGGCGGCGTGCTGGCGGACGGGCGCTTCCAGGAGTTCAGCCTGGCCTACACCGCCCGCGTGCTGGCCAAGCTCAAGCGCACCCACGACGGCGCGACCATCCCGCGCATCGTCTTCACCAAGGGGGGCGGCCTGTGGCTGGAGGAAATGGGCAAGCTCGATTGCGACGTGCTCGGCCTGGACTGGACGGTCAACCTCGGCCGCGCCCGCGCCGCGGTCGGCGACACCAAGGCCCTGCAGGGCAACCTGGACCCGAACGTGCTGTTCGCCCCGCCCGAGACGGTGCAGGCCGAGGCCATCCGCGTGCTCGAGAGCTTCGGCGCCCCGCACACCGGCCCGGGCACCGGCCCCAGCCACATCTTCAACCTGGGCCATGGCATCAGCCAGCACACGCCGCCGGAGCATGTGAGCGCCCTGGTCGAGGCCGTGCACCGCCACTCGCGGCGCATGCGCTTGTCCGTACAGGCTTGAGGGCCGCAGCCGCCATCGGGGCATTCCCTGACTCGACAAAGTGCCCCGGAACGGGTCTCGGCGGCTTGACTTATGCACAAAAACCGGGCCCCGACGCACGCAATAGTTCCCGGTCGCCCGGTCACCCCAACCAACGATCTACCCCTCGTAAGTTGTTGATTCATATAGGCTTCGATGTCTGCCGTTTTTCTGGGCATCCTAGCCAAACCCTTGATTTCACTAGGGTCCCGGGCGGTGTCCGGGGCTCTATCAACAAAGTTATCCACAGAAATCAGGGACGTCTGGAAAAGGCCTTGGGATTCAACGACTTAAGGCAGATTCCTATGTTTCAACGGAAGTTGCGCACCTAACTTGAACCGCCCTCCCATGGCGCACCGGCTGTCCATCGTCGTCGCCACGCCGGCCCACAGCGGCCTGCGCGGCCCCCTGAGCTGGTGCAGCGAAACGCCCCTGCCGCCGGGCACCCTGGTGCGGGTGCCGCTGGGCCGGCGCGAGGTGCTGGGCGTGGTCTGGGACCATGGCCCGGCCGATGAGCCGCTGCCCGAGGGCGTGGCGGAAAAGCCCGTCGCCGGGGTGCTGGAGGGGCTGGCACCGCTGTCCGCCGCCTGGCGCCGGCTGGTGGACTTCGCCGCCGGCTATTACCAGCGCGGCGTCGGCGAGGTGGCCCTGGCCGCCCTGCCCCCGCAGCTGCGCGACCTGGACTCGACCCAGCTGGCCCGCCGCCTCAAGCGCCGCGCCGGCGAGGCTGGCGAGGCGCCGCCGCCGGCGGCGGCGCCGGCCCTCACCGCGCAGCAGCAGGCCGCCCTGGCGCGCATGGCCGCCGGGCCGGGGCCGTTCCTCCTGTTCGGCGCCACCGGCAGCGGCAAGACCGAGGTCTACCTGCATGCGGTGCAGCGCCTGCTGGAGGCCGACCCGCAGGCCCAGGCCCTGGTCATGGTGCCGGAGATCAACCTCACGCCCCAGCTGATGGCGCGCTTCACCGAGCGCTTCGGCGAGTCCCGGGTGGTGCCGATGCACAGCGGCCTCACGCCGGCGCAGCGCCTCAAGGGCTGGCTGGCGGCGCATGCCGGCAGCGCGCGCATCGTGCTGGGCACGCGCATGGCGGTGTTCGCCTCGCTGCCGCACCTGAAGCTGATCGTCGTCGACGAGGAGCACGACCCCAGCTACAAGCAGCAGGAGGGGGCCCGCTACTCCGCGCGCGACCTGGCGGTGCTGCGCGCCCGGCTCGAGCCGGCGCAGGTGCTGCTCGGCTCGGCCACGCCCTCGCTGGAGAGCTGGCAGGCCTGCGAGGCCGGCCGCTACCAGCGCCTGGAGATGCCCGAGCGGGTGGGCGCCGGCGCCCTGCCCCGCGTGCGGCTGGTGGACATGAACCTGCAGCCGAAGAAGACGCTGCTGGCGCCGGCGCTGGTGGAGGCGATCCAGGAGCGCATCGCGCGCGGCGAGCAGTCCCTGGTCTTCCTGAACCGGCGCGGCTACTCGCCGGTGCTGGCCTGCACCGCCTGCGACTGGAAGAGTGACTGCCCCCACTGCAGTACCTTCCGCGTCTTCCACAAGGCCGACCGCACCTTGCGCTGCCACCACTGCGGCTTCACCGAGCGCGTGCCGCGCGCCTGCCCGGGCTGCGGCAACGTGGACATCGCTCCCCTGGGCAAGGGCACCGAGCAGCTGGAGGAGCACATCGCGCAGCTGCTGTCGCAGGGCGGCCGGCCGGCGCGGGTGGCGCGCATGGACGCCGACACCACGCGCGGCAAGGGCTCGCTGGAGGCCCAGCTGGCCCAGGTGCATGCGGGCGAGGTGGACGTGCTGGTGGGCACGCAGATGATCACCAAGGGCCACGACTTCCGCCGCATCACCCTGGTGGCAGCGATCAACCCCGACACCGCGCTGTTCTCCAGCGACTTCCGGGCGCCGGAACGGCTGTTCGCCCTGCTGATGCAGGCGGCAGGACGGGCCGGACGCGACGCGGCGCAGGCCGGCGCCAGCCAGATGTGGGTGCAGACCTGGCACCCGCAGCACCCGCTGTTCGACGCGCTTCGCCGGCACGACTACCCCGCCTTCGCCGCCGCCCAGCTCAAGGACCGGACGGCCGCCGGCATGCCGCCGTTCGCCTACCAGGCGCTGGTGCGGGCCGAGGCGCGCACGCAGGAGGCCGCGCAGGCCTTCCTGGAGGCCGCGCGCGAGGCCGCCGAGGGGCTGGACCCCACGGGGCAGGTGATGCTGTATTCCGCCGTGCCGATGGCGGTGCAGCGCGTGGCCAACGTGGAACGCGCGCAGCTGCTGGTGGAAAGCGGATCGCGGCCGGCGCTGCAGCGGTTCCTGCAGGCCTGGCAGCCGGTGCTGCAGGGGCTGCGCGTGCCCGGGTTGCTGCGGTGGGCGGTGGACGTGGACCCGCTGGCGGTCTGAGGCGGTCTGAGGCGGTCTGAGGCGGTCCGAGGCGGTCCGAGGCGGCCGGCCAGGCCTCAGTCTGCCGCTTCGCCCTTCATCCGCAGCGCCGCCTCGTACAGCGCATTGCGCGAGCCCCCGCTGGCTTCGGCGGCGATGCGCACCGCTGCCTTCACCGGCAGCTCCTTGAGCAGCAGGGCCAGCAGGGCCTCGCCCTCGTCGCGGGCCCTGGCCTGCGCCCAGGGGTGCAGCACCAGCGCGAATTCGCCCCGGCTGCGCTGCGGGTCGGCCGTCAGCCAGCCGGCCAGGGCCTCGCAGGGCACGGTCTCCACCTGCTCGAACTGCTTGGTCAGCTCGCGCCCCACGGTCACCGGGCGCGGCCCCAGGGCGGCCAGCGCCGCCGCCAGGTCGCCGATGCGGTGCGGCGCCTCCAGCAGCACCACCGCGCGCGACTCCTGCGCCAGGGCCTGCACCGCCTGCGCGCGCTCGCCGGCCTTGGCCGGCAGGAAGCCGCCGAAGACGAAGGCGGCCTCGCCGCTCCACGCGCCGGCCACGCTGAGGACGGCGGTGACGCTGCTGGCACCGGGCAGCGGCACCACGCGCAGGCCGGCCTCGCGCACCGCGGCGACCAGGCGCGCGCCCGGGTCGCTCACCGCCGGCGTGCCGGCATCGCTGGCATAGGCCACCCGCTCGCCCGCCTGCAGGCGGCGCACCACCTGCTGCGCGGCCTCGGCCTCGTTGTGCTGGTGCAGCGGGATCAGCCCGCCGGCGGGCCGCTCCAGGCCCAGGGCCCGCAGCAGCTGCTGGGTGTGGCGGGTGTCCTCGCAGGCGATGGCGTCGACCGTCTCCAGCACGTGCAGGGCGCGCAGGCTGATGTCGGCGAGGTTGCCGATCGGGGTGGCCACCACGTAGAGTGCCCCCGGCGGGTAATGCTGCGCGCCGGCCGCCTCGCGGGCGGCCTTCAGGGCAGGGAGGAAGGAAGCGCTCATGAAATTCCTGGGGAGGGAGTCGGGCCGCACGGCCCAGGCCACGACCAAGCAGGCCGGCGACGCCGCCGAGGCGCGCGCGCTGGCCCACCTGGCCGCCGCGGGCCTGCGGCTGGTGCAGCGCAATTATCGAACCCCGGGCCGGGGCGGCGGCGAGGTCGACCTGGTGATGCGTGAAGCCGACGGCACCCTGGTCTTCGTCGAGGTGCGCGCCCGCGCCAGCCGCGCCTTCGGCGGCGCGGCGGCCAGCGTGGGGGCCGCCAAGCGCCGGCGCATCGTGTTCGCGGCGCGCCACTTCCTGCTGCGGCTGCCGGCGCCGCCGCCCTGCCGCTTCGACGTGGTGGCCGTCGACGGGCCCCGCATCGACTGGCTGCGCGCCGCCTTCGACGCGGGCTGAAGGCGCAGACCACAGGTGCCCGGGATGCCGGTGGCGGACACGGACGCGGGCGCCGGCGCCGGCGCGGGCGGATTCGTGAGCGGATGTTGCGGCCCGGGGAAAAAGGCCGGCGGGTATCATCCCCGGCCATGCTCGAACAACGCATTCAACAGCATTTCATCGACAGCGCCGACCTGAAATACCAAGCGGCCCAGACGCTGACCAAGCCCATCGCCGCGGCCATCCAGGCGGTGCTGGCCTGCGTGACCAGCGGGGGCAAGGTGCTGGCCTGCGGCAACGGCGGCTCCGCCGCCGACGCGCAGCACTTCGCCGCGGAGTTCGTCGGCCGCTTCGAGCGCGAGCGCCCGGAGCTGGGCGCCATCGCGCTGACCACCGACAGCTCCATCCTCACCGCCGTCGGCAACGACTACGACTTCAACCAGATCTTCTCCAAGCAGGTGCGCGCCCTCGGCCAGGCCGGCGACGTGCTGCTGGCGATCTCCACCAGCGGCAACTCGGCCAACGTGCTGGCCGCGGTCGAAGCGGCGCACGAGCGCGAGATGACCGTGGTGGCCCTCACCGGCCGCGGCGGCGGCCGGATGGCCCAGGCCCTGCGCGAGACCGATGTCCACATCTGCGTGCCGCACGAGCGCACGGCCCGCATCCAGGAGGTGCACCTCCTGACGATCCATTGCCTGTGCGATGGCGTCGACGCCCAACTGCTCGGAGACCAGGAACCCTCTGCATGAAGCCCGTGAAATCCCTGAACCGCCTCCTGCTGGCCACCCTGGCCGCCGCCGCCCTCGCGGGCGGCCTGTCCGCCTGCGCGCCCCTGGTGGTGGGCGGCGCCGCCCTCACCGGCCTGGTAGCGGTGGACCGCCGCTCCTCCGGCGCGCAACTGGAGGACGAAACCATCGAGCTGCGCGCCGGCTCGCGCCTGCGCGACGCGCTGGGCAGCCGCGCCCACATCAACGTGACCAGCTATAACCGCCAGGTGCTGCTCACCGGCGAGGTGCCGGACGAAGCCGCCAAGGCCCGCGCCGAGCAGATCGTGGCCGGCCTGGACAACGTGCGCACGGTGGTCAACGAGCTGGCCATCATGGCGCCCACCTCCCTGAGCCAGCGCTCCAACGACGCCCTGATCTCCGGCAAGATGCGCGCCTCCCTGGTCGATGCGCGTGACCTGTCCTCCCCGGCCTTCAAGGTGGTGACCGAGCGCGGCACCATCTTCCTCATGGGCCGCGTGACCCAGCGCGAGGCCGACCGCGCCACCCAGATCGCGCGCGGCATCGGCGGCGCGCAGCGCGTGGTGCGGGTCTTCGAGATCCTCACCGAGGAAGAACTGGCCCGCATCGAGCCGCCGCCGGCCAAGCCCGCGGGCGGCGCCTCCAGGCCGCAGTAAGCGCAGGCCGCACACGACACGAAGGCCGGGACCCGCGAGGGCCCCGGCCTTCTTCATTGCGGCGCGCCAGGCGCGGCCCGTGCGTTCAGCGCAGGCGGGTGATCAGGCTGGAGGTGTCCCAGCGGTTGCCGCCGGCGGCCTGCACGTCGGCGTAGAACTGGTCCACCAGGGCGGTGACGGGCAGGCGCGCGCCGTTGCGCTTGGCCTCGTCCAGCACCAGGCCGAGGTCCTTGCGCATCCAGTCGACGGCGAAGCCGAAGTCGAACTGGTCGGCCACCATGGACTTGCCGCGGTTGTCCATCTGCCAGCTCTGGGCCGCGCCCTTGCCGATCACCTCCAGCACCTGGACCATGTCCAGGCCGGCCTTCTGGCCGAAGGCGATGGCCTCGGACAGGCCCTGCACCAGGCCCGCGATGCAGATCTGGTTGACCATCTTGGCGAGCTGGCCGCTGCCGGCGCCGCCCAGGTGGGTGAAGGCGCGCGAAAAGGCCATCGCCACCGGGCGGGCCGCCTCGAAGGCCGCGGCGTCGCCGCCGCACATGACGGTGAGCAGGCCGTTCTGGGCACCGGCCTGGCCGCCGGAGACCGGGGCGTCGACGAAGTGCAGGCCCAGCTCGCGGGCCTTGGCGTACAGCTCGCGGGCCACGTCGGCCGAGGCGGTGGTGTGGTCGACGAAGGTGGCGCCGGGCTTCATCCCGGCGAAGGCGCCGTCCGGGCCGAGGACGACCGAGCGCAGGTCGTCGTCATTGCCGACGCAGCAGAAGACGAAGTCGCAGCCGGCGGCGGCCTCGCGCGGGGTGGGCGCGGTGCTGCCCTTGAACTCGGCCTGCCAGGCCTGGGCCTTGGCGGCGCTGCGGTTGTAGACCGTGACCTGGTGGCCGGCCAGGGCCAGGTGGCCCGCCATCGGCAGCCCCATCACGCCCAGGCCGAGGAAGGCGACCTTTCGCGAGGGGGTGGATTCGTAGGTCTTGGGGTTGGTGCTGCTCACGCCGTCTCCTGTCTTGTGTGTGGGGGATCGGCGGATTCTAGGAGGCGCGCGGGAGCCGCGCGGCGCCCGCGGTCGCTCAGACGATCGCCAGGTGCTCGGTGCCCTCGGAGAGGTCCTGCGACTTGGCGCGCTGGCTATTGAGCTTGATGGTCAGGCGCAGGTCGTTGACCGAGTCGGCGTTGCGCAGGGCGTCCTCGTAGGAGATGACGTTGGCCTCGAACAGCTCGAACAGCGCCTGGTCGAAGGTCTGCATGCCCAGGTTGCGGCTCTTCTTCATGATGTCCTTGAGGCCGGCGACCTCGCCCTTGAAGATCAGGTCGGACACCAGGGGCGAGTTGAGCATGATCTCCACCGCCGCCTGCCGGCCCTTGCCGTCCTGGCGCGGCACCAGGCGCTGGCAGACCATGGCCCGCAGGTTCAGGGACAGGTCCATCAGCAGCTGCGCGCGGCGCTCCTCGGGGAAGAAGTTGATGACGCGGTCCAGCGCCTGGTTGGCGCTGTTGGCGTGCAGCGTGGCCATGCACAGGTGCCCGGTCTCGGCGAAGGCGATGGCGTGCTCCATGGTCTCGCGGTCGCGGATCTCGCCCATGAGGATCACGTCCGGCGCCTGGCGCAGGGCATTCTTCAGGGCGGCCTCCCAGCTGTCGGTGTCGAGCCCCACCTCGCGCTGCGTGACCACGCAGTTCTTGTGCGGGTGCACGAACTCCACCGGGTCCTCGATGGTGATGATGTGGCCGAAGGAGTTCTCGTTGCGCCAGTCGACCATGGCGGCCAGCGTGGTGCTCTTGCCCGAGCCGGTGGCGCCCACCAGGATGCTCAGGCCCCGCTTGGACATGACCACGTCCTTGAGCACCGGCGGCATGGCCAGGCCGTCGAGGGTGGGCAGCGTCTGCGGGATCACCCGCAGCACCAGGCCGACCTTGCCCTGCTGCACGAAGGCGTTGACGCGGAAGCGGCCGATGCCCGCCGGCGCGATGGCGAAGTTGCACTCCTTGGTGCGCTCGAACTCCGCGGCCTGGCGGTCGTTCATGATGGCGCGCGCCAGGGCCAGCGTGTGGCCGGCGTTGAGCGGCTGCGGCGAGACCTTGGTGACCTTGCCGTCGACCTTGATCGCCGGGGGGAAGTCGCCGGTGATGAACAGGTCGCTGCCGCCGCGGCTGACCATCAGCTTGAGCAGGTCGTTGATGAACTTGCTGGCCTGATCGCGTTCCATGAGCGGTTCTCCATGCGGGGGCGGCGCCTCAGCGCGCGCCGCCTGCCCCGCCGAGGTCGCTGACGCGGGCGGTGATGGCGCGCAATCGCAGCGAGAGCTTGCGCGCCAGCAGGCCGACCAGGCTGGCGGCGAGCATCGGGTCGCCGGCCATCATCTCGTCGAGCGCGGGGGCGTCGAGCACCGCGACCTCGCACTCGGTCAGGGTGACGCAGTGCGAGAAGCGCATGCCGCTGTCGAGGAGGGACATCTCGCCCAGGATGTCGCCGGGCCGGGCCTCGGCCAGGCGCACATGCTCGCCCCAGGGCTGGATGCGGTCGATGGCGACGCTGCCCGAAAGCAGGACCACCATGAAGTTGCTGTATTCGTCCTGGCGGATGATGTCCCGGTCGGCCGGCACCACGGCGTACTCGAAGAAGCGGTCCATGCGGGCGATGGCGTCGGGCGAGAGGCGGCTCATGAACCGGTCCTTGCCCCACAGCGCGTGCAGCATGCGCGCGCCCTGCGAGGACGACAGGCGCTTGGCGCCGACCTCCACCGCTCGGGCGTCCCAGGGAATGAGCATGGACGGGTCCAGCCCCTGCTCGACGAACGCGGTGGAGAACAGCAGCGAGTCGTTGCTGTCGCTCGCCGGGGTGGGATGGGCCCGCCGCAGGAGGCCGAACACGCTTTTCATCCAGGTGCCTCGCTGTCCGGCGTCAGCCGGGGAAGTTCTCGGGTTGCTTGGCCTTGGCGCGCGCCTCGGCGGAACTGATCACGTTGCGCTTGACCAGGTCGGCCAGGCACTGGTCCAGGGTCTGCATGCCGTAGGCGCTGCCGGTCTGGATCGAGGAGTACATCTGCGCGATCTTGTTCTCGCGGATCA
Organism: Ramlibacter sp. MAHUQ-53; assembly: GCF_052600055.1. NCBI lineage: Bacteria > Pseudomonadati > Pseudomonadota > Betaproteobacteria > Burkholderiales > Comamonadaceae > Ramlibacter > Ramlibacter sp. MAHUQ-53. Next base: position 31,790 of record NZ_JBQWTS010000012.1, read on the forward strand.
GGTTGCGGATGGCGGCGGTGCCGATCATGATCTCGTGCGCCGCGACGCGGCCCGAGCCGTCCTTGAGCTTGCACAGGGTCTGCGAGACCACCGCCACCAGCGACTCGGAGAGCATGGCGCGCACCATCTCCTTCTCCTCGGCAGGGAAGACGTCGATGATCCGGTCGATGGTCTTGGCGGCGCTGGAGGTGTGCAGGGTCGCGAACACCAGGTGGCCGGTCTCCGCGGCGGTCATGGCCAGGCGGATGGTCTCCAGGTCACGCATCTCGCCCACCAGGATCGCGTCCGGGTCCTCGCGCAGGGCCGAGCGCAGCGCGGCGGCGAAGGACAGCGTCATGCCCCCCACCTCGCGCTGGTTCACCAGGCACTTCTTGGAGTCATGGACGAATTCGATCGGGTCCTCCACGGTGAGGATGTGCCCGTACTCGGACTCGTTGAGGTGGTTGATCATCGCCGCCAGCGTGGTGCTCTTGCCCGAGCCGGTGGGGCCGGTCACCAGCACCAGGCCGCGCGGCTTGAGCGCGAGGTCCGCGAAGATGCGCGGGGTGTTGAGCTGCTCCAGCGTGAGGATCTTGGAAGGGATGGTGCGGAACACGGCGGCCGCGCCGCGATTCTGGTTGAACGCGTTGACACGGAAGCGCGCCAGGCCTTCGATCTCGAAGGAGAAGTCGCACTCGAGGAACTCCTCGTAGTGCTTGCGCTGGGTGTCGTTCATGATGTCGTACACCATGGCGTGGACCTGCTTGTGGTCCAGCGCTTCGACGTTGATGCGGCGCACGTCCCCGTGCACGCGGATCATCGGCGGCAGGCCGGCCGAGAGGTGGAGGTCGGAGGCTTTGTTCTTGACGCTGAAGGCCAGCAGCTGGGTAATATCCACGAAATGTCCCGTCACTCGTACTGCGCTGAACCATTATGACTACTATTCCTCAGCGGGTTCAACAAGTGCGGGCGCGAATCGCCGCGGCATGTGCAAACGCGCAACGCGGCGTCGAGGAAGTCACGCTGCTGGCGGTCTCCAAGACCTTCGGCGCGGGCGCCGTGCGCGAGGCGGCGGCCTGCGGCCAGGTCGCCTTCGGCGAGAACTACCTGCAGGAGGCCGTCGAGAAGATGGCCCTGCTGGCCGACCTGCCCCTGGAGTGGCACTGCATCGGCCCGATCCAGAGCAACAAGACCCGCCTGGTGGCCACGCATTTCCAGTGGGCCCACACGGTGGACCGCCTGAAGATCGCGCAGCGCCTGTCGGAGCAGCGGCCCGAGGGCCTGGCGCCGCTGAACGTGTGCGTGCAGGTGAACATCGACGGCGGCGCCAACAAGTCCGGCGTCGCCCCGGGCGAGGCGCTGGCCCTGGCGCGCGAGGTGGCGCGGCTGCCGAACCTGCGCCTGCGCGGGCTCATGGCCATCCCCGAGCCGGTGGAGGGCTTCGAGGCGCAGCGCGCCGTGCATGGCCGCACCCGCGCGCTGTTCGAAGAACTGCGCCGGGCCGGCCTGCCGCTGGACACGCTGTCCATGGGCATGACGGGCGACCTCGAGGCGGCCATCGCCGCCGGCAGCACGATGGTGCGCGTGGGCACCGCGATCTTCGGCGGCCGAGCCTACGCCTGAAGGCCAGGGGGCCTCAGCCCCGCGCGGACTGCAGCAGGTCGCGCGTCTTCGTGGCCTCGCGGCGGGCGGCCTCGGCGAAGTCGTCGCCGGAGGAGGCGTAGAGGATGGCGCGCGAGGAATTCACCGCGATCGGCGCATCCGCGCGCCAGCCCGCCTTGACGGTGGCCACCGCATCGCCACCCTGAGCGCCCACGCCGGGAATCAGCAGGGGCACGGTGGGTGCGACCTGGCGCACGCGTTCGATCTCGGCGGGGTAGGTGGCGCCGACCACCAGCCCGAGCTGGCCATTGAGGTTCCACGGGCCCTGGGCCAGGCGCGCCACGTGTTCGTACAGCAGCGGCTCGCCGGGCACCGAGGACAGGCGCTGGCTTTGCAGGTCGTCACCGCCCGGGTTCGAGGTTCGGCACAGGAGGAAGGCGCCCTTGCCGGGGTACTTCAGGTACGGCTGCACCGAGTCGAACCCCATGAAGGGCGAGAGCGTCACCGCGTCGGCGTCGTAGCGCTCGAAGGCTTCCTTGGCGTACTGCTCCGCGGTCGAGCCGATGTCGCCGCGCTTGGCGTCCAGGATCACCGGCACATGGGGGATGTTGCGGCGCAGGTGCTGCATCAGCTTTTCCAGCTGGTCCTCGGCGCGGTAGGCGGCGAAATACGCGATCTGCGGCTTGAAGGCGATGGCCAGGTCGGCGGTGGCGTCGGCGATGCGGGCGCAGAAGTCGTAGATGCGCGAGGCATCGCCCTTCAGGGCGCCGGGAAAGCGCGCGGGCTCCGGGTCCAGCCCCACGCACAGCATCGACTGGTTGCGGCGCTGGGCGTCCTGCAGCATCTCGAGGAAAGTCATCCCCGGATTGTACGAAGCGCCCCCGGATCCCGGTCCGGCCACAATCGCCGCCATGCATGCCTTCTCCCGTTTCCAGCTCGTGCTGCTGGCCCTGCTGACCCTGACCTGGGGCCTGAACTGGCCGGTGATGAAGGTTGGCGCCACCGGCTACCCGCCCCTGACCTTCCGGATGCTGTCGATGTGGGCCGGCCTGCCGGTGCTGGCCGCGGCGATGGCGGCGATGAAGGTGCCCCTGCGCATCCCGCGCCGGCACTGGCCCGAGCTGGTGGTGCTGGCCACCTTCAACATGTTCATCTGGCACGCCTGCATCATGCTGGCGGTGCGCAACCTGTCCTCGGGCCGGGCCGCGATCCTGGGCTACACCATGCCGATTTTCTCGGCGGTGGTCGGCGCCCTGGTGTTCGGCACCGCGCTGTCGCGGCGCGGCTGGACCGGCGTGGGCGCGGCCGCCCTGGGCGTGGTGCTGCTGCTGTGGCACGAGTTCACCGGCCTGGCCGGCAAGCCCGGCTTCGTGCTGCTGGCACTGTTCGCCGCCGCGACCTGGGCGCTGGGCACGCAGCTGCTGCGGCGCACCCGCATCGAGGCCCCCATCCTGGCCATCTCGTTCTGGATGACGACCCTCACCGCCGCGGTCATGACCGGGCTGTCGCTGCTGTTCGAGCCCTGGCCCTGGGCGCTGCCCTCGGTGCCGGTGCAGTGGGCCATCGGCTACAACGCGGTGGTGATCTTCGGCTTCGCCCAGGCTACCTGGTTCTACCTGGCCCGCTCCCTGCCCCCGGTGGCCTCGACGCTGAGCGTGATGCTGATCCCGGTGCTCGGCGTGTTCAGCGGCGCGCTGGCCCTGGGCGAGGTGCTGCACTGGCAGGACTGGGCCGCCGTCGGCCTGATGATGGTGGCCATCACCTCGGTGCTGCTGCCCCGGCGCGCGGGGAGCTGACGCCGTCGTCGAAGCCGGCCCGGCCGGCACACCGGCAGACTGATCACCCGTCCTCGATGGCCCGCTGGAGCGTGGCCATGTCGGCCGGCTTGGCCAGATGCAGGTCGAAGCCGGCGGCGCGGGAGCGCTCGCGGGCCCGGGCATCGGCATAGCCCGAGAGGGCCACCAGCCGCAGGCCCGGGAGCGCCGGCTCGGCCCGCAGGGCGCGCGCCACGGCGTAGCCGTCCAGCGCGCCGGCCAGGCCGATGTCGGAGATCACCACCTGCGGCCGGAACTCGCGCGCGGCGGCGATGCCGGCCTCGCCGGTGGCCGCCACCCGCACCGCATGCCCGCCCAGGGCCAGCAGGTCGGCCAGGGTCTGGGCCGCATCCTCGTTGTCCTCGATCACCAGGATGCGCCGCGCGCCCGGCAAGGCCGGCGCGGCGCCGGCTGCCGGCCCCGGGTCCGGCGCCGGGGCCACCCCCTTGGGCAGGCGCAGCGTGAAGCGCGCGCCCCGGCCCTCCCCCTCGCTGTGCGCCAGCACCGTGCCGCCATGCAGCTGCGCCAGCCCGCGCGTCAGCGCCAGCCCCAGGCCGAGCCCGCCCTTGCTGCGGGCCAGGTCCTGGTCGGCCTGGCCGAAGGCGTCGAACAGCCGCTCCAGCATCGGCGCGGAGAGGCCGATGCCGGTGTCGCTCACGCAGACCTCGGCCGCCTCGCCGTGCGCGCCGCCCTCGCCGGCGCGCACCTCCACCTGGCCGCCGGGGTCGGTGAAGCGGGTCGCGTTGTTCAGGAGGTTGCCCACCATCTGCGCCAGCCGCACCGGGTCGCCCTCGACCCACAGCGGCGCGGGCCCGGCGTCCACCGCCAGGCGCAGGCCGGCGGCCTCCACACTGCGGCGGTAGTCCTCGGCCGTCTGGCGGGCAATGGCGGCGAGGTCGCAGGGCTGGAAGTTCAGCGCCATCTTGCCGCGGGCGATGCGCGAGACATCCAGCAGGTCGTCGACCAGGCGGGCCATGTGCGCCACCTGCCGCTCCAGGATCTCCAGGGCCCGGCGCTGGCGCGCGTCGGCCGTGGCATCGCGGCGCAGGATCTCGACCGCGGTGCGCACCGGCGCCAGCGGGTTGCGCAGCTCGTGGGCCAGGACGGCGATGAATTCGTCCTTGCGCTGGGCGTTCTCCTGCAGGGTCTGGCGCCGCCGCTCCAGCAGCAGCGCCGCCTCCCCCAGCCCCTGGGCAGCCTGCGCCGCCTCGGCCACGGGCAGGGACGGCAGCACCGGCGGGCGGCCCGCGCCCAGGTCGGCGGCGGCGGCCTGCAGGGCCTCGAAGCAGCGCACGATCTGGCCCCCGATCCACCAGGCCAGTACGGCGCTGAGGGCGAACATGGCGGCCACGCCCGCCGCGATGAGGGACGAGGTGCGGGCGAAGACGGCGTCGGCCTCGGCCCGGGGAATGCCGATGGCCACCGTCCAGCCGCTCACCGGGGCCCGGCTGTAGAACAGGAGCGCCAGCTCGCCTTCCGCGGTGAAGGCCTCGCCCGCGCCCTCGGGCCGCTCGCGCATGTGCGCGCGCACCGAGGGCGAGGCCGGCGTGCCGACGAAGCGGTCCGCCGCCCGGGTTCGCCCGGCGAGCACGCCCTGGCGGTCCATGATGCCGGCCACCCAGTCGGCGGGCAGCTCCTGCTCCCGCAGCAGGGCATTGAATTGCGAGGGCACCACGCCCACGCTGAGCGCGTAGCGCACCCGGCCGCCGACGAACACCGGCACGTCCACGCTCATGATGGGGCGGCGCAGGACGGCGCCGGTGAACAGGTCCGAGATCACCGGCTGCCCGGTCGCGAACACCTGCTTCACCTGGTCGGGCCGCGGCGCCACCTCCAGGGAGCGGCCGTAATCGACCAGCGTGTTGAGCAGTTGCCGGCCGGCCTCGTCCCGCAGGACCACGGTGGTGCCCAGGCCGACCCGGTCGATGGTGGCCCGCGCCTCCGCATGGAAGTGGCCCAGGTCGCCGGCGGCCAGGGCGGCGGAGGTGGACAGGGCCTGGCCCACGGCCAGGACCTTGAGCAGGTGGTGGTCGACCGCCTGCGCCATGGCCCGCGCGGTGAGCACCGTGGTCTGGGCCAGCTGGGTGCGCGCCTGCCGGTATTGCCAGGCGAACAGGGCGGCGGCGCCGAGCACGCCGGGCAGGAGGCAGGCCAGGACCAGGGCGAGCAGGACGGCGCGCACCGTCCAGGATTGGCCATGCGCAGCGGGAGGATTCATCGCGGACAGCAAGCTCTCCGCCACATCCTGCGGAGGGAATCGCCCATCCGGGCGTAAGCGGATGCAAGACGCCGCCGCCTTGTGTCAGCCCCGCCGGGCGCGGCTCAGGGCGCCAGCATCGCGTGCTGCGCGCCGGTGTGGAAATCGCGCCAGGCGCGGTTCAGGTCGCTGGCGGCGTCGGCGGCGCGCAGGCCGCACAGGGGGTAGGCGGCATCGACCGCGGCACGCGCCGCCGCGGCCCAGGCCAGCGAGGCCTCGCGCAGGGCGGCCTCGTCGCAGGGCCCGCTGCCTGCGGCGACGCGGTCCCATTGCGCCTCGAGCACCGCCAGGCAGCGCCCGCGCGCGGCCTCCAGCGCCGCCCGCGCCTCGCGCGCGTCGCTGCGGCCCTGGGCCGCGCGGTGGGCCAGCAGGGGCGCGGCGCGCTGCAGGAAGCCCCGCGCCAGCCCGCCCACGTTGGCCGCCAGCGTGGCGTAGGCCAGCGAGGCGAAGGGGAAGCGGTACAGCGGGCCGGGTACGACCGGGCCGGCGGCCACCGTGAAGGCGTGGGCCTGCGGTACCCAGGCGGACTCGATGGCGAAGCCGTGCGAGCCCGAGGCGCGCAGCCCGATCGCCCGCCAGCCCCGCTGCACGCGCACGTCCCGGGCCGGGACGACGAAGGCGCTCACGCGCGGCGCGCCCTGCGCGTCGAGCAGGGGCCGGCCGCCCTCGCGCAGCACGGCGTTGAAGGTGAAGTGCGTCGCCAGGGTGGCGCCGGTGGCCACGGGCCACTGGCCGCTGACGCGCCAGCCTGCCCCCTCCCGGTCGGCGAAGCCGGCGGCCGCGCCGCTGCCGCCGAGGCAGCAGCCCGGGGTGGCCGCCACCTGCGCCGCCAGCGAGGGCGGCAGGAAGCCCAGGAACCAGCCCGCGCCCGCGCACAGCGTCACCACCCAGGCGCAGCTGCCGTCGGCCTCGGCCAGCGCCTCCTCCAGCCGCACCACGGCCGGCAGGTCGAGCTCGGCGCCGCCCGCGGCGCGGGGCACCAGCAGGCGCATCCAGTCGCGGCGGGCGATGAGGTCGCGGGTGGCGGCGGCCAGCTCGCCCCGGGCATCGCCGTCGGCGGCGGCCTCGCGCAGGCACTGGGCGTCATCGGGGGAAAGGATCATGGTCGGGGTCGGGCTCGGGGTGCCGATTGTCACCCCGGGCTGTCACCGGGCCTGCCTATACTGGGCCGCTGTCCCGACGCGCCGCCCCATGAAAGTCGCACGCCTGACCCGCTGGTCCGAATTCGTCGAACACACCGAAGCCCTGGAGGGCTGGGCCTTCCGCGGCCAGCACTCGGCCAGCTGGCCCCTGGTCAGTTCACTCACCCGCCGGCTGCAGACCTTCTGCCCCGACCCGAAGCTGTGGCCGCTGCGCGAGGCGCGGGCCATGCGCATCTTCCGGCGCAAGGCCCACATCCACCTGCAGGACCGCTCCGCCCTCGAGGACGAGCTGCGCTGCCTGGCGCTGATGCAGCACCACGGCGCGGCCACCCGGCTGCTGGACTTCACCAAGTCGCCCTTCGTGGCGGCCTTCTTCGCGCTGGAAAGCGCGCGCGCCGATGTCTCGGTGTTCGCGCTCAACACGCCGGCGCTGTGGCACCTCACGCCGGCCTTCGACCGCACGCTGACCCGCGACCGCATCGACCCGCGCATCCCGGGCCACTTCGAGCGCTACTTCGCCCGCAACACGCTGCCGGTGCTGTGGTTCGGCGAGCCCTCGCAGATGGACCGGCGCCTGGCGGCGCAGTCGGGCCTGTTCGTGGTGCCGGGGGTGCTGGACAAGTCGCTGGACGACATCCTGCAAGGCTATGGCGGCACCGAGGAACTGCTGCACCAGTTCGTGCTCTCGCCGGAGATGCGGCACGAGGCCATGCACGCGCTCTATCGCATGAACGTGACCTACGCCACCCTGTTCCCCGACCTCGACGGCCTGGCCCGCTCGCTGGGCTACGAGCTGGAGGCGATCTGGGAGCGGCTGGTGGAGGACTACGAGCGCGGGCAGTCGCCCGAAGCCAGCGACCCGGGCATGTAGGGCGGGCCGCCCCGGCGGCACGGCGGCCGGGCGCCCTGTCGGACAATGCGGGGATGCTCCGCTACCTCACCCTCCCCGTCACCCCCTTCCAGCAGAACTGCTCCATCGTCTGGGACGACCAGACGCAGCAGGCCGCCGTGATCGACCCCGGCGGCGACCTCGACGACCTGCTCGAGGAGGTGGAGCGGCGCGGGCTGAAGCTCGAACAGATCTGGCTCACCCACGCCCACATCGACCACGCCGGCGGCACCGGCGAGCTGGCGCGGCGCCTGGGCCTGCCCATCATCGGCCCGCACGAGGGCGACCAGTTCTGGATCGACGGCCTGCCGCAGCAAAGCGTGATGTTCGGCTTCCCGAAGGCCGAGGCCTTCACGCCCACGCGCTGGCTGCATGACGGCGACACCGTCACCCTCGGCCACCACACGCTGGACGTGCGCCACTGCCCCGGCCACACCCCCGGCCACGTGGTGTTCCATTCGCCCGAGATGAACCGCGCCTTCGTGGGCGACGTGCTGTTCGCCGGCAGCATCGGCCGCACCGACTTCCCCCAGGGCAACCACCAGCAGCTGATCGACAGCATCACCGGCCGCCTCTGGCCCATGGGCGACGAGACGGTGTTCATCCCGGGCCACGGGCCGGAGAGCACCTTCGGCCGCGAGCGCCAGACCAACCCCTTCGTGGGCGGGACCTGAGCGCGGCGGCGCGCCTCAGTTGCCCGGCCCGCCGCGGGCCTGCTCGTACAGGCCCTGCACCCGCGGCACGTTCTGCTGCAGGCGCTCGATGCGTTCGGGACCGCGCGGGTGGGTGGACAGGAAGGCCGGGCCCTCGCTGCCGCCGTTCGCGCGCCCCATCTTCTCCCACAGGCTGATCGCCGCCTGCGGCTGGTAGCCGCCGCGCGCGGCGATCTCCAGGCCCACCAGGTCGGCGTCGATCTCGTCGTCGCGCGAGAAGCGCAGCGACAGCAGCTGCGTGCCGATGTCGGCCGCCAGGCTGCCCAGCTGCCCCAGGCCGAACACCTGCGACAGCACCGACAGCCCCACGCTCGTGCCCTGGGTCTTGGCGATGCGTGCGCGGGCATGCTCGCGCACCGCGTGCGCCATCTCGTGGCCCATCACCATCGCGGCCTCGTCGTCGGTGAGGGCCAGCTGGTTCAGGATGCCGGTGTAGAAGGCGATCTTGCCGCCCGGCATGCAGAAGGCGTTGATCTGCTTGCTGCCGATCAGGTTGACCTCCCAGCGCCAGCTGCGGGCCCGGTCGTTCCAGCGGTAGGTGTGCGGGATGAGGCGCAGGGCGATGGCACGCAGGCGCTGCACCTGGGGGTGGTTGTCCGGCCCCAAAGCGCGTTGCTCGCGGGCCTGGGCGACCAGCTTGGAATATTCCTGCGAGGAGGCCGCCTCGAGTTCGGCGGCGGGCACGAAGTTCTTCAGGCGCGAGCCGGAATCCACCTCCACCTGGGCCAGCGCGGGCGCGGCGGCCGCCGCCCCCGCCGCCCCGGCGGCGAGCAGGAAGCCCCGGCGCGAGGACCAGCGATGCGGCGAACGCGGGGCGTCCGGCGACACGTCGGACAGCGCTTGATAACAGGCGAGGCACATGCGGCAAATGATAATGACGCGAGCCCATGCCCACGTCAGACAACACCCTCAACCCCAAGCCCGACGCGGGCCGCCTCGCCGGCTGGATCGCCGCCCTGCGCGTCTACCTCGAACCCGCCTCCTGGCGCATGCTGCTGCTCGGGTTCTCCGCGGGCCTGCCGCTGCTGCTGGTGCTGGGCACCCTGAGCTTCCGCCTGCGCGAGGCGGGCATCGACCGCACCACCATCGGCTACCTCTCCTGGGTCGGCCTGGCCTACGGCTTCAAGTGGGCCTGGGCGCCGCTGGTGGACCGCCTGCCCCTGCCGCTGCTCACGCGCTGGCTGGGGCGGCGCCGCAGCTGGCTGCTGCTGTCGCAGGTGGCCATCGCCGCCGGCCTGGCGGGCATGGCCCTGAGCGACCCGAAGCTGCAGCTGCAGGCGGTGGTGGCCTGCGCCCTGGTGGTGGCCTTCGCCTCCGCCACGCAGGACATCGCGCTGGACGCCTTCCGCATCGAGTCGGCCGACGCCGACCGCCAGGCCGCCCTGGCCGCGGCGTACCAGACCGGCTACCGCCTGGCCATGATCTGGTCGGGCGCGGGCGTGCTGTGGCTGGCGGCGCGCGCCGAGGTGGCCAACGCCGCGGCCTACCAGCACGGCGCCTGGCAGGCCGCCTACCTGGTGATGGCCGCCTCGATGGCGGTGGGCGTGCTCACCGTGCTGCTCTCGCCCGAGCCGGCGCGCCGCGAGCTGCCGCCGGCGCGCAACCTGGCCGCCTTCCTGCGCGAGGCGGTGGTCGAGCCCCTCGCCGACTTCGTGCGCCGCTACCGCTGGCAGGCCGCCATCGTGCTGGCCCTGATCGCCGTCTACCGCATCTCCGACGTGGTCATGGGCATCATGGCCAACCCCTTCTACGTGGACATGGGCTACACGAAGGACGAGGTCGCCGCGGTCACCAAGGTCTACGGCGTCATCATGACCCTGGTGGGCGCCTTCGTCGGCGGCGTGCTCTCGCTGCGCCTGGGCGTGATGCGGGTGCTGATGCTGGGCGCCGTCCTGAGCGCGCTGACCAACCTGCTGTTCGCGTGGCTGGGTGCGCGCGGGCACGACGTGCAGGCCCTGGTGCTGGTGATCTCCGCCGACAACCTGGCCTCGGGCATCGCCTCGGCGGCCTTCATCGCCTACCTCTCCAGCCTCACCAACGTGAGCTACTCGGCGACGCAGTACGCGCTTTTCAGCTCCATCATGCTGCTGCTGCCGAAGTGGCTGGCGGGCTTTTCCGGCCAGTACGTGGACGCCTTCGGCTACGGCCCCTTCTTCCTGGCCACCGCGGGCCTGGGGCTGCCGGTGCTGCTGCTGGTGGCCCTGGCGGCGCGGGTGCACCCGCGGGGGTGAGCCGGGCCCGCCGCCGCGTTTACCGGCGGTTTACCGGGGCTTGATCCGGCGTGACACGGGCGCGGGCTACCATGGCCCCATGCAGCGCCTGCTGATGATCGAAGACGACGCCCGCCTCGCGGGCATGGTGCGTGAATACCTGGAGCGCAATGGCTTCGGCGTGGCCCATGCGGGCGACGGCGAGGCCGGTCTGGCGCGCATCCAGGACAGCGCGCCCGCCGACCTGCCCCACCTGGTCATCCTGGACCTGATGCTCCCCGGCATCGACGGCCTGGAGGTGTGCCGCCGCCTGCGCGCCCTGCCCGGTGCCGCCGGCCACGTGCCGGTGCTGATGCTCACCGCCAAGGGCGACCCGATGGACCGCATCGTCGGCCTGGAGCTGGGCGCCGACGATTACCTGCCCAAGCCCTTCGAGCCGCGCGAGCTGCTCGCCCGCATCCGCGCCGTGCTGCGCCGGCGCGGCGAGGCGGTGGCCGCGGCCCCGGCGGCGGCCGCGCCGCCCCTGCGTTTCGGCTCGCTGGAGATCGACCGCGACAGCCGCAGCGTCAGCGTCGCCGGCCAGCACCGCGAGCTCACGGCCTACCAGTTCGACCTGCTGCTGGTGCTGGCCGAGCGCGCCGGCCGGGTGCTCACGCGCGACCAGATCATGGAGGCGGTGCGCGGGCGCGAGCTGGAGGCCTTCGACCGCAGCATCGACGTGCACATGGGCCGCATCCGCGCGGCGATCGAGGCCGACGCCAAGAACCCCAAGCGCATCATCACCGTGCGCGGCGTGGGCTACATGTTCGCCAAGCAGCAGGACTGACCGCATGCGCATCCCGCTGTATCTGCGCATCTGGGGCGCCGTGGTCCTGGCCGTCGCGGTGCTGACCGCGGCCTTCGCCTGGCTGTGGCAGTCCACCGCCTACCAGCCGCGCCCGCGCGAGATCGTGATCCGCAGCGAGTCCGGCGAGGTGCTGGGCCAGGCCGTCGCGCGGCCGGCCTTCGTGCCGGGCCAGGGCATCGAGTTCGGGATGACGCTGAACGACGGCCGCCAGGTCGTCGTCCAGCTGCCGCCGCGCCCGCGCGGCCCCGGCGAGGGGCCGCCGCCGCTGCGTCCCTGGATGCGCGGCACCAGCGGCCTGCTGTGGATGCTGGGCCTGGTGGCGGTGGCGGTGGCCATCGGCACCTACCCGATCGTGCGGCGGCTCACGCAGCGCCTGGAGTCGCTGCGCGAGGGCGTCGAGCGCCTGGGCGGCGGCGAGCTGTCCGCCCGCGTCGACGAATCCGGCCACGACGAGGTGGCCTTCCTCGCACGCCGCTTCAACCAGGCGGCCGAACGCATCGAGCAGCTGGTGACCAGCCACAAGTCCCTGCTGGCGAACGCCTCGCACGAGCTGCGCTCGCCGCTGGCGCGCATCCGCATGGGCCTGGCCCTGCTGGAGGCCGACGGCAATGCGGCCTTGCGCGCCGAGATCGAGCGCAACGTGGACGAACTCGACCAGCTGGTCGACGAGATCCTGCTGGCCAGCCGCCTGGACGCGCGCAGCGCCGACGTGGGCACGCGGGAGCCGGTGGACCTCACCGGCCTGGCCGCCGAGGAATGCGCGCAGGTGGGCGCGGAGCTGGCGGCGTCCGAGCATGGCGCGCCGGTGGTGGTCGAGGGCGTGAGCCGGCTGCTGCGGCGGGTGGTGCGCAACCTGCTGGAGAACGCGCGCCGCTACAGCGACGGCGAGGTGACGGTGGAAGTGCGCCGCGACGGGCGGGACGCCGTGCTGCGCGTGTGCGACCGCGGCCCGGGCGTGCCGCCCGAGCAGCGCGAACGCATCTTCGAGCCCTTCTACCGCCTGCCCGGCGCGAGCGAGCGCGCCGGCGGCGTGGGGCTGGGGCTGTCGCTGGTGAAGTCCATCGTGCAGCGGCATGGCGGCAGCGTGCGCTGCGAGGACCATGCCGGCGGGCGCGGGGCGTGCTTCACGGTGCGGCTGCCCGCGGGGCGCTGAGCCCCGGCGGGCGGGGCGACGCCTCCCCGGCCGCCCCCGGCGGGGGCGGGAGAGGCCAGCGCGTCAGGCCTGCTCGTCGCGGATGCCGTTGCGCAGGATGCCGACGGCGTCGACCTCGATCTCCACCACGTCGCCCGGCTTCATGAACACCTGCGGGTTGCGCTTGTTGCCCACGCCGCCCGGGGTGCCGGTGACGATCACGTCGCCCGGCTCCAGCGGAATGAAGGTGGAGATGTAGGCGATCTGGCGCGGGATGCTGTGGATCATCATGTCCGTGGTGGCCTGCTGCATCACCTGGCCATTGAGGCGGGTGGTGAGCGTCATGCGCTGGCCCGGCGCGATCTCGTCGGCCGAGACCATCCAGGGGCCGAAGCCGCCGGTGCGCCAGAAGTTCTTGCCCGGGGTCCACTGCGAGGTGGCCACCTGCCAGTCGCGGATCGAGCCGTCGTTGTAGCAGCTGTAGCCGGCGATGTGGCTCCACGCATCGGCCTCGCTGATGCGGCGGCCGCCCTGTCCGATGACGATGGCGATCTCGCCCTCGTAGTCCAGGCGGTGCGACTCGGGCGGGCGCACGATGTCCTGGCCGTGGCCGACCTGCGAGGCCGGCATGCGCACGAACAGCGCGGGGCTCTCGGTGATCTCGCGGCCGGTCTCGCGCACGTGCTCGCCGTAGTTCAGGCCGACGCAGACGATCTTGCCGGGGTTGGGGATCACCGGCAGCAGCTCCAGCTGCGAGAGCTTGAGCGTGGGCTTGTTCGCCTGCGCCAGCTTCGCGGCCTCGGCCAGCAGGCCCTGGGCGATGGCGGCCTTCAGGTCGGGCGCCCGGGCGCCGAGCAGGGGAGCGAGGTCGACCACGTCGTCGGTGCCGATGACGGCGCCGTAGGAGGCGGCGCCCTGGTTCAGGAAGCTGATGAATTTCATGGTTCTTCGGGGTGGGTGGGAAAAGGAAAGGGGAACGGGGAGGACCTCAGGGCACGCGCGCGGTGATGTCCTGCGCGGCGCGCACCACCAGCGGCGCGAGCTTGCCCAGGTCGATCACCGCCATGCGCTGCACGGTGCTGACCAGCGAGATCGCGCCGAGGATGCGGCCATCGGCATGCACCAGCGGCACGCCCAGGGCGGCGAGGTTCGGCTCCAGCTCGCCGTTGGAGAAGTAGGAGCCGGCCTTGCGGATGGCGCTGTAGTACTTGCGGAAAGCCGTCCAATCCGTGGGCAGGCCGGCCGCGGCGATCTCGCGCGCATGGTGGTCGAACAGCCTGCGAAGCTGCGCCGGCGCGAAGCTGGCCAGGATCACTTTGGGCGCGGCGCCCAGGAACATGGGCCGGGGACGGCCGCGGCCGTAGCTGAGGCTGGCCGGCTGGTTGCCCGACTCGCGGTGCGTATCGAGCATCTGGTTGCCGTAAAGGCCGGTGATCACGCAATCGAGCCCGGTCTGCGCCACCAGTTCCTTCATGAACGGGATGCCGTGCTGCAGCACCGGATCGCCCACGCGGATCAGGTAGTCGAGCACCACGATGCGCGGGCCCAGCGAGTAGTGCGAGTCGGCGGTGCGTTGCAGGTAGCCCGCCTCGGAGAGCAGCCGCACGTAGCGGTAGCCGGTGGGCAGGGACACCTGCAGCGCGCTGGCGATGGCGTCGGCCGTCCAGGTGGGCTGCTGCTCGGAGAACAGGTCCAGCACGCCCAGCATGCGCACCAGGCTCGAATCGGATTTGTCGGTCACGGGATCTCAGTGGGGTTGCGGCTCGCGCGAGGGGATGCAGGCCGAGGCGGCCTCCAGCTCGCCGGGGTCCGACGCCAGGCCCGCGACATAGCGGTCCGGCCGCAGCACCACGGCCTGCGCGCCCTGCGCGTCCAGCCACTGCTGCAGCGCCGGGTCCTGCGCGGGCAGCACGGCGACCCCCGCATCCTGCCAGAGTTGGCGCAGCGCACCGGGCACGGCGTCGAGCAGCGCGGGCCGCGCGATCACCGCGAAGCGCGGGCCGGCCTCGCCGTCGAGGGCCTCGTCCAGCAGGCGGCCATCCGCGAGGCGCGGCTGCGGGAAGGGCCGGGCCACCGCGGCCTGCGCGCCCTGCCAGGCGCCGGGCCCCAGCCTCGGCGCGGGGAAGGTGAATTCCTCCGGCTCGCCGGCGCGGTAGCGGGCGTCGCGCGCGGCGGCGGCCTGCGGGTCGGTGGTCTGGATCACGTCGCCCAGGCGCACCGCCAGCGAGATGAAGGCGTGCACGTGCGGGCGGCGCTCGGCCTCGTAGGTGTCCAGCAGCTCGTCGCCGGCCTCGCCCCGGGCGACTGCGGCCAGCTTCCAGGCCAGGTTGGAGGCGTCGCGGATCGCGGCGCACATGCCCTGGCCCAGGAAGGGGGGCGTGAGGTGGGCGGCGTCGCCCGCGAGCATCAGCCGGCCGCGGCGCCAGCCCTGCGCGATCTGCGAGTGGAAGGTGTAGATGACGGCGCGCTCGATGTCGGCATGCGCCGGCGTCATCCAGCGGCCCACCAGCTTCCACAGCGTCTCGGGCTTGACCAGGTCGGCCTCGTCGTCGCCGGGCATGACCATGATCTCCCAGCGCCGGCGGCGGCCGGTGACGTTGCACCAGGTCATGGGCCGGGCGGGGTCGCAGTGCTGCACGGTGTGCTCGGGCAGGGCGGGCGCGCCGTCCTTGAGCTGCACGTCGAACACCAGCCAGGGCTGGCGCAGGCCGAGGTCCTCCATCGGCGAGCCGAGCGTGCGGCGCACCAGGGAGCGGGCGCCGTCGCAGCCCACCACCCAGCGCGCGCGGGCGGTGAAGGCGGGGCCGCCGGCGCGGTCGGTCACGGTGAGGGCCACCTGGTCGGCGTGTTCCTCGATCGCGGTGACCTCGGCGCGCAGGCGCACCTGCACCTTGGGGAAGCGGGCCACACCGTCACGCAGCACCTGCTCCAGCTCGGGCTGGTGGAAGTAGTAGTTGGTGGCGCAGCCATGCGGGCCGAGCGAGGCCGTGCCGCCGCGCACCATCAGGGTCTCGCCCCGGGCGTTGACGAAGTGCATGCCCTGCAGGCCGGGGCGGCTGATCGCCTCGACCCGGGCGCGCAGCCCCAGCGACTGGAAGACGCGCATCACCTCGCCGTCGAAGTGGATGGCGCGCGGCAGCGGGTAGATGCCGGCCTCGCGATCTAGCACCAGCACCGACAGGCCGGCCCGCCCCAGCAGGTTGGCCAGGGTGGCGCCCGCCGGGCCGTAGCCGATGAGGGCGACGTCGTACACGCGGTCGTCGGCGCCGGGCGTCATGCGTGCCCCATGCGGCGGGCCATCTCCGCCATCCACTCGGCACGGGGCTGGAAGCGCGGGCGGCTGCGGGCCAGCGCCTCGGCGCGGGCCAGGATGGCCTCGTCCGGCTGGTCCAGGTCGATCGGCTCGCGCAGCGGCTGCTCGCAGTACCAGGGCATGTCCATGAACACCTCGAGGCGGTTGCCCTCGGGGTCGCGGAAGTAGATGGAGACGGCGTTGCCGTGCGTGGCGCAGACCAGGTCGGTCACGTCCGGCTCGGCGGCGACGAGGCGCTTGACCTCGCGCAGCGTGGCCAGGTCCGGCACCCGCAGCGAGATCTGGTTGATCACGCTGAAGGACAGGTCGGCCGGCCGGCCCGAGGCCAGCACCACCTGGTGGTGCTCCGCGGGGTCACGACTGAGGAACACCAGCTGCACCGGCCCCAGGTCGCCCCGGTCGGTCTCGGTGAAGCACAGCACCTCCTTGTAGAAGCGGGCCATGCGCTCGATGTCGCGCACGTAGAAGCCCATGTGGCTGAAGGCCAGCGAGCCGGGTCGCCGGAGCAGGTCGCTCATGTTGTCTCCTCGTGAAAACGCCGCACGGGATGCGGCATGGATTTTTTCGAAAGTCTAGTTGAATTATCAGATTCTGACAATTCAAACGTGTTTTATGCATAATCAAATCCATTCCGCCGATCCTGCTCGCGGAATCCGAGATCAACAGCAACAGGAGACAAACCCATGCGCCGATCCCCTCGCCGCGGCCTGCTGGCCGCCCTCGCCGCCGTCGCGGCCCTGCCCTTCGCGCTGTCCGCGCAGGCCCAGGCCAACGACTACCCGAACAAGCCGATCCGCCTGATCGCGCCCTTCCCCACCGGCACCGGCCCCGACGCGAACACCCGCGAGATCGCGCAGGAGCTGACCAAGGTGCTGGGGCAGTCGGTGGTGGTGGAGAACCGCCCGGGCGCCTCGTCCATGATCGGCATGGAGGCCGCGGCCAAGTCCGCGCCCGACGGCTACACGCTGGTGATCGGCCCGACCTCGGCGATGTCGGTGGTGCCGCACCTGTACGCCAAGGTCCCCTACAACGCGGAGAAGGACTTCGCGCCGGTGAGCATCGTGGGCATGCTGAACACGGCCATGATCGCCAACGCCAGCCTGCCGCAGGCCACGGCCAGGGAGGTGATCGCGCGCCTGAAGTCGCAGCCTGGCAGCATCGTCGCTGCCACCTCCGGCGTGGGCAGCTACTCGCACCTGGCCGGCGAGTGGTTCGCGGCCGGCGCGGGCACCAAGATCACCTTCGTCCCGTACAACACCTCCAGCCCCTACGCCGACCTGGTGGCCGGCCAGGTGCAGCTGATGTTCGACGCCCTGCCCGCCGCCATCGGCAACGTCAAGGCCGGCAAGCTCAAGGTGCTGGCCATGACCGGCGCCACCCGCCACCCCAACTTCCCCGACGTGCCCACCTTCGCCGAGGCCGGCCTGCCCGCCAGCTACTCGCCCACCGCCTGGATCGGCCTGTTCGCGCCGGCCGGCACGCCCAAGCCCATCGTGGACAAGCTCGCCGCCGCGATGCAGAAGGCCACCACGCAGAACCCGGCGCTGCAGGAGAAGTGGCGCTCCTATGGCGGCGAGATGAAGGCCATGACGCCCGAGGCCTTCGCCGCCTTCCTGAAGCAGGACTCCAACCTCTGGGGCCAGGCGATCCGCGGCGCCGGCATCAAGCTGGACTGAAGTCACGATGGCGACGACCCCGCACCCCGCCCTGCAGGCCGAAGGCAAGCGCCTGGCGGCTATGCGCGCCAACGACACGCAGGCCCTGTCGGCGCTGCTGCATGAGGACGTGATCTACGTGCACTCCTCCGGCGGTACCGACAGCAAGGCCAGCGTGCTGGCCAACATCACCAGCGGCAAGCTGCGCTACCTGCAGGTGGACTTCGAGGACGTCGAGGCCCGCGACCTGGGCACCGCCGCCATCGTGACCGGACGCATGGTCGCCAAGGTGCACCGTGACGGCAAGGACCTGGACATCCGCAGTCAGTACATGACCGTATGGCAGGCCCGCGACCCGGCGCGCGATGATCCGGCCGGCGAGCCCTGGCGCCTGCGCGCGCACCAGGGCACGCCGCTGAAATAAGAACTGACAGGAGACACGATGACCCGATTGCCGACCCGGCGCCAGGCCCTGGGCCTGGGCGCCGCCAGCCTGGCCGGCCTGGCCAGCCTCCCCGCCTTCGCGCAAGCCGCGCCCTGGCGCCCCGACAAGCCGGTCCGCCTGCTGGTGGGCTTCGCGCCCGGCGGCAGCTCGGACACCGTGGCCCGCCTGCTCGCGCCCAAGCTGGGCGAGGCGCTGGGCCAGCCGGTGGTGGTGGAGAACCGCGCGGGCGCCGGCGGCGCGCTGGCCGCCGAGGCGGTGGCCAAGGCGCCCGGCGACGGCACCACCTGGCTGCTGGCGCCCAGCGGGCACTCGACGATGGCGGCGATGCGCAAGTCGCTGCCGTTCCGCGCGGTGGCGGACTTCGCCTGGACCTCCACCGTCACCACCTACCCGATGGTGATGGCCGTCCCGCCGAATTCCCCGATCCGCTCGATGGCGGACGTGATCGAGGCCGCGCGCAAGCGCCCCCTGAGCTTTTCCTCGGTGGGCGTGGGCACGGCCCACCACCTCCTGGGCGAGTGGATCAACGCCGAGCAGGGCATCCAGATGCTGCACGTGCCGTTCAAGGGCGGCACGGCGGCGGCCACCGAGGTGATGGCGGGCCGGGTCGACGTGCTGATCGAGACCATGACCGCCGCCCTGCCCTTCGTGCAGCAGGGCCAGCTGCGCGCGGTGGCGGTGAGCTCGGCGTCGCCGGTGGCGCTGCTGCCGGGGGTGCCGACCATGGGCGCGACGATCCCCTCGCTGCAGTACGAGTCCTGGCTGGGGGTGGCGCTGCCGGGCACCACGCCGGCGCCGGTGGTGAATGCGGTCAACGCCGCGATCCGCGGCGCGCTGGCCGACCCGGCGATCGCCAAGCGCCTGGCCGACCTCGGCGGCGGCGCCGCGCCCAGTACGCCGGAGGCCTTCAAGGCCCGCGTGGAGGGCGAGGTGGCGCGCTTCAACCGGGTGGTGGACTCGCGCCGCATCGAGCGCGAGTAAGGCCCGGCAAGGATCGCCGGGCAGAATGGGGGAATGCTGGCGGCCCGCGGGCCGGCCGGCAGCCCTCCCTTTTTTCCAACCCGCTCTCACGCTCTTTCTGACCATGAAGATCCAACGCATTGGCGTCATCGGCGCCGGAACCATGGGCAACGGCATCGCGCAGGTGTGCGCGCTGTCGGGCCTCGAAGTGACCCTGATCGACGTCTCGAAGGAGGCGCTGGACCGCGGCATGGCCACCATGTCCAACAGCCTGGACCGCCTGGTCAAGAAGGACAAGCTCACCGCCGCCGACAAGGACGCCGCCCTGGCCCGCGTACGCCCCACCGTGGCCTACGAGGACCTGCGCGACGTGCAGCTGGTGATCGAGGCCGCCACCGAGAACATCGCGCTGAAGCTGCGCATCCTCCAGCAGATCGAGGGCGTGGTCGGCGCCGACGCGGTGATCGCGAGCAACACCTCGTCGATCTCCATCACCCAGCTGGCCGCGGTGCTCAGGGCGCCGCAGCGTTGCGTGGGCATGCACTTCTTCAACCCGGTGCCGATGATGCAGCTGCTGGAGGTGATCCGCGGCCTGCAGACCGACGATGCGACGCACGCGCTGGCGGTGGCCTTCGCCGAGGCGGTGGGCAAGACGCCCATCACCGTGAAGAACAGCCCGGGCTTCGTGGTGAACCGCATCCTGTGCCCGATGCTGAACGAGGCCATCGTGGTGCTGCAGGAAGGCCTGGCCACGCCGGAGGAGATCGACGCCGGCATGAAGCTCGGGTGCAACCACCCGATCGGCCCGCTGGCGCTGGCCGACCTGGTCGGCCTGGACACGCTGCTGGCGGTGATGCAGGTGTTCCACGAGGGCTTCGGCGACCCGAAGTACCGCCCCGCCCCGCTGCTCAAGGAAATGGTCGACGCCGGCCGCCTGGGGCGCAAGAGCGGGCGCGGGTTCTACCAGTACTGAGCCACCGGCCCGGCCGTCATGGGGGTCAGGTGAGGCGCTGCATGGCCTTCGAGCGGGTGATCACCCCCCGCGTGAAGGCCTCGTGCTGCTCCTCGACCTTGTCGAGTTCGTAGAGGTAGTTGACCATGATGCCGGCCGACTGCTGCAGCCCCTTGCGGGAGAGGTCGGCGGCCCAGTTGATCTGGTGCAGGGTGGCGCCGTTGGCCAGGTGGAACTTGGCCACCGCGTCGCCGCCGCGCGTGGGGGTGTGCAGCGCCAGGTAGGCGGCGCACAGGTGCATCAGCGCGCGCTGCTCGCCCTCCCCGGCTTCATGGGGATGCCAGCCGGCCTTGAGCCGCTCGGCCCACTTGCGTTCGCGCAGGCCCAGGGACTGCAGGGCCTCGTCGAGCTTGCGGCGGCGGCCGCCGGCGGCGGCTTCCTCGGGCAGCGGCGCGCCCGCGTCCAGCCAGGCGGTGAAGCCGGGGATCGGCGAGAGCGTGGAATACAGCTTGAGGGACGGGATCTCCTCCAGCAGCTTCTGCGCCACCCGCTTGATCAGGAAGTTGCCCAGCGAGACGCCCTTGAGCCCCGGCTGGCAGTTGCTGATCGAATAGAAGATCGCCGCCTTGAAGGTCTTGCGCTCGCCCACCGGCGTCTTCTTGTCGATCAGCACGCCCACGCCGGTGGCCAGCGCCGGCACCAGGGCCACCTCCACGAAGATCAGCGGCTCGCCGGGCAGCTGCGGGTGGAAGAAGGCGAAGCAGCGGCGGTCCGGCTGCAGGCGGCGGCGCAGGTCGTCCCAGCCGTCGATGGCATGCACCGACTCGTGCTGGATGATCTTCTCCAGCAGCTGCGCGGGCGAGTTCCACGTGATCTGGTGCAGCTCCAGGAAGCCGGGGTTGAACCACGAGCTCAGGAGGTGGTGCATGTCCGCGTCGATGGCGGCGAAGGCGGGCCGCTCCTTCAGATGCCCGAGCAGCGCGCGCCGCATCCCGATCAGGGCGGCGGTGCCGCGCGGCGCGCGGTTGATCCGCCGCAGCAGCTCCTGCCGGCGCGGCTCGGCCACCGTGCACAGGGCGATCAGGTTCTTCGCGCTCGGGTCGGCGTGGTAGGCCTCGGCCACGGCCTTGACCTGCGCCGGGTCCGGGTTGAACTCGCTGGCCAGGAACTCGAAGAAGGCCAGGCGCTGCGCGGCGTCGAGCCGCTCGTAGTGGTCGATCAGCCGGGCCGCGATGCTCTGGGCATTGGCCTCGCCCAGCGCACTGATCAGGCGCTTGGCGGTCTGCCGGGTGGCGTCGAGCAGGCGGTCGCGGGTGAAGCGTTCGAACATCGCGGTCTCCGGCGGGTCGCGGGCCCGGGGGGCCTCAGAACAGGCCCTTGTACTGGTCGCGCAGCAGGTTCTTCTGCACCTTGCCCATGGTGTTGCGGGGCAGCTCGCCCACCACGAAGCAGCGCTTGGGAATCTTGAAGTTGGCCAGGCGGGACTTGAGGCTGGCGATCACCGCCTCCGGCGCCACGCGGGCCCCCGGCTTGGGAATGACCACCGCCACGCCGACCTCGCCGAAGTCCGGGTGCGGCACGCCCACCAGGGCGCTCTCGGCGACGCCGGGGATCTCGTTGATGTAGCCCTCGATCTCGGCGGGGTAGACGTTGTAGCCGCCGCTGATGATCAGGTCCTTGCTGCGCCCGACGATGCGCACGTAGCCGCGCTCGTCGACCAGGCCCACGTCGCCGGTCTTGAAGAAGCCGTCCTCGGTGAATTCCTCCTTCGTCTTCTCGGGCATGCGCCAGTAGCCGATGAAGACGTTGGGGCCCTTGACCTGGATGCCGCCGATCTCGCCAGTGGGCAGGTCGCGGCCGTCGTCGCCGCGCACGCGCAGCTGCACGCCCGGCAGGGGGAAGCCCACGGTGCCGCCTCGGCGCTCGGCCTGCCCGCCATGGCGCGGGTCCGCCGCGTAGGGGTTGGAGGTGAGCATCACCGTCTCGCTCATGCCGTAGCGCTCGAGGATGAAGTGGCCGGTGCGCTCGCGCCATTCGTTGAAGGTCTCGGGCAGCAGCGGCGCCGAGCCGGCGACGAACAGGCGCATGTTCGCGCAGGCCTGCTTCGTGAGGCCGGGCTCGGCGAGCAGGCGCACGTAGAGCGTGGGCACGCCCATGAAGACGGTGGCGCGCGGCAGCCAGGCCACCACCTGCTTCGGGTCGAACTTCGACATCCACAGCATCTTGCTGCCGCTGATGAGGGCGCCGTGGATGGCGACGAACAGGCCGTGCACGTGGAAGATGGGCAGCGCGTGGATCAACACGTCGCGGCCCTCGGCCGGCGTGCGCCAGCCCCAGTAGTCCTTCAGCGTGAGCGCGTTCGACAGCATGTTGCCGTGCGTGAGCATGGCGCCCTTGCTGCGGCCGGTGGTGCCGCTGGTGTAGAGGATGGCGGCGAGGTCGCCGGCCGCGCGCACGGCGGGCATGTGGTCGTCGGCGTGGCCCGCCGCGGCCTCCAGCAGGCTGCCGGTGCGGTCGTCGCCCAGCGTGAATACATGGGGCGTGCCGGCGGCGCGGGCGATCGGCTCGACCCAGGCCAGGTTGCCCGGGCTGCACACCACCACGGCGGGCTCGGCGTTGCCGATGAAGTACTCGATCTCGGCGCTCTGGTAGGCCGTGTTCAGCGGCAGGAACACATGGCCGGCGCGCAGCGTGGCCAGGTACAGCATCAGCGCCTCGACCGACTTGTCCACCTGCACCGCGATGCGGCTGCTGGCCGGCAAGGCGAGCGAGTCCAGCAGGTTGGCGATGCGGGCCGAGGCCTGGTCGAGGTCGCGCCAGCTGTAGGCGAGGCCCTGCTCGGTCTCGACCGCGATGGCCGACAGGTCGGCGGGGAAGGCGGCGCGAAGGGCGGTGAAGAGGTTGGAGTCCGTCATGGGGAAGGCTGGGGGGTCAGTCGAGCTTGGCGCCGGAGGCCTTCACGACCTGGCTCCACTTCTTCAGTTCGGCCTTGATGAAGGTGTCGAACTGCGGGCCGGCGAGGTTGGGGAAGTCGGCGCCCTGGGTGGCCCACACGGCCTTGGCCTCGTCCGTCAGGCAGGCCTTGCGGACTTCCTCGACGGCGCGCGCCTGCAGGTCGGCCGGGGTGCCCCGGGGCGCCCACAGGCCGTACCAGGTGGCGACCTGGTAGTCGGGCAGGCCCAGCTCGGCGGAGCAGGGCACGTCCGGGAAGGCGGCGCTGCGCTTGGTGCCGGAGACCATGAGCGCCTTCACCCGGCCCGCCTTGATGTGCGCGGCCGAGGAGCCGAGGCCGTCGAACATCATGTCCACGTTGCCGGCGATCAGGTCCTGCAGGGCGGGACCCGCGCCGCGGTAGGGGATGTGCGTGATGAAGGTCTTGGTCTGCAGCTTGAACAGCTCGCCGGCCAGGTGGTGCGAGGTCCCGCCGCCGGCCGAGCCGTAGTTCAGGCGGGCGGGGTTGCGGCGCACCAGGTCGATGAAGGCCTTGTAGTCGGGCACGTCGACCTTGCGCGGGTTGACCACCAGCACCTGCGGCACGCTGGCCACCAGGACCAGGGGCACCAGGTCGCGCTCCAGGTCGTAGTCCAGGCGCGGGTACATGAAGGGGGCGATGGTGTGGTGCACCGCGCCCATGAACAGGGTGTAGCCGTCGGGCGCGGCCTTCGCGGCCACGCCGGCGCCCAGGGTGCCGCCGGCGCCGCCGCGGTTGTCCACGATCAGCTGCTTGCCGGTGAGGCGCGAGAACTGCGCCGACAGCGGACGGGCGAAGGCATCGGTGCCGCCGCCGGCGGGGAACGGGACGATGAGCGTGACGGGCTTGGAGGGCCAGGCCGAGGCCTGGGCGAAGGCGCGGCCCGCCAGGGCGGTGGCGGCCAGGGCGAGCAGGCTGCGGCGGGGAAGTCGGGGCATGGAAATCTCCTCGGGTCGCGCTCGACACGGCGCGGATACGGTTGAGTCAATACCGCTTTGTATCGAGATTGGCGCCGCCCGCCCACGGGTGATTCCCTGGGCAGCCCGGGCCCGGACTCAGCAGAAGACCAGGGCGAGGTAGGCCGGGTCTTCCAGCAAGTTCAGCAGCACGTACTCGCTGGCGCGGTGCAGCCAGTACAGCCAGCCCTCGGGCAGCGGGGACTCAGGCATCGGCGGCCAGCGCCTGCACCACCCGCTCGGGTGCGATGTCCACCAGGCAGCGGTGGTGGCCCAGCGGGCACTCGCGCTCGAAACAGGGCGCGCAGTCGAGCGGCGGCTGGTAGGCCGCGTCCTGCTTGAGCCAGAGGACACGGGCGCGGTCGTTCAGCGGCGGCGTGTGCAGCGGGCTGGACGACCCGAACAGCGCCACCTGGTCGATGCCGAAGGCGGCAGCCACATGCATCAGCCCCGAGTCGTTGCTCACCATGGCGCGGGCGCCGGCGATGAGGGCGAAGGCCTCCATCAGCGAGGTCTTGCCGGCGAGGTTGAGGCAGCGGCCGGCCGGGGCCGCCTGCGCGATCTCGTCGCACAGGGCCGACTCCTTGCCGGAGCCGAGCAGCACCACCGGCGCATCGAGCAGGGTGGCGAGCCGGGCGTAGTGGGCGGCGGGCCAGCGCTTGGAGCCGCCGAACTCGGCGCCCGGGGAGAAGGTGTAGTAGCCGCGCGGCGCCAGGCCCTGGGCCTGCGCCGCCCGCGCGGCCTCGTCCCCGGCCAGCGACAGCTGCGGCCGGTCGGCCTCGATGCCGGCCTCGCCGGCGAGCGCCGAGTAGAAGGCCACCATGGGCGGCTTGCCCTTGGGGTTCTTCAGGCGGTGCGTGAGCAGGCCCACGCGCGCCTCGCCCAGGTAGCCGACCCGGCGCGGGATGCTGGCCAGGAACGGCAGCAGCGCGCTCTTGAGGGAGTTGGGCAGCACGTAGGCGCAGTCGAAGCGCCCCGCGAGCTCCTGCGCGATGCGGCGGCGCGCCTTGAACTGCAGGCCGCCGTGCTGGAAGGGGAATTCGATGACCTCGGCCACCTGCGGCATGGCGCGGTAGACGGGCGCCACCCAGGGCAGCGCGCCCACCGTGAGGCGCTCGCCGCGCGCCGCGAGGCGGCGCATCAGCGGCTCGGTCATGACCGCGTCGCCGATCCATTGCGGCGCAATGACCAGCGAGCGGGTCATGCGGGGTCAGTGGCCCGCGTGGAAGTGCTCGCCGTCCTTGAGCTTGTAGACGGTGCCGCAGTAGGCGCAGCGGGCCTCGCCGGTATGCGCCACGTCCAGGAACACGCGCGGGTGCGTGTTCCACAGCTTCATGCCGGCCACGGGGCTGGGGCAGAACACGCCGCCGTTGCCATTGAGGTCCTTGGCGAGGAGCTCGACGACGGCTTCCTTCTTGGGAGCGGGGGCAGTCATCGCGCGCGTCCTCAGACCTTGGTGAGCCAGTGGGCGTACTTGGGGTTGCGGCCGTTGACGATGTCGAAGAAGGCCGCCTGGATCTTCTCGGTGACCGGGCCACGCGAGCCGATGCCGATCGGCAGGCGATCGAGTTCGCGGATCGGGGTGACTTCCGCGGCGGTGCCGGTGAAGAAGGCCTCGTCGGCGATGTAGACCTCGTCGCGGGTGATGCGCTTCTGGATCACCTCGATGCCGAGGTCAGCGCAGATGTGCATGATCGTGTTGCGGGTGATGCCGTTGAGGGCGCCGGCGGACAGGTCGGGCGTGTAGACCTTGCCGTCCTTGACCACGAAGATGTTCTCGCCCGCGCCTTCGCTCACGAAGCCCGAGGTGTCCAGCAGCAGGGCCTCGTCGTAGCCGTCGTCCAGGGCTTCCATGTTGGCCAGGATGGAGTTCGAGTAGTTCGACACCGCCTTGGCCTGGGTCATCGTGATGTTCACGTGGTGGCGGCTGTAGCTGGAGGTCTTCACGCGGATGCCGCGCTTCATGCCCTCCTCGCCCAGGTAGGCGCCCCAGGCCCAGGCCGCGACCATCAGGTGGATCTTGTTGCCCTTGGGGCTGACGCCCAGCTTCTGCGAGCCGATCCAGACCAGGGGACGCAGGTAGCCGCTTTCCAGCTTGTTGGCGCGGACCACTTCCTTCTGCGCCTCGTTCACCTGCTCCTTGGTGAACGGGATCGTCATGCGCAGGATCTTGGCGCTGTTGAACAGTCGGTCGGTGTGCTCCTGCAG
Source organism: Ramlibacter sp. MAHUQ-53 (assembly GCF_052600055.1). Taxonomy (NCBI): domain Bacteria; kingdom Pseudomonadati; phylum Pseudomonadota; class Betaproteobacteria; order Burkholderiales; family Comamonadaceae; genus Ramlibacter; species Ramlibacter sp. MAHUQ-53. The sequence goes on from NZ_JBQWTS010000012.1 coordinate 57,835, forward strand.
GCGGAAGATGGCGGGGCCATTGACCGTGTTGTAGGCGCGAACACCCTCGAAGGCGCCGCAGCCGTAGTGCAGGGTGTGGGTGAGGACGTGGATCTTGGCGTCGCGCCAGTCGACCAGTTCACCATCCATCCAGATCTTGCCGTCGCGGTCGGCCATGCTCGGAACAACGCTCATCTCTCGTCCTCGTGGGGTGTCAGGGGAAAACCAAAGAAACGATTTTAGTCCGCCGCTGGGCCGGCCCCTGTTTCCTCGGCGACGGGGCGCCAGAGCGTCCAGCGCACCAGCCGGCCCCCGCGGAATTCGCAGGTGACATGGGAGCCGCCCGGGTCCGTCCAGCGGAACACCTCGGGCTGCTCGTCGCGCGGCGACAGCTGCTCGCCCAGGCTGCGCGTGACGGCGATGACCTTCATCAGCGGCCAGCCGGTCTTGATCTTCACGTTCATCATCACCGCGCTGCCCACATAGCCCACCGGGCGGTCGGCGGCCTTCTTCAGGATATGCATCAGGCGGGTGAAGTGCAGGAGCACCCACATCACCAGGCCGCCGCCGGCGATGGCCAGGCCGGGCAGGCCGAAGGAGTTCCAGGCGGTGTAGAGGAGTGCTGCGGCCCCCAGGGGGACCATGATTCGTTGCCAGTTCATCGGACCGGATTGTCCGCGATCAGGCCAGCCCCCGGACGACCTCCATGGCCTCCTCGATGCGCTCCACCGGGTGGATGGCCAGGCCCTCCAGCTCGCGGGAGCCCTTCTTGGGCGCATTGGCCTTGGGCACCACGGCCACCGAGAACCCGAGCTTGGCCGCCTCGCGCAGGCGCTCCTGCCCGCGCGGCGCCGGCCGCACCTCGCCGGCCAGGCCGACCTCGCCGAAGGCGATGAAGCCCTTGGGCAGGGCGCGCCCGCGCAGCGAGGAGGTGATGGCCAGCATCACCGCCAGGTCGGCGGCCGGCTCGGAGATGCGCACGCCGCCCACCGCGTTGACGAAGACGTCCTGGTCGTAGCAGGCCACGCCGGCATGCCGGTGCAGCACCGCCAGCAGCATGGCCAGGCGGTCCCGCTCCAGGCCCACCGACAGCCGCCGCGGGCTGGGCCCGCCGGTGTCCACCAGCGCCTGGATCTCCACCAGCATCGGGCGCGTGCCCTCCAGCGTCACCAGCACGCAGCTGCCGGGAACCGGCTCGGTGTGCTGCGACAGGAAGATGGCGCTGGGGTTGGCCACGCCCTTGAGGCCCTTCTCGGTCATGGCGAAGACGCCGATCTCGTTGACCGCACCGAAGCGGTTCTTGATGGCGCGCACCAGGCGGAAGCTGGAGTGCGTGTCGCCCTCGAAGTACAGCACCGTGTCGACCATGTGCTCCAGCACGCGCGGGCCGGCCAGCGCGCCCTCCTTGGTCACGTGGCCCACCAGGACCACGGTGGTGCCGCTGGCCTTGGCCGCGCGCGTGAGGTGGGCGGCGCACTCGCGCACCTGGGCCACCGAGCCGGGGGCGGAGGTGAGCTGGTCGGAGTAGACGGTCTGGATGGAGTCGATGACGGCCACCGCGGGCCGGGCGGACTGCAGGGTGCCGAGGATCTTCTCCAGCTGGATCTCGGCCTGCACCTTCACCTGCGGGCTCTCCAGCCCCAGCCGCCGAGAGCGCAGGGCCACCTGGGCGCCGGACTCCTCGCCGGTCACGTACAGCGTGGGCACGCCGGCGCGCTCCAGCCCGTCCAGCGCCTGCAGCAGCAGGGTGGACTTGCCGATGCCGGGGTCGCCGCCAATGAGCACCACGCCGCCCTCGACGATGCCGCCCCCCAGCACGCGATCGAGCTCGTCGATGCCGGTGGGGGTGCGGGCGAAGTCGGTGGCCTCGATGTCGGCCAGCACGGTCACGGGCGCGGACTTCGCCAGGCCGGCGAAACGGTTCTTGCCGCCTGCCGCACCGCCCTCGGGCACCGACTCGATCAGGGTGTTCCAGGCTTCGCAATGCGGGCACTTGCCGAGCCAGCGCGGGCTGGTGCCGCCGCATTCGGAGCAGGTGTAGACGGTCTTTTCCTTGGCCATGAGGGCGGGAGCCTACCACCGCCCCCGGCGGCGCCGCGGCCGGCCCCGCGCCGCCGGGCGGGCGGCCGGTCAGCGCCAGCCGCGGGCCAGCTCGCGCACGACCTCGGCCGCCGGCACCGCGCGCGCCGCGGCCGCATGCTGGCCCGCCCACAGCGGCGAGAAATCCCCGCTGCCGGCCTTCTCGGCCCAGGCGCGCAGCGGCGCGATGGCGGCGGTGGCCAGCGGGAACTCGGGCGGCGCCTCGCCCAGCGGCCCCAGCTCGCGCATGACGCGGTTCACCATGCCGCGCGCCGGCCGGCCGGAGAACAGGCGGGTCAGCGCCGTGTGGCGCACCGCCTCGGACTGCAGCGCCGCCCGGTGCACCGGGCCGGTGGTGGCCTCGGGCGTCAGCAGGAAGGCCGTGCCGGCCTGCACGCCCGCCGCGCCCAGGGCGCGGGCGGCGGCCACGCCGGCCGCGTCCATGATCCCGCCGGCAGCGATCACCGGCACGCCGACCGCCGCCACCACCTGCGGCAGGAGCGCGAACGTCCCCATCTGGCGGGTCAGGTCGTGGTCCAGGAAGTGGCCGCGGTGGCCGCCGGCCTCCAGGCCCTGGGCGATCACCGCGTCGGCGCCGTGCTGCACCAGCCAGCGCGCCTCGTCCACCGTGGTGGCCGAGGACCACACCGTGGCGCCCCAGGCCTTCACCCGCGCCAGCATGCGTGGCTCGGGCAGCCCGAAATGGAAGCTCACCACGGGCGGGCGGAACCGCTCCAGCACCGCGAGCGCGGCCTCGTCGAAGGGGCGGCGGCCGGGGCCGGCGGGGATGCCGGCGGGGTCGATGCCGGCCTCGGCGTAGTACGGCGCCAGCGCCTGGCGCCAGCGGGCCTCGCGCGCCTCGTCGGGCACGGGCGGCTGGTGGCAGAAGAAGTTGACGTTGTACGGGCGGCCGGCAGCGGCCACCCGCTCGATGTCCTGCGCCAGCGCCTCGGGCGTGAGCATGGCCGCGGGCAGCGCGCCGAGCCCGCCGGCCTCGCCGACGGCCAGCGCCAGCGCGGCGCCCTGCGAGCCCGCCATGGGCGCCTGGAGGATGGGAAGCGGCAGGCCGCGCAGGCCCGGCAGGGAGAGGAGGTCGGCCATGCGCGGATTCTGGCGCACCGGCCGAAGGCTCGGGCGGCCAGGCGGGCGCGGCGCATCCGGCGCCGCGGGTGCGGCCGGGGCGTTGGCCGACGCCCACAGTCAGGGACTTTCCCTGTGGCGGCGCAGCAAAACCCGCTGTCTACTACGCGACTGCCTTTTTTCCGTTCCATGAGCCAGGACCCTCCCCGCAAGTTCCGATCCGCCACCGTCCACCAGGGCCTGCTGCGCGCCAGCGCGCGCAGCTTCCTGCACGCGCTGGGCCAGGACGACGACGACATCGCCCGCCCCCACATCGGCGTCTTCCACACCGGCGGCGAGATGAGCCCCTGCAACGCCAACCTGCGGGACCAGGCGCAGCACGCCAAGACCGGCATCTACGCCGCCGGCGGCATGCCGCACGAGTGCCCGGTGATGTCCGTCTCCGACGGCCTGACGATGGCGCACTCGGGCATGCGCTTCTCGCTGATCTCGCGCGAGCTGATCGCCGACAGCGTGGAGGCCTCCACCCGCGGCCACCAGTGGGACGGCATCTTCGCCATCGGCGCCTGCGACAAGAACCTGCCGGGCCTGATGATGGGGATCGTGCGCTGCAACGTGCCCGGCGTCTTCGTGCACGGCGGCGCCGCCCTCCCCGGCCGCCACCGCGGCCAGGACGTGAACCCGGTCCACCCCTACGAGACCATCGGCCAGGTCATCGCCGGCCAGGCCACGCAGGCCGACCTCGACGCCGTCACCCACGCCTGCCTGCCCACCGCCGGCGCCTGCGCCGGCCAGTTCACCGCCAACACCATGGGCATGGTCTCCGAGGCCCTGGGCCTGGCGCCCCTGGGCTCCTCGATGGTGCCCGCCGTCTTCAGCGAGCGCGCACCGATGCTGCGGCGCGCCGCCCGCACCCTGATGCGTGCGGTGATGGGCGAGGCCCCGCTGCCGCGCGACATCGTCACCCGCAAGGCCCTGGAGAACGCCTGCGCCATCGTCTCGGCCACCGGCGGCTCGACCAACTCGGCGCTGCACATCCCCGCCATCGCGCACGAGGCGGGCATCCGCTTCCACCTCGACGACGTGGCCGAGGTCTTCGCGCGCACGCCCCTGATCGGCGACCTCAGCCCCGGCGGGCGCTTCCATGCCCGCGACGTGCACGAGATCGGCGGCGCGCAGGTCCTGCTGCGCGAGCTGCTGCGCGGCGGCTACCTGCATGGCGACACGCTCACCCTCACCGGCCGCACCCTGGCCGAGGAACTCGAGGGCGCGAACCCGCCCGACGGCGAAGTGGTGCGCGCCCTGGAGAACGCGCGCTCCCGCGACGGCGGCCTCACCGTCCTCAAGGGCAACCTCTGCCCCGACGGCGCGCTGCTCAAGACCGCGGGCCTGGCCACCCTGGCGCACCGCGGCCCGGCCCGCGTGTTCGAGTGCGAGGAAGAGGCCCAGGCCGCGGTGCAGGCCCGCAATTACCAGGCCGGCGATGTCATCGTGATCCGCAACGAGGGCCCGCGCGGCAGCCCCGGCATGCGCGAGATGCTCGGCATCACCGCGCTGCTCTATGGCCAGGGCATGGGCGACAAGGTCGCCCTGCTCACGGACGGCCGCTTCTCCGGCGCCACCCGCGGCCTGTGCATCGGCTACGCCGGGCCCGAGGCGGCCGACGGCGGCCCGATCGCGGCGCTGCGCGACGGCGACCTGGTCGAGATCGATGCGCGCCCCGGTGCGCGCAGCATCCGCGTGGACCTCACGCCCGAGCAGATCGCCGCCCGCCTCGCCGAGCGCACGCCGCGCCCGGCGCCGCGCGGCGGGCTGCTCGAGAAATACGCCGCCACCGTGCGCCCCGGCCACCAGGGCGCGGTGACGCATTCCGGCGGCGTGACCTGGCTGCGCGACGAGTCCTGAACCCTGTCCCAGAGACACCCGAGATACCCCGCCATCAACCCCGAGAGGAGACTCCCATGACCCATGCATCCACCACCCGCCGCCAGCTGCTGCAGGCCGCCGGCGCCTCGGCCTTCCTCGGCGCCATCGGCCAGCAGGCCTGGGCCCAGGCCGCGGGCGCGCCCTTCGAGCTGGCGAAGATCGTCACCGGCTTCGCCGCCGGCGGCACCTCCGACACCACCTGCCGCCGCGTGGCCCAGGCCATGACCGTCGCCGGCGGCTATGCCAAGTCGGTCGTCGTCGAGAACAAGACCGGCGCGGGCGGCCAGATCGCCGTGACCACCGTGAAGGACGCGCGCCCCGACGGCCAGACCATCCTGCAGACGCCGACCTCGATCCTCACGATCTACCCGCACATCTACAAGAAGCTGCCCTATGACCCGCTGGCCGACGTCACCCCGGTGACCCTGGCCTGCGTGTTCGACTTCGGCTTCGCCGTCGGCCCCGCCGTGCCGGCCAGCGTCAGGACCGTGCCCGAGTACCTGGCCTGGGCCAAGGCCAACCCCACCGGCGCCAACTTCGGCTCGCCCGCCGCCGGCTCGACGCCGCACTTCGTGGGCACCCTCCTGGGCAAGAGCGCCAACGTGGACCTCAAGCACGTGGCCTACCGCGGTACGCAGCCCGCCATGCTGGACCTGCTGGCCGGCAACATCGCCGCCGTCTCCGGCCCCATCGGCGACATCACCCAGCACCTGGCCTCGGGCAAGGTCCGCATCCTGGGCACCTCGGGCACCAAGCGCAGCCGCTTCGCCCCGGACGTGCCCACCTTCACCGAGCAGGGCATCCGGGACGCCACGCACAGCGAGTGGTTCGCCTTCTTCCTGCCGGCCAAGGCCCCGGCGGACCTCGTCAACCGCCTGAACGCCGCGATGAAGGCCGCCCTGGCCACCAAGGAGGTGGTGGACGGCATGGCCACCTTCGGCCTGGAGGCCATGTCCTCCACGCCCGCCGAGCTGGTCGACCTCCTCAAGCGCGACACCGCCAAGTGGGCGCCCATCGTGAAGGCCATCGGCTTCACCGCCGAGAGCTGATCGGGCGGACCGAGCCGGTCGCGCCGCGGCGACCGGGAGGCCCGCCCTCCCGGCGCGCACCGGATTTCCCGGCGAGGGCCGCGCGCCCTCGCACCGAGGACACAATCACCCCATGAAAGTCTGCATCTACGGCGCCGGTGCCATCGGCGGATGGATCGGCGCACGCCTGGCCCGGGCCGACTGCGCCGTGAGCGTGGTGGCGCGCGGCGCGACCCTGGAGGCCCTGCGCGCGCAGGGCCTGCGCCTGGCCTCGGGCGGCGAGACCCTCGCCGTGCCGGTGCAGGCCAGCGAGGACCCGGCCGACCTCGGCCCGCAGGACCTGGTGGTGGTGGCCGTGAAGGCCCCCGCCATGGCCGCCGTGGCCCGGCGCATCGCGCCGCTGCTGGGGCCGGACACCCTCGTGCTCACCGCCATGAACGGCGTGCCCTGGTGGTTCTTCGAGGGCTTCGGCGGCGCGCTGGCCGGCGCGCGGCTGGAGTCGGTGGACCCGGGCGGCGAGATCGCCCGCCACATCCCGGCGCGGCACGTGGTCGGCTGCGTGGTGCACGCGAGCTGCTCGCTGCGCGAGCCGGGCTTCGTGCAGCACCACTTCGGCAACGGCCTGATCGTGGGCGAGCCCTCGGGCGAGAAGACCGGCCGCGTGCAGGAACTCGCCGCGCTGCTGCAGCGCGCTGGCTTCGAGGCCACGCTGTCCGAGCAGATCCAGAAGGACGCCTGGTACAAGCTGTGGGGCAACATGACGGTGAACCCCGTCAGCGCCATCACCGGCGCCACCACCGACCGCATCATGGCCGACCCGCTGGTGCGTGACTTCATCTCCCGCGCCATGCTGGAGGCGCGCGAGATCGGCGCGCGCATCGGCATCCCGATCACGCAGGCGCCGGAGGACCGGCACGAGGTGACGAAGAAGCTGGGCGCCTTCAAGACCTCGATGCTGCAGGACGTGGAGGCCGGCCGCCCGGTCGAACTCGACGCCCTGGTCTCGGTGGTGCGCGAGATCGGCCAGCGCACCGGCGTGCCCACGCCCACCATCGACGCGCTGCTGGGCCTGGCGCGCCTGCACGCGCAGGTGCGCGGCCTGTACTGAATGGCGGATCCCGCCCGCGCCCCCCGAGCGTTGGGCGGCGCCGCCTTCGCGACGCTGCTGCTGATCGCGGTGCTGATGGGGGCGAACCACGTCGCCGCGCGCATCGCCTTCAACGCCGGAGCCGACGTGGCCACGGCCGTCGCGCTTCGCAGCAGCGTGACGACCGCCGTCCTGGTGGCGGTGATGGCGCTGCAGGGCGTGCGTCCCCGCTTCAGCACGCGCCACAAGCGCGCCCTGCCCCTCATCGGGCTCCTCATCGGAATTCAGAGCCTGTGCCTGTATTCCTCGGTGGCCCGGCTGCCGGTGGCCCTGGCGCTGCTGGCCTTCAACACCTACCCCATGGCGGCCGCCTTCTGGGCCTGGGCCCTTTACCGCAAGCCGCCCGAGCGGCCGATGCTGGTGGCGATGCCGGTGATCCTGGCGGGCCTGGCGCTGGCGCTGGATGTCTCAGGCGCCGCCTCCGGGCTGGGCGCGGGCGGCCACTGGGCGCGCATCGGCGCCGGCGTGGCCTTCGCGCTCGCGGCGTCCGCGGTGTTCGGCCTGGCGCTGGTGGTGACCCAGCACGCCGCGGGCGACGTGGACGGCCGCGTGCGCACCGCCACCACCATGGCCATGGCCACCCTGGTGGGCCTGGGCATGGTGGCCTCGCAGGGCGGCTTCCACTTCCCGCAGACGCCCGCGGGCTGGGGCGGCCTGGCGGCGCTCACGGTGCTCTATGGCACCGGCATCACGCTGCTGTTCACCGCGCTGCCGCGGCTGGGGGTGGTGGGCAATTCGCCCATCATGAACGTGGAGCCGGTCTGCGCCCTGGTGCTGGCCTGGGTCCTGCTGGACCAGGCCATCGCGCCGATGCAGCTGGCCGGCGCCGCGATCGTGGTGGGCGCGGTGATGGCGCTGGGGATGCGCAGGCGCTGAGGCCCTGGGACGCAGCGGCAGCGCGCGGCGCAGGCCGGGCGCCGCGCGCTCAGACCATCCGCTGGCGCTGCGTGCCCAGCGGGCCCGCGCTGAGGGTCATCACGTCGCCGCGGCGCAGGAACACGGGCTGGGGCTTCATGCCCAGGCCCACGCCCTGCGGCGTGCCGGTGATGACCACGTCCCCCGGCAGCAGCGTCATGAAGGTGCTCAGGTAAGCAATGATCTCGGCCACCGGGAAGATCATGTCGGCGGTGCTGCTTTGCTGGCGCACTTCGCCGTTGACCTTCAGCTCCAGCGGGATGGACTGCGGGTCCGGCAGTTCGTCCGCCGTCACCAGCCAGGGGCCGATGGGGCCGAAGCCGTCGAAGCTCTTGCCCTTGCCCCACTGGCCGCCGCGCTTGATCTGCCAGTCACGCTCGGAGACGTCGTTGGCCAGGCAGTAGCCGGCCACGTGCGACAGCGCGTTCTCGCGCGAGACGCGCTGCGCCCGGGTGCCGATGACGAAGCCCAGCTCGATCTCCCAGTCGCAGGCCTCGGAGCCGGGCGGCAGGGTGATGTCGTCATCGGGGCCGGCCAGCGAGGTGAGCGCCTTGTTGAAGACGACCGGCTCCTTGGGGATCTCCAGGCCCGCCTCGATGGCGTGCTGCCGGTAGTTCAGGCCGATGCAGACGAACTGCCGCGGCGCCGCCACCGGCATGCCCAGTCGCGTGCCGGCGGGCACCAGGGGCATGCGTCGCAGGTCGATGGCGGCCAGGGCCTGCAGCTTCTCGGGGGCCATCCACTCGGGGGTGAAGTCCGGGACCAGCAGGGACAGGTCGCGCGCCTGGCCGTCGGCGTCGAGGGCGCCGGGGCGTTCCTGGCCCGCGGGGCCGTGTCGAAGCAGTTTCATGTCATTCCTTGGAGGTTGCGGTGGAAAGGGGCGCAGGCCGCAGGGCCATGCGGATCACGCGCTCGCGGATCCGCCAGCCCCGCGCCGTGCGAGCGAAGCGGTCGTGGTACTCGACGACGGCGGGAAGCCCCGCCATTGTGGCCACGGCATCGTCCGGCCCCGCACGCGAGCCCTGGAAGAACAGGGCGTAGCTGGCGCCGCGGGCCTCGTCGGCCGACACCGGCTCGACGAGGAAATTGGTGCAGACGTGGCGCGTCTCAACGCCGGCCGGCCGGCCCTCGAGGAACGCGGCCAGCGCGGCACGGCCCGTGGTCACGGCGCCCATGCGGTCGAGGACGCCGTCCTCGGTGAAGAGATCCAGCACCTGCGCGTAGCGGCGGGCGTCGATGTGGTTGGCGAAGGCGACGCCCAGGCGGACGCAGGCGGCTTCGTCGTCCGCGCTGAAGGACGATGCGCGAGCGGACATCGGCGCCTCACGCCATGAGCGAGCCGCGCACCGGGGATACCGGCAGCTGCACGCGGCGGGGCAGGATGTCGGAAGCCGGCACGCCGTCGCGCAGCCGGGCCACCATCTCGTCGGGGTCGAACTCGACGCCGATCGGGTTGGCCTCGAAGTGCGGGCCGTGCATGAAGGCGTTGGCGTCGTCGTTCGTGCCGAAGCAGTCGGCCTGGAACTCCATCTGGTTGCCGTCCGGGTCGGCGTAGTAGAGGGAGATGGTGATGCCGTGGTGGATGCACCAGTACGGCAGGATGCCCTTGGCCTTGAGCTCCAGGTACTTGTCCATCAGCTCCTGCAGGCCGCGGTAGCCATAGGCCACATGGTCCATGCCCGGCTCGCCGCGCGGCGTGCGGGCCTGCGACTCGCCCTTGATGATGCCCATGTTGAGGAGGGCGATGCGGTGGTGTTCCTCGTCGTACGTGACGAAGGCGATCACCGGGCTCTGGTATTGCACCTTGCCGCCGAACACCGTGAAGTACCACTGCAGCATCTGCTCGAAGCGGTAGGTGCGGAAGACGACATGGGCAAAGGTCTTGGGACGGATCGTCATGGTCTGGGTCTCCTGGCGTGTCACTCGACGGAAATCCGGGCGCGCTTGACCGTCTCGGCGAAGCGGGCGCTGTCGGCCTCGGCGGTGCGGGCGATGTCGGCGGGCAGGGCCGACCAGCCCTCGAAGCCGACGGTGGCGAAGCGCTCCTTCACGTCCGCCTCGCCCTGGGCCGCGACCACGCTGGCGTGGATGCGGTCCACCACCGCCTTGGGCATGCCGCGCGGGCCGTACAGCGCCACCCAGGACTTGAGCTCGAAGCTGCCCATGCCGGCCGTCTCGCTGACGGTGGGCACGTCGGTGAATCCGGCCAGGCGCCTCGGGCCGGCGTAGGCCAGCAGGCGGACCTTCTTCGCGCGGTACAGGCCGCCCACGGTGGCGGCGGAGCCGAAGGCCCAGTCCACCTCGCCGGCGGCGACCGCGGTGTACAGCTGCGGGATTTCCTTGAACGGGATGTGGCGCATCTGGGTAGCCGTGGTGTTTTCGACCATGGCCGAGCCCACGTGGGCGACGCTGCCGATGCCCCAGCTGCCATAGGTGACCTGATTGGGCGTGGCCTTGGCGGCGGCGACCAGGTCGGCGAAGGTCTTGTAGGGGGAGTTGGCGCCGACCACCACGAAAAAGTTGGCGGTGTACAGCGGGGCCACCGGCTCGAAGTCCTTCACCGGGTCGAAGGGCATCTGCTTGTACAGGTGCGGCTGCAGGGCCACGGTGGCCACGTCGACCAGCAGCAGGTTGTAGCCGTCGGGGGCGGTGCGCTTGACCTCGCCGACGGACAGCCAGCCGTTGGCGCCGGGCTTGTTGTCCACGGTGAACTGCTGCCCCCAGGCGCGGGAGACCTTCTCGCCGACATGGCGCACCACCGCGTCGGGGCCGCTGCCCGCCGAGAACGGCAGGACGACGCGGACCGCCTTGGCGGGGAAGGCCGGCGCGGTCTGCGCGGTCTGCGCCTGCAGGCCGGGGGCGGCGAGGAAGGCCAGGCCCAGGGCGGTGGCACCCAGGACGCGGCGGCGTTGGAACGGCTTCATGGTGTTGTCTCCTTCGTTGTTGTCGGTCGTGGTCACTGTCACTGTCACTGTCGCTGTCGTCGTCGTCATTGCAGCCCGGGAGCGGCCTCAGGGTCGCCCCCGGGCCGGGGCCGCGGGGATGAAGGGGTTGCCCTGCCCCGCGACCTGCTCGAACACGGCCACCGAGGCATGGGGCCAGGCATCGCCGCGCCAGGCCACGTGCTGGTCCGGCCGCACCAGCGTGAAGCGGGTCGGGTACAGCGCGGGGAAGGCGGGCTCGTTCGGCTGGAGCACCACCAGCGGGACGCCGGCGCGGCGGGCCTGCAGGCGCGCCTCCTCGATGGCGGCCGAGGGCGCGTCCTTGTGCGCCAGCAGGGTGAAGCCCGGGCCGAAGTGGTCGTACAGCGAGCTGCCGTCATGCAGCCACGCGTGCGGCGCGAGCGAGCCGGGCCGCGAGGTCGGCACGTAGTTGACGAAGTCGTGCCCGGGCGCCGGCGTGCCGTCGGGCACGATCACCGGCGAGTGCTCGTAGCGGTAGCCGAGCATCACGCCCAGCGTGGTGAACTCGCGCATCTTGGCCTCCTGGATGCGCGCGCCCACGGACCGGCGCAGCGCGGCGCCCTCGGGCGTGGCGTCGTCCAGGCCGTCCTTCCACAGCTGGTTGCCCAGCATGGCGTGGTTGGCGACGGCCTCGTCCAGCACCATCTCGTGCACCGGCCGGCGCTCCTGCTCGTAGCTGTCCAGGAGCTGCGCGCCGCCCCAGCCCTGGAGCACGGCGGCGAGCTTCCAGCCCAGGTCCACGCCGTCGCACACGCCCATGTTCATGCCGTAGCCGCCGAAGGGCGGGTGCAGGTGGCAGGCGTCGCCGGCGAGGAAGACGCGGCGGTCGCGGTAGGCGGTGCCGAGGAAGCGGCTGGCGACCCATTCGTCCGTGGAGAGCACCTCGTAGGGCCGGTCGATGCCGGTGGCCTGGCGGATCAGGGCCGGGGCGTCGGCGGGGTCGAGCTTCCAGCCCTCCTTGACGCCGGTGGGCATGAAGAACCAGGTGTCGCCGCGGTCCATGGGGCCGACCAGGCTGGGCGCGTCGCCATTGACCTGCCAGTACATGATGGCCGGGCCGTGGGCATGGGCCTGCGCCAGGCCGGGGGCGCGGAACACCACGTTGTAGTTGCGGGACAGGCCGTAGGTGCCCTCCAGCCGTGCGCCGATGGCCTCGCGCACGGTGCTGCGCGCGCCGTCGGCGCCCACCAGGAACGCGGCCTGGACCGCCTGCTCGGTGCCGGCGCGCAGGTCGCGCACCACGGCGCGCACGCCCTGCGCGTCCTGGGTGAACGACAGCAGCTCGGTATTGAACCGCAGCTCCACGCCGGGCAGGGACTGCGCGTGCGCCCGCATCACCTCCTCGACGGTGTACTGCGGCACCCACTGCGAGTGCTCGGAGTACAGGGGGTTGCGCCCGGGGCCGCAGTACAGCGCGTTCTCGAAGCGCGTGAGCAGGTGGCCGGCCAGGCGGGTGCAGAACACCACGTTCGAGGGGTAGTCCACGCCCAGGGGCGAGGCGGCCTTGAGGGTGTCGGCGATGCCCCAGCGGCGGAAATGCTCGCGGGTGCGCACGTTGGTGGTCTTGGCGCGCGGGGCATAGCCGACGCGGTCGTTGCGCTCGACCACCAGGCAGGGCACCCCCCGGTGCCCCAGCTCGATCGCCAGCGCCAGCCCCACCGGCCCGCCGCCCACGATCAGGACGCGGGGCGTGGCCTTGTCGTTGTTCACGGTGTCGTCTCCTGCGTTTCTCGTTGCGGCCCGGGCAGCGCCTGGCCCCGGGAATGGTTCGGGATAGTAGGGAGGCGCACGTGATGCTGGAAGATGCAAAATTCAGGAGGGTGATGCATTTGCCTGATCACCCAAGCCACCGCCATGAAGATCAATGCCATCCGGGATTTCCTGGCCGTCGCCGAGCGCGGCGGGCTGCGCGCCGCGGCGCGGCAGCTGAATGCCTCGCAGCCGGCGATCAGCCGCAGCATCCAGGAGCTCGAGCGCGAGCTGGGGGTGGTGCTGTTCGAGCGCAGCCAGGCGGGGATCAAGCTGACGCCGATGGGGCAGGTGTTCCTGCGCCGCGCCGCGGCCATGCGCAACGAGATGCGCCTGGCGCAGGAGGAGCTGGACCAGCTGCGCGGCGAGACGCACGGGCACCTGACGGTGGCCCTGTCCAGCGTGCCGCACATCGCGCTGCTGCCCGGGGCGCTGCGGCCGTTCCGCCTGCGCTACCCGAACGTGCAGGTGGACATCATCGACGCGGTCTACCCCACGATCGAGCAGGACCTGAAGGAAAGCCGCATCGACTGCTACATCGGGCCCGCGCCCGACGCGGTCTCGCCCGACCTGGCCAAGGAGACGCTGTTCGAGAACACGCGCCTGATCGTCGGCCGCCGCGGCCACCCGCTGGCGCAGGCCCGCTCGCTGCGGGAGCTGGCGAACGCCGAGTGGATCACGACCTCGATCACCCACGTGGCCGAGGAGGAGCTGGGCCCGCTGTTCGCCGCCAACGGCCTGCCGCCGCCGCGGCTGGTGATGCAGGGCCACTCGGCCCTCACCTTCCTGGTGGCCCTGGTCAACTCCGACCTGCTGATGATGCTGCCCGCGCAGTGGACGCAGTCACCGCTGCTGAAGGACCATGTGCAGCCGATCCACGTGCGCGAGCCCCTGCCCGCGCCCCCGGTCAGCCTGGTGCGGCGCGGCGGCCTGCCGCTGACGCCGGCCGCCGAGTACTTCTGCGACATGATGCGGCGGGAGATCGGGCACATGGGCGCAGGCGCCGCATCGCCCGGCGACACCGCTAGCGCCGCCGATAGCCCGCCGCCGGTTCATGCAGGCTCTGCGCCGGGGCGTCGGCCGACGGGTCGATCCGCTCGATGATCCCGTCACGGCTCACGACGAGGGCCGTGCCCGTGCGCAATGCGAGCTCACGCGCGGCGTAGGCGGCGCGGCGCAGGGCAGCGGGTGACAGCCGCAGGTCCTCGTCACGGGCCGACTCGATCGGAAGGAGATTCGTACGCTTCATGGTTTCTCGCCCCAGTCGATGAGGACCGGCTCAATCCCCGAATTGTCGTAGCGGGCCCAGGCGTCCACAAGCGGCGCATAGGCCGCGCGAAAATTGCGCAGTCCCGCGGCAAAGCGACGACGGATCACGGCCGGCGCGACGTCGTGGCCGCCCTGCCGGACCCGTTGCGCGACGCGCTCGATGGCCTCCTGCGGACTGTCAAGGCCCAGGAAGATCAGCTTCACGCGGTAGCCCGCGGCCTGCCATCGGGGGATCTGCCGCAGGTAGCCCCGGCCAGCCAGCGTGGTCTCGAATGCAAAGCTGGAGCGTTGGGTGAAATGCCGTTCGAGCTCGAGGAGCATCAGCCGTGCGGCCTGGACGGCGACGGCCTCCGGCGCAAAGGGCGACAGGCCAGCGGCGATCAGGTCTGCGTTGACGAAAACGGGGCAGCCGGCCTCATGCGGAAGGAATTCACGCGCGAAAGTCGTCTTCCCTGCGCCATTGGGTCCGGCAATGATGATGACGCGCAGCGGGTCGACCATCACCGGCTCCGCGCGTGCTCAGTCCGCCACCTTCGCCACTCGCGCCACCGCCACCGCGCACATCAGCTCGTACCCCACCGTGCCCGCGGCCCGGGCCACCTCATCGATCGGCAGCACCGTGCCGCGCGTGGCGCGGCCCCACAGCGTGACCTCGCTGCCGAAGCCGGCGTCGGGCACCGGCGTGAGGTCCACCGCGACCATGTCCATGCTCACGCGGCCCAGCGTGCGGGTGCGCACGCCGTCGACCAGCACCGGCGTGCCGGTGCCGCAGTGGCGCGGGTAGCCATCGGCATAGCCCACCGCCGCCACGCCCACGCGCATCGGCCCCTCGGCGACGAAGGACGAGCCGTAGCCCACGCTGTCGCCCGCCTGCAGGCGCTGCACGCCGATCAGGCGGGTGGACAGGGTCAGGGTGGGCGCGAGGCCCCAGTGTGCGATGTCGTGGTCGGGGAAGTCGGGCGAGCTGCCGTACAGCGCGATGCCCGGGCGCACCCAGTCGGCGCGCACCGCCGGGTCCTCGCCGAAGCGCAGGGCCGCGGCGCTGTTGGCCAGGCTGCGCTCGCCCGGCAGGTCGCGCGTGGCCTCGGTGAAGGCCTGCATCTGGTGGGCGATGCCGCGGGCGGTGTCGGCATCGCTGAAGTGCGTCATCAGCGAGATCTCGTCCACCTGCGGCAGCGCGTTCAGCCGCGCCCAGGCGGTGCGCAGCGCCTGCGGCGCGAAGCCCAGGCGGTTCATGCCCGAGTTCATCTTGAGGAAGACGCGGTGCGGCACATGCGTCTTGTGCACCGCCAGCATGTCGATCTGCTCCTCGCAGTGCACCGCATGCCACAGCCCCAGGCGCGAGCACAGCTCCAGGTCGCGCGTCTCGAACACGCCCTCGAGCAGCAGCACCGGGCCGCGCCAGCCGAGCGCGCGCACGCGCTGCGCCTCGGCCAGGTCCAGCAGCGCGAAGCCGTCGGCCCCACGCAATCCTTCGTATGCACGCTCGATGCCGTGGCCGTACGCATCGGCCTTGACCACGGCCCAGACACGCGCATCCGGTGCGGCCTGCCGCACGCGCGCAAGGTTGTGGCGCAGGGCCTCGGTGTGGATGGTGGCCTGGATGGGACGGGGCATGGGACGGTGGCAACGCTGGCTTTCGCGGGGATTGTGGCACCACCCTGCGTGATATAACCCAGCGTCAATTTTGGAGACAGGCAACCCGCCGCGCGTCGCACCCCTGCACGCGCGGCCGCATCACGAATGAAGCGCGGCTTTTACACCATCATGTCGGCGCAGTTCTTCAGCTCGCTGGCCGACAACGCATTGTTCGTGACCGCGGTGGAACTGCTCAAGTCCGGCGGCGCGCCCGAGTGGCAGCGCGCGGCGCTCGTGCCGATGTTCGCCCTGTTCTACGTGGTGCTCGCGCCCTTCGTGGGCGCCTTCGCGGACGCACTCCCCAAGGGCAAGGTCATGTTCATCAGCAACGCCATCAAGGTGGTGGGCTGCCTGATGATGCTGTTCGGCTCGCACCCGCTGCTGTCGTACGCGGTGGTGGGCCTGGGCGCCGCGGCCTACTCGCCGGCCAAGTACGGCATCCTCACCGAGCTGCTGCCGCCCTCCCAGCTGGTCAAGGCCAATGGCTGGATCGAGGGCCTGACCATCGCCTCCATCATCCTGGGCATCCTGCTCGGGGGCCAGCTGGTGGGCCATGCGGTCTCGAGCCAGCTGCTGGCGCTGGACTTCCCCCTCATCGCCACCGGCGTCGACACCCCGCCCGAGGCCGCCATCGCGCTGCTGATCTTCGTCTACGGCCTGGCCGCGTGGTTCAACACCCGCATACCGGACACCGGCGTCGAGATGCGCCCCATCCCGCCGAACCCGCTGGCCCTGGTGCCGGACTTCTGGACCTGCAACACCCGCCTGTGGCGCGACAAGCTGGGCCAGATCTCGCTGGCCACCACCACCCTGTTCTGGGGCGTCTCGGGCAACCTGCGCTACATCATCCTGGCCTGGAGCGCGGTGGCCCTGGGCTACGGCACCACCCAGGCCTCGGCCCTCACCGGGGTGGTGGCCCTGGGCACCGCCATCGGCGCGGTCGCCGCCTCCATGCGCATGCGCCTGGACATGGCCACCAGCGTGATGCCCCTGGGCATCGGCATGGGCCTGCTGGTGATCCTCATGAACTTCATCAGCAACGTCTGGGCCGCCGCCCCGTTCCTGATCCTGCTGGGCGCGCTCGGCGGCTTCCTGGTGGTGCCGATGAACGCGCTGCTGCAGCACCGCGGCCACAACCTCATGGGCGCGGGCCGCTCCATCGCCGTGCAGAACTTCAACGAGCAGGCCTGCATCCTGGGCCTGGGCGCGCTGTACAGCCTGTCCACCGGCATCGGGCTGTCGGCCTTCGGCGCCATCACCGGCTTCGGCCTGATCGTCGCCGGCGCGATGTACGTGATCCAGCGCTGGCACGCCAGCAACCTCGTCAAGCACAAGGACGAGGTCGACCACCTGCTGGAGATCGCGCGCCACGACAACATGCACGGCAGCTGAGGCCTGTGCACGGCATCAACCGCCAGGCGGCGGGCGCGGCGCTGGCGCTGGTCGCCAACGCCTTCGTCTGGGGCATCTCCTGGTGGCCGTTCCGCGAGCTGCAGGCGCGCGGCCTGCACCCGCTGTGGGCCACCGCCGGCGTCTACCTGCTGTCCCTCGCCGTCCTGCTCGCCTGGCGCCCGCGCGCGCTGCGCGAGGCGGTGGGCCACCCCTCGGCCTGGGTGCTGGGCGCGGTGGCCGGCCTGACCAACGTGGGGTTCAACTGGGGCGTGTCCATCGGCGACGTGGTGCGGGTGGTGCTGCTGTTCTACCTGATGCCCGCCTGGTCCATCGTGCTGGCCTGGCCCCTGATCGGCGAGAAACCCACCCCGGTGGCGGTGGCGCGCCTGGCGCTGGCCCTGGCCGGCGTGGTCGTGGTGCTGGACCCGGCCGGCCACGGCGGCCTACCCCTGCCCGCCAGCCTGGCCGACTGGCTCGGCCTGGGCGCGGGCCTGTGCTTCGCCATCACCAACCTGATGCTGCGGCGCATGGAGCAGGTGCCGGCGCCCTCGCGCGTGCTGGCCATGTTCGCCGGCGGCGCCCTCCTGTCCGCGCTCACCGCCCTGGCCGGCGGGATGCTGGGTGCCGTGGCCGCGCCGCGCCTGGGCCTGGACGGCGTGCCGCTGGCGGCGGTCCTGGCCCTGGCCTTCCTGCTCGGGAACGTGGCCTTGCAGTACGGCGCCACGCGCCTGCCGGCGCAGGCCACCGCGCTGATCATGCTGTCCGAGGTGGTGTTCGCCAGCGTCTCCTCGGTCGCCCTGGGCGCGGCCGACCTCACGCCGGGCGTGCTCGCCGGCGGCGCCCTGATCCTCGCCGCGGCCATCTGGTCGGCCTGGCCCGCGCGCGCGCCGGCCGCCGCACAATCGGCCGATGGACCCCACGCCGATGACCACCGCCCATGACTTCGAGGCCCGCCGCATCGACGGCACGCCCTGGCCGCTGTCGCAGCACCGCGGCCAGGTGCTGCTGGTGGTGAACACCGCCAGCGCCTGCGGCTTCACGCCCCAGTTCGCCGGGCTGGAGGCCCTGCACCGGCAGTACGGCCCGCGCGGGCTGGCGGTGCTCGGCTTCCCCTGCAACCAGTTCGGCGCGCAGGACCCGGGCAGCAACGCCGAGATCGGCGCGTTCTGCCAGGCGAACTACGGCGTGAGCTTTCCCATGATGGAGCGGGTCGAGGTCAAGGGCCCCGGGGCCCACCCCCTGTACCGGTGGCTCACCGCGCAGGCGCCGGGCCTGCTGGGGACGCGCGCGATCAAGTGGAACTTCACCAAGTTCCTGGTCGGGCGCGATGGCCGCGTGATCCGCCGCTACGCGCCGCTGGCCAAGCCCGGCTCGCTGGCGCGCGACATCGAGGCGGCCCTGGCGCGCTGAGGGCCGCCAGTGCGCGCCGTCAGCCGACCTCGTTAGACTCCACCCCGACTTCCGAACGACCGCTGCGACCATGACCGACACCGTCCGCAAGCCC
Organism: Ramlibacter sp. MAHUQ-53; assembly: GCF_052600055.1. Lineage (NCBI taxonomy): Bacteria > Pseudomonadati > Pseudomonadota > Betaproteobacteria > Burkholderiales > Comamonadaceae > Ramlibacter > Ramlibacter sp. MAHUQ-53. The sequence continues at coordinate 76,504 of NZ_JBQWTS010000012.1, forward strand.
ATGACGCTCCACCGCCTGCGCGAGATGCACGCCGCCGGGGAGAAGATCGCCATGCTGACCTGCTATGACGCCACCTTCGCGCACGTCCTCGACGATGCCGGCGTCGACTGCCTCCTGATCGGCGACTCCCTGGGCATGGTGCTCCAGGGCCATGCCTCCACCGTGCCGGTGCAGCTGTCCGACATGGCCTACCACGTGGCCTGCGTGGCGCGCGGCGCGCGCCAGGGCTGGATCATCGGCGACCTGCCCTATGGCAGCTACCAGCAATCCAACGCGCAGGCCATCGCCAGCGCCACGGCGCTGATGCAGGCCGGCGCGCACATGGTCAAGCTCGAAGGCGCCGGCTGGACGGCCGAGACCATCCGCTTCCTCGTGGAGCGCGGCATCCCGGTGTGCGCCCACCTGGGCCTGACCCCGCAGTACGTGCACGCCCTGGGCGGCTACCGCATCCAGGGCCGCGACGACGCGGCCGCCGCCACGCTGGTGCGGCATGCGCGCGAGGTGCGCGATGCCGGCGCCTCGATGCTGGTGCTGGAGCTCATTCCCTCCGCGGTCGGCGCGCAGGTCACGCAGGCCATCGACATCCCCACCATCGGCATCGGCGCCGGCCCCGACACCAGCGGCCAGGTGCTGGTGCTGCACGACATGCTGGGACTGAACCACGGCCGCCTGCCACGCTTCGTGCGCAACTTCATGGACGGCTCGCCCAGCATCCCCGCGGCCATCAAGGCGTATGTCGACGCCGTGAAGTCGGGCACGTTCCCGCAGCCGCAGGTCCACACCTACTGATTTCCGCATGAAGATCGTCCACACCATCGGCGAGCTGCGCGCCGCGCTCGCCGGGGCGCAGCGCCCCGCCTTCGTGCCCACCATGGGCAACCTGCATGACGGCCACCTGGCCCTGGTGCGCCAGGCCCGCACGCTGGGCGACGTGGTCGTCGCCAGCATCTTCGTCAACCGCCTGCAGTTCCTGCCGCACGAGGACTTCGACCGCTACCCGCGCACCCTGGACGCCGACTGCGCCAAGCTCGCGCCGGCCGGCTGCGACATCGTCTTCGCCCCCTCCGAGCAGGACCTGTACCCCGAGCCCCAGGGCTACAAGGTGCACCCGCCCACCGAGGTCGCCGACATCCTCGAGGGCGAGTTCCGCCCCGGCTTCTTCGTCGGCGTGAGCACGGTGGTCATGAAGCTGTTCGGGTGCGTGCAGCCGAAGTACGCCTGCTTCGGCAAGAAGGACTACCAGCAGCTGATGGTCATTCGCGGCCTGGTGCGGCAGTTCGCGCTGCCCATCGAGATCGTCGCGGGCGAAACGCTGCGCGCCGACGACGGCCTGGCCCTGTCCTCGCGCAACATGTACCTCTCGCCCCCGGAGCGCCAGGAGGCGGTGCAGCTGTCGCTGGCGCTGAAGGCGCTGGCCGCCCAGGTGAAGTCCGGCCGCCGCGACTTCGCCGCAATGGAGCGCGAGGCCCTGGACGCCCTGCGCGCGCGCGGCTGGCAGCCGGACTACCTCACCGTGCGCCGCCAGCACGACCTGCAGGCCCCGCAGGGCGAGGAGCCCCTGGTCGCCCTCGGCGCGGCCAGGCTGGGTGCCACGCGCCTGATCGACAACCTCGAGATCGCCTGACGCCGCGGGCTCACCCCGGCGCCCGGGCGCGCCGGCGGCCCGTTCCCAGCCCGCGCAGCGTCTGCGCCGCGCTGCGCAGGAAGCTGTCCAGCGCCGGGCGGGCATGCGCCGGATTCCACACCAGCAGCGCCGGCGCAGGCGCCGCAGGCCCCGCGAAGCGCACGAAGCGCACGCCCTCCACGCGCGACTGCGCGATCGAGCGGGGCACCAGCGACACCCCCAGGCCCTGGGCCACCATCGCCACGATGGTGAGCCACTGGCGCGCCGCATGCACGGTGCGCGGGTGGATGCCCGCGCGGCTGAAGATGGCGATGACGTTGTCGTAGTTGGCCGGCGAGACCTCGCGCGAGAACATCACGAAGCTCTCGTCCCGCAGCGCCTGCAGGTCGACCACCCGCGCGCCGCTGCGCGGGTGGGTGGCGGGCAGGGCCACCACGAACTCGTCGGGCACCAGCGGCAGCGACTGCAGCTGCGGCGGCACCGACGGGGCATTGATGAAGCCGGCGTCGAGGCGGCCATGCAGCAGGTCCTGCAGCTGCTCGGCGGTGGACATCTCGCGCAGCACCACGTCGATGCCCGGCATCTCGTGGCTGAAGGCCTGCACGATGGCGGGCACGTCCCGGTAGACCAGGGAGCCGGTCGTGCCCACGTCGAGCCGGCCGCTGATGCCCCCGGCCACCGCCTGGGCGATGCTGCCCGCGCGGGCCACGCGGTCCAGGATCTGCTGTGCCTCGACGAGGAAGGCGGTGCCGGCCGGCGTGAGCGCGACATGCTTGCTGTTTCGCAGCAGCAACTGCACGCCCAGCGCCTCCTCCAGGGACTTGATGGCTGAACTCAGGGGCGGCTGCGTGATGGACAGCCGCTGGGCCGCCCGGCCGAAGTGCAGCTCCTCGGCGAGTACGACGAAATAACGCAGGAAATGCAGCTTCATCCCGGGAACCTCAAGGATTCGAGAAAAGAATCATACGAGCCAAAAAATGAATTGGACGGGAATCGTCACCCCGGCCACGATGTCTCGCCCGGACTCACATAACCACAGACCGCCTCCAGGAGACTCGCATGACGTTCATCACCCGCGCCCTCGGCGCCGCCGCCCTCGCCGCCTCCGCGGCCGCCATGGCGCAGGCCCCCGCCTACCCCACCGCCCCGATCACGATGGTGGTGCCCTTCGCCGCCGGCAGCGGCACCGACGCGGTGGCCCGCATCGTCGCCAAGCGGCTGGGCGAGCGGCTCAAGCAGCCGGTGCTCGTCGACAACAAGGCCGGCGCCAGCGCCCAGATCGGCGCGCAGTTCGTCGCCAAGGCCAAACCCGACGGCTACACGCTGTTCATGACGACGAACACCTCGCACTCGGCCAACCCGGCGCTGTTCACCAACCTGAAGTACGACCCGATCAAGGACTTCACGCCGGTGGTGCGCGTGGGCGAGCTGCCCTTCGCGCTGTTGGTCAACGCCTCGCACCCGGCCAAGACCCTCCAGGAGTTCATCGGCATCGCGAAGGCCCAGCCCGGCAAGCTGTCGTACGCCACGCCGAACAGCACCTCGCTGGTGGCCTCGGAGACCATCAAGCGCATCGCCGGCATCGACGTGCTGGGCGTCCCCTACAAGTCCAGCCCGCAGGCGCTCACCGACCTGGCGGGCGGGCAGGTGCAGATGTACGTGGCCGACCTCGGCTCGAGCATGGGCATGATCAAGGGCGGCAACGTGCGCGCCCTGGCCGTGACCACCCGCGCGCCGCTCAAGAGCCTGCCCGGCGTGCCGCCGGTGGCCAGCGCCGTGCCCGGCTTCGACCTCACCTCCTGGAACGGCATCTTCGGCCCCGCCGGCCTGCCCAAGCCGGTGGTGGACCGCCTCAACGCCGAGGTGCTGCAGGTACTCGCCGAGAAGGAGGTGCAGGACCAGCTGAGCCAGCTCGGCTTCGAGGTCTGGCCCAGCAAGACGCCCGAGGAATTCACCAAGTACGTGGCCGACCAGCTCGCGAACTGGACGGACCTGATCAAGCGCGCCGGCATCCGGCCCGAGTGAGCATGCAGCCTGCCGACTCCCGCCCGGCGCGCACCGGCCCCCTGGCCGGCGTGCGCATCCTCGACCTCACCTCGGTGATCATGGGGCCCTTCGCCACCCAGATCCTGGCCCAGCTCGGGGCCGAGGTGATCAAGGTCGAATCTCCCGACGGCGACAACATGCGCCATGTCGGGCCGATGAACCATCCCGGCATGGGCCACATCTTCCTGCACGCCAACGCGGGCAAGAAGAGCGTGGTGCTGGACCTCAAGCAGGCGCAGGGGCGCGAAGCCGCCCTGCGCCTGGCCGAGGGCTGCGACGTCTTCATCACCAACGTGCGGCCGCTGGCCATGGCCCGCCTCGGCCTGGGCTACGAGGCGATGCGGCAGCGCAACGGGCGCCTCATCTACGTGAGCTGCTGCGGCTTCGACCCCGAGGGCCCCGACGCCGCCCGCCCGGCCTATGACGACCTGATCCAGGGCGCCACCGGCGTGCCCTGGCTGATGCAGCAGTACGGAGCGCCCGAGCCGGGCTACGCGCCGACCACGCTGTCGGACCGGGTCACCGGCCTGCACGCAGTCTACGCCGTCACGGCGGCCCTCTATGCCCGCAGCCAGACCGGCCTGGGCCAGGAGGTGGTGGTGCCGATGTTCGAGGCCATGTCGCAGTTCATCCTGGGCGACCACATGGCCGGCCTGAGCTTCGAGCCGCCGCGCGGCGAGCCGGGGTACGCCCGCCTGCTCACGCGCCACCGCAAGCCCTACGCCACGCGCGACGGCATGCTGTGCGTCCTGATCTACAACGACAAGCACTGGCGCAGCTTCTTCGCCGCGATCGGCGAGGGCGACGGCCTGGGCGCCGACCCGCGCTTCGCCACGCACGGCGCGCGCGCCGCGAACATCGACGCGGTGTACGCCGAGGTCGCCCGGATCATGCGCACCCGCACCACCGCCGAATGGCGCGCGCTGCTGGATGCCGCCGACGTGCCGAACATGCCGATGAACAGCCCCGCCGACCTGCTGGCGAACCCCCAGCTGCGCGCCACCGGCTTCGTGCACGACACGGTGCACCCGACCGAGGGCCCGCTGCACACGCTGGCCCACCCCACGCGCTGGTCGGCCACGCCGCCCGAGCGCCGCTTCGCGCCGGCCCCGCGCCTGGGCGAACACACCCTCGAGGTGCTGCGCGAGGCGGGCTACTCCGACAACGACCTGCGGGCCCTGGCCGACCAGGGCGCCTGCATGGCCGCCGCCTGACCCCTTCCTCCTTCCCGTCCTCCCATGAAACCCAAGTACCTGGTCCGCGCCGCGGACGTTCCCGGCTACCACCCCGCCAACCACGACCACACCACCAACCAGCGCCTGATCGGCCCCGAGACCGTCGGCGCGCGCCACATGGAAGTGGTGCTGGGCACCCTGCACAAGGGCGGCGGCGCCCTGCCCCATGCCCACCCCGGGCTGGAGCAGGCCTGCTACCTGCTGGAAGGCACGGCCCATGTCGAAGTGGCCGGCGAGTCGTTCGAGATGGTGCCGGGCGACACCTGCTTCTTCCCCGCGGACGCCCTGCACGTCTTCACCGTCACCAGCGACACGCCGGTGAAGCTGCTCGTGATCTACAGCCCGCCCTACGGCGAATCGCCGGACAAGGTCGTCCGCCCCCAGTGACCGCGAGCGAGGCCCCGACATGAATTTCCACTGGACGCCCGAGCAGGAGCAGATCCGCGAGGCCATCGAGAAGGCCTGCGCGCCCTTCGACGCCGACTACTGGCTGCGCAAGGACCGCGAAGGCGGCTTCCCGCACGACTTCCACCGCGCGCTGGCCGATGCCGGCTGGCTCGGCATCGCCATGCCCGAGGCCTACGGCGGCGCCGGCCTGGGCATCAGCGAGGCGGCGCTGATGATGCACACCATCGCGGCGACCGGCGCCGGCCTGTCCGGCGCCTCGGCGGTGCACATGAACATCTTCGGCCTGCACCCGGTCGTCGTATTCGGCACCGAGGAACAGAAGCAGCGCTGGCTGCCGCCCCTCATCGCCGGCCAGGACAAGGCCTGCTTCGGCGTCACCGAGCCGAACACCGGCCTGAACACCCTCAAGCTCAAGACCCGCGCGGTGCGCGAGGGTGACCACTACGTGGTGCATGGCCAGAAGGTCTGGATCAGCACCGCGCAGGTGGCCAACAAGATCCTGCTGCTGGCACGCACCACGCCGGTGGAGGAATGCCAGGGCACCGAGGGCCTGAGCCTGTTCTACACGGACCTGGACCGCGCCACCGTCGAAGTGCGCGAGATCGAGAAGCTCGGGCGCAAGTGCGTGGACTCCAACCAGGTCTTCATCGACGGCCTGCGCATCCCGGTGGAGGACCGCGTGGGCGAGGAAGGCAAGGGCTTCAGCTACATCCTGCACGGGCTGAACCCCGAGCGCATCCTGATCGCCTCGGAAGCCATCGGCCTGGGCCGCGCCGCGCTGCGCCGCGCGGCCAACTACGCCACCGAGCGCGAGGTCTTCGGCCGCCCGATCGGCAAGAACCAGGCGATCCAGCACCCGCTGGCCAAGTCGTGGATGGAGCTGGAGGCGGCGCACCTGATGGTGCAGAAGGCGGCCTGGCTCTATGACCAGGGCCTGCCCTGCGGCGCGGAGGCCAACAGCGCCAAGTACCTCGCCGCGGAAGCCTGCTACGGCGCCTGCGAGAACGCGATCTTCACCCACGGCGGCATGGGCTACGCCAAGGAATACCACGTGGAGCGCTACCTGCGCGAAGCCTGGATCCCGCGGCTGGCGCCGGTCAGCCCGCAGTTGATCCTGTGCTTCATCGCGGAGAAGGCCCTGGGCCTGCCCAAGTCGTACTGACCCGGACGGCGGCCTGCGGCATCGGCGGGCCGTCAGCGGATCGAGGCACGGACCTTCTCGATCTCGTCGCGGCAGACCTTGACCGTCGCCTGCTCGCAGGAGGCGGCTTCCAGCGCCACCTCCTGGATGATCTTCTGCTCCTGCGGCGAGGTCAGGCGACGTCGGCCGGCGTGGCCGAATAGGACAGCGTGTACAGGCCCCTGGCCGCCCCGGGCGCGGCGCCCTGCGCCTGCAGCGCGGCGTCGGACAGCTCGCCGGCCGCCAGGGCGCGCAGGGCCTCGAGGTCGTAGCCGGTGGCGATGAAGACCCAGTCCGCCGTGCCGTCCCCGCCGCGGATCTTCTGCTCGGTGGTCTGCGCGATCGCCGGCGTCTCGTGGCGCAGCAGGTGGCCGCCGACGCAGCCGGGGCGGTCCGCCAGCGCGGCGCCCAGCGCGCCGAGCGCGCCGCGCAGCGCGCCGTCACGCCCCGCGGCCGGCGACAGCCGCACGGTGAGCGCGTGGCGCGCGGTGTGGCTGCCCGCCGATTCCAGCACCCGGCACTGGCTGCGGACCATGTGGCGGTGGTGCGGCATCATGCGCGTGGACCAGGGCGTGGGCGCATTCAGGCGCGCCTGGTAGGCGGGCGAGGAGAGGACCTCGTAGGCCTCCAGCTCGTACACCTGGAAGACGCCCTCGCCGCCATCGGCGCTGGCCCAGCGCGTGGCGCGCCGGAACCCGGGGATGCCCAGGCGCTCGCGGAAGTGCTCGTGCGAATGCCAGTCCTCGAACTCGGCGCGCATCTCCGGCGCCATGTCCCACCACATCGCCAGGGCGGCGGTTCCCATCAACGCCATGCCGGTGCCTCCGGCGCGGCGGGTGCGCGCATCACGATCATGTCCATGTCTCCTGCGCCCGCCTGTGTCCGGGGCGTCCCGGCCCATCATGCCAAAAAATCTGAACGTCCCCCGACGGCGCCGGCCTCGCGCAGGTCGCCACCGAGGCCTTGCTGAAGATGCTGGCCGACCCCCGCACGCGCGGCTACAGCGTGGTCCAGGACACCCAGGCGCACGGCATGAGCTCGATGGCGGCGCCGGTGCGCAGGGGCGACGGCCTGGTGCTGGCGGGCCTGGACCCGGGGCCGCTCCCGTTCGACGTCGCCACCGGCGCCTTGCGCGCGCTGTGACGGGTGGAGCCGGCATCGAGCGACAACCGCCTCAACGACGGCCGCTGCGGCGCTGGCCGGCCGGGTCAGCGCCGGCGCGCGGCGTCCGCCGGGGCCGCCACCGGCTCGATGAACAGGATGCGCGCGATCTGGTGGCGGTTGCGCGCCAGGTCGGCGAGGGTGTAGCGGTCCAGCACCGCGTAGAAGGCCTCGAGGGCCTCGCGCAGCACGCCGCGCAGGCGGCAGGCCGGCTCGATCGCGCAGCGGAGCTCCTCGCCGAAGCACTCGGCCACTTCGTCCCCGCCCTCGGTCGCCCGGACCACCGCGCCGACCCCGATCTCCCCGGGCGCCAGGCCCAGCTCGATCCCGCCGCCCTTGCCGCGCACGGTGGCCAGCCACCCCTGCCGGCCGAGGAAGTGCACCACCTTCACCAGGTGGTTCTCGGACACGTCGAACGCCTGCGCGATCCGGGCGATGGTCGCCCGCTGCCCGGGCTGCGCCGCCAGGTAGATCAGGACGCGCAGGCTGTAGTCGGTGAAGGCGGAGAGTTTCATGGCCGCAGGCGGGGTCTCGATCGGGCGAGCTTACCGTCGCCGCCTGCCCCGGGCCGGCCGGCTCGGCGCGTCACCCGCGCAGGCCCTCGCCGTGCCGGCGCACCGCCTCGACGATGTGGTCGAACACCAGCCGCACCCGCGCCGGCACCGGCCCGCGCTGCGGCCGGTACACGTAGACGCCCCAGGGCGGCGGCGCCAGCTGCGGCAGCAGGCTCACCAGCCGCCCCGCCCGCAGCAGCGGCGCGCACAGGTAGTCCGGCACCTGGCCGATGGCGGCGCCCGCGAGGATGGCGCCGAGCTCGGCGTCCGGGTCGTCGGTGAGGAAGGTGCGCGCGCCGGGCGTGAACTGGCGCCCGCCCTCGAAGTGCCAGGGCCAGGTGCGGCCGGTGTTGGGGTCGAGCAGCGCCGTCACCGGCAGGTCCGCCAGGTCCTCGAGCCGGCGCGGGGCGCGGATGCGCGCCAGCAGTCCCGGCGTGGCGACCAGGCAGAACGCCACCTCGCCGGCCTTGCGCGCGACGAAGCGGTTGTCCCGCAGGAAGCCGATGCGCACGCCGACGTCGATCTGCTCGTCGACCACATCGGCGAAGGCATCGGACAGCAGCACGTCCAGCGCCAGCCCGGGCTGCGTGGCCGACAGCCCGCCCAGCGCCGGCACCACGCAGACCCGCCCCAGCACCCGCGGCGCGGTGATGCGCACGCGCCCGGTGAAGGCGGTGGCGGCGTCCTGCGCCGCCGGGTGGAACAGCGCCTCCGCCTCCGACAGCAGGGACCGCGCCCGCACCGCCAGCTGCTCGCCGAAGGCGGTGATGCGCACCTGCCGCGTGCTGCGGTGGAACAGCAGCTCGCCGAAATGCGCCTCCAGCTCCTGGATGGAGCGGGTCACCGACTGCGGCGAGGTGCCCAGGCGCGCGGCCGCCTCGCGGAAGCTGCCGCCCTCGGCGGCGGCCTGGAAGATGCGCAGGAGTTCGAGGTGGTTTTGCAAGCAGGACGGCGCCGATTGTTCCAGTCGGCGGAATTCTAAAGTCCCCTTTCTTCCATTTACAGCCAGCCGCCGGTGACCGACCATCCCGGGCTTGCGCGGGCGCGAGGCCCGCACCGACCCCCGACCCGAGAAGAGGACACGACCATGAAGACCCGAGCCGCCGTCGCCTGGAAAGCCGGCCAGCCCCTGACCATCGAGACCGTCGACCTGGACGGCCCGCGCGCCGGCGAGGTGCTGGTGGAGGTCAAGGCCACCGGCATCTGCCACACCGACTGGTACACCCTGTCCGGCGCGGACCCCGAGGGCCTGTTCCCCGCCATCCTGGGCCACGAGGGCGCGGGCGTGGTGGTGGACGTGGGCGCCGGCGTGACCAGCCTGCGCCCCGGCGACCACGTGATCCCGCTGTACACGCCCGAGTGCCGCCAGTGCAAGTTCTGCCTCTCGCGCAAGACCAACCTGTGCCAGGCGATCCGCGCCACCCAGGGCAAGGGCCTGATGCCCGACGGCACCAGCCGCTTCTCGCTGGACGGCCAGCCGCTGTTCCACTACATGGGCACCTCCACCTTCGCCAACCACATCGTGGTGCCGGAGATCGCGCTGGCGAAGATCCGCCCCGACGCGCCCTTCGACAAGGTCTGCTACATCGGCTGCGGCGTGACCACCGGCATCGGCGCGGTGATCTTCAACGCCAAGGTGGAGGCCGGCGCCAACGTGGTGGTGTTCGGCCTGGGCGGCATCGGCCTGAACGTGATCCAGGGCGCGCGCATGGTCGGCGCCGACAGGATCATCGGCGTGGACCTGAACCCCGGCCGCGAGGCCATGGCCCGCCAGTTCGGCATGACCCACTTCATCAACCCGAAGGACGTGGACAACGTGGTCGACGCCATCGTGCAGCTCACCGACGGCGGCGCCGACTACAGCTTCGAGTGCATCGGCAACACCACCACCATGCGCCAGGCGCTGGAGTGCACGCACAAGGGCTGGGGCCGCAGCATCATCATCGGCGTGGCCGAGGCGGGCGCCGAGATCAGCACCCGCCCCTTCCAGCTGGTGACCGGCCGCAAGTGGGAAGGCTCGGCCTTCGGCGGCGCGCGCGGCCGCACCGACGTGCCGAAGATCGTGGACTGGTACATGGAGGGCAAGATCGACATCGACAGCCTGATCACGCACAAGCTGCGCCTGGACCAGATCAACGAAGGCTTCGACCTGATGAAGCGCGGCGAGTCGATCCGCTCGGTGGTGGAGTTCTGAGCATGGCGGCCCTGGAGACCCTGTCCGCGCACCGCTGCTTCGGCGGCACGCAGGGCTTCTACCGGCATGCGTCCGCGGCCACCGGCGGGCCGATGCGCTTCGGCGTGTTCGTGCCGCCGCAGGCGGCGGCGGGCCCGGTGCCGGTGCTGTTCTTCCTGGCGGGCCTGACCTGCACCGAGGAGACCTTCGCCTTCAAGGCCGGCGCGCAGCGCCTGGCGGCGCAGCTCGGGCTGATGCTGGTCACGCCGGACACCAGCCCGCGCGACACCGGCATCGACGGCGCGGACGCCGCCTGGGACTTCGGCCACGGCGCCGGCTTCTACCTCGACGCCACGCAGGCGCCGTGGTCCGCCAGCTTCCGCATGGAGACCTGGGTAGCGCGCGAGCTGCGCGAGCTGGTGCTGGCGAACTTCCCGGCGCGCGGTGACCGCATCGGCATCTGCGGCCACTCCATGGGCGGGCACGGCGCGCTGACGCTCGCCCTGCGCCACCCCGGCGCCTACCGCAGCGTCTCGGCGATCGCGCCGATCGCCGCGCCCTCGCAGTGCCCGTGGGGCGCCAAGGCCTTCGCCGGCTACCTGGGCGAGGACCGCGCGGCCTGGGCGGCGCATGACGCCACCGCCCTGATCCGCGCCGGCGGGCGGCTGCCGCCGCTGCTCGTGGACCAGGGCCTGGCCGACAAGTTCCTCGCCGAGCAGCTGCACCCGCACCTGCTGGAGGCCGCCTGCCGCGAGGCGGGCCAGCCGCTGGCGCTGCGCCGCCACGAGGGCTACGACCACGGCTACTACTTCATCGCCACCGTCATCGACGACCACCTGCGCCACCACGCGCAGGCCCTGGCGGGCTGAGGGCGCGCCGCCGCCCGCGGGTGGCGCCCGTCACGGGTTCCACCAGTTGCCCGAGGCCACCAGCATCGGGATCAGCTGCAGCTCGCTGTCGTAGTAGTCGGTGGTGAAGTGGGCGGCATTGGCCGACCACAGCGTGTCCAGGAAGGCCTGGTGCTCGGCGTCGACCATGCAGCCCACCATCAGCGGGCCCACCGTGCTCTCGGCGAAGTAGCGCCCGCCGACGGCGCTGCCGTCGAGGTTGTAGAGGCCGGCGGCGTTGAACGGGTTGCCGCCGCAGTCGGCCCGGAGGAAGCGGGTCATGTCGCTGACCACCGCCTTCCAGCCCGCGTCCCCCGAGAACAGGTAGTCGGTGCCCCAGCGCCAGGGGTTGCGCACCGCGTTGGCGTCGTAGAGGCCCTCGTAGGGCCCTTCGATGAGGTTGCCCGGCGAGGGCGCGGGGCGGGTCGTGCAGTCGACGATGAAGCCGGGCTGCAGGCGCGCCACCGGCGAGTGGCTGGCGACGATGCCGGTGACCAGGCTGAGGCAGCGGCTGATCGCCAGGTCCCAGAAGGCGTCGCCGGTGGCGCGGCGGAAGGCGCGGAAGTGGCCGACCATGTGGTCCGAGGTGCGGGTGTTGGTGCGCTGCGGCCCGCGCGGCTCGCCGGTGGCGGCGAAGTTCACCGACTTGAGCGCCGCGATGGTGGCCAGCGCCTCCTGGCGGTAGTTCACCGCGCCGCCCGAGCCCCACTGGCGGTCGGCCATGAGCAGGGCCAGGGCGATGTCGAGGTCGCCGTCGGTGGCGTTCCAGCCGTCGCCGGCGCTGCCCATCGCGGACGACAGCCGCCACTCGTGCAGGTACTTCGCCTCGGCGCGGCCGGCGTTGATGTGGCCGTAGGCGGGGCGGCCGCGCGCGGTGCGCAGCAGGCCGTCGAAGGCGGTGCGCGCGTCGGGATCGCTGCCCGCCATCAGCACCGAGATCAGCATGCCGTAGCCGATGCCCTCGGACACGCAGGCGTAGCTCGTGTTCGTGAAGCGCACATGCCAGGCATCGGTGATCACCAGGCCGGCCAGCGTGCCCGCCGTGGCGGTGAACGCGGGCGACTTCACCAGGTTGCGGGCCTTCCACGCCGCATGGCAGGCGGTGATGCTGGCGTCCATGGCCGCGAAGCTGGCGGAGGCGGGCAGGATGCCGAAGGGGTAGCGCCCGTTCACCAGGTCCTTGCGGGAGCCGAAGGGGTAGGCGACGGTGCCGGGGGCCGGCGCGGGCGCCGGCGCCGGGGCCGGGGCCGGCGGCGGCTTCACCGGCTTGCGGGCGATCTCGGCATCGGGCGCCGGCGCGGACGTGCCGCCGCCGCCGCAGGCGGCCAGGGTCAGGAGGGCGGCGGCGGAGCCGCCATGGAGGAACAGGCGTCGTTTCATCGGGGATGCGGAAGGACTCGGAACGAAGCCGGGCGCGGGCTGGCGCCTCAGCAGGCGGCGCGACTCTAGTAGGACGTGTCCGACATCCATGTAGGAGATTGCTTGCACGCGTAACCAGGCGCACCGGCGCATGGACGGCGGGACCGTGGATGAGCCTGAGCTGGCGAGCGCTGCCTCAGCCGAGGGACGCAGCGCCCCGGCGGGGCACGAGCCGCGCGCGGCGTCGAGGGCGCGCCGCGGTTACGGGCGTGGGGATGGAGTTACCGCTGCTTGCGGCAGCCGGGCGGGGTCAACCCGCCGCGCCGGCGAGCCCGAGCGCGCGGTCCATCCGCAGCGCCGCGAGCTTGGCCAGCTGCCGCAGCCACAGCAGGCCCTGGTCCGAGGACTTGTACTTGTGCCACTGCATCCGCTGGTCCATGCGGGGCAGCGCGACCGGCAGGTCCAGCAGCGCCAGCGGATGGTGGTTCGCCAGCTGCATGGCCAGGCGCCGCTGCACGGTGGCGATGCGGTCGGTGCCGGCCAGCAGCATGGGCAGCGAGGTGAAGCCGTACGAGCTGACCTCGATGCGGCGCTCCACCCCCAGCTGCTCCAGGGCCACGCTCTCGAAGCTCTTGTGGCTGGCCGACGGCTGCATCACCACATGGCCGGCGGCCTGGTAGGCCTCCAGCGAGAGCGGCCGGCCCACGTGGCGGCTGTCATGGCACACCACGCAGCAGAAGGACTCCTCCACCAGCGGCTCGGTGGGGTGGTCGGTGGAGGCGTAGTTGTTCGGGATGACCAGCAGGTCGGCGTCGCCGCGCTCCAGCATGCGCTGGGGCGAGTCCACCTGCGGCAGGAACTGGAAGCGGATCGAGCGCGTCTCCTGGTGCGCCAGCGCCAGCACGTGCGGCGCCAGGGTGCTGAGCGTGTAGTCGGAGACGACGATGCGGAACTGCCGGTTCGAGTCGTGCGGCTGGAACATCGGCGGGTTGGCCACCGTGGCGTCGATGCGCACGAGCACGTCGCGCACCGCGTCGCGCAGGCCCTCGGCGCGCGGCGTGAGCTCCATCCGGCGCCCGATCTGCACCAGCAGCTCGTCGTCGAAGTACTGGCGCAGGCGCGAGAGCGCGTTGCTCATGGCCGACTGGCTCAGGTAGACCCGCTCCGCCGCCAGCGTGATGCTGCGGTGCTCCAGCAGCGCGTCGAGCGCCACCAGCAGATTGAGATCCAGCTTGTTGAACCGCATGCGCCGCTTCGTGGGTAGGGATGAGGAGCGCGCAGTGTAGTGGCCCGCGCGCCTGCGGCAGAGGACGGGACCCGAACTAAGTAGATACCCTAAAAGTATTTCCCGGTTCGATTCCTCGCATGTCTCGAATCAATTTCTCAAATGGGAGCCGCGTCCTTAAGGTTGCGCCCCTGATCCGTGAATTGAGAGACATGCCGGTGACCCACGACTACGCCAGCAGCCAACGCAAACCCAGCAAGCACCTGGTCGGCTTCGCCGCGGTGGTGGTGCTGCATGCCCTGCTGTTCTGGGCGATCAACTCCGGCCTGGCCCGAGCCTTCGTCAAGAAGCTCA
>NZ_JBQWTS010000013.1:0-64279 GCF_052600055.1 Ramlibacter sp. MAHUQ-53
CCGAACAGGACAGTGAAACGCCTCTGCGCCGATGATAGTGCGGATTCCCGTGTGAAAGTAGGACATCGTCAGGCTCTTACAGCAGCAAATACCCCCTGTGTCGAAAGATACAGGGGGTTTTTGTTTTTGCGCCTGGGTTGTCGGTTTGCAGAAATGACGCCGCAGGTTTGCGATCCTGCTGATGGCTATCAGGCGTCCACGATGTCCGTGCCCTCGCGGCGCAAGGCGCCCGAGGCGGCCAACTCGTCGACCACCTGGTCCAACCATGCCGAGGGCTCGATTCCCGGCGCCCAGCGCTCACGCACCAGACCCAGGTAGCGCGTGCGATCAGCCCAGCCGCGCAGCTCATCCTGGGTGAATCGCTTCAGTTCGAGGAGCTTGTATTTCAACAGCACCTTGGCGGCATAGCGGGCGTGGCGCGCCGGGTCCTCTTCGAACCCGCGAAGGCGCTTGCGCGCGGTGGCCAGCGCTCCCGTGACATCGGTGAAGACCGGGCCGTGACCCGGGATGACCACGCGGGGAGCCAGTGACTCGATGAGGTCCAGGGTCTGCCCGACTTCCGCGAAGGCGGACTCGCCCTCCAGCTCCGGGAAGACCACGCCAAAGCCGCTTTCCCACAACGCATCGGCCGAAACCAGGGTGCGCGAGGCTGGCTCGAAGAGGATGACCGAGTGCGGGTCGTGGCCCGGGGCCGCGTGGACTTCCCAACTCTGGGCACCCATGGCGAGCATACTGCCCGGAACGAGCGCCGCGTCGAGCCGGAAGCGAGGACACAGCTGGCCCGTGGGCTCGTAGGTGAGGGCCACCGGATCCCAGTCCCGCACCTGCTGCGCATGGCCCGGTGGAACCAGGGTCCGGGCTGCGGGATAACGCGCCTGGAGGGCCGCGTTTCCACCGCAGTGGTCGCTGTGAAGGTGGGTGTTCACCAGCAGGTCGAGCGGGCGTTCGCCCAGCGCGCGGGACACCAGCGCCAAGGTCTGTTCGGCGTGCGTGCAGTAGCCGCTGTCGATGAGGGTGGACGGGCCGTCGCCGACCAGCAGGATGTTGTTCGCGGAGAGCCATCCGCGTTCAAACACGGAAACACCGGCGGGCAAGGGGAGGGCGTGCGTCATGAAGCGCCCATTCTCCCGCGCAACCGCAGGAGCGCGCCCCCGGGACTGTCCGGAGCGCCGCGGCATACTGGGGCCATGCCCGCGCCTTCGTCCCTCGCACGCCTGCAACAGGTGATCACCGTGTGGGTGGCTGCGTGCGCACTCGGCTGGGCCTGGGCCTGGTGGGATCGGGCGGCGGCCGTCGCGATCCTGGGGGCGCTGGTGATCGCGTTCACTCACGCCTGGGTGATGGGCGCGGAGTTCCTGATGCTGCGCGAGGTCCGGCGTGAAGACCCGGCGCCTCGGGCGAGCGGGCGGCAGCTCCTTCTCGCCTGGGGCGCCGAGGCCTGCCTGGGCCTCCTGGTCTTCGCCTGGCGCCAGCCATTCCGCTGGCGCGCCATCCCGGACCGCCTCCAGGGACCGCGGGTGGCCGGCCGGCACGGGGTCGTGTTCGTGCATGGCTTCGTCTGCAACCGCGGATTCTGGACCCACTGGCGCCGCCGGCTCGAATCCGAGGGGCGGGCGCATGTGTCGGTGAACCTGGAGCCGGTGTTCGCCGCGATCGACGTCCACGTGCCGACCCTGGACGCCGCCGTGCAGGCGGTGCGGCAGGCGACGGGCCTGCCGCCGCTGCTGGTGTGCCACAGCATGGGCGGACTGGTCGCGCGCGCCTGGCTGCGCGAGCAGCGCGATGACGGGGCCGCGGCGCATGTGGTCACGATCGGCAGCCCGCATGCCGGCACCTGGCTCGCGAGGTTCAGCCACCTTCCCAATGGCCTGCAGATGCGCCAGGGCAGCGCCTGGCTGCGGGCGCTGGCTGAGGCGAGCCCCGCCGGGCGCGCTGCGCGCTTCACCTGCTGGTGGTCCAACTGCGACAACATCGTGATGCCCCCGTCCACCGCCAGGCTGGCGGACGCGGACAACCGCTTCGTGCCGGGCGCCGCCCACGTACAGCTGGCGTTCCGCCGCGAGGTGATGGCGGGCACGCTGGCCCTGCTCGCGGACCTGGACGCTAAGGCTGCAGCTCCGGAAGTCCGCGCAGCCGCTCGTAGATCGGCGTGAAGTCCGGCGCGGTCTTGTCGAACAGTTCCTGGAAGCTGTCGATGACGAAGTACGTGTGCTGGAAGGTGTCGATCTTGTAGCGCGTGCGCATGACGCGCTCGACGTCCAGCGCAAGCCGCTGCGGCTGCGGGCTTTCCACGGCGTAGCGCAGTTCACCAGGTGAACTGAGGATGCCGGCCCCGTAGGCGCGCAGCGCGCCCCGCTCGCGGATCAGGCCGAATTCCACCGTGTACCAGTACAGGCGGGACAGCTGCTCGCAGGCGCCGAGCCTGTGGGCCTTGAGGCCGCCCTGGCCATAGGCCTGCATGTGGTCGGCGAACACCGGATCGAACAGCAGCGGAACATGGCCGAAAAGGTCGTGGAAGACATCCGGCTCGACGATGTAGTCGAACTCCTCGGGCCTGCGGATCCAGTCGGTGACCGGGAAGCGCCGGTTCGCCAGCAGCGTGAAGAACGGCACCTCGGGGATCAGCCCGGGAACGCCCACGATCTCCCAGCCCGTGGCGCGCCGCAGGCGTTCGTTGATCGCCTCGAAGCGGGGAATGCGGTCGCTCGCGCCGAGCGCCGGCAGCGCCCGCACGAAGGCCTCGCACGCGCGCCCTTGCACCAGGGCAGCCTGGCGCGCGTAGAGGCGACGGTAGGTGTCGTGGTCCTGGGCCGTGTAGGCGCCAGGGTCCTGCGCGCAGGTGTAGTCGTCGGCCGCGCGGCTGTAGTCGCCGCGGGGCGGCCGGTCACTGGTGCCATAGACGACGGGCTGGACAGCCAAGGGACCTCCTGCGGGATCAGGGCGTCGCGGCGCCGGGGGCGAGCACGCCGCGGCGCATCTGGTCCAACTCCATGGACTCGAACAGCGCCTTGAAGTTGCCCTCGCCGAAGCCCTCGTTGCCCTTGCGCTGGATGAACTCGAAGAAGATCGGCCCGAGCTGGTTTTCGCTGAAGATCTGCAGCAGCAAGGCGTCAGGCAAGCCGTCGACGAGGATGTTGCGCTGGCGCAGGGCCTCCACGTCCTCGCGCAGGTCGGGAATGCGCCGGGGCAGCAGCTCGTAGTAGGTGTCGCTGGTCTCCAGCAGCTTCACGCCGGAGAGCTGGAGCGCGTCGACCGTCTCGTACAGGTCGGTCGAGGCCAGCGCGATGTGCTGGATGCCCTCGCCGTGGTAGCGGTCCAGGTACTCCTGGATCTGGCCGGCCTTGTCGTTGCCCTCCTCGTTGATCGGGATGCGGATCTTGCCGCACGGGCTGGTCATGGCCTTGCTCTTGACGCCGGTGGCCTGGCCCTCGATGTCGAAGTAGCGGACCTCGCGGAAGTTGAACAGCCGCTCATAGAACTCCGCCCACTCGTTCATGCGGCCCCGGTGCACGTTGTGCGTCAGGTGGTCGATGACGGTGAGGCCGAAGCCCGCCGGGTCCAGCGCCTCGACGCCGCGCGCGCCGGGCAGCGGTTCGAAGTCCACGTCGTAGAAGCCGATGTTGCCGATGTCGCCGGCTTGCGCGCCGTTCTTGCCGCGCCAGCGGTCCACCAGGTAGATGAGGCTGTCGCCGATGCCCTTGATGGCCGGGATGTTGAGCTCGCCCGGGCCGGCCTGGCCCGCGTAGCCCCACGCGCCCAGCGCGATCGCGCGCTCGTAGGCCGCCTTGGCGTCCTGCACCCGGAAGGCGATGGCGCAGATGCTCGGCCCGTGCTGGCGCGCGAAGCGCTGGGCGAAGGAGTCCGGCTCGGCATTGACGATGAAGTTGATGCCGCCCTGGCGGTACAGCGTCACGTCCTTGTGGCGGTGCCTGGCGATGGCTCGAAAGCCCATGCGCTCGAACAGCGCGCCCATGGCGGCCGGGTCGGGCGCGGCGTACTCGATGAACTCGAAGCCGTCGGTTCCCATGGGGTTGTCCCAGGTGGCCGCCGTCGTGCCGGCGGGCAGGGGGGCATTCATGCGCGTGTCTCCTTCAGGTGATTGACGCACTGTAGGCGGCTTGATCTTCACGATTCGTGCGATCTGGTGCCGTCAAAGCCAGCGACTTTGCAGGTTTTTTGCGTGCGCCCGCCGCGATGCAGATAATTCCAGCATGCCAGCCGCTGACCTCGACAAGCTCGACCGTGCAATCCTGCGCCTGCTCCAGGCCAACGGGCGCGAAACCTACGACGTGATCGGCGGCCAGGTGGGCCTGTCGGCCTCGGCCGTGCTGCGGCGGGTCAAGCGGCTGGAGGAAACCGGGGTGATCGACCGCTACGTCGCCCTGGTCCGGCCGGAGACCGTGGGCCTGGGCCTGACCGCCTACCTCAACGTGCGCCTGGAAAAGCACACCGAGAGCCACAAGCGCAACCCGATGGACCTGTTCCGCGCCAGCGTGCAGACCTGGCCGGAGGTGGTGGAGTGCGCCGCCCTGACCGGGGAGATGGACTACCTGCTGCGCGTGGTCGTCGAGGACATGGCGCACTACAGCCGCTTCATCATGGACACGCTGCTCAAGCACCCCAGCGTGGAGGACTGCAAGACCAGCTTCGTGCTCGACCGGGTCAAGGCCACCACCGCCGTGCCGCTCTGACCGGTTCCCTACCCGAAGTCCTGGCTGTAAGGTTGAGTAATTTTCTTGCTGCAGTGCAGCAGGAAATGCCCGACAATCCGACCCATGCCCGAGTCGTCCGACCTCCGGTCGAAGTTGTTCCACGTCCCCATCCGCTCGCTGGGCCCCGCCCACCGCGAGAAGATCGCCGAGCACCTGCTGGCGCTGGACGAGCACGACCGGTATCTGCGGTTCGGCTACATGGCCACGGACGAGCAGGTCCGCAAGTACGTCGACTCGCTGAACTTCGACCGTGACGAGATCTTCGGCATCTACAACCGCTGGCTCGAGCTGGTCGCCATCGCCCACCTCGCGTTCTCCGACCATCCCGGCTCGGCCAACTGCGCCGAGTTCGGCGTGTCGGTGGCGAAGAAGGCGCGCGGCCGCGGTTTCGGCTCGCGACTGTTCGACCGCGCCGTCATGCATGCGCGCAACGAGGGCGTGGAGCTGTTGTTCGTCCACGCGCTCAGCGAGAACGCCGCGATGATCAAGATCGCGCGCAACGCCGGCGCCACGGTTGAACGCGATGGCACCGAGACCGAGGCCCACCTGCGCCTGCCCCCGGCGACGCTGGACACGCGCGTGACCGAGCTGCTCGAGGAGCAGATGGCCCAGACCGACTACCGGCTCAAGCAGCAGGCGCGCCAGTTCTGGGACTTCCTCGGCGGTCTGCAGGAGGTCCGGCGGGGCGTGCGCGAAGGGCGCTACAAGTCCGGCCGCTGAAGCCGTGGCGGCCCCCGGTGCGCCGGGCGTGGCTGTCATTCGATTGGGCTATCCTTGGAGCCCTCCCAACGACCGCATGTCCTGCACCTCCTGACTGTGTCAGACCCCCACCCTGCGCGCGCTCCTGGCGAAAAGGAAGACAAGCGCACGTTCCTGCAAAAGCTGGCGGAATTCATCCACCCGGGCCCGGATTCGAAGGCCGAACTGATCGAGACGCTGGCGGACGCCGAGGACAACGACGTCATCGGGCCCGAGTCCCGCGTGATGCTCGAAGGCGTGATCCGCATGGCCGACCTCACCGCCGGTGACGTCATGGTGGCTGCGCCGCGGATGGACCTGGTCAACATCGACGCGCCGTACGAGGAGATCCTGCACCTGGTGATCGAGACGGCGCACTCGCGCTTCCCGGTCTACGAGGGGGACCGCGAGAACATCATCGGCATCCTCCTGGCCAAGGACCTCCTCAAGCTCCAGCGCGCGCCCGAGCTGAACCTGCGCGCGCTGCTGCGCCCGGCCTCCTTCATCCCCGAGAGCAAGGGCCTGAACGACCTGCTGCGCGAGTTCCGCGGCAACCGCAACCACCTGGCCATCGTGATCGACGAGTTCGGCCGTGTCGCCGGGCTGGTCACCATCGAGGACGTGCTCGAGCAGATCGTCGGCGAGATCGAGGACGAGTTCGACATCGCCGAGGACGAGGGCGACATCTTCGGCCTGGCCGACCAGACCTACCGCGTGAGCGGCGACACCACCCTCGAGCGCGTGAACGAGGCCTTCAGCGTGACGCTCGCGCCCAGCGACGCCGATGATGCCGACCTGCGCATCGAGACCATCGGCGGCCTGGTCGCCCACGAGATGGGCCATGTCCCCAAGCGCGGCGAGCGCACCTCCCTGGGTGGGCTCGATTTCGTCGTGCTCCACACCAAGGGCGGAGCGGTGCGCTGGTTCAAGGTGTCGCCGGCTGCGGCCCGCGACAGCACCGGTTGATCGCCGCCCGCCTGGCGCTGGCGCTCGCGGCCGGCGCCGCCCAGGGCCTGTCCATCGCCGCGCCCTGGGACGGCCAGCCCCTGTGGTGGCTGCAATTGCTGTCGCTGGGCGCGCTGGCGCTGCTGGTGCGCGACGCGCCCTCCTGGCGGCAGGCCGCGGCCACCGGCTGGGGCTTTGCCGTGGCCTGGCTGGCCGCCACCTGGTGGTGGCTGTTCATCTCCATGCATGTCTACGGCGGACTGGCCGCGCCCCTGGCGGTGCTCGCCGTGCTGGCCCTGGCCGGCTTCCTCGCCCTGTACTACGGCGCCGCCGCGGCGGTGGCCTGGCGCTGGGGGCGCGGCGGCGCGCTGGCGCTCGCGGGCGCCTGGCTCCTGGCCGAACTGATGCGGGCGCGCTGGTTCACCGGCTTCCCCTGGGGCGCCGGCGGCTATGCCCACGTGCAGGGGCCGCTGGCGGGCCTGGCGCCCTGGGTCGGGGTCCACGGCATCGGCTTTGCCGCGACCCTGCTGGCGGGCCTGCTGGCCGCCCTCGTGCGACCGGCGGGGCGCCGGCCCTGGGGCGCGACCGCGGGCGTGCTGGCCGTCGCCGCCGCGGCCGCCTGGGCGCCGGCCGGCGAGGGCGCGAGCGCGGGGCGGCTGCCGGTGGCGCTGCTCCAGGGCAACATCCCGCAGGACGAGAAGTTCCACTCCGGCACCGGCGTGCCCCAGGCGCTGGCCTGGTATGCCGACATGCTGCGCGCCGCGCCGGCCTCGCTGGTGGTGGCGCCCGAGACGGCCATCCCCCTGCTGCCCGCCCAGCTCCCGCCGGACTACCTCGACGGCATCGCCGCGCACTTCCAGGCCGGGCCGCAGGCGGCGCTGGTCGGCATTCCCCTGGGCAGCTACGCCGAGGGCTACACCAACTCGGTGGTGGGGCTGCGGCCGGGCGGGGGCGCCTACCGTTACGACAAGCACCACCTCGTGCCCTTCGGCGAGTTCATCCCGCCCCTGTTCCGGTGGTTCACCGACCTGATGCACATTCCCCTGGGCGACTTCAACCGCGGCGGCGTGGGCCAGGCCTCGTTCGAGTGGCAGGGCCAGCGCCTGGCGCCCAACATCTGCTACGAGGACCTGTTCGGCGAGGAGCTGGCGGCCCGCTTCGCCGACCCGGCGCGCGCGCCCACCGTCTTCGTGAACGTGAGCAACATCGGCTGGTTCGGCAACACCGTCGCCATCGACCAGCACCTGGCGATCAGCCGCATGCGCGCGCTGGAGTTCCGCCGGCCCGTGATCCGCGCCACCAACACCGGCGCCACCGCCATCGTCGACCACCGCGGCGTGGTCACCCACCGGCTCGCGCGCCACACCCGTGGCGTGCTGGCCGGCGAGGTCGAGGGCCGCGAAGGCCTGACCCCGTTCGCGCGCTGGTCCGCAGCCTTCGGCCTGTGGCCAGCCTGGGGGTTCGGCGTTGCTATCGTTTTGCTAGCTGGAAGGCGTTCCCGGCGCGTTGCCTGACCCGGGGCAGCCTCGGCCGCGACCTTAAAATCGGCCGATGCTCACCTTCCAGCAAATCATCCTGAAGCTGCAGTCCTACTGGGACGCGCAGGGCTGCGCCCTGCTGCAGCCCTACGACATGGAGGTCGGTGCCGGCACCTCGCACACCGCCACCTTCCTGCGCGCGCTCGGCCCCGAGCCGTGGAAGGCCGCCTATGTCCAGCCGAGCCGCCGCCCCAAGGACGGCCGCTACGGCGAGAACCCGAACCGCCTGCAGCACTACTACCAGTACCAGGTGGTGCTCAAGCCCGCGCCGGCCAACATCCTCGAGCTGTACCTCGGCTCGCTCGAGGCCCTGGGCTTCGACCTGAAGAAGAACGACATCCGCTTCGTCGAGGACGACTGGGAGAACCCCACGCTGGGCGCCTGGGGCCTGGGCTGGGAGGTCTGGCTCAATGGCATGGAGGTGACGCAGTTCACCTACTTCCAGCAGGTCGGCGGCATCGACTGCAAGCCCATCACCGGCGAGATCACCTACGGCCTGGAGCGCCTGGCCATGTACCTGCAGGGCGTGGAGAACGTCTACGACCTGAAGTGGACCGAGGGCCTGTCGTACGGCGACGTCTACCTGCAGAACGAGAAGGAGCAGTCGGCCTACAACTTCGAGCACAGCGACGCCGACTTCCTCTTCACCGCCTTCGCTGCCCACGAGAAGCAGGCCAAGTACCTGATGGAGCAGCAGCTGGCCCTGCCGGCCTACGAGCAGGTGCTCAAGGCGGCCCACAGCTTCAACCTGCTGGACGCGCGCGGCGCGATCAGCGTGACCGAACGCGCCGCCTACATCGGCCGCATCCGCAACCTGGCCCGCGCCGTGGCCCAGAGCTACTACGACAGCCGCGAGCGCCTGGGCTTCCCCATGGCGCCGAAGGAGTGGGTGGCCGAGATGACCAAGAAGGCCGCCTGACACCATGACCACTTCCCAGAACCTGCTCGTCGAACTGTTCGTCGAGGAGCTGCCTCCCAAGGCGTTGAAGAAACTGGGCCAGGCCTTCGCCGGCGTGCTGTTCGAGCAGCTGCAGGCCCAGGGCCTGGCGGGCGCCGGCTCCGAGCTGACCGCGTTCGCCTCGCCGCGCCGCCTGGCCGCGCACATCACCGCGGTGGCCTTCCAGGCCGCCGACAAGGCCGTCTCGCAGAAGCTGATGCCGGTGAGCGTCGGCCTCGACGCCGCGGGCAACGCCACCCCGGCGCTGCTGAAGAAGCTGCAGGCCCTGGGCGCCGATGCGTCCGCGGTGGCCGGCCTCAAGCGCGCGCCCGACGGCAAGGCCGAGGCCCTGTTCTACGAGAGCACCGCGCGCGGCGCCACGCTGGCCGAGGGCCTGCAGAAGGCGCTGGCCGAGGCCATCGCCAAGCTGCCGATTCCCAAGGTCATGACCTACCAGCTGGCCGACGGCTGGACCGACGTGAAGTTCGTGCGCCCCGCCCACTCGCTGGTGGCGCTGCATGGCGGCGCCGTGGTGCCTGTCACCGCGCTGGGCCTCACCGCCGGCAATACCACCCAGGGCCACCGCTTCGAGGCGGCGAGCCCGGTGGTGACCATCCCCGCGGCCGACGCCTATGCCGAGGTGCTGCAGCGTGACGGCGCCGTGATCCCCGGCTTCGAGGCGCGCCGCGCCGAGATCGCGCGCCAGCTCGCGCAGGCCGCGGCCCAGGTGGGCGGCGGCGCCCGCCCCATCGAGGACGAGGCCCTGCTCGATGAAGTGACCGCGCTGGTTGAACGCCCCAACGTGCTGCTGTGCCAGTTCGAGAAGGAATTCCTCGACGTGCCGCAGGAGTGCCTGATCCTCACGATGAAGGCCAACCAGAAGTACTTCCCGCTGCTGGACGCGGCCGGCAAGCTCACCAACCGCTTCCTGGTCGTGAGCAACATCCGCCCGGCCGACGCCAGCGCCGTCACCGGCGGCAACGAGCGCGTGGTGCGCCCGCGCCTGGCCGATGCCAAGTTCTTCTTCGACCAGGACCGCAAGAAGACCCTGGCCTCGCGCGCCGAGGGCCTGGCCAAGGTGGTCTACCACAACAAGCTCGGCACCCAGGGCGAGCGCACCGCCCGCGTGCGCGAGCTCGCGCAGGTGATCGGCGCCCAGCTCGGTGACGACCACCTGGCCTGGAAGTCGGACCTCGCCGCCAGCCTGGCCAAGGCCGACCTGCTCACCGACATGGTGGGCGAGTTCCCCGAGCTGCAAGGCATCATGGGTCGCTACTACGCCCAGGCCGACGGCCTGGACGCCGACGTCGCCGACGCGATCGAGGACCACTACAAGCCGCGTTTCGCCGGCGACGAGCTCCCGCGCAATTCCGTGGGCCTGGTGGTCGCCCTGGCCGACAAGCTCGAGACGCTGGCCGGCCTGTTCGCCATCGGCCAGCTGCCCACTGGCGACAAGGACCCGTTCGCGCTGCGCCGCCACGCCCTGGGCGTGGTGCGCATGCTCATGGAGCGTGACCTGTCGCTGTCCCTGGGCGAGATCCTGGCCGCGGCCGTGGGCCTGTTCCCGCAGGCCGGCGCCGAGACCACCGGGCAGCTGGCCACCTTCATCTACGAGCGCCTGGCCGGCATGCTGCGCGAGCAGGGCTACAGCGCCCAGGAAGTGGACGCGGTGCTGGCCCTGCAGCCGCAGCGCCTGGGCGATGTCGCCAAGCGCCTGGCGGCGGTGCGCGCCTTCGCCGCGCTGCCCGAGGCGCCGGCCCTGGCCGCTGCCAACAAGCGCATCGGCAACATCCTCAAGAAGGCCGACGGCGTGGTCGATGCCCATGTCAGCGAGGTGCTGCTGCGGGAGGATGCCGAGAAGGCCCTGTTCGCCGCCACCCGCCAGCTGGCCCCCGAGGCCGGGGCGAAGTTCGAGGCCGGCGACTACACCGGCTCGCTGCAGACGCTCGCCGCGCTGCGCGGCCCGGTCGACGCCTTCTTCGACGACGTGATGGTCAACGCCGAGGAGACCGACCTGCGCCTGAACCGCCTGGGCCTGCTGGCGACGCTGCACCGCGAGATGAACCGCGTGGCCGACCTGTCGCGCCTGGCGGCATGAGGATCATGAGCGCAGCGCCGAGCGTGGGGGCCGGATGAACCTGAAGCTGGTCATCCTGGATCGGGACGGCACGATCAACGTCGACAGCGACGAATACGTCAAGTCCGCCGAGGAGTGGGTGCCGCTGCCCGGCGCGCTGGAGGCCGTCGCGCGCCTGAACCACGCGGGCTGGCACGTCGCCGTGGCGACCAACCAGTCCGGCCTCGGGCGCGGCCTGTTCGACGTGGCCGCCCTCAACGCCATGCACGCCAAGATGCACAAGCTGCTGGGCGCGCAGGGCGGGCGCATCGACGCGGTCTTCTACTGCCCGCACGGCCCCGAGGAGAACTGCACCTGCCGCAAGCCGCAGCCGGGCCTGTTCGAGCAGATCGGCGAGCGCTTCGGCGTGGACCTCAAGGGCGTGCCCTGCGTGGGCGACACCCTGCGTGACCTGCAGGCCGGCGCCGCGGTGGGCTGCGAGCCGCACCTGGTCCTCACCGGCAAGGGCGCGGGCTTCCGCGGCCGGCCGCTGCCCGAGAACTTCCCCCCCGGCACCCGGGTCCATGAGGACCTCGCGGCCTTCGCCGACTACCTGATACGCCAGCCCCGATGATGAATTTCCTGCGCTCCCTCGTTCACGGCCTGTGGATGCTGGTGTCCGTGATCCCCTGGGGGCTGCTGATGCTGCTGGTGTCGGTGCGCGTGCGCGGCATTCCCCTGTACTGGATGGCGGCGCGCTGGCTGCGTGGCGCGGTCACCGCGGCGCGCTGGATCATCGGCATCCGCGTGCGCGTCACCGGCATGGAGCACCTGCCCCAGGGCGAGACCAGCCCGGCGATCCTGCTGGTCAAGCACCAGTCCACCTTCGAGACCTTCCTGATGCCCACGCTGATGCCGCACCCGCTGGCCTACGTGTTCAAGAAGGAGCTGCTGCAGATCCCGTTCTTCGGCTGGGCCATGGCCCGCCTGGACATGATCCACATCGACCGCAGCCAGCGCGCGGCCGCCTTCAACAAGGTGGTGTCGCAGGGCCAGGCGCTGCTGGCGCGCGGCATCTGGATCATCATGTTCCCCGAGGGCACGCGCATCCCGCGCGGCGAGAAGGGCACCTACAAGACCGGCGGCACGCGCCTGGCGATTGCCACTGGCGCGCCGGTGATCCCGGTGGCGGTGACCTCGGCCAAGGTCTGGCCGCGCAAGGCCTTCGTCAAGCGCCCGGGCATCGTCGATGTCTCCATCGGCCGCCCCATCCCCAGCGAGGGCCGCGACGCCGATGAGCTGATGCGCGAGGTCGAGGCCTGGATCGAATCCGAGATGCGCCGCCTCGACCCCGAGGCCTACCCCCCGCAAGCCCGGGCCGTGGCGGACGATGAACAGGCTCCTGCAACTCGCGCTTGACCTGTTCGACGCGCCGGCTCCCGCCAGCGCGCCACCCGCGCCGCCCGCGGCACCCGCGCCGGCCGCCTTTCCGGCCTCCACGCCGTCCCCCGCCCCGGCCGGCGTGACGCCCACCGGGGCGCCCCGGGTTCCCACGGCCTCCGCACCGGCCGCCCCGCCCGCGGAGCCCCTGTCCCGGGTGCTCGAGCCGGTGCGCTTCGCGCACCCGCGCGCCAACCGGGAGTCCCTGCTCGAAGGCACCCGCGTGGCCTACGAGCTGCGCCGCGCGCGCCGGCGCACCATCGGCTTCAGCGTCGGCGCCGAGGGGCTCACCGTCAGCGCGCCCCAGTGGGTCACGCTGCGCGAGATCGAGGACGCGCTGCGCCACAAGTCCGCCTGGATCGTGCGCAAGCTCGCCGAGATGCGCGATCGCGATGCCCGCCTGGAGGGCGCGCGCATCGAGTGGCGCGACGGCGCGGTCCTGCCCTTCCTCGGCGAGGACGTGATCGTGGTGCTCGACCCGCGCCATGGCTTCGAGGGTGGCGGCGTGCTGCACACCGACGCCCAGGCCCTGCCGGGCGTGCCGCGGCTCACCCTGCACCTGGGGCTGTCGCAGCAGGCCGGCCCCGTGCAGATCCGCGACGCCGCCCAGGCCTGGCTGATGCGCCAGGCGCGCCGGCTGTTCACCGAACGCCTGGAGCACTACGCCCCGCAGCTGGGGGTGCGCTGGACCAAGCTCAGCCTGAGCAGCGCCGCCACCCGCTGGGGCACGGCCAGCGCTGACGGCGCCATCCGCCTGAACTGGCGCCTGGTCCACTTCCGCCTGCCGGTGATCGACTACGTGGTGGTTCACGAGCTCAGTCACCTGCGCGTGATGGACCACAGCCCGCGTTTCTGGGAAACGGTGGGCACGGTGGTGCCCGATTACGCGGCGCTGCGCGCCGAACTCAGGGCCGACCCGCTGCCGCCCTGGTAGACCCCATGGCCTCCCGGGCCCAGGTGCGTGACAATCGCGTCCATGACTGCCCGGGGCCCGAGATGATCAGCCGCCTGAGCCTGAGCCTGCGACTGCGGCTGATGGCGCTGGTGCTGGCCACGCTGCTGCCGCTGGGAGCGCTGTCCATCTGGTCGGCGTATGCGGCCTCGCGCAGCGCGCTGGCGCAGACCTACGACCAGCTCGCGCTGACCGCCTCGCTGGTGGCCTCGCAGCAAGACCGCCTGGCCGACGCCGCCGAGCACCTGCTGGCGGTGATCACCGCCATCCCCGAGATCCGCCACCTGGAACGCGATCGCTGCGTCGATTACATGGCCGGCCTGCGCGGGCGCTACCCGATCTACGGGAACATCGGCATCCTCGACCTGCAGGGCAACCTGACCTGCCACGCCGGCGGCCGCCAGGGCGACTTCAACGCCGCCGACCGCGTCTACTTCCAGGACGCCATCCGCCTGCGCCGCTTCGTCATGGGGGACCTCGTCGTCGGCCGCACGATGAACCGCCCCGTCATCACCTTCGCCATGCCGATCCTCGAGGGCGGCGAAGTGCGCGGCGTCGCCTTCGCCGGCATCGACGTGGCGCAGATGCAGGCCGACCTCAACGAGGTGCCCCTGCCGCCGGGCGTGCGCCTGGTCCTCACCGACGTGGCGGGCCGCATCGTCATCGAGCGGGATGCCGGCGGGCTGGCCCCACGCCCGCCCGGAACACCCGCGGCCTCGCCGGCGCTGCGTGACGCCGCCGTGCGCATGGCGAGCGGCCAGGCCCGCACCAGCGGCCGCGACGGCACCCAGCGCATCTTCTCCTACCAGCCGACCCAGGCGGTCGGCGAGCGAAGGTTCATGGTCTTCGCCAGCATGGACGAGGCGCTCGTCGACGCCACCACCTGGGGGCGCGCCTGGCGCGAGCTGGGCGTGCTGGCCGCGGCGCTCGCACTGTGCCTCGCCGCGGCCTGGCTGGTGGGCCGGCGCATGATCACCGCGCCGGCCGCCGAGGTCGAGGCCGTGGCTCGCCGCCTCGCCAGGGGCGACCTGGCGGCGCGCGTGCCGCTGGCCACCGAAGGCCCCTATGACGAATTCGGCCACATTGCCGCGGCGCTGAACCAGCTGGCCGCCTCCCTGCAGGAGCGCCAGCGCGAGGTCGAGGCCGAACTGGCCAACACCCGGCAGGCCCACGCCATGCTGGACGAGATCAACCGCACGCTGGAGGACCGCGTCGCCGAGGCCACCGCCAGCCTGCGCCAGGCCAATCGCGACCTCGAGGCCTTTTCCTACTCGGTCTCCCATGACCTGCGCGCGCCCCTGGCAGCCATCGGCGGCTTCGCGCGGGCCGTGGCCGAGCGCATCGCCCCCGGGGCCGACCCCAAGCTGCACCACTACCTGGACCGGATCCAGTCCGGCGCCCTGCAGATGGAGCAGCTGATCGAGGGCCTGCTGCAGCTCTCGCGCGCCGTGCGCGACCCGATGGAGCAGGCGCGCGTGGACCTCACCACCCTGGCGCGGGATACGCTCGAGGGGCTGCACATGCAGGAGCCGCTGCGCGCGGTCCGCAGCACCGTGCAGGAGGGCCTGGCCGTCACCGGCGACGGCCGCCTGCTGCAGACGGTGATGCAGAACCTCCTGGGCAACGCCTGGAAGTTCACGTCGGGCCGGGAGCAGGCGACGATCGAGGTCGGCGCTGCCAGGCGCGAGGGCCGGGTCGAGTACTACGTGCGGGACAACGGCGCCGGCTTCGACATGGCGCACGCGCAGCGGCTGTTCAAGCCGTTCCAGCGGCTGCACCCGGCCAGCGAGTTTCCGGGCACGGGCATCGGCCTGGCGACGGTGCAGCGGGTGATCGAGCGCCACGGCGGAACCCTGCGTGCCGAGTCGGCGCCGGGCCAGGGCTGCACCATCTGGTTCACGCTGCCGCCGGCCGAGTGAGCGCGGGCCGTGACGCGCCGGGGCGCCCGCGCGTCACGCGGCCTCGAAGCGCCAGGCCCCGTCCTCGCCGCGCCGGCGGCGCAGCCTGCCCTGGCCACGCAGCGCGTGCAGGTGCGCCAGCGACTCGCCCAGGGCGAACAGCGTCTGCTGCGCGTCCAGCGTGCGGCGGAACAGGACCGGCAGCATGTCGACGGCGGTGTGCGGGCGCGCGCGGCAGGCGGCCAGCACCTCGGCCAGGCGCTCCTCGTGGTGGGCGAGCAGCTGGCCGACGCGCGCATGCAGCCCGGTGAACGGCCTGCCGTGCGAGGGCAGCACCAGCGTGGCGGCCGGCAACGCCAGAAACTTCTGCAGCGAGGCGAGGAAGGCGGTCAGCGGGTCGGCCTCGGGCTCGATGTCGTAGACGCTGATGTTGGTGGAGATGCGGGGCAGCACCATGTCACCCGAGACCAGCACGCCCAGCTCCCCGCAGTACAGGGCCATGTGGTCGGGAGAGTGGCCCTGCCCGCTGATGCACAGCCAGTCGCGCCCGCCGATGCGCAGCGTCGCGCCGTCGGACAGGCGCCGGAAGCGGGGCGGCAGCGCCGGCACCAGCGAGGCGTAGTGGCCCTCGCGCGAGCGCACCAGCGCCAGCACCTCGGCGTCCGCGAGGCCGTGTGACGCGAAGAACCGGGCCGTCGCCTCGCCGCCGAAGCCGGCCAGGCCCGCGGTGCCGGTGCAGGCCGCGTAGTAGTCCAGCGCGCTGATCCACAGCTCGCACTGCCAGCGCTCGCACAGCGCGTGGGCGAAGCCGACATGGTCCGGGTGCATGTGCGTGACCACCACCCGCAGCACCGGCAGGCCCTGCATCTCGCCGGCGAACAGCTGTTCCCACTGCGCGCGGGTGTCCGCGTGATGGATGCCGGTGTCGACCACGGTCCAGCCCTCGCGGCCGTCCAGCGTGTCGCGCAGCAGCCAGAGGTTGATGTGGTCCAGCGCGAACGGCAGGCCCATGCGGATCCAGCGCACGCCGGGCGCCACCTCGATCGTGGTGGCCGGCTCCGGCTGGCGGTCGGCGAACGGGTAGTCGAGCGTGGACGGTGGCGGCGGCATGCGGCTCCTGCGATTGACGTTGACGTAAACGTCAGATGTAATGCGGCATTCTAGGCGGGCCCCCGGCAGGGGGCCCGCATCTGCGAGACGGATCCCATGGCCACCACCACCTACACCATCAGCGACCTGGCGAAGGAATTCGACCTGACCACGCGCGCCATGCGCTTCTACGAGGACATGGGCCTGCTGCAGCCGCAGCGCACCGGCCCCGGCGGGCGCAACCGCATCTACAGCGCGCGCGACCGCACCCGCCTCAAGCTCACGCTGCGGGCCAAGCGCCTGGGCCTGTCCCTCACCGAGGCGCGTGACCTGATCGACATGTACGACAGCCCGCGCGACACCGGCCCGCAGCTACGCCGCTTCCTGGACATCCTGGCCCAGCACCGCCGCCAGCTCGAGGACCAGATGGCCGACCTCCAGGCCAACCTCGACGAGGTCAAGGTCCACGAGAAGGAGGCCCGGGCCCTGCTGGGGCGCATCGGCAGCGGCGAGAAGGGCGCGAAGGCGGAGGCGGCCGACAAGTCCGCAAAAGGCAGCGGGTCCCGGCCCCGGGCCAAGGCGGCATAATTGACGTTTACGTAAACGTCAATTTCGGGCCCGCCACAACGACACGGAGACCACCGCGATGCAGAACCCCCGCTTCGAGTCCCTCGACCCGGCCTTCGAGCCGCGCGTGCGCGCGAGTTTCAGCCGCCAGACCGCCATGGCCACGCTGGGCGCGAGGCTGCAGCGGGTGGATGCCGGCCAGGTCGAGATCGAGCTGCCGTTCGCGGCCCACATCACGCAGCAGCACGGCTTCGTGCATGGCGGCGTGATCTCCGCGGTGCTCGACTCCGCTTGCGGCTACGCCGCCTCCAGCCTGATGCCGGCCGACGCCGGCGTGCTCACCATCGAGTTCAAGGTCAACCTGCTGGCGCCCGCCAAGGGCCGCCGCTTCCGCGTCGCGGGCGAGGTCGTCAAGCCCGGGCGCACCATCACCGTGACCGAGGGCAAGGCCTGGGCCGTCGACGACGACGGCCGCGAGAAGCTGGTGGCCACCATGGTCGCCACCATGATGGTCATCACCGGACGCGACGGCATCCAGCACTGACCCCGCCGTACCGACAACCCCATTCCATCCGAAGAGAGACACGCCATGAACCTGCCCGGCCTCAATTTCCAGCTCGGTGAAGACATCGACGCCCTGCGCGACGCAGTGCGCGATTTCGCCCAGGCCGAAATCGCCCCGCTCGCCGCCGAGGTGGACCGCAGCGACCAGTTCCCCATGCACCTGTGGCGGAAGATGGGCGAGCTCGGCGTGCTGGGCATCACCGTGCCCGAGGAGTACGGCGGCGCGAACATGGGCTACCTCGCCCACATGATCGCGATGGAGGAGATCTCCCGCGCCTCGGCCTCCATCGGCCTGTCCTACGGCGCGCACTCCAACCTGTGCGTCAACCAGATCAAGCGCAACGGCACCGAGGCGCAGAAGAAGAAGTACCTGCCCAAGCTGATCTCCGGCGAGCATGTCGGCGCGCTGGCCATGAGCGAGCCGGGCGCCGGCTCCGACGTCATCTCGATGAAGCTGCGCGCCGAGGACAAGGGCGGCTACTACGTCCTGAACGGCAACAAGATGTGGATCACCAACGGCCCCGACGCCGACACCCTGGTGGTCTATGCCAAGACCGAGCCCGAGCTGGGCGCGCGCGGCGTCACCGCCTTCCTGATCGAGAAGGGCATGAAGGGCTTCTCCATCGCGCAGAAGCTGGACAAGCTGGGCATGCGCGGCAGCCACACCGGCGAGCTGGTGTTCCAGAACGTCGAGGTGCCCGCGGAGAACGTGCTGGGTTCGGTCAATGGCGGCGCCAGGGTGCTGATGTCGGGCCTGGACTACGAGCGTGCCGTGCTGGCCGCCGGCCCCATCGGCATCATGCAGTCGGTGATGGACAACGTGGTCCCCTACATCCACGACCGCAAGCAGTTCGGCCAGAGCATCGGCGAGTTCCAGTTGATCCAGGGCAAGGTGGCCGACATGTACACCGTGCTCCAGGCCGGCCGCGCCTTCTGCTACACCATCGGCAAGAACCTGGACATGCTGGGCGCCGAGCACGTGCGCCAGGTCCGCAAGGACTGCGCCTCCGTCATCCTCTGGTGCGCCGAGAAGGCCACCTGGATGGCGGGCGAGGGCATCCAGATCTTCGGCGGCAACGGCTACATCAACGAGTACCCCCTGGGCCGCCTGTGGCGCGACGCCAAGCTCTATGAGATCGGCGCCGGCACCAGCGAGATCCGCCGCATGCTGATCGGCCGCGAGCTGTTCGCGGAGACGATGTAAGGCGGCCGCGGCCTCTGGCCTCGCGGACAATCGGCACCATGACCCGAGAACTCGAAGACCTGTTTGCGCACAACCGGACCTGGGCCGCGGAGATCGAACGCGAGCGCCCCGGCTTCTTCACCCGCCTGAAGGCGCAGCAGGAGCCGCGCTACATGTGGATCGGGTGCAGTGACTCGCGCGTGCCCGCCAACCAGATCACCGGCCTGGACCCGGGCGAGGTCTTCGTCCACCGCAACGTGGCCAACGTGGTCGTGCCCACCGACCTGAACTGCCTGTCCACCATCCAGTACGCGGTGGACCAGCTCAAGGTCGAACACCTGATGGTCGTCGGCCACTACGGCTGCGGCGGCGTGAACGCGGCGCTGCGCGGCATCCGCGTGGGCCTGGCGGACAACTGGCTGCGCCACATCAAGGACGTGGCCGACCGCCACCGCGCCCTGATCGACGCCACGCCCGACGGGCACCGCCTGGACCTGCTGTGCGAGCTCAACGTGATCGAGCAGGTGGTCAACGTGGCCCACACCACGGTGGTCCAGGACGCCTGGAAGCGCGGCCAGTCCGTCACGCTGCACGGGTGGGTCTACGGCATCTCCGACGGCCTCCTCCAGGACCTGCACATGACGGTGGACTCGCCGGAGGACCTGCAGCGCGCCTACCGCGGCGCCGTCGGCGCCATCGGCGGGGCCAAGCGGGGCTGAGTCCCGCCGCCGCCCCGGGAGGCCCCTGGCGATGTTCCCCCAGCGACTCGATTCCCCGCTGGCCTACGACATCGCCCAGGCCCTGGTCGACGGCTTCGACCGGCATTACCGCCTGTTCCGCGCCGAAAGCGCGCGCGCCCGGCACCGCTTCGAGACGGCCGACTGGCACGGCCAGCAGCGCGCGCAGCGCGAACGCATCGAGTTCTACGACCTGCGGGTGCGCGAGGCCTCGCAGCGCCTGGAGACGGAGTTCCGCGCCCACGAGCAGCCGATGGAGGTCTGGCAGCAGGCCAAGCTGCACTACATCGGCCTGCTGATCGACCACCAGCAGCCGGAGCTGGCCGAGACCTTCTTCAACTCGGTCACCACCAAGATCCTGCACCGCACCTACTTCCACAACGACTTCATCTTCGTGCGGCCCGCGGTCAGCACCGAGTACATCGAGGACAACGATCCCGCCGCCAGCGCCACCTACCGCGCCTACTACCCCACGCGCGAGACCCTGCACGAGACGGTGGTGCGCATCGTCCACAACTTCCGCCTGCAGCGCCCGTTCGCCGACCTCGAGGCCGACGCGCGCCAGGCCAGCGACGCGATCGCGCAGCGCCTGGCCGGAGCCCGGCTGCGCGCCAACTTCCAGGTGCAGGTGCTGTCGTCCCTGTTCTTCCGCAACAAGGGCGCCTACGTGGTCGGCAAGGTCATCAACGGCTTCAGCGAACTGCCCTTCGCGCTGCCGATCGTGCACGGCGACGACGGCCGCCTGGTGATCGACGCCTGCCTGGTCGGCGAGGAGGACCTGCAGATGCTGTTCTCCTTCGCGCGGGCCTACTTCATGGTGGACATGGCGGTGCCCTCGGCCTGGGTGCAGTTCCTGCGGACGCTGATGCCGCGCAAGCCGCGCGCCGAGATCTACAACGCGCTGGGCCTGGCCAAGCAGGGCAAGACCCTGTTCTACCGGGACTTCCTGCACCACCTGCGCCACTCCAGCGACAAGTTCCGCATCGCGCCGGGCATCAAGGGGATGGTGATGCTGGTGTTCGACCTGCCGTCCTTCCCCTTCGTGTTCAAGGTGATCAAGGACCACTTCCCGCTGCAGAAGGAGACCACGCGCGAGCAGGTCAAGGGCAAGTACCTGCTGGTCAAGCAGCATGACCGGGTGGGGCGCATGGCCGACACCCTGGAGTACAGCGAGGTGGCCTTCGCGCGCGAGCGCTTCGAGGACGCGCTGATCGAGGAGATCCGCCGCTTCGCCCCCAGCCAGCTCGAGATCTCCGAACGCGACGGCGACGGCCGCGAGGAGGTGATCCTCAAGCACGTCTACATCGAGCGCCGCATGATCCCGCTGAACCTCTACCTGCAGGAGGCGCTGGACGCCGGCGGCGGCGAGCAGCTCGAGCGCGCGGTCATCGAGTACGGCAACGCCATCAAGGACCTGGTGGCCGCCAACATCTTCCCCGGCGACATGCTCTGGAAGAACTTCGGCGTCACCCGCAACGGCAAGGTGGTGTTCTACGACTACGACGAGATCGAGTACCTCACCGACTGCAATTTCCGCCGCGTGCCCCCGCCGCGCAACGAGGACGACGAGCTGGCCAGCGAGCCCTGGTACGCCGTCGGCCCGCGCGACGTCTTCCCCGAGACCTTCGGCCCCTTCCTCCTGGGCCACCCCGCGGTGCGCGATGTTTTCATGCGCCACCACGGCGACCTGCTCGACCCGGCGTTCTGGCAGGCCCACAAGGAGCGCATCCAGTCCGGACATGTCCTCGACGTGTTCCCCTACGACCCCGAGCGGCGGTTCGCCCGCCCACCCACCCCTTCCAAGGAGACCATGCCATGACCACCGAATCCATCGTCATCGTCGGCGCCGCCCGCACCCCCATGGGCAGCTTCCAGGGTGACTTCGCCTCGCTCGCCGCGCACGACCTCGGCGGCGCCGCCATCCGGGCCGCCATCGAGCGCGCCGGCGTGCCGGCCGACGCCGTCGACGAGGTGCTTTTCGGCAACTGCCTGATGGCCGGCCAGGGCCAGGCGCCGGCGCGCCAGGCGGCCTTCAAGGGCGGCCTGCCCAAGGGCGCGGGCGCGGTCACGCTCTCGAAGATGTGCGGCTCGGGCATGAAGGCCACGATGCTGGCGCACGACATGCTCCTGGCCGGCTCGGCCCAGGTCATGGTGGCCGGCGGCATGGAGAGCATGACCAACGCGCCGTACCTGCTGCTCAAGGGCCGCGGCGGCTACCGCATGGGGCATGACCGCGTGTTCGACCACATGATGCTCGACGGCCTGGAAGACGCCTACGAGCCCGGCCGCTCCATGGGCACCTTCGGCGAGGATTGCGCCGCCAAGTACCAGTTCACCCGCGAGCAGCAGGACGCCTTCGCCACCACCAGCGTGCAGCGCGCCCAGGCCGCCACGCAGTCGGGGGCCTTCGCCAGGGAAATCACGCCGGTCACCGTCAAGACCCGCGCCGGCGAGACCGTGGTGTCCATCGACGAGGGGCCGGGCAAGGTCAAGCTGGACAAGATCGCCTCGCTCAAGCCGGCGTTCAAGAAGGACGGCACCATCACCGCCGCCTCCAGCTCGAGCATCAACGACGGCGCGGCCGCCCTGGTCCTCATGACCGAGTCCACCGCCCGGCGCCTGGGCTGCAAGCCGCTGGCCCGCATCGTGGCCCACGCCACCCACGCGCAGGAGCCCGAGTGGTTCTCCACCGCCCCGGTGGGCGCCACGCAGAAGGCGCTGGCCAAGGCCGGCTGGAAGGTGTCCGACGTGGACCTGTGGGAGATCAACGAGGCCTTCGCCGTCGTGCCCATGGCCCTGATGGCCGAACTGGGCGTGTCGCACGACGTCGTCAACGTCCACGGCGGTGCCTGCGCCCTGGGCCACCCGATTGGCGCATCCGGTGCGCGCATCCTGGTCACCCTGATCCACGCCCTGCAGGCCCGTGGCAAGAAGCGCGGCCTGGCCACGCTGTGCATCGGTGGCGGCGAGGGAACGGCCATGGCCATCGAGCTGGCCTGACATGGGCACGGTCCTCGTCCTCGGCGCCTCGCGCGGCATCGGCCTGGAGTTCGTTCGCCAGTACCGCGCGGCGGGCGAGCGCGTGATCGCCACTGCCCGCGACGAGGCGGGGCTGGAGCGCCTGCGCGCGCTGGGCGCCACGGCGCTGCGGCTGGACGTCTGCCAGACGGCCAGCATCGCCGGCCTGGCCTGGCAGCTCGATGGCGAGAAGATCGACCTGGCGCTGTACGTGGCCGGCGTCATCGTCCGCGCCGACGCGAAGCAGCCGCCCACCGATGTCGACTTCGATCGCGTCATGCACACCAACGTGCTCGGCGCGATGCAGGCCATCCCGCAGGTCGCGCCGCTGGTGGAAGCAGCCCGCGGCCGTTTCGTCTTCGTCTCCAGCCGCATGGGCCGCATCGCGCAGGTGGAGTCCAGCGGCAGCTGGACCTACCGTGTCAGCAAGGCCGCCCTGAACATGGCGGTGGCCAGTGCCCAGCTCGAGTACCCGCAGGCCGTGATGGTGGCGATGAGCCCCGGCTGGGTGCAGACCGACATGGGCGGCGCGGTCGCCTCGCTCACCGTGGAGGCCAGCGTGGCCTCGATGCGCGGCGCCATCGCCCGCCTGACCCCTGAACACCGCGGCGCCTTCCTGGACGTCGACGGCACGCCCTTCGCGGGCTGGTAACCCTTCAATCCGACGACCATGCTGCTCACCCCCGACCAGGAAATGATCCGCGACGCCGTGCGCGCCTTCGCCCAGGACCAGCTGTGGCCCCATGCCGCCCGCTGGGACCGTGAGCACCACTTCCCGCGCGAGGCCCACCGCGGCCTGGCCGCCCTCGGCGCCTACGGGATCTGCGTGCCCGAAGCCTATGGCGGCGCCAACCTCGACTACGTCACCCTGGCCCTGGTGCTCGAGGAGATCGCCGCCGGCGACGGCGGCACCAGTACCGCCATCAGCGTGACCAACTGCCCGGTCAACGCCATCCTCATGCGCTATGGCAGCGAGGCGCAGAAGCAGCGCTGGCTCACGCCCCTGGCGCAGGGCGAGATGCTCGGTGCGTTCTGCCTGACCGAGCCGCACGTGGGCAGCGATGCCTCGGCGCTGCGCACCACCGCGGTGAAGGCGGGCGGCGACTACGTCATCAACGGCGTCAAGCAGTTCATCACCTCGGGCAAGCATGGCCACCTGGCCATCGTCATCGCGGTCACCGACAAGGGCGCGGGCAAGAAGGGCATGAGCGCCTTCCTCGTGCCGACGGACACGCCCGGCTACATCGTGGCGCGGCTGGAGGAGAAGGTGGGCCAGCACTCCAGCGACACCGCGCAGATCAACTTCGACAACTGCCGCATCCCCGCCGAGAACCGCATCGGCGAGGAGGGCGAGGGCTACCGCATCGCCCTGAGCGCGCTGGAGGGCGGGCGCATCGGCATCGCGGCGCAGAGCGTGGGCATGGCCCGCAGCGCCTTCGAGGTGGCGGTGGCCTATGCCAAGGAGCGCCAGAGCTTCGGCACCGCCATCGTCAACCACCAGGCGGTGGGCTTCCGGCTGGCCGATTGCGCCACGCAGCTGGAGGCGGCGCGCCAGTTGATCTGGCACGCGGCCAGCCTGCGCGACGCCGGCCGGCCCTGCCTCAAGGAGGCGGCCATGGCCAAGCTGTTCGCCAGCGAGATCGCCGAGAAGGTGTGCAGCGCCGCGATCCAGACCCTGGGCGGCTACGGCTACGTGGCCGACTTCCCGGTGGAGCGCATCTGGCGCGACGTGCGCGTGTGCCAGATCTACGAGGGCACCTCCGACGTGCAGAAGATCATCATCCAGCGCGCGCTCTGAGGGCCGGGGCTTCGGGGACAATCGTGGCATGCCTGATGTCGCATGTCCCTGCGGGCGCGAGTCCGCCCGCGGCCATCCCGTGAAGTTCTCCGAATGCTGCGGCCGCTGGCTGCAGCAGCCCGCCCCCGACGCCGAGTGCCTGATGCGATCGCGCTACAGCGCCTTCGTGCGCGGCGACGGCGACTACCTCCTGGCCACCTGGCACGCCAGCACCCGTCCCGCCTCGATCGACTTCGACGCCGGCACCCGGTGGCTGGGGCTGCAGGTGCGCGGCCACCGCGTCGTCGACGACACGCACGCCGAGGTCGAGTTCGTCGCCCGCAGCCGCCCCGCCGGGCCCGGCCCGGCGATGCGTCTGCACGAACGCAGCCGCTTCGTGCGCGAGGACGGCCGCTGGTACTACGTCGACGGAGACCTGCTGTGAGCCGCGCCGCCTCCCGCGCCCCGCGTTTCGACGCCGTGCTGTTCGACTGCGACGGCGTGCTGGTGGACAGCGAGCCCATCACCAACGGCCTGCTGCGCGACATGCTGGCCGAGGCCGGCTGGGAGCTCACGCCGCAGGAATGCATGCGCATCTTCCTGGGCAAGGCGGTGAAGGACGAGCGCGCCCGCATCGAGGCCCACACCGGCCGCCCGCTCACCGACGCCTGGCTCGCCGGCTTCCGAGAGCGACGCAACCAGCTGCTGCTCGAGCGCCTGACGCCGATCCGCCACGCGCCCGAGGCGGTCGAGGCCGTGCATGGCCTGTACGGCGGGCGCATCGCATGCGCCTCCGGCGCCGACCTGTACAAGGTCAAGCTGCAGTTCGAGAAGACCGGCCTCATGCGCTGGTTCGAGGGCCGCATCTTCAGCGGGCACGACCTGCCGCGGTCCAAGCCCTTCCCCGATGTCTACCTCGCCGCCGCTGCGGCCCTGGGCGCCGACCCGCGCCGCTGCGCGGTGGTGGAGGACACGGTCACCGGCGTCACCGCGGGCATCCGCGCGGGCGCCACCGTCTTCGGCTACAGCCCCTCGCCTCAGGGGCACGACGCGCCGGCTGCCCTGCGCGAGGCCGGCGCCTCGGTCATCTTCACCGACATGGCCGACCTGCCCGGCCTGCTGTCCGCCTGAGGGGCCAGGCCATGGCGCGCTGGCGAGACCGCACCCGCACCTGGGCCCGGAGCGTCAAGCGCGACGGGGTGAGCCTGTGGTTCGCGCTGCGCGACCCGCGCACGCCCTGGCCGGCGAAGCTGCTGGCGGGCATCGTCGTGGCCTACGCCCTCAGCCCGATCGACCTGGTGCCGGACTTCATCCCGGTGCTCGGCTACCTGGACGACGTGATCCTGCTGCCCGGGCTGATCTGGCTCACCGTACGGCTCATTCCGGACGATGTCCTCGCCGATTGCCGCGCCCGCGCCGAGGCCTGGATGGAGGCCCGCGGCCGCAAGCCGCGCTGGTGGCTGGGGGCGGTGCTGGTCGTGGCGGTTTGGGTGGCCGTGATGGTGGGCCTGTGGCGGTGGCTCGCCTGATGCGGGGCTACCTCTGCCCGGGCGGGTGGTAGCAGACCTTCATCGCCAGCACCGCGCACGACAGCGCCAGCGTGATCGCGTTGGCCACGATGATCGGCCACGCGCCCTGCAGCCACCCGTATGCCAGCCACAGCGCCACGCCGAGGGTGAACAGGCTGTACATGGTCAGCGAGATGCCGCTCACGTCGCGCGTGCGGAAGGTCTTCCAGGCCTGGGGCAGGAAGGCGGCGGTCGTGAGGGTGGCGGCCGCATAGCCGATCAGGTCTTTGAGCTCCATCGCGGCGGGAATTGTCCCATTGCCCGGCACAATCGCCCGGTCATGAAATTCCGGATGGCCCCCAATTCCCTGTTCGCGGTCCTGCTTCGCAAGCCGTGGTGGATCAGCCTGTTGGTCGCGGCCGTCGTCGCCGTGATCCCCTTCGCCCTGATGCCGAAGGACCTCGCCCCCTACGCGGCGGCCGGCTGCGCGCCCTTCCTGATCATCTCGGCCCTGGCCCTCAAGCGCCAGTGGCGCCTGCCCAGCGCGGCGCAGGTCGAGGCCACCACGAAAGCCGTCTCCGCCATGGGCTGGGAGGCCTTCCGCGGCGTGCTGGAGCAGGCCTTCGCGCGGGAGGGCTACGAGGTCGAGCGCCTGCACGGCGCCGCCGACCTGTGCCTGCGCAAGGGCGGCCGCAGCGTGCTGGTGGCGGCGCGCCGCTGGAAGGCCGCGCGCCAGGGAGAGGACGCGCTGCAGGCCCTGCAGGCCGTGCGCGAGGCGCAGGACGCGGGCGGCGCCATGTTCATCGCGCTCGGCGAGGTCAGCCCCCAGGCGCGCGCCTTTGCCGACGCCCGCGGCATCGCCCTCGTGCAGGGCGAGGCGCTGGCCCAGCTCCTGCGCGGCGTGGCGCTGCGCTGAGCCGGCGCCGGCAGGTTTTCCGCGCTAGGTTTCCTGTGGCCCGGTGCCGGCGTCGCCGGCATGCAGCACCAGGGTCGCCAGCACCGCGCTGTCCGCCCGGGCGCGCAGCCCGTGCACCTGGCCCGGCGGCAGCAGCACCAGCTGGCCGGGGCCGAGGCGGCGCACGCCGCCGGGCATCACCACCTCCACGTCGCCCTCCAGGCAGTGCAGGGTGCATTCGTCGTCGACATGGCGCAGGGGGTGGTCCTGGTGCGCGCGCAGCACCAGGTGCAGCAGCTGCAGGCGGCCGGCCTTGATCAGGCTGGTGCTGACGGCGGCGCCCAGCTGCGGGCCCAGGGGGCCGATGTCGATGACGTCCAGCGGGCGGGCATGAGGCAGGGCCATGGCGGGGCTCCTCTCACTCGGTGGGCGCACTCTACTCCGCGCGCACGCGCTCGCGGTACTCGGCGGGGGAGAAACCGGTCCAGCCGCGGAAGGCGCGGATGAAGCTCTTCTCGTTCAGGAAGCCCACCGCCGCCGCCACCTGCTTGACCGGCCGGCCGGTGCGATGCAGCAGCTCGCGCGCCCGCGCCGAGCGCACCTCGTCCTTCAGCGCCTGCAGGCTCGCGCCTTCCTCGCGCAGCTGGCGGTGCAGCGTGCGGGCCGACAGATTGAGCAGCGCCGCGACGCCGTCGGCGTTGTGCGCCGCCTCGGGGTGGGCGGCCAGGGCCTGGCGCACCTGCTGCACCAGCAGCCGGTCGCGGCGGTACTGGCGCACGGTGAGGGGCAGGGCGCGCTGCAGCATCTGGCGCAGGGCGGCCTCGTCCCGGCTCACGGGCAGGGCGAGGTAGCGCGCGTCGAAACGCAGGGCGGCCTGGGCCGCGCCGAAGGCGAGGGGGCCGGGGAACATGTGGCCGAAGGCGTCCGCATGCGCCGGCGCCTCGAAGGGGAAGGCCGCCCCCTGCAGCGGGATGCGCGAGTCCACGTACCAGCAGGCCAGGCCGTGGATGTTCCGCAGGATGTGGACCAGGCTGAACTCCCGCGCCTGCGGGGCCAGCGCCAGGTGCGCCGGCGACTCCTCGACGACCAGGCTGGCGGTGTCGCCGGTGGTGACCAGCCGCAGCAGCAGGTCCCGCGTGAGCAGGGCATGGTGGCGGCACCAGCGCCGCAGGGCCAGGCCCAGGTCGGGCGCGGTGAGCGAGGCGCGCGCCAGCATGCCGTAGCTGCCCCAGGGCAGCGCCCGGCCGAAGGCGCCCAGGGCCTCGTCGTCCAGCGCCTGCATGGCGGCGCCGGACAGCCACTCCATCTGCAGCGCGGTGATGCGCCCCCGCGGATTGAGCAGCTGCGATGGCGTGATCTGTGCCTGCTTCAGGACGCCTGCCGGGTCCAGGCCCCGCCGCCGGATCGCGTCCGCAATGACCCGCGCATAGGCCATGGGGGTGACGGCGGCGGGCAGTGCGGGGGCGGCGGACATGGCCGAAAGTATCCATGTCGATGGCGTGATTTGCAACCTCGCTGGCAGCACGCCGGCGACGCTCTTGCCTACAGTGGCGGGCAGCGAGGAGACCCATGCCCACGATCGAGTCCCAACTGAATCCCCGGTCCGCCGACTTCCAGGCCAATGCCGCCGCCATGCGCGGGCTGGTCGGCGAGCTCGAAGCCCAGGTCGCCCAGGCCGCCGCCGGCGGCGGCGAGGCGGCGCGCGCCAAGCACACCGCCCGCGGCAAGCTGCTGCCCCGCGAGCGGGTGCAGATGCTGCTGGATCCCGGCACCCCGTTCCTGGAGCTGTCGCCCATGGCGGCCCACGGCATGTACAACGGCGATGCGCCCTGCGCCGGCGTGATCGCCGGCATCGGCCGCGTCAACGGCGTCGACTGCATGGTCGTGTGC
This sequence comes from Ramlibacter sp. MAHUQ-53, assembly GCF_052600055.1. Lineage (NCBI taxonomy): Bacteria > Pseudomonadati > Pseudomonadota > Betaproteobacteria > Burkholderiales > Comamonadaceae > Ramlibacter > Ramlibacter sp. MAHUQ-53. The sequence goes on from NZ_JBQWTS010000013.1 coordinate 28,445, forward strand.
AACGACGCCACGGTGAAGGGCGGCACCTACTACCCGATGACGGTGAAGAAGCACCTGCGGGCCCAGGAGGTGGCGCAGCAGAACGGCCTGCCCTGCATCTACCTGGTGGACTCGGGCGGCGCCAACCTGCCGCAGCAGGACGAGGTCTTCCCCGACCGCGACCACTTCGGCCGCATCTTCTACAACCAGGCCCAGATGTCCGCGCAGGGCATCCCGCAGATCGCGGTGGTCATGGGCTCGTGCACCGCGGGCGGCGCCTACGTGCCGGCCATGAGCGACGAGACCATCATCGTCAAGAACCAGGGCACCATCTTCCTGGGCGGCCCGCCGCTGGTGAAGGCCGCCACCGGCGAGGTCGTGACCTCCGAGGACCTGGGCGGCGGCGACGTCCACACCCGCCTTTCCGGCGTGGCCGACCACCTCGCGCAGAACGACCTGCATGCCCTGGCCCTGGCGCGCCAGGCCGTGGCCAGCCTGAACCGCAAGAAGGCGGTGCCGGTGGCCCTGCAGCCGCCGCGCCCGCCCAAGTACGACCCCAGCGAGCTCTATGGCGTGGTGCCCACCGACACCCGCAAGCCCTTCGACGTGCGCGAGATCATCGCCCGCATCGTCGACGGCTCGGAGTTCCACGAGTTCAAGGCCCGGTACGGCGCCACCCTGGTGTGCGGCTTCGCCCACATCGAGGGCATGCCGGTGGGCATCGTCGCCAACAACGGCATCCTGTTCTCGGAGTCGGCGCAGAAGGGCGCTCACTTCATCGAGCTGTGCGGCCAGCGCAAGGTGCCCCTGGTGTTCCTGCAGAACATCACCGGCTTCATGGTGGGCCGCAAGTACGAGAACGAGGGCATCGCCCGCCATGGCGCCAAGATGGTGACCGCGGTGGCCACGGTCAACGTGCCCAAGTTCACCGTGATCATCGGCGGCAGCTACGGCGCCGGCAACTACGGCATGTGCGGCCGCGCCTACTCGCCGCGCTTCCTGTGGATGTGGCCGAACGCGCGGATCTCCGTCATGGGCGGCGAGCAGGCCGCCAGCGTGCTGGCCACCGTGCGCCGCGACGGCATCGAGGCCAAGGGCGGCACCTGGAGCGCGCAGGAGGAGGCCACCTTCAAGCAGCCGCTGCTGGACCAGTTCGCCCACCAGTCCCACCCGTACTACGCCACCGCCCGCCTGTGGGACGACGGCATCATCGACCCGGCCGACACGCGACGTGTGCTGGCGCTGGGGCTGTCGGCCTCGCTGAACGTGCCAATTCCGGACGCGCGGTTTGGCGTATTCCGCATGTAAAGCGTAGAGTGTGTATGAAACATCTCAACAGTACACATCATGCGCACGAACATCGAGATCGACGACGCGCTCATGGCCAACGCCATGAAGGCCGGCCCGTACAAGACCAAGAAGGACGCGGTCGAGGCGGGCCTGAAGCTGCTGGCGCGGCAGGCCGCGTACCGCGAGATCCTCCAGTGGCGGGGGCGGCTGCATTGGGAGGGCGACGAGTCGATCGACTGGACCGCCCCGGCCCCCGCCTCGCCGACGGTGCAGGAAGCCTCCGCCAAGCACCGCCGTGCTCGTCGTTGATTCCAGCGTCTGGATCGACTTCTTCGCGGACCGGCCGCAGCCGGCCTGCGACGTGCTGGCCCGCCTGCTGGATGAAGGCGAGGTCCGCCTCGTGGTGCCGGACCTGGTCTTGTTCGAAGTGCTGCGGGGCTTCCGCCACGAGCATGAATGGCGCCGGGCCCGTGCCCTGCTCGAGGCACTCGATGTCGAGCCCGCGAGCGACCCCGGCCTGGCCGTCGAGGCCGCAACCCACTACCGCGCGCTGCGCGCGGCGGGCGTCACGGTGCGCAGCCCGCTCGACTGCCTCATCGCCACCTTCTGCATCGACCGCGGCTACGCCCTGCTGCATCGCGACCGCGACTTCGATGCCTTCGAGGAATTGCGCGGCCTGCGCGCCTGGAACCCCTGAACCTCAGCGCGCCAGGAGGGCCGCATGAACCACCTGGACCTGACCTTCAACGCCGGCGTGGCCACCGTCACGCTCAATCGTCCCGAGGTGCGCAACGCCTTCAACGACGAGGTGATCGCCGAGCTCACCGCCGTCTTCGGCGAGCTGGGCCACCGGGCCGAGGTGCGCGCCATCGTGCTGGCCGCCAACGGCCCGGCCTTCTGCGCCGGCGCCGACCTGAACTGGATGAAGCGCATGGCCGGCTACAGCCGCGAGGAGAACCTCGCCGACGCCTCCGCCCTCGCGCGCATGCTGGAAGTCATCGCCAACTGCCCCCGGCCCACGGTCGCCCGCGTGCAGGGCGACGTGTACGCCGGCGGCATGGGCCTGGTCGCCGCCTGCGACATGGCGGTCTCGGCAGACACGGCGAACTACTGCCTCAGCGAGGTGAAGATCGGCCTGATCCCCGCCACCATCAGCCCCTACGTGATCCGCGCCATGGGCGCGCGCGCCGCGCAGCGCTACTTCCTCACCGCGGAGCGCTTCTCCGCGGCCGAGGCGCACCGCATCGGCTTCGTGCACGAGGTGGTGCCCGCCGCCGAACTCGACGCCCGGGTGGCCGCGCTCACCGGCGCGCTGGTCTCGGCAAGCCCCGAGGCGGTCAAGGCCTGCAAGCGGCTGGTGCACGACGTCGCCGGCCGCGAGGTCACGCCGGCGCTGATCCAGCACACCGTGGAGGGCATCGCCGACATCCGCGCGAGTGCCGAGGGCAAGGAGGGCGTGCGCGCCTTCCTCGAGAAGCGCAAGCCGTCCTGGCTGCAGTGATAAGCGAGCTAGCGGAGAGACCATGTTCAAGAAGATCCTGATTGCCAACCGCGGTGAGATCGCGTGCCGCGTGGCCGCCACCGCCCGCCGCCTCGCGGTGAAGACCGTGGCCGTGTATTCCGATGCCGACGCGAACGCCAAGCATGTGGCCGCCTGCGACGAGGCCGTCCACATCGGCGGCAGCGCGCCCAAGGACAGCTACCTGCGCTGGGAGCGCATCATCGAGGCCGCCCAGGCCACCGGCGCCCAGGCCATCCACCCCGGCTACGGCTTCCTCAGCGAGAACGAGGAGTTCGCCCAGGCCTGCGCCGACGCCGGCCTGGTCTTCATCGGCCCGCCGCCCTCGGCGATCCAGGCGATGGGCCTGAAGGCCGAGTCCAAGCAGCTGATGGAAAAGGCCGGCGTGCCCCTGGTGCCCGGCTACCACGGCAGCGAGCAGGACCCCGAGTTCCTCAAGGGCGCGGCCGGCCAGATCGGCTACCCGGTCCTGATCAAGGCCAGCGCCGGCGGCGGCGGCAAGGGCATGCGCGCCGTCGACCGGGCCGAGGATTTCGATGCCGCGCTCGCCTCCTGCAAGCGCGAAGCCGCCAACAGCTTCGGCGACGACGCGGTGCTGGTCGAGAAGTACGTGCAGCGCCCGCGCCACATCGAGATCCAGGTGTTCGGCGACACGCACGGCAACTACGTCTGGCTGTTCGAGCGTGACTGCTCGGTGCAGCGCCGCCACCAGAAGGTGCTGGAGGAGGCGCCCGCGCCCGGCATGACCGAGGCCCTGCGCCGGCAGATGGGCGAGGCCGCGGTGGCCGCCGCCCGCGCGGTGCACTACGTCGGCGCCGGCACGGTGGAATTCATCGTCGAGCAGAAGCCCTCGGGCGAGATGAGCTTCTTCTTCATGGAGATGAACACCCGCCTGCAGGTGGAGCACCCGGTGACCGAGGCCATCACCGGCCTGGACCTGGTGGAGTGGCAGCTGCGCGTGGCCTCGGGCGAGCCGCTGCCGCTGAAGCAGGAGCAGCTTCGCATCACCGGCCATGCCATCGAGGCGCGCATCTGCGCCGAGAACCCGGACAACAACTTCCTGCCCGCCACCGGCACGCTCGCGGTCTACCGCAAGCCGGCCTGCACCAGCTTCGAGCGTTCGCCGGTGCGCGTCGACGACGGCGTGCGCGAGGGCGACGCGATCTCGCCGTTCTACGACTCCATGGTCGCCAAGCTGATCGTGCACGGCGCCACCCGCGAGGAGGCGCTGGCGCGGCTGGACGAGGCGCTGGCCCAGACCCACATCGTGGGCCTGGCCACCAACGTGCAGTTCCTGCGCCAGGTGGCCCGCAGCCGCTCCTTCGCCCAGGCCGACCTGGACACCGCGCTGATCCCGCGCGAGCAGGCCGCGCTGTTCCACCAGCAGCCGGTGCCGCTGCCCCTGGCTGCCGCCGCCGCCGTGGCCCGCGCGCTGCTCGACGAGCGCGCCCTCGAGGGCGCCGACCCCTTCAGCCGCCGTGACGGCTGGCGCTCGCACGGCGTCAACGCGCGCCGTTTCGAGTTCGACTTCGCCGGCGAGCATGTCAAGGCGCTGCTCACCTACCGCCACGACGGCAGCCTGCACCTCGCGGTGGGCGAGGCCGAGGGCCTGCTCGCCTTCGAGGGCGCGGGCGACGATATCGACCTGCGCTTCGCCGGCTGGCGCGAGCGCGTGAGCGTCTACGCCCAGGGCGAGACCGACCATGTCTTCGCCGCCCGTGGCGCGGCCGCCATCGTCTCGCTGGACCTGCTGGCCCATGCGGGCGAAGGCCAGTCCGAGGGCGGGCGCCTGACCGCGCCGATGCCGGGCAAGGTGATCTCCTTCGCGGTCAAGGCCGGCGACACCGTTGCCAAGGGCCAGCCGCTGGCGGTGATGGAGGCGATGAAGATGGAGCACACCATCGCCGCGCCGGCCGATGGCACGGTGGCCGAGGTGCTGTATGCCCCCGGGGACCAGGTGGCCGAAGGCGCCGAGCTGCTGAAGCTGGCCGCGGCCTGAGGAACAATCACGCCATGTCCATGAACTATCCCCGCCAGGTCGCCATCGTCGACGTCGGCCCGCGCGACGGCCTGCAGAACGAGAAGCAGCCCGTGCCCGCCGAGGTCAAGATCGGCCTCGTCCACCGCCTGCAGGCCGCCGGCCTGCGCGAGATCGAGGCCACCAGCTTCGTCAGCCCCAGGTGGGTCCCGCAGATGGGGGACAACGCCGAGGTCATGGCGGGCATCCAGCGCCGGCCCGGCGTGTGCTACTCGGTGCTCACGCCCAACATGAAGGGCTTCGAGGGCGCGGTGGCCGCGGGCGCCGACGAGATCGTCGTCTTCGGCGCGGCCAGCGAGGCCTTCAGCCAGAAGAACATCAACTGCTCCATCGCCGAGAGCATCGAGCGCTTCGCGCCGGTGGTCGAGGCGGCGCTGGCGCGCGGCATCCGCGTGCGCGGCGCCATCTCCTGCACGGTGGGCTGCCCGTACGAGGGCGAGGTCGCGCCGGCGCGGGTCGAGATGGTGGCGCGCCTCATGAAGGAGATCGGCGTGCAGCTGGTCGGCGTGGCCGACACCATCGGCGTGGGCACGCCGCTGAAGGTGCAGCGCGCGCTGGAGGCGGCGCTGAAGCACTACGACGTCGACCATGTCGCGGGCCATTTCCACGACACCTACGGCCAGGCCCTGGCCAACACCCTGGCCTCGCTGGAGCTGGGCGTGTGGCACTTCGAGTCGTCGGTCGCCGGCCTGGGCGGCTGCCCGTACGCCAAGGGCGCCACCGGCAACGTCGCCACCGAGGACCTGGTGTTCATGCTGCACGGCATGGGCATCGAGACCGGCATCGATCTCGACCAACTGGTCGACGCCGGCGCCTACATCAGCGGGTTCCTGGGCCGCAGGCCCAACTCGCGCGTGGCCACCGCCCTCCTGAACCAGCGGGCCGGCTGATGTGCGGCGCCGAGCTCCAGGCCCTGCCTGACGGCGTGCAGCGCGTCGCCCGCGTGCTGCAGGACGCCGGCCACCCCCATGCGCCGGTGATGCTGGACGACGCGGCCCGCACCGCGCAGCAGGCTGCCGACGCCCTGGGCATCGCGCTGGGGCAGATCGCCAAGAGCATCATCTTCCGGCGCAAGGCCGACGGCGCGGCGGTGCTGGTCATCGCCTCCGGGGACCGGCGCGTCGACGAGAAGAAGGTCGATGCCCTCGTCGGCAAGACCGGGCGGGCCGATGCCGACTTCGTGAAGGCGCGCACCGGCTTTTCCATCGGCGGCGTCTCGCCCGTGGGGCATGCCGAGCCGCCGGTGACGCTGATCGACCGCGACCTGTTCCGCTTCGAGGTGGTCTGGGCCGCCGCGGGCCACCCGCACGGCGTCTTCCAGCTGCGCCCGCAGGACCTGGAGCGCCTGACCGGCGCGCCGGTCGCCGACGTGGTCAAGGAGCACGCCGCATGATGGACGCTGGCACGGCCGCCGCGCTGCGGGCGCGCGCCCGCGAGGTGCTCGAGGGCGAGGGCGCGGGCCCGGCGCCGTCGCCCTGCACCTCGGTGTGCCGCATGGACCCGGCCAACGGCCTGTGCGACGGCTGCCTGCGCAGCATCGACGAGATCGCCGGCTGGGGCATGCTGCCCGACGCGCAGCGCCGCGCGGTGTGGCGACTTCTCGAACAGCGCGCCGCGGCGCTGGCCTGACCTGACCTCACCTGGAGCGGCCATGAAGCAGATCACCTGCTACCTCGACTTCATCTCGCCCTATGCCCACCTGGCCTTCGAGCACCTGCCGCAGGCGCTGGAGGGCCTCAGCTACGCGGTGGCCTACCGGCCGGTGCTGTTCGCCGGCATGCTCAAGCACCATGGCCAGCTCGGCCCCGCCGAGATCGCGCCCAAGCGTGACTGGACCTACCGGCAGGTGCTGTGGCAGGCGCACCGCCACGGCATCGAGCTGCGCATGCCGGCCTCGCACCCGTTCAACCCCCTGCCGCTGCTGCGCCTGGCGCTGGCCTGCGGCGAGGGCGGGCGCATCAACCGCTACGTGGCCGAGACCGTGCTGCGCCATGTCTGGCGCGGCGGCGCCGACGCGGCGGACCCGCAGCGCCTGGCGGCGCTCACCCAGGCCCTGCAGCCGGCGCGCGACCCGGCGGGCGAGGCGGTGAAGGCCGAGCTCAAGGCCAACACCGACGAGGCCATCGCCGCCGGCGCCTTCGGCGTGCCCACCTTCGCGGTCGACGGCCGCCTGTTCTGGGGCTTCGACAGCCTGCCCATGCTGCGGGCCTGGCTGGAGGGGGATGCCTGGTTCGGCGGTGGCGACTGGGAAGCGGCGCAGGCGGTGTCCGCAGGGGTGCAGCGGCGCTGAGCGACTCAGCTCCGGCGTGAGAACGCCGAGGCGCGGCCGGTGCGGATCACGGCAACGATCCGGTCGGTCCACTGCAGGATCTCGGCCCAGCGCGCCGGGTCATCGCGGCCCAGGGTCCGCCGCAGCTTCTCCTCGCGGCTCGTGAAGCACTCGGCCTCGACCGCGCAGGGCAGGGCCAGCGTGAGGTCCGTCGCGTCGCAAGGCAGGCCGAGGCGGCAGGGGACCAGGCTGTAGGCCGCGGCGATCGCGGGATCTTCCGAGAGGGGGTAGGGCTGGCCGTCGAACCACACGGCCATGCCGCCTTGCTTCATCGCACCCAGGGACAGGCGCCAGCCGATGTCCTCGAACAGCCAGGGATCGGCCGTGGCCAGGACGGCAGCCACCGCCGCCTCGCGCAGGGCGGGATCGGGCGAGCGGCCCTCCCGGTGGAGCCGAAGGGGCAGCTTTGCCAGCGGGTCGCCCTGGGTGTCGGCCTCGCCGTACAGGGTGTCCAGTCGCTGTGCCGTGAGTTCGTCGTCCGCGAAGCTCGCGCAGCGCGCCTGGAGGTACTGGAAGGCCTGGAGCTGGGCCATCTGCTGCCGGGGGCCGGCCTGCGGGGGCGTGGCGGGCTGGGGGGCCTGCAGGTCGGGGTGGCCGCCTCAAACGTGGGCGCACCAGCGAACCGCCTGGGCGGCGTAGAAGACGCCCCCGGACCGGGGTTGCTTCAATGCCGAGAGGCTGAAGGAGCGCAGGTCCAGGGTCGTGGCGAATGCGCGCACCAGCGACGCCGTGCGTCGCGGGGACTCAGGGGGGCGTGCCGCATCGACGGGTTGCGCCGTGTGGTCGACCGCCAGGGGCCGAGTCCGGGCGGATGGTTGCGCCTCGAATGCGGTGGGCGCCGCTGGGGCGCTGCGGCTCCAGATCCTGGATCCCACGGCAAGGGTGGCGACCGCCGCACCCGAGGCCAGGATGGCCAGGCCGATGATGCGAATCGTCGACGGGTTCCTCATGCTCGGTCCTCCTGTTCAAGGTCGCATGGAGCCAGGGATCGGGGTCTGGGACAACTTGTCGGATGAAAGCCGGTCATTGGGCAGTACAGGCCACGATTCGCGAATGCCGTCTGCGTAGGTCACCGTAAAAGTGCGGTAACTCAATCCATCGATCGTGTAGGTCGAGCGGTTGCCGAACCCGTATTGCGCGATCAGATTCCGCAGGATCAGGTCGTCGAAGACGGCCGTTGCGGCCATCCACCTATCCATGAGGTCGTCTGTCGACTTCGTTGGCTTGAGCTCCTGGCCGATGAGGGCCACCCCGCAGCGTCCGGGGCGCCGGTCCATCGGTGGGCCCCTGATGGCACATCGCTCAGGGTTGAGGCGGGGTGCGCCCGGATGGCCGGGCACCGGCCGAGTCGCGGACAATGGCCCTGTCCAGCCTGCCGATGACCGACCCCTCCGACAACCACCGCCTCTACTGGCGCAAGACCCTGCGCCTGACCGCCGCCCTGCTGGCGGTGTGGTTCGCCGTGACCTTCGTCGTGCCGTTCTACGCCCGGGAGCTGAGCTTCGACTTCTTCGGCTGGCCCTTCAGCTTCTGGATGGGCGCCCAGGGCGCGCTCATCGTCTACGTGCTGATCATCTTCATCTACGCACGCTGCATGCAGCGCCTCGATGCCGAGCACGGCATGAACACCGACGAGGGATCCGACACGGGAAAACCCCAATCACCCGGCCACCCCCCTGCGGAGGGGTGAAAACCGCCGGATTGAGTCGATGTGAAATGGTTGTGCCGGGTTTCCCCTTGGTTTGTCAGGCGCGGATAAGTTTCGCGCAAGCTTGTGTTGGTTTGGAGAAAGGCCAGGGTCAGAGCCTCTCCAAAGAATGACTCCAGGTGCCCCTGTCGGGCGCTGACTTCTACAGGAGACATCCCATGGCAAGTTCTGCCGAAATCCGGCCGATGACCTCGGAGGAGAAGAAAGTCATCTTCGCCTCGTCGCTCGGCACCGTGTTCGAGTGGTACGACTTTTACCTGTACGGCTCGCTCGCCGCGATCATCGCCAAGCAGTTCTTCGCGGGCCTGGACCCCAGCGCCGCGTTCATCTTCGCGCTGCTGGCCTTCGCCGCGGGCTTCATCGTGCGACCCTTCGGCGCGCTGGTGTTCGGCCGCCTCGGCGACATGATCGGCCGCAAGTACACCTTCCTGGTGACCATCCTGCTGATGGGCCTGTCCACCTTCATCGTGGGCATCCTGCCGACCTACGCCAGCATCGGCGTGGCCGCTCCCGTCATCCTGATCGTGCTGCGCATGCTGCAGGGCCTGGCCCTGGGCGGTGAGTACGGCGGCGCCGCGACCTACGTCGCCGAGCACGCCCCGCACGGCCGCCGCGGCGCCTACACCGCCTGGATCCAGACCACCGCGACGCTGGGCCTGTTCCTGTCGCTGATGGTGATCCTGGGCACCCGTACCGCGATCGGCGAGGCCGCCTTCGCCGACTGGGGCTGGCGCGTTCCCTTCATTGTCTCGATCCTGCTGCTGGCCATCTCGGTCTGGATCCGCCTGACGATGAACGAGTCCCCCGCCTTCCAGAAGATGAAGGCCGAGGGCAAGACCTCCAAGGCCCCCCTGGCCGAGTCCTTCGGCCAGTGGAAGAACCTGAAGATCGTGCTGCTCGCCCTGTTCGGCCTCGTCGCCGGCCAGGCCGTGGTCTGGTACTCGGGCCAGTTCTACGCCCTGTTCTTCCTGACCTCGGTCCTGAAGGTCGACGGCGCCACCGCCAACATCCTGGTCGCCCTGTCGCTGATCATCGGCACCCCGTTCTTCGTGGTGTTCGGCGCGCTGTCCGACAAGATCGGCCGCAAGCCCATCATCCTGGCCGGCCTGCTGCTCGCCGTGGTGACCTACTTCCCGCTGTTCAAGATGCTGACCAACGCGGCCAACCCCGACCTGGCCGCCGCGCAAGCCAAGAACCAGATCGTGGTGACCGCCGCCAAGGGCGACTGCTCCTTCCAGGGCAACCCGGTGGCTCGCGAGATCGACTTCACCAAGTCCTGCGACATCGCCAAGCGCTTCCTGGCCCAGAACTCGGTGTCCTATGACAACGCGGTGGCTGCCGAAGCCGGCCCGGCCAAGGTCAAGATCGGTGACAAGGAAATCGTGGCGCCCGTCGCCAAGGTCGTGAACTCCAAGTTCGACGAGGAGAGCGCCAAGGCCATCGCCGCCTTCAAGAAGGAAGTGACCGACGCCCTCAAGGCCGCCGGCTACCCCACCAAGGCCGACCCGGCCAAGGTCGACAAGGCCACCATCGTGATCATCCTGTCGATCCTGGTGATCTACGTGACCATGGTCTACGGCCCGATCGCCGCCATGCTGGTGGAGCTGTTCCCGACCCGCATCCGCTACACCTCGATGAGCCTGCCGTACCACATCGGCAACGGCTGGTTCGGTGGCCTGATGCCCACCATCGCCTTCGCGATGGTCGCCCAGAACGGCAACATGTACTACGGCCTCTGGTACCCCATCGTGATCGCTGCCGCCACCTTCGTGATCGGCCTGCTGTTCGTGCGTGAGACCAAGGACGTGGACATCTACGCCAACGACTGAACGCGATAGCAAAGCCTGAAGGGCCGCCGCGAGGCGGCCCTTTGGAGTCTGCTTTCAAACTCTGGAGAAGAACACCATGTGGAAGATCTTTGTCGGCTTCATCGTTTTTGCCGCCCTGGCCCTGTTCGTGATCATGAAGGGGGGGGACAACCTCGACATGGGCGGCGAGAAGCACGGCACCGAGACCACGGCCCATGAGCCGGCACCCGCCGCCTCGAAGTAAGGCACCGCCCCAACGACAAAGCCGCGCCCGAGGGCGCGGCTTTTTTGTGTGCGGCCTTCGTGGGCCGCCGGCGCGGCGGTTCGACCGGTGCGACCGCGCCGACGGCGCAGGCTCAGCGCCAGCGCAGGGGCGGCGCGCCCAGCAGGGCGGCCGGGTAGACCGCCTCCAGCGGCAGGGTGTACTCGGCGTAGCCGGTGTCGTCGCGCTGGCAGCCGGCCTCGCCGGGCAGGCGCCACGAGCGGATCCAGCTGTCCTGCGGACGGTTGCGGGCGAGGTAGATGAAGCGGCCCTCGGGCTCGTCCACCGCGAAGGCGATGGCGTCGAAGCCGGCCGCGCTGGGGTGCACGGAGACCTCCGGCGTGCCCGAGCAGTCGGGGCGGCGGTACACCAGCATCAGGGGTGCGTTGGTCCCCCAGGCCAGGCTGTCGCCGTAGTGGCAGCGCGTGCCGTCGCAGCGCATGTCGGGCGCCAGCCCGGCGATGACCGTGCTCAGGCCGTTGACCCGGGCGACCACCAGGGGCTCGTGGGTGAGGAAGCCGGGATGGGCCCGTCCGACCGGCCGGCCCGTGCGGTCCACCAGCAGCAGGCCGGCGGCGCCCTCCGCCGGCGGCGCCACCAGGGGCGGGCGGGCCGCGCCCGCCAGCTGCGAGGCGGGCATGCGGTTGGGGCTGGCGACCGGCGTGCCCTCGCGCTTGCGCGCGAGCCCGGGCGGCAGGCCGGCCGCGGCATCGAAGGGGGGCGCCGCGAGGGCCTCCCCTACCGTGAAGGCCGCGGACAGGCCGGCCAGGACGAACAGCGTGAAAAACCTCATGGAATTCCTCCTTGTTTCGGGAGGCGCCACGATAGGAGGCCGGGCCACGGCCGCCATCACCTGTTTCAAACTTTTTCCCGGCTGAGTCTCCACGGCCGGGAAGGCCCCCGGTTCAGGTGGCCGCGAGGCGGAAGACCGAGACCACGCCGACCAGGTTGCGGGCCTGCGACTGCAGGCTGTCGGAGGCGGCGGCGCTTTCCTCGACGAGTGCGGCGTTCTGCTGGGTGGTGGTGTCCATCTGGTTGACGGCCTCGCCGATCTGGGCGACGCCGGCGCTCTGCTCGGTGGAGGCGCGCGAGATGCTGGCCATGAGGTCGGACACGCGCTGGATGGCGTCGACGACTTCGCCCATGGTGGTGCCGGCCTGGTCGACCAGGGCGCTGCCTTCGCCCACGCGCTCGACGCTGGTGGTGATGAGGTCCTTGATCTGCTTGGCGGCCTCGGCGCTGCGCTGGGCGAGGGTTCGCACCTCGCCGGCGACGACGGCGAAGCCGCGGCCCTGCTCGCCGGCGCGGGCGGCCTCGACGGCGGCGTTGAGGGCCAGGATGTTGGTCTGGAAGGCGATGCCGTCGATGACGGAGATGATGTCGGCGATCTGGCGCGAGGAGTCGTTGATGCCCTTCATGGTCTCGACGACCTGTCGCACGACCTCGCCGCCGCGCTGGGCGACGCCGGAGGCCTCGCTGGCCAGGCGCGAGCCCTGCTGGGCGTTGGCGGCGTTCTGTTCGACGGTGGAGGCCAGCTCCTTCATGGAGGCGGAGGTCTGCTCCAGGGCGCTGGCCTGTTCCTCGGTGCGGCTGGACAGGTCGGTGGTGCCCTGGGAGATCTGGGCGCTGGCGGTGGCCACGCCTTCGGCGCCGGAGCGCACGTTGTGGACGATGGCCGCGAGGCTGTCCTGCATGCGCTTGAGGGCGGCCATGAGGCTGGCGGAGTCGCCGTTGCGCAGGGTGATGGGGGCGCTGAGGTCGCCGTCGGCGACGCGGCGGGCCAGGGCGGCGGCCTCGGCGGGCTCGGCGCCGAGCTGGCGCGTGATGCCGCGCACGATCCACACGCCCAGCACCGCAGCCATCGCGATGGCCAGGACCAGCATGGCCAGCAGCCAGCGCTGCGCCTGCGCGTAGGTGTCGCGCGCGGTGGCGGCGGCTGCCTTGGAGCCTTTCTCGTTGACCGCGGCGACCGTGCGCAGGTCGACGATCATGGCGTCGAAGGCGGCGCGCGACTCGCCGTCGTACAAGGCCCTCGCGGCATCGCCGGCGCCGTCGCGCGAAAGCGCCAGCAGCTTGTCCTGCGCCGCGAGGTAGCGGGCGCGGTCACGGGCGTAGGCCTCGAAGCCGGCGCGTTCCTCGCCCGGCGCGGCGATGTCGTCGTAGGCCTTGTCCTTCTTCAGGAAGTCGGCGTTGAAGCCGGCCAGGCGCTTTTCGATGTCGGCCTTCTGCGCGGGCGTGGCCGCCATCACGTGGTCGGCCTCGGTGCGGCGGATGCGGTTGGCGGCGGTGCGCAGGTCGTTGACCGCGTTGATGCGCGGGAGCCAGCGTGCGTCGGTCTCCGCCGCGCTGGCGCTCACGCGCGACAGCCGCTCGGCGCCGAGGCCGCCCACCCCCAGGGTCAGCCCCAGCATCAGGGTGAAGGCCAGGCCCAGGCGCTGGCCGAGTGTCATGGCGTTGCTTCGCATGGCGTGCTACCCGGCGGGTGTCAGAAGCTGTTCCACTCGTCGTGGGTGCCGGTCGCGGCCGGGGCAGCGGCCGGCACCGCGGCGGGGGCCGGGCGCGGCTTGAAGCTCGGGCGCACCACGTTGCCGGCCGGGGCCTTGGCCGGGGCGGCGGTGGGCGCCGTCACGGCGGGAGCCGGGGCGCGCGAGGCGGTGCCCAGCTTGAACACGGCGACCGTCTCCACCAGCTGGCCGGCCTGCGAGCGCAGGCTGTCGGAGGCGGCGGCGCTTTCCTCGACGAGTGCGGCGTTCTGCTGGGTGGTGGTGTCCATCTGGTTGACGGCCTCGCCGATCTGGGCGACGCCGGCGCTCTGCTCGGTGGAGGCGCGCGAGATGCTGGCCATGAGGTCGGACACGCGCTGGATGGCGTCGACGACCTCGCCCATGGTGGTGCCGGCCTGGTCGACCAGGGCGCTGCCTTCGCCCACGCGCTCGACGCTGGTGGTGATGAGGTCCTTGATCTGCTTGGCGGCCTCGGCGCTGCGCTGGGCGAGGGTGCGCACCTCGCCGGCGACGACGGCGAAGCCGCGGCCCTGCTCGCCGGCGCGGGCGGCCTCGACGGCGGCGTTGAGGGCCAGGATGTTGGTCTGGAAGGCGATGCCGTCGATGACGGAGATGATGTCGGCGATCTGGCGCGAGGAGTCGTTGATGCCCTTCATGGTCTCGACGACCTGTCGCACGACCTCGCCGCCGCGCTGGGCGACGCCGGAGGCGTCGCTGGCCAGGCGCGAGCCCTGCTGGGCGTTGGAGGCGTTCTGTTCGACGGTGGAGGCCAGCTCCTTCATGGAGGCGGAGGTCTGCTCCAGGGCGCTGGCCTGTTCCTCGGTGCGGCTGGACAGGTCGGTGGTGCCCTGGGAGATCTGGGCGCTGGCGGTGGCCACGCCTTCGGCGCCGGAGCGCACGTTGTGGACGATGGCCGCGAGGCTGTCCTGCATGCGCTTGAGGGCGGCCATGAGGCTGGCGGAGTCGCCGTTGCGCAGGGTGATGGGGGCGCTGAGGTCGCCGTCGGCGACGCGGCGGGCCAGGGCGGCGGCCTCGGCGGGCTCGGCGCCAAGCTGGCGCGTGATGCTGCGCACGATCCACACGCCCAGCACTGCGGCCACGGCCATGGCCAGGACGATCATGGCCACGCTCCACACGATGGCGGAGCGGTAGGCCGCGGCGGCCGCGGCGACGGCTGCGTCCGAGGCCTTGTCATTGACCTCTACGAGCCTGCCGATCTCGCCGACCAGGGCGTTGAAGGCGGCGCGCGAGTCGCCGCGGAACAGGGCCTTGGCCTCGGCGAGGGTCTTGTCGCCACCGCGCGACACCGCGATGACCTTGGGCTGGATCTCGAAGTAGGTCGCGGTCTGCTTGCGCAGGGCCTCGTAGGCCTCGCGCTCGGCGGGCGACGCCACCAGGCGGTCGTAATCGCGCAGCTTGGTCTCGTAGGAGGCCTTGAGGTCGGCCAGGCGCTTCTCGAGCCCGTCCATCTCGGGGAGGTCGCTGGACAGGAGATGGTCGGCTTCCACCCGGCGAATCTGGTTCGCGTTGGCTCGCAGGTCGCCCAGCGCCTTGATGCTGGGTAGCGAGTTGGTGCCGATCTCGACGGTGCCGGCATTGACCTGGGCGAGGCGGCTGATCGCGAAGCCGCCGACCAGCATGGTCAGCATCACCATCGCGAGGAAGGCCAGCCCCAGCCGGGTGCGGAGTTTCATGGTCTGGGTGTTCATGGGCGCAAGGACAGGAAGGTGGTCAAGGGGGCTGCGGGACGTTGCAGCTCCGGGGAGCTCCACCTTAGGTCCTGGCCGGCGCCGGCCAAGCGCCGAAAACCGGCAGGAAACCGGCCTTATCCGCGATCGGTCTGCGCCTCGGCCGACGGCAGCAGCTCGGCGATGCGCTGGCACAGCTCGTCGATGCCGGCCGGCTTGTCGAACAGGCAGTTCACGCCGGCCTCGGCCGCGCCGGCTCGCAGGTCGGCGCTGAGGTGGCCGGAGGCCACGATCACCGGCAGGCCGGGCCGCAGGCGGCGCGCGGCGCGGGTGAGGTCCAGGCCCGACATCTCGGGCATGTTGTAGTCGGTGATCAGCAGGTCGATGTCGTCGGCGTTCGCCTCGATGAAGGCCAGCGCGCGGGGGCTGCTGTCGAAGCCGCTGACGCGGAACCCCTGGCCCTCCAGGACCGCGGTGACCATGGCCACCATGGCCTCATAGTCGTCCACATACACCACGTGGCGGCCGCTCCCTTCGGGCGCTGCCGCCTCGGGCCGAGGTGCGGGTGCGGGTGCGGGTGCGGGGGCCGTCTCCGGCGGCAGGGGGACCGGCGCCGGCGCCAGGCGCGAGGGCGGCAGGCGCACGGACTCCGGGTCGAACCGCCCGTCCGCCGGCGGCGCGATGGGCAGCAGGATCTCGAAGCGGCAGCCCTTGCCGGGCGCGCTGGTCACCGAGATGCGCCCCTGGTGCGCCTCGACGATGCCCTGGACGACGGACAGGCCCAGGCCGGTGCCCTCGCCGTCGGGCTTGGTCGTGAAGAACGGCTCGAAGACGCGGGCCTGGGTGGCCGCGTCCATGCCGTTGCCGTTGTCCTCGAACACCAGGCGCACCCAGGGCGCGTCCGGCTCGCGCTCGATCGCCACGTCGATGCGGCCGGTGCGCTGGCCCATGGCCTGCCAGGCGTTGGTGCCGAGGTTCATCACCACCTGGTGCAGCTGCGTCGCGTCGGCGCGCACCGGGGCATGGGTGTCCTCGCCGCGCAGCGAGATCGTCACGCCCGAGGGCAGGGTGGCGCGCAGCAGGTCCACCGCCTCGCGCAGCACCGGCCCCAGCGGCTGGCGCACGAAGACCGCGGGCTGCTTGCGGCTGAAGGTCATGATGCGCTTGACCAGCTCGCGCGCGCGAAAGCCCGCGCTGTTGATTTCCTTGAGGTAGTGCGCGGTCATCGCGGCCTCGCCCAGGTGGCCCTGCGCGAGCCGGGCGTTGCCCAGGATGGCGGCGATCACGTTGTTGAAGTCGTGCGCGATGCCGCCGGCGATGCTGCCCAGCGCCTCCATCTTCTGCGACTGCCGCAGCTGGTTCACCAGGGCCGCCTGCGCCGCCTGCGCCAGGTGGCGCTCGGTCACGTCGTGCAGGATCACGCTGCTGCGGTGGCGGCCGCCGCTGTCCATCCAGGCGCTGAAGGCGGCCTCCAGGTGCACGGTGGTGCCGTCCGGCCGGGCCACGGTGAACTGGCCGCGTGCCTGGCCGGCGAAGCGGCATTCCTCCAGCGCCAGGTCCAGCGCGTTCTCCTCGCTGCGCAGCACCTCCAGGCCCCGCTCGAGGACCTGCGCCTCCGTCAGCCCCAGCAGGCGGCAGGCGGCCGGGTTGACGCGGCCGACCTCGCCCACGTCGTCGCCCAGGAGCAGGCCGTCCAGGTTGTTCTCGAACAGCAGCCGGTAGGACTCCTCGCTGTCACGCAGCTTGGCCTCGGCCGCCAGGCGCGCGGTGATGTCCCGCAGCACCACGGAATACAGGGGCTGGCCATCGATCTCGATGGTGGAGATGGAGGCGTCGGCCGGGAACTCCTGGCCGTCCGCGCGCAGCGCCCAGATATGGCCGCCGCGGCCCATCGAGCGGGGCGTGGCATGCGTGTGGGAGAACTGCTGCATGTGCCGCGGGTGGGCGGAGCGGAAACGCCGGGGCAGCAGGAGGCCCACGGGCTGGCCCAGGGTGTCGACCGGGTCGCGGCGGAACATGTCGGCCGCCGCAGCGTTGAACACCACGATGCGCTGATTCGAGTCGACGGTGATGATGGCGTCCATCGCCGACTCGATGATGCCGGCCAGCCGCTGTTCGCTGGCGCGCAGGCGAGCCTGCGCCCGGTCGTGGCGGGCGATGGCGAGGGCCAGCGCGGCGCCGCCGGCGAGCAGCAGCGCGGTCACGGCCAGGGCCGTCCACCGGTAGCGGGCATTGCGGTCCGCCACCGACTGCATGACGCCGGCAAAGGAGGTCCCCACCATCGCGGTCAGGCCATAGTTCTCGATGGATCGCCAGCTGTAGAAGCGGCGCACGCCGTCCACCGGGCTGTCGGCGACGGCGTGGCCGATGGCCTGGTTCGCGACCTCCTTGCGCAGCGGGGCGTTGCCCTGCGTGTCGCCGAGCCTGTCGCCGAAGCTGTAGTCGGAGCCGGTACGCCGCGCGCGGCTGCGGCCGTCGCTTCCGAGCAGCACGATCACGTCGCTGTCGCCCAGCGGCGCCTTCTGGAAGAACTCGAGGAAGGCGCGGGGGTCGAGGCGCGCGTAGACCACGCCGATGAAGTTGCCCTGCCGGTCCAGCAGCGACCGCGAGAGGGTGGTCACCCAGCCCTCGCCGGTGACATCCCGCTCGGGCACCTGGACATAGGCCTGCCAGGGGTCGCCGCTGCGGTGGTGGGCGCGCAGGCGCTCGGTCCAGCCGGTGGGCAGCTGGCCGTCGTCCCCGGCGCGGCGGCCGCGGTCGTCCGCCAGCCCGATGCGCAGGCCCCGCTGGGCCAGGTGGCGCGGCACCCCGGCCTCGCCGGCCAGCATGCGCTCGACGAGCTCGCGGTCGTCGGACAGCGTCAGCAGCGCCTCGTCCAGCGTGCGCAGCACCAGGTGCACCTGCTGCTCGTGCGCCAGGGCCAGGCGGTCGTTGCGCTCGGCCTCGTCGATGCGGGCCTCCGCCATTTCATGGGCGCCGCGGTCCAGCGTGAACCACCACATGGCGCCCAGGGCCAGGCAGACCACGGCCGCCAGCGCCGTCAGCCTGGAGGCCAGGGTCTGGGGGTGGAGGGTGGGCAGCAGGCGGGAAGCGATCATGGGCAGGTGGCGGACGGGTGTCCGCAGACTGAAGCATAGGCATGCCGAAAGCTTCCGTGGGCCCGAACAGAGGGCAAATGACCGCCTTTTTACGCACGGCTTGAGGATTCGCAGGCGCGGAGTGAATCCAAAAGAATTCATGGCCGCCGGATGCGGGGGCGGCCGGCCGGCGGGCCTGCGGAGGCGTTCCTAGAATGTCGGGCCCCCACCCAGAACCAAGAGCCGTATGACCCAGGGATTGATCCGCATCCGCGGCGCCAGGCAACATAACCTCAAGAACCTCGACCTCGACCTGCGCACCGGCGAGCTGACCGTGGTCACCGGCCCCAGCGGCTCGGGCAAGTCGAGCCTGGTGTTCGACACGCTCTACGCCGAAGGCCAGCGCCGCTACGTGGAGACCTTCTCCGCCTACGCCCGCCAGTTCCTGGACCGCATGGACAAGCCCGCGGTCGACCGGGTGGAGGGCGTGCCGCCCGCCATCGCCATCGACCAGACCAACCCGGTGCGCTCCTCGCGCTCCACGGTCGGCACGATGACGGAGCTGAACGACCACCTCAAGCTGCTGTTCGCCCGCGCCGCGCAGTTGTTCGACCGCCAGACCGCGCAGCCGGTGCGGCACGACACGCCGGACACCATCTACGCAGACCTGCTGGCCCGCACGAAGGAAGCCGACCCGCGCCTGGTCGTGACCTTCCCGGTCGAACTGCCCGCCTCCACCACCGCCGAGGAAGTGGAGCAGTGGTTGGCCGCCAGCGGCTTCACCCGGGTGCATGCCGAGCGCGAGGTGGCCACGGTCACCGGCCCGCGCAAGGTGCTCGACGTGGTGGCCGACCGCTTCCGGCTCCAGGGCACGGAGCGGATCCGCGCGATCGAGGCGATCGAGGTCGCCCTCAAGCGCGGCGCGGGCCGGCTCACGGTCTACGCCCAGGTCGGCGAAGAGGCCTGGGAAGCGTGGCGGTTCTCCACCGGCCTGCACTGCCCGGACAGCGACATCCGCTACGCCGACCCGATCCCCTCCATGTTCTCGTTCAACAGCGCGGTGGGCGCCTGCGAGGCCTGCCGCGGCTTCGGCCGCGTCATCGGCGTGGACTGGGGCCTGGTGATCCCCAACGAGAAGCTCACGCTGCGCGCCGGCGCGATCAAGCCGATCCAGACCCCGGCCTGGGCCGAGTGCCAGGACGACCTGATGCGCCATGCCGAGACCGCCGGCATCCCGCGCGACACCCCCTGGTACAAGCTCACCCCCGAGCAGAAGGCCTGGGTGCTCGATGGCACGCCCGGCTTCAAGGAGGGGCAGTGGAACAAGCAGTGGTACGGCATCAAGCGCTTCTTCCAGTACCTGGAAAGCAAGGCGTACAAGATGCACATTCGGGTGCTGCTGTCCAAGTACCGCAGCTACACGCCCTGCGAGACCTGCGGCGGCGCGCGCCTCAAGACCGAGCCGCTGCTGTGGCGCCTGGGCTCCAGGGAAGATGCCGACGCGGTGCTCGCCCCCGCCAAGCGCTTCCAGCCGGTGGGCACCGGCTGGAGCCGCGAGCAGCTGGAGGCGCTGCCGGGCCTGTCGCTGCATGACCTGATGCTGCTGCCGATCGACCGGCTGCGGACCTTCTTCGACCGCGTCGCCCTGCCCGCGGGCGAGGACGCGCAGGCGCTCAAGCTGCTGTTCGAGGAAATCACCCACCGCCTGAAGTACCTGGTGGACGTGGGCATCGGCTACCTCACGCTGGACCGCCAGAGCCGCACCCTCTCGGGCGGCGAGGTGCAGCGGATCAACCTCACCACTGCGCTGGGCACCTCGCTGGTGAACACGCTGTTCGTGCTCGACGAGCCCAGCATCGGCCTGCACCCGCGCGACATCCACCGCATCACCGAGGCCATGAAGCGCCTGCGCGATGCCGGCAACACCCTGGTGGTGGTGGAACATGACCCGGCGGTGATGCTCGCCGCCGACCGCATGATCGACATGGGCCCCGCGCCCGGCGAGAAGGGCGGCCAGATCGTCTTCGACGGCACCACCGACCAGCTTCGCCATGCCGACACCCTCACCGGCGCCTACCTCGGCGGCCGCCGCCAGGTCGGCATGGGCTTCAAGCGCGCGGTGACGGATTCCACGCCGCGCCTGGTGCTCGAAGGCGCACGGGAGCACAACCTCCAGGACCTGTCCATCGAGTTCCCGCTGCAGCGCCTGGTGTGCGTCACCGGCGTCTCGGGCTCGGGCAAGTCCACCCTGATCCAGGACATCCTCGCACCCGCGCTGCTGCGGCAGTTCGGCAAGGCCACCGAGTCGGCCGGCCGGCACGACCGCCTGCTCGGCGCCGACCACCTCGGTGACGTGGTGTTCGTGGACCAGTCCCCCATCGGCAAGACCGCGCGCTCCAACCCGGTCAGCTATGTCGGCGCCTGGGACGCGATCCGCGAGATCTTCGCCACCGCGCCGCTCTCGCGGCAGCGGGGCTACACCGGCGCGAAGTTCAGCTTCAACAGCGGCGACGGCCGCTGCCCCACCTGCGGCGGCTCCGGCTTCGAGCATGTGGAGATGCAGTTCCTCTCCGACGTCTACCTGCGCTGCCCCGACTGCGACGGCAAGCGCTACCGGCCGGAGATCCTGGAGGTCACCATCGAGCGCCAGGCCGTGGGCGAGCTGCGCCCCCGCACGCTCAACGTGGCCGACGTGCTGGAACTCACCGTCAGCGAGGCGGCGCAGCTCTTTGCCAATGACCGCGACGTGATCCGCGCCCTGCAGCCCATCGTCGACGTGGGCCTGGAGTACGTGAAGCTGGGCCAGCCCGTGCCCACGCTCTCGGGCGGCGAGTCGCAGCGCCTGAAGCTCGCCGGCTTCCTGGCCGAGGCGGCCGGCCGCCGCAGCCACCAGCCCCTGGCCACCAAGGGCACGCTGTTCCTGTTCGACGAGCCCACCACCGGCCTGCACTTCGATGACATCGCCAAGCTGATGCGGGCGCTGCGCAAGCTGCTGGAGGCGGGCCACTCGCTGGTGGTGATCGAGCACAACCTGGACGTGATCCGGGCCAGCGACTGGCTGATCGACCTCGGCCCCGAGGGCGGCGACGCCGGCGGCCTGCTGGTGGCCGAGGGCCCGCCCGAGGAGGTGAAGAACCACCCCACCTCGCACACCGCCCAGGCCCTGCGCGAGTACGACCATGCGCTGGGCGCCGGCCCGCAGAAGGCCGAGGAGGGCCGCCCGCTGCAGGCGGTGGTGAAGGCTCGCCGCACCGAGGCGATCGAGATCGTCAACGCGCGGGAGCACAACCTGAAGTCGATGACGGTCAGCATCCCGCACAACAAGTTCAGCGTGGTCACCGGCGTCTCGGGCTCGGGCAAGTCGACCCTGGCCTTCGACATCCTGTTCAACGAGGGCCAGCGCCGCTACCTCGAGTCGCTCAACGCCTACGCCCGCAGCATCGTGCAGCCGGCCGGCCGGCCCGAGGTGGACGCGGTCTACGGCATCCCGCCCACGGTGGCCATCGAGCAGCGGCTCTCGCGCGGCGGCCGCAAGTCCACGGTGGGCACCACCACCGAGGTCTGGCACTTCCTGCGCCTGCTGTACGTGAAGCTCGGTATCCAGCATTGCGTGAAGGACGGCGCCGAGGTGCGCCCGCAGACGCCGGACAGCATCGCCGCCCAGCTCCTGACCCGCTACCGCGGCCAGCACATCGGCCTGCTCGCGCCCCTGGTGGTGAACCGCAAGGGCGTCTACACCGAGCTGGCCGAGTGGGGCCGCGCGCGCGGCTACACCCACCTGCGGGTGGACGGCAACTTCCTGCCCACCACCGGCTTCCCGCGCATCGACCGCTTCAAGGAGCACACCATCGAGCTGCCGGTGGCGGACTTCACCGTCACGCCGGAGGTCGAGCCGCAGCTGCGCGAGGCGCTGGCCGCGGCCCTGGAGCATGGCAAGGGCGTGCTGCACGTGCTGGCCCCGCTGGACGGCCTGCGCGAGGCCTTCGAGATGGGCCTGGGCAACCACCACCACATCGGGAAGGTGGAGGTGTTCTCGGCCCGCCGCGCCTGCCCGGTGTGCAGCACCTCCTACCCGGAGCTGGACCCGCGCCTGTTCTCCTACAACAGCAAGCATGGCTGGTGCCCCGACTGCGTGGGCACCGGCGTGCGCCTGACCAAGGAGCAGCGCCGCGCCTACGACGAGACCCTGCAGGCCGAGGACAACAAGGGCCGCGAGCAGACCTTCGCCGAGCCCGAGGTCGAGGACGTGAGCGACGAGACCTGCCCCACCTGCGCCGGCACCCGCCTCAATGCGCAGGCCCGCAGCGTGAAGTTCAACGGCATCGGCATCGCCGAGATCGCGGCCCTGTCGGTGATCGACGTGCGCCAGTGGGTCGAGGGCCTGCAGGCCGGCAACGCGCTCTCCACCCGCGAGCAGGGCATCGCCCGCGACCTGATCCCCGAGATCCGCAGCCGGCTCGAATTCCTGGAGGAGGTGGGCCTGGGCTACCTGACCCTGGACCGCGGCGCGCCCACGCTCTCGGGCGGCGAGGCCCAGCGCATTCGCCTGGCGGCGCAACTGGGCTCCAACCTGCAGGGCGTGTGCTACGTGCTGGACGAGCCCACCATCGGCCTGCATGCCCGCGACAACCAGATCCTGCTGAACGCCCTGCACAAGCTGGGCGACAAGGGCAACACCCTGGTGGTGGTGGAGCACGACGAGGACACCATCCGCCGCGCCGACCACATCATCGACATCGGCCCCAGCGCCGGCAAGCGCGGCGGCCGCGTGGTGGCCCAGGGCTCGGCCTCGGAGGTCACCTCCAACCCCGACTCGCTCACCGGCCGCTACCTGCTGCACGCGATGAAGCACCCGCTCAAGCCGCGGCGCGGCCCGGGCGAGCGCCACCTGCAGCTGCGGGGCGCGGACCTCCACAACCTGCAGGGTGTCGATGTGGACGTGCCGCTGCAGCGCCTGGTCGCCGTCACCGGCGTCTCGGGCTCGGGCAAGTCCACCCTGGCGCGCGACGTGCTCCTGCACAACGTGCAGCAGGCCGTGCAGCTTCGCAGCACCAAGGCCGGCCGCGAGGCCGACGACCGCGGCGAGCGCCCGGGCTGGCTGGACTGCCGCTCGCTCGACGGCTACCAGGGGGTGGACCGCGTGCTGGAGGTGGACCAGACCCCCATCGGCAAGACGCCGCGCTCCTGCCCCGCCACCTACATCGGCTTCTGGGACACCATCCGCAAGCTGTTCGCCGATACGCTGGAGGCGCGCGCCCGCGGCTACGGCCCCGGCCGCTTCTCCTTCAACACCGGCGAGGGCCGCTGCCCCACCTGCGAGGGCCAGGGCATGCGCACCATCGCCATGAGCTTCCTGCCCGACGTGAAGGTGCCGTGCGAGTCCTGCCGCGGCGCCCGCTTCAACCCCGAGACCCTGGCGGTCACCTGGCGCGGCAAGAGCATCGGCGACGTGCTGCAGATGGAGGTGGACGAGGCGGTGGAATTCTTCGCCTCCATGCCCTCCATCAGCCACCCGCTGCAGCTGCTCAAGGACGTGGGCCTGGGCTACCTCACGCTGGGCCAGCCCTCGCCCACGCTCTCGGGCGGCGAGGCGCAGCGGATCAAGCTGGTCACCGAACTGAGCAAGGTGCGTGACGACGTCACCCGCCGCGGCCAGAAGGCGCCGCACACGCTCTACGTGCTGGACGAGCCCACCGTGGGCCTGCACATGGCCGATGTGGAGAAGCTGATTCGCGTGCTGCACCGGCTGGTGGACGGCGGCCACAGCGTGGTGGTGATCGAGCACGACCTCGACGTCATCGCCGAGGCCGACTGGATCGTCGACCTCGGGCCCGAGGGCGGCACCGGCGGCGGACGCGTGGTGGCCAGCGCGCCGCCCGAGGAGGTGGTGCGCCTGGGCACGCACACCGGCCTGGCGCTGGCGCCGGTGCTGGCGCGGGCCTGAGCGTTCGGCGAACCGGGGGAGGGCTTCAGGGCTGCCGCAGCAGCCCGAGCTTCTCCACCAGCGCCTTCTCGGTGGCGAAGGTCTCCTGCGCGAACCGGGCATAGGCCGCCGGGCCCATGTACATCGGCACCATGTCGTAGCGGGTCAGCGCCTGCACGTAGCTGGGCTCCTCCATCGCCTTGCGGAAGGCGTCGTGCAGCTTCGCCACCACCTCGGGCGGCGTGCCGCGCGGGGCGCCGATGCCGAAGGGCGAGTTCTGCACGATGTCCAGGCCCAGCTCGCGCAGCGTGGGCGCGTCGGGGAATTTCTCGAGGCGCTTCTCGCCCCAGGTGTTGAGGACCCGCAGCTTGCCCGCCGCCACCAGCGAGGCGAAGCCGGTGGAGTCGGCGGCGGCCATGAGGTGGCCGCCCGCCAGCGCCTGCATCAGGTCGGCGCTGCCCTTGTATGGCACGTGATTGAGCTGCAGCCCGAGGCGCTGCGCGATCAGCTCGGTGGTCAGGTGCGGGCTGGTCAGCGTGCCGGTGGAGCCGTAGGACAGCTTGCCGGGGTTGGCGCGGGCGTAGGCCACGAAGTCGGCCCAGGTGCGGATCGGCCCGTCGGCCGGCACCACGATGCCGAAGGCGTAGCCGGTGAGGTTCAGGATGTAGCTGATGTCCTTGACCGGGTCCCAGGTGATGCGGGTGGTGTAGGGCAGGCGGAAGACCCCCAGCGGGATCTGCGCCAGCAGGTAGCCGTCGGCCGGCGCCGTCTGCAGGGCCTGGGCCGGCAGGGTGCCGCCGGCGCCCGGCTTGTTCTCCACGATCACCGGCTGGCCCAGCACCTTGCCGGCGTTGTCGGCCAGCTGGCGCATGGTGATGTCGGTGGGGCCGCCGGCGGGGAAGGCGATCTGCAGCTTGACCGGCCGGCTCGGGAAGTTGTCGGACTGCGCGCGCGCGGGCAGGGCGCTCAGGGTGGGAAGGGCCGCCGCGGCAGCGGCCCCTTGGACGATCAGGCGTCGGCGCATCGGTGTCTCCAGGAGGTCCGGACCCTCGCATTGGAGGGTCGGCCCCCCGGGGGAACAATCCGGGAACACCCGGACGGCGCGGCCTGCCCCGGCGCGGCGATCAGCCTTGCAGCGCCAGGCCCGCGTGCTCGCGCAGCGGGTGGAAGTGGATCTTGGGGAAGCGCTCCTGGGCCAGGCGCACGTCGTAGGGCGAAGTGCACAGGAAGGCCAGGGCGTCCGCCGCGTCCAGCGCCATGCGCTGCGGGTAGGCGTCGCAGAAGGCGCGCAGCTCCTGGGGCGTGTCGGCGGTGATCCAGCGCGCGCCGGTGTACTGGCAGCCCTCGAGGCGGATGTCGGCGTCGTATTCGGCCTTCAGGCGGTGCTGCACCACTTCGAACTGCAGCTGGCCCACGGCCCCCAGCAGCATGGCGCCGCCGGCCTGCGGGCGGAACACCTGGATCGCGCCTTCCTCGCCGAGCTGGGCCAGGCCCTGCTGCAGCTGCTTGGTGCGCAGCGGGTTGCGAAGCAGCACCGTCATGAACATCTCCGGCGCGAAGAACGGCAGGCCGGTGAACTGCAGGTTGGCGCCATCGGTGATGGTGTCGCCGAGCTGCACGCCGCCATGGGTGGTGAAGCCGATGATGTCGCCGGCGTAGGCTTCATCGACCGCCTCGCGGCGCTGCGAGAGGAAGGTCACCACCGAGGTCGGGCGCAGCTCCTTGCCGGTGCGTTGCACCTTGAGCTTCATGCCCGGCGTGTACTTGCCCGAGGCCATGCGCACGAAGGCGATGCGGTCGCGGTGGTTGGCGTCCATGTTGGCCTGCACCTTGAACACCACGCCGGCGAAACCGGGGTCGTCGGGCTGGATGGTCTTCTCGACCAGCTGCTTGTTCACCACCAGCGAGCTCTTGCGGGGCTGCGGCGCAGGGGCGAGGTCGACCAGGGCGTCGAGCACCTCCATCACGCCGAAGTTGTTCACGCCGGAGCCGAAGAACACGGGCGTCTGCTTGCCGTCGAGGAAGGCGGGGTGGTCCCAGGCGGGCGAGGCGCCCACGGCCAGCTCCATGCTGTCGGCGGCGGCGGTGTACTCGTCGCCGAAGCGGGCCTGCAGGGTGGCGGCGTCATCCAGCGGAATCGTCTCGAAGTCCTGCGGGCGGCGCTCGCTGCCGGACTCGAACACCGTCATGGCATTCGTGCGCAGGTTCATGATGCCGCCGAACAGCTTGCCCTTGCCCACCGGCCAGGTCATGGGCACGCAGGGCATGCCCAGCTCGCGCTCCACCTCGTCGAGGATGTCCAGGGGCTCGCGCACCTCGCGGTCCATCTTGTTGACGAAGGTGATGATGGGGGTGTTGCGCTGGCGGCAGACCTCGATCAGGCGGCGCGTCTGCGCCTCCACGCCGTTGGCCGCGTCGATCACCATCAGGGCGGCGTCGACCGCGGTCAGCACGCGGTAGGTGTCCTCGGAGAAGTCCTTGTGGCCGGGGGTGTCCAGCAGGTTGATCACGTGGTCGCGATACAGCATCTGCATCACCGAGGAGGCCACCGAGATGCCGCGCTGCTTCTCGATCTCCATCCAGTCGGAGGTGGCGTGGCGCGAGGCCTTGCGCGCCTTCACGCTGCCGGCGATCTGGATCGCGCCGGAGAACAGCAGCAGCTTTTCCGTCAGCGTGGTCTTGCCCGCGTCGGGGTGGGAGATGATGGCGAAGGTGCGGCGACGCCGGGTCTCGGCGGCAAACGGTGAGGCGGACACAGGGAAGAAACTCCGTCGGGACGGCAGGTTGCCAGGAGACTGCAGGGCGCCTGCAGCCGAACCCCCGATTGTCGCCGATGCCCTGGCCGGCGCCCATCCCGCCGGGCCGCCGGCGCGGGGCGGCCGCGCCGGGAGTCCCGCCTCAGCCCCGCCTGAGCCAGGGCGTGAGGACCTGCCCGAGTTCGGCCGGGGTCGCCACGGCCAGCTGGTCGAACCCGCACGCGTGCGCCGGCTTGTCCAGGCGCCAGCCCTTGAAGGCGGTGGCGTCGCGGAAGCGCCTGCCGGTCAGGTGCTCGTAGCTGACCTCGCACACCCGCTCGGGCCGCAGCGGCTCCCAGCGCAGGGCCTTGCCCACATGCCAGGCGCCCTGGTTCTCCGGGGTCTGCACCTGGTCGCGCCAGGGGTGGCCCTCCAGCGCGTTCTCGCGCAGGGGCGCCAGTTCGGCCACCAGCGCGCGCCGCATGTCCACGGTGAAGGTGGCGGCGGTGCCCACGGGCTGCAGTACGCCGGCTTCGTCGTACAGCCCCAGCAGCAGGGAGCCGACGGCCTCCTGGCGGTCGGTGTGCCAGTGGAAGCCGGCGACCACGCAATCGGCGGTATGGGCGTGCTTGACCTTGAGCTGCGTCCGCTTGGCCGGCTGGTAGGGCGCGTCGGCCGGCTTGGCCATGACGCCGTCGAGGCCGGCGCCCTGGAAGCGCGCCAGCCAGTCCTGGGCCACCGCCCGGTCCGCGGTCTGGGGGGTGAGGTGCAGGGGGGACTTGGCGGCGGCCAGCAGGCGCTCGAGTCGGGCGCGCCGGTCCTGCAGGGGCAGGGCCATGGTGCTGCGGCCGCCGGCGGCCAGCAGGTCGAAAGCGACGAAGGCGGAGGGCGCCTTGCGGGCCAGGAACCCGATCAGGGACTCGGACATCTGGATCCGCTTCTGCAGCGACTCGGCGTCCAGCCCCTGCGGGCCGGAGACGACGATCTCGCCGTCCAGGATGCAGCCCTTGGGGAGCTGCTCGGACAGCGCCTTCTCCAGCTCGGGGAAGTAGCGGTTCAGGGGCTTGAGGTCGCGGCCCTGGATCACCACGCCCGCGGGCGTGCGGAACACCAGGGCGCGCAGGCCGTCCCATTTGGGCTCGAAGAGGAAGCCGTCGCCCTCGGGCAGGGCGGGGGCCACCTTGGCCAGCATGGGGTCGATCGGGGAGGCGGGCATGTTCACTGCGGTCATGCCCCGCTTTTACCACTGGCCCGGGGCGGCCCGCACCGGGGCGCCGCACTATAGTCCCGTCATGCGCCTGATCCCCGCCCTCCTCCTGGCGGCCGCCACGGCCGCCAGCGCCCAGTCCGCCCCTCGTTCCGGCGAGGCCATCGTCCGCGACGCCTGCATGGCCTGCCACGGCGAGGGGTTGCTCAAGGCCCCCCGGCTGGGGGACCGCAAGGCCTGGGCACCCCTGATCCGGGAGGGCCAGCCGGCCCTGACCGCCACCGCCTGGACCGGCATCCGCCAGATGCCCCCCAAGGGCGGCCGCGCCGACCTGAGCCTCGAGGAACTCGCCCGGGCGGTCGCCTACATGGCCCGCCAGGGCGGCGGCAACTGGCCCGACCCCGACGCCGCCACGCTGGCGCGGATCGAGGCGGCGGTGAAAAAACGCGAGGCGCGCGGGGCCAAGCCCTGACACGCTAAAATCGGGGCTTCATCCGAGGAGCGTTGCAGCACGTCCCGTGCGAGGCTCGGATTCCATCTCTTGCAACGACGCTCACCCACGCTGTCCGTGCGGTGAGGCCTCCTCCCCCGGCTGGCGTGGCCTTCAGTTGAACCTGACTTGGAGCCACCCATGAACGCCATCCTCAAGCCCGCAGCCACGACCGACTGCGCCATCGCCGACCTGTCCCTGGCCGACTGGGGCCGCAAGGAAATCCGCATCGCCGAGACCGAGATGCCCGGCCTGATGGCCATCCGCGAGGAGTTCGCGGCCAAGCAGCCCCTCAAGGGCGCGCGCATCACCGGCTCGCTGCACATGACGATCCAGACGGCGGTGCTGATCGAGACGCTGCAGGCGCTGGGCGCCGACGTGCGCTGGGCCTCGTGCAACATCTTCTCCACCCAGGACCATGCCGCCGCGGCCATCGTCGCCAACGGCACGCCGGTGTTCGCCATCAAGGGCGAGTCCCTCGAGGACTACTGGGACTACACCCACCGCATCTTCGAGTTCGGCCCCAAGGGCTCGGCCACCGAAGGCCCCAACATGATCCTGGACGACGGCGGCGACGCCACCATGCTCATGCACCTGGGCAAGCGCGCAGAGAGGGACCCGAGCGTCCTGACCAACCCCGGCAGCGAGGAAGAGCGCATCCTGTTCGCGTCCATCAAGGCCAAGCTGGCCGTCGATCCCACCTGGTACAGCCGCAAGAGCGCGCAGATCCTGGGCGTGACCGAGGAGACCACCACCGGCGTGCACCGCCTGAAGGAAATGTCGGCCAAGGGCACGCTGATGTTCCGCGCCATCAACGTCAACGACTCCGTCACCAAGAGCAAGTTCGACAACCTGTACGGTTGCCGCGAATCGCTGGTGGACGGCATCAAGCGCGCCACCGACGTGATGATCGCCGGCAAGGTGGCCCTGGTGGCCGGCTATGGCGACGTGGGCAAGGGCTCGGCCCAGGCCCTGCGCGCCCTCTCGGCCCAGGTCTGGGTGACCGAGATCGACCCGATCAATGCCCTGCAGGCCGCCATGGAAGGCTTCCGCGTGGTGACCATGGACTGGGCCGCCGACAAGGCCGACATCTTCGTGACCGCCACCGGCAACAAGTCGGTCATCACCTACGAGCACATGGCGAAGATGAAGGACCAGGCCATCGTCTGCAACATCGGCCACTTCGACAACGAGATCGACGTTGCGACCCTCGAGGCCAAGTGCCAGTGGGAGGAGATCAAGCCGCAGGTGGACCACGTGATCTTCGAGGACGGCAAGCGCATCATCCTGCTGGCCAAGGGCCGCCTGGTGAACCTGGGCTGCGCCACCGGCCACCCGAGCTTCGTGATGTCCTCCTCCTTCGCCAACCAGACGATCGCGCAGATCGAGCTGTTCTCGCACCCCGAGGGCTACGACGTGGGCAAGGTCTACACCCTGCCCAAGCACCTGGACGAGAAGGTCGCCCGCCTGCACCTGAAGAAGATCGGCGCGCAGCTCACCGAGCTGAGCGACGAGCAGGCCGACTACATCGGCGTGCCCAAGCAGGGCCCGTACAAGCCGGACACCTACCGCTACTGATCGCGCAGGCAGCGGCATGCGCGCCGACCAGTTGCTCGTGGACCGCGGGCTGGCCACCAGCCGCTCGCAGGCGCAGCGGCTGATCGCCTCGGGCATGCGCTGGCTCTCGCGCGAGGGCTGGAAGCCTGTCGCCAAGAACGGCGAGGAGCTGCCCGCCGGGTGCGAGATCGAGCTGGCCGACGACGCCGAGGTGCGCTATGTCTCGCGCGGCGGCCTCAAGCTCGCCGGCGCGCTGCGCGCCAGCGGCCTCGACGTGGCGGGCCGCGTGTGCCTGGACGTGGGCCAGTCCACCGGCGGTTTCACCGACTGCCTGCTGCAGCAGGGCGCGGCCCGCGTGGTGGGCGTGGACGTGGGCCACGGCCAGCTGCACCCGCGCATCCGCGGCGACGCGCGCGTCGCCTGCCTGGAGCGTATCAATGCGCGCCACCTCGTGGCGGCGGACCTGCCCGAGGCGGCCTACGGCTTCATCACCGGCGACCTGTCGTTCATCTCGCTCACGCTGGTGCTGCCGGCGCTGGCGCCGCTGCTGGCCGAGGGCGGTGACCTGCTGATGCTGGCCAAGCCGCAGTTCGAGCTGCAGCCGGGGCAGGTGGGCAAGGGCGGCATCGTGCGCGATGCGTCGCTGTACGCCGAGGTGGAGCGCAGGCTGCGCGTGTGCTGCGAGTCGCTGGGGCTGCGCGTGGCGGGCTGGTTCGACAGCCCGATCGCCGGCGGTGACGGCAACCGCGAGTTCTTCATCCACGCCCGCCAGGGCGGTTGACCCTCGATTCCCCGATTGTTCGAATTGCGAGAAGGAGAAGCCGATGCTTCCCATCAGCCTTGAGTTCTTTCCCCCCAAGACGCCCGAGGGCGCGGCCAAGCTGCGCGCCGCGCGCCAGGCCCTGTACGCGCTGAAGCCGGAGTTCTGCTCCGTCACCTTCGGCGCGGGCGGCTCGACGCAGGAGGGCACGCTGGCGGCCGTCACCGAGATCATGGGCGAGGGCGTGCCCGCCGCGCCCCACCTCTCGTGCATCGGCCAGACGCGGGCCAGCATCCGCGAGCGCCTGGCGGCCTACCGCGCGGCCGGCGTGCAGCGCATCGTCGCCCTGCGCGGCGACCTGCCCTCGGGCTACGGCATGGGCGGCGAGTTCCGCTATGCCAGCGACCTGGTGGCCTTCATCCGAGAGGAGACGGGCGACCACTTCCACCTCGAGGTGGCGGCCTACCCGGAGGTGCATCCGCAGGCGAAGTCGCCGCAGTCGGACCTGGAGGCCTTCGCGGCCAAGGTGAAGGCCGGCGCGAACTCGGGCATCACGCAGTACTTCTTCAACAGCGACGCCTACTTCCGCTATGTCGACGACCTGTACAAGCTGGGGGTCGACGTGCCGATCGTGCCGGGCATCATGCCCATCACCAGCTCCACGCAGCTGATGCGGTTCTCCGATGCCTGCGGCGCCGAGATCCCACGCTGGATCCGGCTGCGCCTGCAAAGCTACGGTGACGACACGGCCTCGATCAAGGCCTTCGGGCTCGACGTGGTGGCCGGCCTGTGCGAGCAGCTCACGGTGGCCGGCGTGCCCGGCCTGCACTTCTACACGATGAACCAGTCGGCGGCGGTGCTGGCGATCTGCGGCGCGCTGGGGGACTGACCGCCTCCGCCGGGGAGCGCCTCAGGACAGGGGGCCCCAGCCGGAACCGCGCGCGGGCGGGCCCGGGCGCAAGGGATCGGACAGGGGCGCGAGCGGCGCTGGCTGCGACAGGAAGGCCTTGTAGCGCCCGCTGCGATTGAGCTTCATGTAGATGCGGTGAAGGTGTGTCTTCACCGTGGTGTCGCTGATCGCGAGCTGGCGGCCGATCTCCTTGTTGCTCAGGCCGTCCCCTGCGAGGGTCAGGATCTCCTCTTCCCGCGCGGTGAGCCGGTTCTCGCCGCCGGTGGCCGTGGGGGCGGCCGCATGCGGTGTGCTCAGGCACTGGTGCAGGGTGCGATAGAGCAGTTCATGGTCGTACCAGGCGCCGTCGGCCTGCACGGCGGCCAGGGCCTGGGCCACGTCGTCCGGATCCGGGATGCCTTCCAGGATGCCCGCGGCGCCGCCGCGGATGGCGCCGATCACCAGGTCCTGCGTGGCGACTTCGGCGGCGAGCAGCACGCGGGTGCCCGGGCTCACGCGCCGCAGCTGGCGCAGCGTGCGCTCCACGAGCTCCCCCTCGGGGATCTCGGCGATGGCGATGTCGGGCCGCAGGTGGGAGGCATCGTCCAGCAGGCGCGCCAGGTCGCACGACGCGCACACGAAGGATTCACTGCGGGCGATGGATTCCAGCACGCGGCAGATCTCGCGTCCGCGGGCCGGGTCGTTGTAGGCGATGAGAACGGCGATATCCACGAGTACCTCTCTGGCATGAATCAGGTGCGAGCAAGGGATGGGAACCTAACGATTTAAAACATTTGTGAAAATGACAATGATCGAGATCAATGCTTTTTAGGTTAAGCCGCGCCTGAAGGCAAAAAATCAAGCCGAAAAGAACACTTTGGCTGTACTCCAAGCGGTGTATTGCTGCACCCGCACATGTAGGCGCATCGTTCGCTCCCCGGACCTGTTGTTACAAATTCGGCGTTAAGGGGTCACCCTAAGACGCCTAGGCGACAACGCTGCGACGTGGTCTGGCGGGCGATGCGGCCGGCCCCTGATTGGCTGCGACACGAGAAGAGGGACAGCCATGGCCACGATCATTGCCGTCGACGAAAGCTCCGGCACGCAGAACGCAACGCAAGGTGGTGTCACCAGTTACGACACCACCGCCCAGATTCCGGACCGATTTGCACAGTTGTTGAGCCAGGAGGCGCCTGGGGGCGGTACCCCGACCTCCACCGCGCTCTATGGCGCGACCACGGCCAACACCACCGGGACCGCCATCACCACGTTCACCGGCGCCGTGAGCGACATCGGCTTCGTGGCCGACGACAGCACCCCCTACGACGGCGATCCCACCGGGTTGCTCACGCTCACCGGGGAGGCGGTCCTCCTCTACACCTCCACCTTCGACAACAACGCCATCATCGGCAAGACGGCTAGCGGCACCATCGTCTTCATCGCCTTCCTCGATACCGGGGTCAACAGCACGGACGGTACCGACGTGGGCGCCACGTCGGCCAAGCTGTGGCTGCAGCAGTACGAGCCGCTGAAGCACCCTGACGGGACCGATGCGAACGACGTGGTGCAGCTTGCCGACGCGCTGAACATCGCGGTCGACACGACGACCAACTTCTCCCTCGCGGGCGCGCCGGCCGGCCAGAACCTGTTCCTGATGTTCGGTGATGGCTCGCCGTCCACAGAGGAAGTGGCCATCGTCGTGACCGGCAGGAGCCCGGCGACCACAGGAAGCCTGTCGAGCGGTGACACGGTCAACACGGGCAATGCCGGTGGCACCACCACCATCGGCACCAACAACCAGATGATCGATCCGGGTGAAGGCATGTACTTCACCTTCGTCAAGGGCCCGACCACGACCTACACGGTTCCCAACCTCGACCAGAATGAGGCGGACGTCGCGGCCAACATCCAGTTCAACGAGTACTACCAGGTCGACGCGGCCACGTTCACCGTGGTCCAGTTGCAGCCGCCGAAGGGGGCCACGCTCCTGCTGACCGCGAAACTCAATGGTGACAACACGGAAAAGGGGGCGAGTTTCATCCCGGGTTACGGGAACGACGACACGATCAATATCTCGAGCGTCACCATCACCCGCGGTACGCTCGTGATCAACTTCTCGGAAGGTGGCGCCACCTCCTCCAATGGCATCACGGCGGACTTCTCGGGCAGCACGCTGAAGCTCACCGGCGTGGAAGCAGGCGACGTGGTCCGGTACACGACGGCTTCCCTCCATGACCGCCTCCTGGTCGAAAACCTCGGCAACGCCAACGGTAACCTCGACGCTTCCTTCGACATCGGCGCGTTCTCCATCGACACGGGCTCGTTCGCGACCCGGGAGCTGGGCGTCCTGGCCTTCGTCGACGACGCGCCCACCGCCTCCATCGAGCGCACGCTCAATGGCATCACCCTCGACGAGTCGCAGGGGCTGGATGGCAGCGACGGCAACGCCGAGGACGACGACTCGCTGCCGGTGGCCGACCCGTTCACGGGCGCCTACGGCGACCCGATCGGCGCCGTCGTTGGCGTGGACCTGGTGACGGCGACCACCTCCACGGGCGCTGACTCCGAGAATGCGCCGCCCGCGGCGATGAGCCTGTCCATCGTCGGCGGCTCGGGTGCGTCGTCCGGCCTGGTCACTGCCGCGGGTGTCGGCATCAACCTTTACCTGGAGGCCAACGGCACGGTCACTGGCCGCACGACCAGCGCTGCGGGCCCGGTGATCTTCGCGATCAGGATTGACGCCGACGGCCTGGTCGATGTCGCGCAGTACGCGGCGCTGGGCCACCCGGACGACGCGGACCCCGACGATGCGGTGGACCTCAGCGGCAAGCTCGATGCGGTCATCACGCAGCAGGATGGTGATGATGACGTCGCAACGCAGAGCGTGGGCATCGGCGATGCGATCGTGTTCGAGGACGACGGCCCGTCGGTCTCGGCCAACGGCAACGTGCAGCTCGACGACGATGCATTGACGGGCGGCAACCCCGGCGGCACGGGTGACGACGCCAACGCGACGAACACGAGCGGCACGCTGGGCCATGACTTCGGCGAGGACGGTGCCGGCACGGTGGCCTGGCTGACCACGGGAGCGCCCACGGGCTTCACGTACGAGGCCGATGGGACCAGCCTGCTGGTCAAGCAGGGCGGCACGACGGTGCTGACGCTCACGCTGAACCCGGCGACGGGCGCCTATGGCGTGACGCAGAACGCGCCGATCGCGCATGCGGCGGGTGACGACGAGAACAACGTGTCGTTCACGGTGAACTACCGTGTCACGGACGATGACGACGACACGGCCGATGGCACGCTGGTGATCAACGTGGACGACGACACGCCCGAGGCGGCGATCGAGCGCACGGCCAACTCGGTGGTGCTGGACGAGTCGGCGGGCGTGGACGCGGGTGATGCGAACGCGGAAGACGACGACCCGCCGTTCACCAACCCCTTCCCGGTGGGCTACGGCACGGCGATCGGGCTGGCGCTGGACGTGGACCTGGTGGACACGGACTCGTCGGTGGGGGCGGACATTCCTGGCACGACCGAGGTGACGCTGGAGATCGTGGGAGGCGAGGGGGCCGACTCGGGCCTGGTCACCACGGCGGGCGCGGCGATCACGCTGTGGCTGGAGAGCGACGGCACGGTCACGGGCCGCACGGGTGGCGAGACCGGGACGGTGGTGTTCGCGATCCGCATCAATGCCAGTGGGCAGGTGAGCGTGGCGCAGTACGCGACGCTGGGCCACCCGGACGACGCGGACCATGACGACGCGGTGAACCTGGACGGCAAGCTCAACGCGGTGATCACGGTGGTCGACGAGGACGATGACGAGGCCTCGGACAGCGTGGGCATCGGCGAGGCGATCGTGTTCGAGGACGACGGCCCGTCGGTGGCGGCCAACGGCGACGTGCAGCTCGATGACGATGCATTGACGGGTGGCAACCCCGACGGCACGGGTGACGACGCCAACGCGACGAACACGAGCGGCACGCTGGGCCATGACTTCGGCGAGGACGGTGCCGGCACGGTGGCCTGGCTGACCACGGGAGCGCCCACGGGCTTCACGTACGAGGCC
>NZ_JBQWTS010000013.1:64378-86412 GCF_052600055.1 Ramlibacter sp. MAHUQ-53
GAGGACGATGACGAGGCCTCGGACAGCGTGGGCATCGGCGAGGCGATCGTGTTCGAGGACGACGGCCCGTCGGTGGCGGCCAACGGCAACGTGCAGCTCGATGACGATGCATTGACGGGCGGCAACCCCGGCGGCACGGGCGATGACGCGAACTCGACCAACGCCTCGGGCACGCTGGGCCATGACTTCGGCGAGGACGATGCGGGCAGCGTCGAGTGGCTCGAGACAGGCGCGCCCACCGGCTTCTCCTACCTGAAGAACGGGGACGACCTGGAAGTGCGCCAGGGATCCCGCCTGGTCCTCACGATCACGCTGGATACAGCGACCGGTGCCTACGCCGTGACGCAGAACGCGCCGATCATGCACCCCGCCGGCGACAACGAGAACAACGTGTCGCTCACGCTGAACTACCGCGTCACCGATGGTGACGACGACACGGCCGATGGCACGCTGGTGATCAACGTGGACGACGACACGCCGATCATCAACGCCCGCACCGACCTGATCTACGCCAATGGCAGCAATCCGGCCCCCGGCGGAACGGGCGTCTTCTCGTACTCCATCGGCGCCGACGTGCACACCGGGACCTGGTCGCAGAGCAACAGCGACTTCGCCAGCGTGACGCTCCACAGCGGGACGATCGCCGGGTATGCGATCAAGAGCATGGATGTCGACTGGCAGTCGGAGGACGGCGACACCGCGGTGTTCTCCGTGTCGTTCGAGTACCTGCAGGACCCCGGCGCCGGCACCTGGGCTTCGGGCAGCGGGACGCTGACCTTCGACAAGGATGCGGGGACCTACCACCTGTCGATGGGCAATCCGTTCCCGCTCGTGCCGATGCTGGAGACGGCGTACTCGCGCGGGTTCACGGGGTATGAGGTGAACAGCCACCAGACGGACAAGACCCAGCCGATGGTGTCCGTGGCGACGGTCTCGACGCAGTTCTATGCGCAGTTCACGGGCATCAAGGAGCCGGGGAGCGGCACGGGGAGCAACAACCTCAAGGGTGGCACGGATACCCCGAACACGCTCTCGGACGGCGAGCTGTTCACCCAAGCCGCCACCTGGGTCAGCATCTCCAACGTGGCGACCGGTGTGGCCAGCGACACGATCCAGAAGGGTGAGGTCCTGGACATGGACTTCTTCACCTACAACCCGCACGGCTTCTCCAGCGTCGCGCCGGATGCGCGCATCGACGGGGTATTCCTCAAGTTCGACGGCATCAAGCGCTTCGGCGCGTCGGGCGAGGACTTCGTCGTGGTGCTCAAGCTGGTCAACGATTCAGGCGTCCACACGACCCGCGCCGTCGTCGTCGAGAACGGCGACATCTACAACAACACCATGACGGTGCCTGCGCCGTATGCCGCCATCCCGTTGGACAACAACGACGGGCTGGTGGTGATCGAGCGCAACGACTACAACCCCGAAGGCCAGACCTGGCGGATCGAGGGCATGCAGATCCTCACCACGACCGAGGGCGTCAACGGTTCGGGCTACAACCTGCAGAAGGCGGTGGGCTCGGGCGGTGGCAGCACCGGCTTGGCGATGCAGCCGTTCGACAGCGTGACCAATGACAACGACGTCATGAAGATCACCAGCATCGGCTTCCTCAGCTCCTTCACGCCCGACGCCGACCTGCACTTCGACGTCGCCGTGCAGGACGCCGACGGCGACGTCACGGCGACCCAGCGCCTGGACGTTTCCATCCTCGGCAACAGCACCTTCATCGCCGGGCCGGACACCGAGTCCATCCAGGGCCGCATCGGGCAGGGCGATGCCTTCGTGTTCAACACGGTCGCCGACAGCCCGGCGACCGCACCGGACGTGATCACCGGTTTCGTCAGCGGCCTGGACCGCATCGACCTGGTCGCCATTGACGCCGTCAGTGGGGGCGCGGACGACGCGTTCACCTGGATCAACGCCGGGCCGTTCACGAACACGGCAGGCCAGCTGCGCTACGACGCAGCGACCTTCCGGCTCCAGGGCGACGTCAACGGCGACGGCAACGCCGACTTCGTGGTCGTGCTCTCCGGGGTCGCCTCGGTGGCGGCCGGCGACCTGATGCTGTAACCAGCACCGGGCCCTCCCCGGGCCCGGACTGCCTCCAGGCCTGCCCGGCCCCGCCGGGCAGGCCGTGATCCCGTCATTCAGTGCATTCGATGGAGAGTGCCATGGCTGACTATCTTGTAACGGTCGACGAGACCGTGGATGTCCAGAACACGGACGACAGTGGTGCCACCAGCAACGACACGGGCTCGACGCTCCCGGATCGACTCGCCCAGGCGCTGACCGCCGCGGGCGGCGTGAGCGGTGTGGCGAATTCCACCGCGTTGAGTGGCGTGGACGGCACCCAGGCGAACTCGGGAGGCACCAACGTCCTGACCTTCGGCGCCGACGTGCTGGATGTCAGTTTCACCGACAGCAACGGCGACCCGCTCGATGGCCTGGACAGCGGGCTGACCACCACCAGCGGCCACCGCATCCTCCTCTACACCGGGGAGTTCGACAACAACGTGGTGCTCGGGATCGATGAACAGACCGGCGATATCGTGTTCGCGATCTACATGGAGTCGAACGCCACCAGCTTCGGCGATGGCGATGCCGACGTGAATGCCACCGGCGCCAAGCTGTGGCTGGTGCAGTTTGAGGCCATCGAGCATGGCGATGCCACCGACGACAACGACCTCGAGGTCCTGAGCAACAAGATCTTCGTCAGCGTCGACAACCTGCTCGAGTTCTCCCTGGCGGGCGCGCCTTCCGGGCAGAACCTGTTCCTGATGTTCGGCAACAAGACGCAGAACGGTGACCCGCCGACGGTGGCGATCGTCGTGACCGGCAAGAACCCGGAGGGCGGTGACACGGTGAACACCGGCCAGGGCGGCGGCGCCACCACCATCGGCAGCAACAACCAGATGATCGACCCGGGCGAGGGCATGTGGTTCACCTTCGTCGACAACCCGAACCTGGCCTACACGGTGCCCAACCTTGACCAGAACGAGGCGGACCTGGAAGCCAACATCGCCTTCGGCTCGTACCACGGCGCCGACTCGGCCTCCTTCGCGCTGGTGCAGTTGCAGCCGCCCAAGGGTGCGAGCCTGAAAATCAGCGCGTTCTTCAATACCGACGGGGCGGAGGTCGGGGCCGACTACCTCGAGGGCCTGGGGGATGGCGATGACACGCCGGTCAACATCCTGTCGGTGACCGTGGTGCGGACCGCCAAGAACGGCACCCAGACCACCTACGCATTCAGCGAGAGCGACCCCTCGTCCAAGGGCGGCATCTCGGCGGACTTCAACGGCGACACCGTGCTGCTGCGCGGCCTGGTCGCGGGTGACGACCTGACCTATGTCACCGATGGCGACCACAACCGGGTCCTGGTCGACAACGTCGGCA
Organism: Ramlibacter sp. MAHUQ-53; assembly: GCF_052600055.1. Classification (NCBI taxonomy): domain Bacteria; kingdom Pseudomonadati; phylum Pseudomonadota; class Betaproteobacteria; order Burkholderiales; family Comamonadaceae; genus Ramlibacter; species Ramlibacter sp. MAHUQ-53. Next base: position 67,772 of record NZ_JBQWTS010000013.1, read on the forward strand.
ACCCGCAGAACGCCCGGCAGAACTCCGCCTTCGACATCGGTGCCTTCCGCCTGACCTCGGGCGGGCTGGAGACGACCGCACTCGGCGACATCGCATTCGTGGACGACGCGCCGACGGCGAGCATCGATCGCACCCTCAACGCCATCACCCTCGACGAGTCCCAGGGCACCCCTGGCGGCGACCTCACGGCCGATGACGACGATTCACCCTCCGTGGTGGCCGACCCGTTCTCGGGGGAATTCGGCACGCCGTTCGGCGCGGTGGTCGACGTGGACCTGGTCGACACCACCACCACCGTCGGCGCCGATGCCGACGGCGCGCCGGGCGCGGCCGTCACGCTCGAGATCGTCGATGGGGATGGGAGCTGGTCGGGCCTGGTGACCAGCGATGGCACCACGCACATCAACCTGTGGCAGGAGTCGCCCACCACCGTCTCCGGCCGCGCGGGCGGCGCGGACGATGCCGTGGTGTTCGTCATCCGGATCAATGGCAGCGGCCAGGTGTCGGTGGCGCAGTACGCCGCCATCGGCCACCCGCTGGGGGGCGCGAGCAACCCGGACGACCGCGTGGACCTGACCGACAGGCTCCATGCCGTGGTCACGCAGCTCGATGGTGACGACGACACGGCCTCCGACAGCATCGACATCGGCGCCGCCATCCGCTTCGAGGACGACGCCCCGACGGTCTCCGCCAACCTGACGGCCCGCCTCGACGACGACGCGCTCGGCGGCAATTCGGGCGGCACCGACGACGACACCGACGCCCAGAACCTCAGCGGAACCCTCGGTCTCACCTTCGGCCGTGACGGCGCGGGCTCGGTCGCCTGGCGTACCTCGGGCGCGCCCACGGGGTTCTCGTATGAGCTGTCCGGTGATGACCTCCTGGTCAAGCAGGGAACGACCACCGTCCTGACGCTGACGCTCGATACCGCGACCGGCGCCTACACGGTCACGCAGAACGCGCCGATCGCCCATGCGGCCGGCAGCGCCGAGAACAACGCCAGCTTCACGGTCGGTTACCGCGTCACCGACGACGACGGCGACTGGGTCGACGGCACCCTGGCGATCGACGTGGACGACGACACCCCCGTGGTCAGCGCCCGCAGCGACCTGGTCTACGCGAACTCGAGCAACCCATCGCCTGGCGGGACCGGCGTGTTCGCCTACGCCATCGGCGCCGACGCCCGCACGAGCTGGTCCGCCAGCAATTCCGACTTCTATTCCGTCGCCCTCACCGGCGGCAACGTGGGCTCGGGGGCCGGCAGCGCGATCACGCCCACGGGCGCCACCGGGACGACCTGGCAGTCGGAGTCCGCGGCATCGGCGGTGTACGCCGTGTCCTTCAGCTACGTGTCCAACCCGTTCGACGGCTCGACCAGCCAGGCGACCGGCACGCTGACCTTCAACAAGACCGCTGGCACCTACACCCTGCAGCTCGCCGCGCCGGTCTCCAGCTACAGCCTGCTCACCACCAGCACCGCCCAGGGCTTCGCCGGCTATGAGCTGAATACCAGCACGCCGGACAACACACAGCCCGCGGTGTCGGTGGCGCGCCTGTCCGGCAGCTTCCATGTGCAGTTCCAGGGCTACGCGGAGCCGGGCAGCGGCACCGGGGCCAACAACCTGGTGGCCGGGGGCGATGGCACCTTCACCAACGACCAGCAGGAGCTGTTCACGCAGGCCGCCTCGTGGGTCAGCGTGTCGGGCTCGGCGGCCGGCGTGGCCGGGGACACCATCCAGAAGGGCGAGGTGCTGGACCTGGACTTCTACCTGACCGACCCCAAGGGCAACACCGGGCTGGCACCGACCGCGACCACCAGCGGGGTCTACATCAAGTTCGACGGCATCACGCACAGCATCACGAACGGCGAGGACTTCGTGGTCGTCCTCAAGCTGATCGACGTGAACGGCGACCCCGGCACCCGCATCACCCGCGCGGTGGTGGTGGACAACTACGACATTTACGTCAAGACCGACCCGGCCATCCCGGTGCCCGCGGCCTACAGCAACGTCAGCCTCGACAACAACGACGGCCTGGTGATCATCGAGAGCAACGACTACAACCGCGACCTGGGCGGCGGCAACGTCGAGCACTACGTGATCGAGGGCCTGCAGGTGCTGGTGTCCACCGAGGGCCTCTCCGGTTCGGGCATCAGCCTGAACCCGGCGGTCGGCGCCGGTGGCTTGAGTTCCGGCACCACGGCCTTCGGCGCGGCGACCACCGACAACGACGTGATGAAGATCGTCGACATGGGCTTCTTCACCACGATCACGCCGACCAGCCAGCTGCAGTTCAACGTGGCGGTCCAGGATACCGATGGCGATGTCTCGGCCACGCAGGTGCTGGACGTGACGGTGGTGTCCGGCGCAACCTTCACCGCCGGGGCCGACCGCGAGGCGATCCAGGGCCGGGCCGGCCTGGCCGACACCTTCGTGTTCGCCTCGGTGGCCGCCAGCCCCGCCGGCGCCAGCCATGACGTGGTCAGCGGCTTCACCAGCGGCCAGGACCGCATCGATGTCTCGGGCATCGACGCGAATTCGACCGGTGGCGGCGCCAACGACGCCTTCACCTGGATCGGCGCGGCCGCCTTCTCGAACGTCGCCGGCCAGCTGCGGTTCGACGGGACGAGCCACCTGCTCGAAGGCGACGTCAATGGTGACGGGGCGGCCGACTTCGCGGTCGAACTCGCCGGCGTCGCCACGCTCCAGGCGAGCGATGTCGTGGTCTGAGTCCCCGCAAACGGCAAGGGCCGGCCCGCTTGCGCGGGCCGGCCCTTGTGCGGTCAGGGGGCGATCAGGGCGCCAGGATCACGACCTGCGTCGCGACGTTCTGTGCGCCGTCGTACTGCAGCTGCGTGCCGCTGATGTCGCCCACCGTGAAGGTGGTGCTGCGGGTGGTGCTGGACTTCAGGTTGCCGGTGCTCACGGTGCAGGCGCCGGTGCTGCCGGTCTTGCAGCTGAAGGTGCCGCCGGGGGCGAAGCTGCCCGAGACCGTGGCATTGGCGACGGCGGCGCCGGTGGCGACGTCACGCACGTTGATGGTGGCGCTGGCCTTCCAGCTGCTGCCGCCGGTGCGGGCGCCGCTGCCGCCCAGCGAGCGGACCGCGACGGTCTGGGTCACCACCGGGGCCGGCTGCGTGACCGGCGCGCTGGCGGAACCGATGGACAGCAGCAGGTTGGGCGAGCCGGTACCGGCCGCGATGACGTGGTTGGTCGTGGCGTTGGCCTTGATGGTGCTGGCCACGGTGGCCGGCGTCGCGCCGGGGTTGGCCTGCAGGATCAGGGCGGCGGCGCCGGCCACGTGCGGGGCAGCCATGGAGGTGCCGCTCATCGTGGCCGAGGCCGTGGTGCCGGCGATGCCGGCCGAGACGATGTTGTAGCCGGGGGCGAACAGGTCCAGGCAGGTGCCGATGTTGGAGAAGTAGGCGCGGTAGTCGGAGCTCATGGTCGCGCCGACGGTGATGGCGCTGGGCTCGCGGGCCGGCGAGGCGGTGCAGGCGTCGACGTTGCTGTTGCCCGCGGCGACGACCACGGTCACGCCCTTGCTGACGGCGCCGGCGACGGCCGCGTCCAGGGTGGAGGAGGCGGAGCCGCCGAGGGACAGGTTGGCCACCGCGGGGCGCGCCGTGCTCGAGGCGACATAGTCCAGGCCGGCGATGACCTGGCTCCAGGCGCCGTTGCCCGAGCAGTCGAGCACCCGCACGGGCACGACCTTCGCGCCCTTGGCCACGCCCCAGGTGGTGCCGGCGACGGTGCCCGCCACGTGGGTGCCGTGGCCGTTGCAGTCGTTGGTGCCCTGGCCGTCGGCGACGGCGGTGAATCCCGGCAGCAGGCGGCCGGCGAATTCGCTGTGGTCGGCGCGGATGCCGGTGTCGACGACGAAGGCGGTCACGCCCGCGCCGGTCTGGCTGTAGGTGTACTGGGTGTTCAGGGGCAGGTCGACCTGGTCGATGCGGTCCAGGCCCCAGGTGGCGGAGGACTGGGTGACGCTCTGCTGCAGCGAGACGGTCTGGTCCTGCTCGATCGAAGCCACATCCGGGTGGTTGCGCAGCGCATTGACGGCGGCGGCCGGCAGCGTGGCGGAGAAGCCCTTGAGCGCGTGGCCGTAGGCATGGTGCAGGCGGCCGCCGTGGGACTGGGCCATCTGCGCGCCCTGGGCGGCCGGGTTGGCGACATGGGACTTGAAGACGACGATGTAGCGATCCGCCACCGGACGGGACACCCCGTAGGGGGCGTTGACGGCGCTGCGGGTCTGAGCGGCGACCGGCAGGGCTTGCCAGGCGGCGGTGGCCAGTAACGCGATACCGAAGGTGCGGATGAATGCTTTCATGTTCGTGTCAGTCTCAATGTAAGTAATTGGTGCCAGCAGGTGGCATGCCGATCCGTCTGTCTGGTCGGGCTCTGGGGGCCCGAGGGCCTGGGCTGAAAGCCGTGGGTGCCTCTATGGGTCCGATCGTAGAAATCGGACGCACCCCGGCCTTAGGGGAATGGCGGCAGATGGCTAGGGAATCCGCGCAGAAGCGGTAGGGAAACGGCCGCGAGATGTAAACGGGAAATGGGCTCCCGTCGCCTGGGCCTTGTTACTGTCGTTACATGTCGTTGCGGATGGGCGGAAAAGCGTTGGCGGCCGATGGGCTCGGCCTGTCGTCAGGAATCGGGCGCGATGATAGGTCGGCCCGCCCGCCGATCGGCCCGGCGGGGGATGTTTGCGGTTAGCGGTTGTTTCGCCGGCCCACTGGCAGGCCGGCCGGCGGCGTCAGCCGCCCGTCTCGAGGGCGTGGCCCTGGCCGCGGCCCCGGCCCAGGGCCGCCACGAGTTGGGGCAGGGCGGCGGCGAGCGCCGGCTTCAGGGTGTGGGGCGGGTTGACGAGGAACATGCCGCTGGCCGCCAGGCCCTGCCGGCGCGGGCCTTCGCCGGGCACCTTGGGCTGCAGCGGCTCGTCGCGCTGGCCGATCGACAGCGTGGCATGCAGCCAGGGCTTGCCGGCCTGGTTGGCCAGGGTCTTGAGGCGCCGGGGCAGTTCGTGGGCCTCGGGCCGCGGGATGATGGGGTACCAGACCGCGTAGGTGCCGGTGGCGAAGCGCTTGATCGAGTCTTCGAGGCAGGCACTCACTTTCGCGTAATCGCTCTTGATCTCGTAGCTCGGATCCACCAGCACCAGGCCGCGGCGCGACGGCGGAGGCAGCAGGGCCTTGAGGGACTCGAAGCCGTCGGCCCGCGTCACGGCCACCTGCCGGCCGGCGCGCAGCTGGGCCACGTGGGCGGCCAGGGCCTGGCTGTCGGTGGGGTGCATCTCGAACAGCTTGAGCCGGTCGCGGGCTTCCTCGCGCAGGAATTTCTGGATCACGAAGGGCGAGCCGGGGTAGAGCTTCAGGCGGCCTTCGTGGTTGAAGGAGCGCACCACCTCCAGGTAGTCGGCCAGCGCGGGCGCTGGCTCGGGCAGGTCGGCGGCCAACAGCTTGCGGATGCCGTCGTCGGCCTCGCCGGAGGTGCTGGCGTAGTCGTCGTCGAGCCGGTAGAGGCCGGCGCCGGCATGGGTGTCCACCGCCAGCAGGGCGGCGGGTTTCTGCACCAGGTGCTTGAGGGTGGCGATCAGCACCAGGTGCTTGAGCACGTCGGCGTGATTGCCGGCGTGGAAGGCGTGCCGGTAACTGAACATGGTGCCCATGGTAGCCGCCCTGGAGGGGGACTGGCGCAACCCGGGCGATTCTTCATATAATCCAAGGCTCTGCAGCGTTCTCGTGGTCCCGCGGCAGATAACACGCACGTGCGACACGCCAGTGGCGCCCGCCCGTGGAAACCCCGCCTAAGAGGTCCCCAGAAGAGGGACGCCGAACGCGGAAAAGGACCGCCAAACCACTTTCTCGAAAGAGTCTCATGACCAAAACGTTCAGCGCAAAACCCGCTGACGTGACGCACGAGTGGTTTGTGATTGACGCCACCGACAAGGTGCTCGGACGGATTGCCAGCGAAGCAGCCCTCCGTTTGCGCGGCAAGCACAAGGCCATTTACACGCCTCACGTCGATACCGGCGATTACATCGTCGTCATCAACGCAGACAAGATCCGTGTCACCGGCACGAAGGATCTGAACAAGAAGTACTACCGTCACTCGGGCTTCCCGGGCGGTATCTACGAAACCAACTTCCGCGACCTGCAAGCCAAGCATCCTGGCCGTGCGCTCGAGAAGGCCGTCAAGGGCATGCTGCCCAAGGGTCCCCTCGGCTACGCCATGATCAAGAAGCTCAAGGTGTACGCCGGTGCCGAGCACCCGCACACCGCGCAGCAGCCCAAGCAGCTGGACATCTAAGGAGCGGACATGATTGGTGAATGGAACAACGGCACCGGCCGCCGCAAGAGCAGCGTCGCCCGTGTCTTCCTGAAGAAGGGTACCGGCAAGATCACGGTCAACGGCAAGAGCATCGAACAGTTCTTCGGCCGCCAGACCTCGATCATGATCGCCAAGCAGCCCCTGGTGCTGACCAACCATGTCGAGACTTTCGACATCCAGGTCAACGTCCACGGCGGCGGTGAATCCGGCCAGGCCGGTGCCACCCGTCACGGCATCACCCGCGCCCTGATCGACTACGACGCGTCCCTCAAGCCCGCGCTGTCCGCAGCCGGCTTCGTGACCCGCGACGCCCGTGAAGTCGAGCGTAAGAAGGTCGGCCTGCACTCCGCTCGCCGCCGCAAGCAGTTCAGCAAGCGTTAATCGCCCGCTCCTGCAGCGAGAAGCCGCACCGGTTCGCCGGATGCGGCTTTTTCTTTGCACCAAAGCCCCCACGCGAGGGGGCGGCAAGGCGCGCCGCGCCTTGCAACCGGCGCGGATGGCCTAACATACCCGCCTGAATCGATAAGGAATTCCCATGAGCGCTGTTGCCGAGAACATCCAGACCGACATGCCTGCCCCGCTGCTGTTCACCGACAGCGCCGCGGCCAAGGTGGCCGACCTCATCGCCGAAGAAGGCAACCCCGACCTGAAGCTGCGCGTGTTCGTGCAGGGTGGCGGCTGCTCCGGCTTCCAGTACGGCTTCACCTTCGACGAGATCACCAACGACGACGACACCGTCATGACCAAGAACGGCGTGTCGCTCCTGATCGACGCCATGAGCTACCAGTACCTGGTGGGCGCCGAGATCGACTACAAGGAAGACCTGCAGGGCGCGCAGTTCGTGATCAAGAACCCGAACGCCACCACCACCTGCGGCTGCGGCTCCAGCTTCTCGGTCTAAGCCGGGTACACGCACCCCAGCACACGGGCGCCCCTGGCGCCCGTGGTGCTTTGGAGGTCCAGCTTTTCACCCTCGAGGGCCTTGCGGGCCAGCCAGGCGAAGGCCGCGGCCTCGACCTGCAGCGGCGGCAGGCCGGCCGCCTGGCTGCCGGCCACGGCGACGCCGGGCAGCAGCGCGGCGAGCCGCTGCATCAGGAAGTCGTTGAGGGCCCCGCCGCCGCAGACGACCAGTTGCCCGAGGCCGGGGGCATGCCGCATGAGATCGTCGGCGCAGGCGCGCGCGGTGAGCTCGGCGAGCGTGGCCTGGACGTTCTCGGGCGCGATCTCGCCGAAGGCCGCGAGGTGGCCGGCCAGCCACTGCAGGTGGAACAGGTCGCGGCCGGTGCTCTTGGGCGGCGGACGCGAAAAGTAAGCGTCGGACTGGAGGGCCGCCAGCAGGGCCTCGTGCACCCGGCCGCTGGCGGCCCAGGCGCCGCGGTCGTCGTAGGCGCGGCCCAGGTGCTGCTGGCACCAGCCGTCCATGAGGGCGTTGCCGGGGCCGCAGTCGAACCCGAGCTGGCTGCCGTCGGCCCGCAGCACGGTGAGGTTGGAGATGCCGCCGATGTTCAGCAGGCCCAGGGCCTGGCCCGGGCGGCCGAACCAGGCGCGGTGGAAGAAGGGGGCGAGGGGCGCGCCCTGGCCGCCGGCCGCGACGTCGCGGCTGCGGAAGTCCGCCACCACCGGGATGCCGGTGAGCTCCGCGAGCAGGGCGGGCTGGTTCAACTGGAGGGTGTAGCCGGTGCCGTCGAACTCCTGCGGGCGATGGCGCACGGTCTGGCCATGGGCGCCGATGGCGCGGACCGCTCCGGGGGCCACGCCGCAGCGGGCCAGCAGGTCCTGGACGACCTGCGCGTAGACGCGCACCAGGCCGTTGCCCGCAAGCGCGGCGCGGTGCAGTTCGTCGGGGCCGGAGGTGTTGAGCGCGAGGAGCTCGGCGCGCAGGGCGTCGGGGAAGGGGGCGCTGGCATGGGCCAGCACGCGCCCCGGGGCGGCGCTGAAGTCGGCGAGGACCCCGTCGACCCCGTCCAGCGAGGTGCCGGACATCAGGCCGATGTACAGGGCGCCCACGGTGGCAGCGGTCTTATTCGATGCTGGCCGTGAGGGCCATGCCGGCCGCGGCTTCGAGCTTCAGGCGCATGGCGCCGGCGAGCTTGTCGAAGGCGGGGCGGGCTTCTGCGGACAGCGGCAGGCCCTCGGCGCGGCGCGCCACGGTCAGCGGGTCCTGGTGCCGGCCGTTCACGCGGAACTCGAAGTGCAGGTGCGGGCCGGTGGACATGCCGGTGGAGCCGACCGCGCCCACGCGCTGGCCCTGGGTGACCTTCTGGCCGGCGCGCACGTCGATGCGCGAGAGGTGGGCGTACAGGGTGGAGTCGCTGCCGTTGTGCTTGATGATGACCACGTTGCCGTAGCCGCCCTGGCGGCCGGCGAACTCGACCTGGCCGTCGCCCACGGTGCGCACCGGGGTGCCGGTGGGGGCGCCGTAGTCCACGCCCAGGTGGGCGCGCATGGTCTGCAGCACCGGGTGGAAGCGCATGGCGAAGCCGCTGGTCACCCGCGAGAACTCCATCGGCGAGGCGAGGTAGACGCTTTGCAGGGTCTTGCCGTCCAGCGAGTAGTAGGCGCCCTTCTTGCCGGCCTCCTGGAACCACAGGGCGTCGTGCGTGGTGCCGTTGTTCACGAACTGGACCGACAGCACGCGGCCGGTGCGCATCGGCTCGCCGTCGGCCTCGAGGGTTTCGTAGACCACGCTGAAGCGGTCGCCCTTGCGCAGGCCGCGGTGGAAGTCGACGCGGCCGCCGAGGATGTCGGCCACCTGGATGGCGATTTCGTCGGGAATGCGGGCGTCGTCGACCGCAGCGAACAGCGAGGTGCGGATGGTGCCGCTGCCCAGGCGGGCGGAGGGCACGAGGGCGGCGGTCTCGACACGGCTGGTGAAGCGGCCGTCGGTGCCGCGCTCGATCACCAGGCGGCGGAAGGTGCCGTCGCTGTCGGGCGTCCAGCGCGCGGTGAGGCGCTCCAGGCCCTGCTTGTCATTGGCTTCGACGGTGACCTGCCGGCCGGTGCGACCGAGCACCTGGCTGCGGAAGGCGGTGTCGCCGCGCACGAAGGCGGCGGCGGCGGCATCGCTCAGGCCCAGGCGGGCGAACAGGGTGTCGACGGTGTCGGAGCTGCGAACGCCCTCGGTGCGGAACAGGCGCAGCGCGTGCAGGTCCAGGGCCTGCGCCTGGCTGGCGAGGTCCAGGGGCACGACGGACTCGACCACCTCGCGCACCGGGACGTCGGCGGCGTCGGGGCCGAAGCTGGCCACGGCGAACGCGCCGCCGCCACCACCCAGCAGCGCGGCCGCCAGCAGGGCGGTGATGTGCTTGGGATGGTGCTCCAGCGCGTGGGCTGCTCGCGCGGCCAGTCGGCGGCCGGCGGCCAGGAGGTTGTTGTTCAAGTCTGCGGGTCCTTGGCGGGTGGGTGTCTTGCGTCTTCGCCCGTGAAGCGGCTCGCTACGGGAAGTGCCGATCAGGGGGTGACTAGAATCGGCCTTCCCCAAAAGCTGGCCCGAGTATACCGGGTCGGTGGCCCGACGAATCCGTAAAAAGCCTTATGAATCAAGCCACTGTAACAACCGCCCACCCCGTGACGGACCGCGTGCGGGAGGCGATGGCAGTGTCACTGCGCGGCTGCGAGGAGCTGCTGCCGCGCGAGGAATGGGAGCGCAAGCTGGCCCGGTCCGAGGCCACCGGCGTGCCGCTGCGGATCAAGCTGGGCCTGGACCCGACGGCGCCGGACATCCACGTGGGCCATACCGTGGTCCTGAACAAGATGCGCCAGCTGCAGGACCTGGGCCACCAGGTGATCTTCCTGATCGGCGACTTCACCTCCCTGATCGGCGATCCCTCGGGCCGCAACAGCACCCGCCCGCCGCTCACGCCCGAGCAGATCAAGGTCAACGCCGAAACCTACTACCGCCAGGCCAGCCTGGTACTGGACCCGTCGAAGACCGAGATCCGCTACAACAGCGAGTGGTCCGAGCCGCTGGGCGCGACCGGCATGATCCAGCTGGCGGCCAAGTACACCGTGGCCCGCATGATGGAGCGCGACGACTTCCACAAGCGCTTCACCCAGGGCCAGAGCATCTCGGTGCACGAATTCCTGTACCCGCTGATGCAGGGCTACGACTCGGTGGCCCTGAAGTCCGACCTGGAGCTGGGCGGCACCGACCAGAAGTTCAACCTGCTGATGGGGCGCCACCTGCAGCAGGAGTGGGGCCAGGAGCCCCAGTGCATCCTGACCATGCCGCTGCTCGAGGGCCTCGACGGCGTGGACAAGATGTCCAAGAGCAAGAACAACTACATCGGCATCAGCGAGGACCCGAACACCATGTTCGCCAAGGTGATGTCGATCTCGGACACGCTGATGTGGCGCTGGTACACCCTCCTGAGCTTCCGCAGCGAGGCCGACATCGCGGCGCTGCGCCGGGAGGTCGAGGGCGGCCGCAACCCGCGCGATGCCAAGGTGGCCCTGGCCAAGGAGATCACGGCGCGTTTCCACAGCGCTGCCGCGGCCGACGGCGCGGAGCAGGACTTCGTGAACCGCAGCAAGGGCGGCGTGCCCGACGAGATTCCCGAGGTCTCGCTGTCCGGCGTGCCCCTGGGCATCGGCGCGCTGCTCAAGTCGGCCGGCCTGGCACCCTCCACCTCGGAGGCCAACCGCCTCATCGACGGCGGCGGCGTGCGGGTCGATTCCAGCGTCGTCAGCGACAAGGGCCTCAAGCTCGAGGCCGGCACCTATGTCGTGCAGGTGGGCAAGCGCAAGTTCGCCCGCGTGACGCTGGCCTGATCCCGGTCCCGCGGCGCCGGCGCTATTTCGCGCCGGCCGCTTCCAGCATCTTCACCATTGCCGCGTAGCCCCGCTGCCGCGCCAGCTGCAGCGGCGTGCGGCCATTGCGGTCGGCCAGCTGCAGGTTGGCGCCCGCATCGACCAGGACCTTCAGGGTGGCCTGGTGGCGCGGCCCGCCATCGCCCAGCACGATGGCCTCGATCACCGCCGTCCAGTGCAGGTTGTTCACGTGGTCCAGCGGCGCGCCCGCGGCCACCAGCTGCCGCACCACGCCGTCATGCCCCAGGTGGGCCGCGGCGATCAGCGCGGTGCCGTCGTAGCGGCTGGTCACCCGCTTCGCGCTGGCGCCCAGCGACAGCAGCATGCGCAAACTGGCCTCGTCGTCGGCCACGGCGGCAATGGTGACCGCGTCGTAGCGGTCGTTGTCCATCGCGTCCAGGCGCGCGCCGGCCTGGGCCAGCGCCCGGATCGCCTCGGGGTGGCGGGCGAAGGTGGCCACGTGCAGCGGCGTGCGGCCATTGCCGTCGCGGGCCTCGAGGGCCGAGGCCCCGCCGCCGGCCGCCAGCTGGCGGATCGCCGCCGCGTCGCCGCGCCAGGCCGCGGCATGCAGGCCCCGGTAGGCTGCGGCCTCCGGCGCGGACGGGCCGACCTGGGCCGCCGCCGGCCCGGCGGCCACGAGGGCCACGAAGGGCGTGATGGGCAGGGCCAGCGCCACGGCCTGGGACAGCACCGCGAGGGCGGTGCGCGCCCGCCGGGCGATGGTGGCAGGCGTGCTGGCGATCGGTGCGCGGCGGTCGGCCATGGCGCGTCTCCTTCGTGCGCGGGGATTACTTCAGCAGGTCCTTGACCTTGTCCAGCGCGGCGACGGCGCACTGCTCGTCGATCTGGCCCGAGGGCGCACCGCCCACCCCCACCGCGCCGATCACCTCGTTGCCCACGCGCACCGGCACGCCGCCGCCCAGAAGCAGGTAGCCGGGGATGTTCACCAGGTTGGCGGCGGCCGGGTTCTTCTGCGCGACCTCCATGATGGCCAGCGTGTTGTTCTTGGCCGAGGCCGAGGTGTAGGCCTTCATGCGGCTGGCCTCCAGCGTGTGCGGGCCGGCGTTGTCGGCGCGGTGGACCGCGCGCACCACGCCGGCGCGGTCGACCACCGTGGCCGTCACGTTGTAGCCGCCGGCGGTGCAGGCGGCGACGGTGGCCGAGGCGATCTGGTTGGCCAGGTCGAGCGAGACGTTGCGCTCGGTGCGCACCGCCTGGGCGGAGGCGCTGCCGGCGGCGGCCGCGGCGAGGGCGAAGGCGAGGGCGAAGGCGAGGGTGGATGCGAGCTTGTTCATGGGTTCTCCGGTTCGGGTTTCAGTGTCTGGACGGCCCGCGGCGGACCGTGGGTGCACTGTAGGAACCGGCGCCCGCCGGCGCCATCCGAGCGGCTACGCGGGCCGCTGCGTAGAACTACTCAGGGCCCCGGTTCGGCGCCACCCGCGCCGTCGCCCTCGGCGAGGTCGGCGTACTGGCGAATCAGCAGGGCCAGCGAGTCCACCGCGAGCTTCTCGAACACGTGGGCGCGGTGGTTCTCCACGGTCCGCGGCGACAGCCCCAGCACGCGGCCGATCTCCTTGTTGGTCAGGCCCTGCACGATCAGGCGCAGCACCTCGCGCTCGCGCTCCGAGAGCTGGGCGTGGCGCTCGCGCGCGGCCTGCCCGGCGCGCAGCCGCTCGCGGGTGCCCACGTGCTGGCGCACGGCCGACTGCAGCGCCTCGAGCAGGGCGTCGTCGTCGACCGGCTTCTCCAGGAATTCGGCGGCGCCGCCCTTGAAGGCGCGCCGGCACATGTCCACCGTGCCATGGCCAGTGAGCATGATCACCGGGTGGTCCATGCCGCGCGCCTGCAGCCGCTCCAGCACCTGCAGCCCGCCCACCCCGGGCATGCGCACGTCGAGCACGATGGCGCCGATGCCGCCGCCGTCGAAGCCATCAAGGAAGGCCTGCGGGTCGGCCCAGGGCTGCACCCGCAGGCCGATGGTGCCGATCAGGAGCTCCAGGCTGGCGCGCACCGCGGCGTCGTCGTCGACGAGGTGCACCAGGGGGGATTGCGCGTTGGCGGTCTGGGTCGTGGCGTTCATGGCGTGGCCCGGGGCAGGGTCAGTCGGAAGCTGGCGCCGCGCGGCGCGTGGTTGGCGGCCTCGAGGCGGCCCCCGAGCCGGCCGGCCAGGGTTTCGCACAGGCTCAGGCCCAGCCCCATGCCGCCCGGGCGGGTGGTGAAGAACGGCTCGAACAGCCGGGGCAGGGCCTCGGGCGCGATGCCCGGGCCGGTGTCGGTCACCGCGAGGCGGCCGTCGCCGCCCTCCTGCGAGGTGGCGAGCACCAGCCGGCGCTGGCCCGCCGGCACCTGCTCCAGGGCCTGCATCGCGTTCATCACCAGGTTGTGGACGATCTGCTCCAGGGCCACCGGCTCGGCGAGCACCCGCACCGGCGGGCCCTCGACCCAGGCCTCGATGCCATGCCGCTGCAGTTGCGGCGCCAGCAGGTGCAGCGCGCCGCGGGCCGCGGCCTCGAGGTCCACTGGCTCGCGCACCGCCGGGTCCGGGTGCTCCAGCGTGCGGCGCAGGCGGCCCACCACGTCGGCGGCGCGTCGGGCCTGTCCGGCGGCCTGCGACATCGCGCCGCGCGCGGTGGCCAGGTCGGGCGGGTCCTCGGCCAGCAGGCGGCTGGCGGCCTGGGTGTTGGCGAGCAGCGCGGTCAGTGGCTGGTTCAATTCGTGCGCCATGCCGGCGGCCAGCTCGCCCAGGGCATTGAGCCGGCCGACCTGGCCGAGGCGCAGCAGGTCCTCGGCGCGCCGGCGCTGCTCGCGCAGGGCCAGCAGCGTGCGGGCCACCGCCAGCGCGCCGGCGCAGGCCAGCGCCCACAGCGCCATGCGGCCCCAGGGCAGCTCGCCCCAGCCGACGCTGCGGCTGGCCACCAGGGCGAAGGGCTGGCTGGCCGAGCCCAGCACCTTGGTAGCCTCGAAGCGCCAGCCCCCGGCCTGCGCCGCGCCCGGCTGCAGCAGGAAGGACTGGCCGGCCATTTCCAGCGTCATGCGCACCGGCGCGGCGGAGGCGGGCCATTCGGCGGCCGGCACCGCCTCCCGCAGCGACAGCTGCAAGGCGAAGCTGGCCGGCTCGCCGGCGAGCACCAGCCAGTAGCGGCCCTGGGCCAGGTCCAGCGGGCCGGGCACGGGCCGCCGCTGGCGGCGCGACTCGGCCTGGGCGGCTTCCAGCGCCGGGTCGACCCAGGGCTGCGCGCCATCGCGTCGCTGCACCGCCACCACCTGCGGGTACAGCGAGGGCAGGCGGCGTTCGGCCGCCTCCGGCCCGGGGGCGGGCTGCAGCAGGGCGAGTGTCGCCAGCGCCGCGTCGTGCTGCGCCATCCGCTGGCTCAGGAGGCGGTGGGCGATGCGTGCGTCGGTGTCGAACGCGGCGTAGAGATGGGACAGCTCGAGGCGGGCCAGCGCCGCGGCCCCTGCCACGGCGAGCAGGGCCCACAGGCCCAGCCACGGGGCATGGCGGCGGATCCAGGTGCGCATGGGCGCATTGTGGCGCTGGGCCACAATCGACGCATGGCGACGACGCTCCTTGCCCGACTCACGCCGCGCCGCCTGCTCGCGGTGTCGGCCGGCGTCGCGGTGCTCACCATCACGCTCAAGACCCTGGCCTGGCAGGTCACCGGCTCGGTGGCCCTGCTGTCCGATGCGATGGAATCCTTCGTCAACCTGGCCAGCGCCCTGTTCGCGCTGGTCATGGTCACGGTGGCCGAGGCCCCGCCCGACGAGGCCCACCCGTACGGTCACCACAAGGCCGAATATTTTTCCTCCGGCTTCGAGGGCATCCTGATCATCGGCGCGGCGCTGGGCATCATCTGGGCCGCCGGCCACCGCCTGTTCGACCCGCAGCCGCTGGAGCGCATCGACTGGGGCCTGGGCCTGTCGGTCGCCAGTTCCGCGCTGAACGGCCTGCTGGCGTGGGTCATGCACCGCGCCGCGCGCGAGCACCGCTCGATCGCGCTGGAAGCCGACGCCCGCCACCTGGTCACCGACGTCTGGACCTCGGTCGGCGTCGTCGCCGGCATCGCCCTGGCCGGCCTGACCGGCTGGCTCTGGCTCGATGCGGCGGTGGCCATCGGCGTCGCGCTGAACATCCTGCGCGAGGGCATCGAACTGCTGCACCGCTCCTCGCAGGGCCTGATGGACGAGGCGCTGGAGCCCGAGGTGCAGGCGCAGATCCAGCGCACGCTGGCGGGCTTCGCCCATGACGCCGTGCGCTTCGACCATGTGACCACCCGCAAGGCCGGCCAGCGCCGCTTCGCGGACATGCACATGCACATGCCCGCCGACTGGACCTTGGGACGTGCCGCGGCCCTGCGCAACGCGGTGGAACAGGCCCTCATGGGGGAGGTGCCGGGACTGCGCGCCACGATCCAGCTGCTGCCCAGCGACGTCGAGGCGCATGTCGATGACAGGAAGGACGTGGACTGATGCTGGCGGTGATCCAGAGGGTGCGCGAGGCGCGCGTGGACGTGGGCGACGAGGCGGTGGGCGAGATCGGCGCCGGCCTGCTGGTGCTGGTGTGCGCCGAACCCGGCGACACCGAGGCCCAGGCCGACCGGCTGCTGGCCAAGCTGCTGAAGCTGCGGATCTTCAGCGACGAGGCCGGCAAGATGAACCGCAGCGTGCAGGACATCGACGGCGGGCTCCTGTTCGTGAGCCAGTTCACCCTGGCGGCCGACACCGCCGGCGGCAACCGCCCGAGCTTCACCGGCGCCGCGCCCGCCGCGCTCGGCGAGCACCTGTACGACTACCTGTGCCAGCAGGCGCGCATGGCGCACCCGCGCGTGGGCACCGGCCGCTTCGGCGCCCACATGCAGGTCTCGCTGGTGAACGACGGGCCGGTGACGATCCCGATGCGGATCCTGTAGGGCCGGCCCGGGATCCCGCAGGGGTCAGTAGGGGTTGGGATAGCCCAGGGCCTGCAGCAGCAGCACCTCCAGGGCCTCCATCTCGAGCGCGTCGCGCTCGTTCGTCTCGTGGTCGTAGCCCTGCGCGTGCAGGGTGCCGTGCACCAGCAGGTGGGCGTAGTGTTCCTCGAGCGACTTGCCCTGTTCCTTCGCCTCGCGCTCCACCACCGGGCCGCACAGCACCAGGTCGCCGGTGACCACCGGCTCGCGGGTGTAGTCGAAGGTCAGGACGTTGGTGGCGTAGTCCTTGCGCCGGTACTGGCGGTTGAGGGCGCGGCCCTCGTCCTCGCCGACGATGCGCACCGCGATCTCGCCGGGATGCTTCAGCGCCATCTCCATCCAGCGCTTCACGCGCGGCTTGCGCAGCAGGGCCTTGTGGGCGGCCAGGCCGGGGAAATCGCCGAACTGCAGTTCGAGCTCGAGGGTGGGGGCGGGAGCGGGAGGCAGCTTAGCGCGCGGCATCGGATTTCCTGGCGGCGTCGTAGGCGTCGACGATGCGGGCCACCAGCGGGTGGCGCACCACGTCGGCGCTGGTGAATCGGGTGTGGGCGATGCCCTTGACGCGCCGCAGGATGCGCTCGGCATCCACCAGGCCCGAGAGCTGGCCCTTGGGCAGGTCGATCTGGCTGATGTCGCCGGTGACCACGCACTTGCTGCCGAAGCCGATGCGGGTGAGGAACATCTTCATCTGCTCGGGCGTGGTGTTCTGCGCCTCGTCGAGGATGACGAAGGCGTTGTTCAGGGTGCGCCCGCGCATGAAGGCGAGCGGCGCGATCTCCAGCGCGTTGCGCTCGAAGGCCTTGGTCACGCGGTCGAAGCCCATGAGGTCGTAGAGCGCGTCGTACAGCGGGCGCAGGTACGGGTCCACCTTCTGCGTGAGGTCGCCGGGCAGGAAACCGAGCTTCTCGCCGGCCTCCACCGCGGGCCGCGTGAGCACGATGCGCTGCACCGCGCTGCGCTCCAGCGCGTCGACCGCGCAGGCCACCGCCAGGTAGGTCTTGCCGGTGCCGGCAGGGCCGATGCCGAAGGTGATGTCGTGGTGGGCGATGTTGTCCAGGTAGACGCTCTGGGTCGGGGTGCGGGCGCGCAGGTCGGCGCGGCGGGTGTGCAGCACCAGGGCGCCATCGTCGCCTTCCTCGAGCGAGGCGTCGCCGGCGAGCATCAGCTGCACCTTCTCGGCGGGAATGGGGCGCGCGGCGATCTCGTACAGCGCCTGCAGGACCTCCAGCGCGCGCTGCGCCTTGGCCTTGGGGCCGTCGACCTTGAACTGCTCGTGGCGGTGGGCGATCGACACCTGCAGCGCCGCCTCGATGGTGCGCAGGTGTTCGTCGGTGGGGCCGCACAGGTGGGCCAGGCGGGCGTTGTTCGGCGGCGAGAAAGTGTGGCGGAGGATCAAGCTGATAATCCAGAGAGAGGATCACGATGATAGGCAAACTCACCGGCACCCTGGCCGACAAGAACCCGCCCCAGCTGCTGGTGGACTGCAATGGCGTCGGCTACGAGGTCGACGTGCCCATGAGCACCTTCTACAACCTGCCGAACACCGGCGAGAAGGTGAGCCTGCTGACGCATTTCGTCGTCCGCGAGGACGCCCAGATCCTCTACGGCTTCGCCACCCCCGGCGAGCGCGACACCTTCCGGCAGCTGATCCGCATCTCCGGCGTCGGCCCGCGCACCGCGCTGTCGGTGCTGTCCGGCATGAGCGTGGCCGAGATCGCCCATGCCGTCACCGCGCAGGACGCCGGCCGCCTGGTCAAGGTGCCCGGCATCGGCAAGAAGACGGCCGAGCGCCTGCTGCTGGAGCTCAAGGGCAAGCTCGGCGCCGACCTCGGCCCGGTGGGCGGTGGCGGCGCCGCCACCGACGACCAGGCCGACATCCTCCAGGCCCTGCTGGCCCTGGGCTACAGCGACAAGGAGGCCTCCTCGGCCCTCAAGGCCCTGCCCGCCGGCATCGGCGTGAGCGAGGGCATCAAGGCGGCGCTCAAGGCGCTGGCGCGCTGAGGCGCGGCCCGGGCCTCCGGTCGGCCCGCAGCGGACGCGTTTCGTTCGGCAACAGCAGGCGCCAGGGTGCCGGCCCAGAATCCGGTGATTCGACCCGGCTGGAGGTGCCACACCATGGAACGCCTTGAGATTCGACGCGGCCAGCGCCTGGGGGCGGCGGGCTGGCGGGTCCTCCTGACCCTCCTCATCCTGACCCTTCTCACCCTCTTGGCCGCCTGCGGCGGCGAGGGCGGTTTGCCCGGGGGCGGCGGCAACGGCAGCCGCACCGACCCGGTCCCCGCGATCACGGCCGACCCGGCGAACGCGGCCCTGCCCCGCATCGAACCCTACGAGCACGGGGCGCCCCAGTCCACCCAGTTTCCCCAGTCCGCCGCGTTGCGCGACCTGACCGCCCCCGAGTCCCCGGCCGCCGTGGCCGCGGCGGCCCGGGTCGACCTGGGTCCGCTGCCGGCAGCGCAGGCGCGGGCCGTCGAGGCGGGGCGCGCCGCCCCGGCCGACCCGCGCAAGGCCCGTCCCATCGGCCTGACCCGCGCGTCGGCCGCCACGGCCGACGCCG
>NZ_JBQWTS010000014.1:0-84546 GCF_052600055.1 Ramlibacter sp. MAHUQ-53
GCGGCGCGGGCTATATCAACGAGTACCCGGTGGAGCGCTTCTACCGCGACGTGCGCCTGCTGCGCCTGTACGAAGGCACGACCCAGATCCAGCAGCTGGTCATCGGTCGGCAGATGCTGCGCGCCGCGTCCTGAGTGCGGCCCGGACGCCGGGAGCCGCCGGCGCTCAGGGCTTGTTCCAGCGCGACGGTGGGCAGCCGTACTGCTGGCTGAACCAGCGCGAGAACACGCTGACCTGCGCGAAGCCGAGCAGCTCCGCGACCTGCGACACCGAGTGGACCTCCCCCGCGAGGTAGCGCACCGCCAGGTCGCGCCGCACCTCGTTCACCACCGACAGGAAGCTCACCCCTTCCTGCTCCATCTGCCGCTGCAGCGTGCGCGCGCTCAGCCCCAGCGACTGTGCGACCAGGTCGACCGTGCAACGGCCCCGGGGCAGCTGCACATGCACGGCGCGGCGCACCTCGTGCGCGACGCTGCGGGCCTTGCGCGGCTGCAGATCCACGAAGTCCTTCGCGTAGCCGGCCATGCGCGCATCGCACAGGGGGTTGACCTTGTCCAGCTCGCCGGCGGCCAGCACCAGGCCGTCGAACTCCGAGCCGAACTCGAGCTGCCCGCCGAACATGCGCCGGTGGATCTGCGTGCCCTGCGGCGCGGCATGCGTGAAGTGCACCGACCGCGGCATCCACTGCTGTCCGAGCTGGTGGCGGCACAGGGACAGCAGCACGCCCATCGCCAGCTCCATCGGCTGCCGGCCCGGGTAGGCCCGGCCGGTGACCAGCGCCAGGCGCACCACCGACACGGTGGGGAAATCGCTCACGTCCACCACCACCGAGTCGCTGAGCAGGTGGCGGTAGTGCCTGAGCTCCTGCAGGGCCTGGCGCAGGGTCGGCTGGTGCTGCAGCAGCAGGCTGATCACGCCGAAATCGGACAGCCGCCAGGACTCGCCCACCAGCAGGCCCAGCGAGGCGCAGGAGGCCGCCCGGGCCGAGGCATCCA
The DNA here is from genome assembly GCF_052600055.1 of Ramlibacter sp. MAHUQ-53. Classification (NCBI taxonomy): domain Bacteria; kingdom Pseudomonadati; phylum Pseudomonadota; class Betaproteobacteria; order Burkholderiales; family Comamonadaceae; genus Ramlibacter; species Ramlibacter sp. MAHUQ-53. The sequence continues at coordinate 996 of NZ_JBQWTS010000014.1, forward strand.
GCACCTCGGCCAGCGAGGCCTCGGGCACCCGCAGGTCCGGCGTGACCAGGCATGACCGGTCCAGGCCCGCATGGCTGACCATGCGTACCGGGTCGATGCCCAGGCCGCGGGCAACGGCCGAGTACTTCGCGAAGGTGGCGCTTCGGACCAGGGGCGTCATGACGCAAGCGTAAGCGAATCAGCGCCCGGCTGGCGCTGGCGATCGCTGGAATCCGGTTGGTTTGTCATGGATCGTCAAGCGCTGGCGTGCAATGTCAAGCGCCCGCTCTGGCCGATCCGAAGAATGCCCCCTGCTGCATTTCAACGAGGGACACGACATGCGAGTCGAACAGCTCACCAAGACCATCGGCGCCGAGATTTCCGGCGTCCACCTGGGGGATGCCGCGCGCTCCCCGGACCTGTTTGCCGAGATCAAGGCGCTGTTGCTGAAGCACCGCGTGCTGTTCCTGCGCGACCAGGACATCACCCGCGCCGAGCATGTCGCGTTCGCGCGGCGCTTCGGCGAGCTGGAGGATCACCCCGTCGCCGGCAGCGACCCCGACCATCCGGGCCTGGTGCAGATCTACCGCAACGACAAGCGCGAGAACTACGAGAACAACTACCACTCGGACGGCCTGTGGCGCCAGACGCCGGCCATGGGCTGCGTGCTGCGCAGCATCGAGGTGCCGCCGGTGGGCGGCGACACGATCTGGGTGAACATGGTCGAGGCCTACCGCCAGCTGCCCGACGACATCAAGAAGCGCATCGACGGCCTGCGCGCCCGCAGCAGCATCGAGCATTCCTTCGGCGCCGTCATGAGCCAGGAAGCCCGCACGAAGCTGGCCCTGGAGAACCCGCCGGCCGAACACCCCGTGGTCCGCACCCACCCCGAGACCGGCGAGAAGGTGCTGAACGTGTGCAGCTTCACCACCCACTTCGTGAACTACCACACGCCCGGGAACGTGCGCTTCGGCCTCGACAAGACGCCGGGCGCCAGCCACCTGCTGAATTACCTGATCAGCCAGGCCACCATCCCCGAATACCAGGTGCGCTTCCGCTGGAAGCCCAACAGCGTGGCCATCTGGGACAACCGCAGCACCCAGCACTACGCGGTCATGGACTACTGGCCCGAGCCCCGCAAGATGGAGCGCGCCGCCATCATCGGCGACCGGCCGTACTGATCCCCTCCCCTCATCATCGCCCCCGACCATGAACTTCCTCGACGGCCACCTCTTCCCCGAAAACCAGCAGCCGCTGATCATCACCGCCGCCCCCTATGCCCCGGGCTGGCTGCCCTCCGACTTCCCCGAAGACATTCCGGTCACGATGGAGGCGCAGATCCAGAAGGCGGTGGACTGCTACAACGCCGGCGCCACCGTGCTGCACCTGCATGTGCGCGAACTCGATGGCAAGGGCAGCAAGCGCCTGTCCAAGTTCAACGAGCTGATCGCGGGCGTGCGCAAGGCGGTGCCGGAGATGATCATCCAGGTCGGCGGCTCGATCTCGTTCGCCCCGGAAAGCGAGGGCGAAGCGGCCAGGTGGCTGTCGGACGACACCCGCCACATGCTCGCCGAGCTCGACCCGGTACCCGACCAGGTGACCGTGACCGTCAATACCTCGCAGATGAACGTGACCGACCACATGGAGGACGGTGACGTGATCGGCACCTCGCGCGAGAACCCCAAGCTCTTCGACACCTACAAGGACATGGTCGTCCCGGCCAATCCCCTTTGGGTGGAGGAGCATGTGCGCCGCCTGAGCGCAGCGGGCATCCAGAGCGCCTTCCAGTGCTACAACACCAACAGCTTCGAGTCGGTCGAGCGCCTGATCCGCCGCGGCTTCTACAAGGGCCCGCTGGTGATGAACTGGGTCGCCATCGGTGGCGGCATGGACACGCCCAACGTCTACAGCCTGGGCAACTTCCTGCGCGGCGTTCCCGACGGCGCCGTGGTCACCGTGGAGAGCAACGTGCGCAACGTGCTGCCGGTCAATATGATGGGCATCGCCATGGGACTGCATGTGCGCTGCGGCACCGAGGACGTGCTCTGGAACCAGAAGCGCACCGCCCGGCAGAGCTCGGTCCGGCAGATCGAGCAGCTGGTGCGCATCTCGCACGAGTTCGGCCGCGAGATCGCCACCGCCAAGGAGGCCCGCGAGATCTGCCGCATCGGCGTGTTCTACGACACGGCCGAGGAGGCCCTGCAGGCCAACGGCTTCGCGCCGAACCGCAAGGGCGGCAACCAGGGCTACCTGCACAAGTCGCGCTGAACCCGGGCCGCCCGCGCGGCGGCCCCCCCCCGTACAAGAATCAACAGGAGACACCCCATGAACGGCTTCGGACTTGCGCTGCGGCGCCTGCGAACCTGGACAGTGGCCGCGGCGGCCGCGGTCGCCAGCCTCGGCGCCCTGGCACAGGACTGGCCCGCCCGGCCGGTACGCATCGTCGTCGGTGGCCCGGCCGGCGGCACGGCGGACGCCCTGGCCCGGCTCGTCGCGGAAGGACTCGCCCCGGCCATCGGCAAGCCGGTGATCGTCGACGCCAAGCCGGGCGCGGCGGGCGCGATCGCGGTCGCCGACCTTCTCAAGGCTCCGCACGACGGCCACACCCTGCTGCTGATTCAGGGCGGCATCGTGAGCGAGACCCCGCAGGCCTACAAGGTCGCGTTCCAGCCGTTCCGGGACCTCAAGCCGCTGGTGCAGGTCAGCCGCCAGGGCCTGATCCTGGTGGCCAACAACCAGCTGCCGGCCCGCAACCTCAAGGAGCTGGTCACGCACATCAAGTCCCAGGGAGGCCGCATGAGCTATGCCTCCTACGCGAGCGGCATGCGGGCCCATACGTCCGGCGTGCTGTTCGGCCGCCTGGCTGGGGTGGACCTCAGCCACGTCGGCTACAAGGGGTCGCCCCCGGCGCTGCAGGACGTCATGGGGGGCCATGTGCCGCTGATGTTCGACGCGCCGGCCACCTCGCTGCCCCTGATCAAGGCGGGCAAGCTGAAGGCCTACGCGGTGAACTTCCCGACGCGGCTCACGGCGCTGCCGGAGGTGCCCACGTTCACCGAGCTCGGGTTCCCGGCGCTGAACGACGTCGGCTGGATGGGCCTGTGGTCCACGCCCGACCTGCCCGCTGGCATCCAGGCCCGGGTGCGCGAGATCACGCTGCAGTACCTGAAGCAGCCGGCCGTGCGCCAGCGCATCGAGGCCATGGGCATGGAGACGGGGCTGCCCCTGACGAGCGAGGAGCTGGCGAAGGACCTGCGCGCCGCCTACGACCAGCAGGGGGAGATCCTGCGCTCGATCCAGTACAAGCCGGAATGACGCGCCGGCGGCCGGGGTCTCAGCCCTGGCCCAGCGCCCGCGCGATCCGGTCGCGCTTGACCGTCGGCTTCGGGCACAGGCCCTTGGGCAGCTCGAACCAGGCACGCACGTCCTGCTCCAGGCCGATGCCGTGCATGAAGTTGTAGATCGCCTTCTTCAGGCCGCGACCGAGCAGGTCGTGGTCGACCCCGCGGGGCATGGGCGTGGGGTCGATGAAGCCGATGTCGTTCTTCGCGAAACGGCCCTCGGGCAGCGGCACCAGGCGCACGCCATAGGCCTGCGGGTCCTGCCCCACCGGCGAGTGCACGGTGCAGGTGAAGCGGTGGAAGAAGCCGCTGTGGATGCAGCCGTTCTCGAACAGCTGGCGCACGTACTCCAGCGCGTCCACCGTGTCCTGCAGGGTCTGCGTGGGGAAGCCGTACATCAGGTAGGCGTGGACCAGGATGCCGGCATCGGCCATGCCCCGCGTGACGCGCGCCACCTGGTCCACCGTCACGCCCTTCTTCATCAGGGCCAGCAGGCGGTCGGAGGCCACCTCCAGGCCGCCCGACATCGCGATGCAGCCGCTTTGCGCGAGCAGCTCGCTCAGCTCGGGGGTGAAGGTCTTCTCGAAGCGGATGTTGCCCCACCAGGAGATCGGCAGGTCGCGGCGAATCAGCTCCTCGGCGAGCGCGCGCAGCGCCTTGGGCGGCGCGGCCTCGTCGACGAAGTGGAAGCCGGTCTGCCCAGTCTCCTCGACGATGCGCTCGATCCGGTCCGCCAGCGTGCTCGCGGCGGCGGTCTCGTAGCGGCTGATGTAGTCCAGGCTCACGTCGCAGAAGCTGCACTTCTTCCAGTAGCAGCCATGGGCCACGGTCAGCTTGTTCCAGCGCCCGTCGCTCCAGAGGCGGTGCATCGGGTTGAGCATGTCCAGCAGGCTCAGGTAGTCGTGGATCGGCAACCCGTCCCAGGTGGGCGTGCCGACCTCCTCGAAGGGCACGTCGGGCTCGGGCCAGTTGACGAAGCGCACCGCGCCATCGTCCCCGCGCACGAAGGTACGCACCAGGCGCTCGCGCCCCCGCCCGCCCCGCAGGTGTTCGATCAGCGCCAGCAGCGGACGCTCGCCGCCATCGAGGGTGACGAAGTCCACGAAGTCGAACAGGCGCGGCTCGGACAGCTCTCGCAGCTCGGTGTTGACGAAGCCGCCCCCCAGGACGATGCGCACCTGCGGATGCCGCGCGCGCAGGGCCTGCGCGATGCGCAACGCGCCGTAGACCGAGCCGGGGAACGGCACGGACAGCAGCACCAGCTGCGGCGCATGCGCGTCGAAGGCCTGCAGGGCCAGGTCCGCCAGCACCTCGTCGACCAGGTTCGGGGGCGCCGCTAGCGCCTGCGCCAGCGGGTCGAAGCTCGGCTGCGCCGCAGCCAGCGACTCGGCGTAGCGCACGAACTCGAAGCGCTCGTCCACCGCGTCGCGGATCACGTCGGCAAGGTCGTTGAGGTACAGGGTGGCCAGGTGGCGGGCGCGGTCGGTGCTGCCCAGGGCGCCGAAGGCCCAGCCCAGGGGGTCGCCGGACTCGCCGTCGTCGTAGGCATCGACCGCCGCGAAGCGCGGGCCCTCGGGCAGGAAGCCGCGGCTGGCGATGCGGTGGGCCAGCGTGTCGTCGCGCCCCTGCAGGAAGGCAACCACGCGGTCGATGGTGGCGGCGTAGCGCGGGTAGTGGTCGAGGAAGCTGTTCACCGGCGCGCTGCGCCGCGCCTCGTCCAGCGCCAGGGCGGCCTCCCGCAGGCGCGCCACGCCATCGCGCGACAGCAGCCGCAGCACCAGCCCCAGCGCCAGGTCGGCCTGCGCCGCCGCGATGCCGCGCGAGCGCAGGAAGCCGGTGAGGTAGGCGGTGGAGGGATACGGGGTGTTGAGCTGCGTCATCGGGGGGATGAGGCTCAGCACCTGGAAAGGCGTGGGATCAGGCATGCGACCGGGGCGTAGGAGCGTGCGGCCCCGCACCGGAGCCGCCGGGTGGATTATCCGCGCCGGGCGGCGCGCGCCGGCTTCAGGCCGCCGGCAGCGTCGCCTTGATCGACTCGATCTCGCGCCGCTTGACCTCGTCCAGCCCCAGCACGCGGGCGGCCGGCGTGGAGAACAGCGCCGCATGCTCCAGGAAGAACAGGCGGGCCTTGGGCGACTGCAGGTTCTTCGCTGCGACCGGGTTGGCCACCTCCCACTCCACGGCCAGCCGGTGCGTCTGGGCCTCGGCGGTCACCGGCAGGGTGCTGGCCATGATGTCGGCCTCCTCCACCATCACCGCCAGGCAGTCGCGATCGCCCAGGCTGAACGGGCGGCCCGCGATCGCCTGGTGCGAGGCCTTCACCTGCGAGGGCTCGGTGCGCAGGATGCAGTGGGTGACCGTCGCCTCGTCGCGGGCATCGAGGCCGTGCCGGCGCATCACCGGGCGCAGCGCCTCCAGGGAGCGGTTCTCCAACTCGTACGGCACGCGGTTGATCAGGCCGGTGTGCAGGTAGTCGTGCCCCGCCATCACCAGCAGCGCGATGGCCTCCTGCAGGCCCAGGCCGCGGGACTCGCGCCCGTCGACCCGGCGCTGCGCCAGCAGCAGGTGGGTCATGCACACCAGCGTATCGGCGATGTGCAGGCGGCTGTGGTACTGCGGCTCGCAACCGGCGCCATGGCGCTGGCGGCCATCCGCCTCGACCAAGGCCGCCACGTCCAGCGCGCACCGTGCCACGGGCTGCGCGCGCGCGCGCTCGGATTCCTCGATCGGGCCCAGCCGGTCCAGGCAACGCTGCAGCACCAGCGCCAGGCCCGGCCACTGCGCCGGCCAGGGCTCGCGCAGCGCGCGCAGCGTATCGTCGAGGGAGCGGGCCAGTTCGTCGCAGCGGGGATGGGCCATGGCGGTCATTTTCCGGAACGCAGTGCGTTGTGCATGTTCTGCTGCAGCATGAGCGCCTCGAACACGGGCGTGAGGATGGCCGACTGCGACTTGAGCATCGCGCGCAGCCCCTCGGCGGTGATCTCCAGGCACTTGGAGGCCTCGCGCGCCACCGCGGTCGCGCCGCGGATGCCGCCCTGCAGCATGGCCTGCTCGCCAAAGGACTCCCCGGAGCGCAGCGTCGCGAACACGGTGCCGGAGTTCTTGTCCCGCATGTCGATCGCACCGGACTGGATGAAGTACAGCTTGTCCGCCGGCGCGCCGGCCTCGAACAGCACTTCGCCCTCCTTGAGGTCCACTTCCTGGAAGGTATTCACAGCAGCAACTCCGGCGGTTTCTCGAGTTTGAGCGTGCGCATGACGGCCGATTTCAGGATGCCGCGCAGCCCCTGGGGCATCTTCTTGACCAGCTTGCCGATGGTCGACATCGGGAACACGCGCACCTGGCAGTGGCTCACCGCCACCACGGTCATGCTGTAGGGCAGCCCGCCCACGCCTTCGGCGAGGCCGATCACGCTGCCCGGCCCCATCCGGTAGATGGTCTCGCCCTGCACGCCCAGGGCATGGCCCTTGATCACGAAGTAGGCGGCGCCCACCGGCCCGCCCGCGGTGCAGATGCGTGAGCGCGCGTCGAAGAACGAGGTGCTGAGCTCCGAAGAGCCCCAGAGGGAGAAGTACAGGCGCTCGTCGCTGGTGAGCTTGCCCGACTGGTACAGCTCGATGCTCTGGGGCGAATACGGATCCACCACCCCCAGCGCGTGCAGGTGGTCGATGTCGACCGCGAAGGTGCCCGCGACGGTCGGGATCGTCGAATCTTGCATAAGCCCGTTGAACTACCCAAAGTTGGAATTGTAAGAGTCATGCGCGACCGTTTAATCCGCGCCAAAAGCGGGCGTGTACAAATTCTCCCGGCGCACACGACCCGCCCGCCCGGACGGTCGGCCCGCGCTGGCCATAATGGCGCGGTGGAGGTCTGGCACGTCCCCCTGCGAATCCCGGCTGCTGCCGTCGCCCGATGGCGACCGGCGCTCGACGCCGGCCAGCGCGCGCAGGCCCGGCGCCTGCGCCACCCCCTGCTGCGACGGCGTGCCGCCGCCGCCCAGGCCGCCCTGCACGCGCTGCTGGCACGCCGGCTCGGTTGCGAGGCGAGTGCCCTGCGCCTGGCGCGCGGCGCCTTCGGCAAGCCCCACCTCACCCACCCCGAAGCCGGGCGCGGCCTGCACTTCAACCTGTCCCACTCGGGCGACCACGCCCTGGTGGCGCTGGCTGCCGAGGGCCCGGTGGGCGTCGACATCGAGGTGCTCGACCCGCGCGTGTCGCTCGAGGACCTGCTGCCCGCCTTCACGGCGGCCGAGCGCGCCGAGATCGGCGCCGCTCCCCTAGCCGAGCGCCGCTGGCACGCCTGGCGCTGCTGGGTCCGCAAGGAGGCGGTGCTCAAGGCCCTGGGCTGCGGCCTCGCCGGCGGGCTGGACCGCTTCGTCGTGAGCACCGGCGAGGCGGCTTGCATCGTGGCCGGCGACCTGCCGGGGCTCGCCCCCGGCCGCTGGCAGCTGGCACCCCTGGACCGGCCGGGCCAGTGGGCCGCGGCGGTCGCGTGGCAGGGGCCGTCCGCCGCCCCCATGCTGCGCCCCTGGCGGTGGGACGCCGCCTGATGGTCCGCCGCCGCCCCGCCCTGCCCTGGCTCGAGCCGGGCGACGACTTCCCCGAACCGGCCCGCGCCTGGGGTCCGGAGTCGCCTGCGCCCGGCCTGCTGGCGGCCGGCGGCGCGCTTGACGTCGACACCCTGCTGCGGGCCTACCGCAGCGGCATCTTTCCCTGGTTCAGCGACGGCCAGCCGATCCTGTGGTGGAGCACCGACCCGCGCATGGTGCTCATGCCCGCCGAGTTCCGCCTCCACCGCTCGCTGCGCAAGACCCTGCAGAACTTCATCCGGCACCCCGGCTGCGAGCTGCGTATCGACGACTCCTTCGACCGCGTCATCGAGGCCTGCGCCCGCAGCCCGCGCGAGGGCCAGAACGGCACCTGGATCCTGCCGGCCATGGTCTCGGCCTACCGCGCGCTGCACCGCGCCGGCTTCGCGCACAGCGTCGAGACCTGGATCAATGGCGAGCTCGCTGGCGGGCTGTACTGCGTGGCCATCGGCCACGCCGTCTTCGGCGAATCCATGTTCGCGCGGGTGACCGACGCTTCCAAGATCGCCCTGGCCGGCCTGGTCGCGCTGTGCCGCGCGCAGGGCGTGGCCCTGGTCGACTGCCAGCAGAACACCCGCCACCTGGCCTCGCTCGGCGCCCGCGAGATCGACCGCGGCGACTTCCTCGCCGCCGTCGCCCGCGGCACCGAGGCCCCGCCGCTGCGCTGGCATTTCGATTCCGTATACTGGCGCGAACTCCTGCCGCAGACGCCCGGAAGCTAGCGTGACCCACCTCAAGGACCTACCGCTACAGACGCTGCAGTTCTACGCCACCGCGCCTTACCCCTGCAGCTACCTCCCAGGCCGCCAGGCCCGGTCCCAGGTCGCCACCCCGAGCCACCTGATCCACAACGACGCCTACTCGGAGCTGGTCACCAACGGCTTCCGCCGCAGCGGCATGTTCACCTACCGGCCGTACTGCGACGGCTGCCGCGCCTGCATCCCCCTGCGCGTGCGGGCGCACGACTTCAAGCCCGACCGCAGCCAGCGCCGCGCCTGGGCCCAGCACGCCGGCCTGCAAGCGCGCGTGCTCAAGCTGTGCTTCGTCCCGGAGCACTACCACCTGTACCTGCGCTACCAGACCGGCCGCCACAGCGGCGGCGGCATGGACCACGACAGCATCGACCAGTACACCCAGTTCCTGCTCCAGAGCCGGGTGAACTCCCGGCTGGTCGAATTCCGCGAAACCCAGGCCGACGGCTCGCCCGGCGCGCTGCGCATGGTCTCCATCCTCGACGTGCTCGGCGACGGCCTGTCCGCGGTCTACACCTTCTACGAGCCCGACCCGAAGGCCTGCTACGGCACCTACAGCGTCCTCTGGCAGATCGAGCAGGCGCGCCAGCTCGGGCTGCCCCACGTCTACCTGGGCTACTGGATCGCCGAAAGCCGGAAGATGAACTACAAGTCCCGTTTCCAGCCGTTCGAGACCCTGCAGGACGGCCGCTGGGTGCCCGGAACACCTGCCGGATAGCCAAATTCGGTTTCACCAGATAAAATCCCGCCGGTCCGGAGGGATTGCCCATGAAGAAGACCGATGGCGGCGCACCCGCCACGCCCACCATCCAGGTGATCGAGCGCATGTTCGCGCTCATCGATGTCCTGGCCTCGCGCGAGGAACCCATGCCGCTCAAGGAGATCGCCGAGCGCACCGGGCTGCACCCGTCCACCACCCACCGCATCCTGAACGACCTGGCCATCGGCCGCTTCGTCGATCGCCCGGAGGCCGGCAGCTACCGCCTGGGCATGCGCCTGCTGGAGCTGGGCAACCTGGTCAAGGGCCGCCTCAACGTGCGCGATGCCGCCCTCATGCCCATGCGCGACCTGCACAAGCAGATCCAGCAACCGGTGAACCTCTCCATGCGCCAGGGCGACGAGATCGTCTACATCGAGCGCGCCTACAGCGAGCGCTCCGGCATGCAGGTGGTGCGCGCCATCGGCGGCCGCGCGCCGCTGCACCTCACCTCGACCGGCAAGCTGTTCCTGGCGGCCGACGACCCGCAGCGCGTGCGGGCCTACGCCACCCGCACCGGCCTGGCGGGCCACACGCGCAACAGCATCACCCAGTTGCCCATCCTGGAACGCGAACTCGCCAAGGCGCGCCAGTACGGCATGGCCCGCGACAACGAGGAACTCGAGCTGGGCGTGCGCTGCATGGCGGCCGGCATCTACGACGACCAGGGCCGCCTGGTGGCCGGCCTGTCCATCTCCGCGCCGGCCGACCGGCTGGACGAGAACTGGCTGCCCAAGCTGCAGGCCACTGCCGACGAGATCTCGGCCGCCCTCGGCTTCCAGGGCGAGAAGCGCCAGGCCGCGGCCTGAGGCCGGCGCCGGCGCACGGCGCACGGCGGGCATGACGCGCACACCGTACGCGCCCCCGCCGCCTTCCAGTACCCCATGAAAAACGGCCCCTCGGGGCCGTTCGTGCTTCTGCGCCCCGCGGCGCCCCGCGTCGCGCGATCAGCTGTGGGAGTTGCGGGCCGTGGAAACGTTCGCCGGCACCAGGGCCGCCTTGCTGTTGTGCTCCACCCAGCGACGGACGCGCTCGGCGTCGGCAATACGGCTGAGCTTGCCGGCGGAATCCAGGAAAACCATCACCAGCCGACGGCCGGCGACCTTCGCCTGCATCACGAGGCACTGGCCGGCCTCGGAGATGTAGCCGGTCTTCTGCAGACCGATGTCCCAGTCGGGATGCTTCACCAGGCGGTTGGTGTTGTTGTACTGCAGCGTCTGCTTGCCCACCGCCACCTGGGCGCCGTGCGAGGTGGAGTACTCGCGCAGCATCGGGTCGTTCGAGGCGGCCGCCACCAGCACCGCGAGGTCGCGCGCGCTGGACTGGTTTCGGCTGGACAGCCCGGTCGGCTCCACGTAGGTGGTGTTGTTCATGCCGAGCTGGCGCGCCTTGCCGTTCATCAGGGAAACGAAGGCCTGCAGGCCGCCCGGGTAGGTACGGCCGAGAGCATGGGCGGCGCGGTTCTCGCTGGACATCAGCGCCAGGTGCATGGCCTCGGCACGGGTCAGCTGGGCACCCACGCGCAGGCGGGAGCCGCTGCCCTTCTCGGTGTCCACGTCGTCCTGGGTGATGGTGATGACCTCGTCCATCGGCAGCTTGGCTTCGGAGATGATCATGCCGGTCATCAGCTTGGTCAGCGAGGCGATCGGCAGCACTGCGGTGTCGTTCTTCTGCAGCAGCACCTCGCGGGTGTCCTGGTCAATCACCAGGGCCACGCTGGAGCGCAGGTCGAGGTCGTCCTGGGTGGAGTGCAGGCCGGCCATCTGGCCGTAGGACGGACGGGCCGCCACGACGGCGGCACCCGCCACGGCCGCGCCGACGACGGCACGGCGCTTGGCCTTGGACGACACCGCCTGGGCCTTGGCCTTGCGGACGGCCGGCTCCTTGGAAGGCGAGGTCGGCGCAGCAGCGGCAATGCCGGTGCCTGACAGGATCATCAGGGCTGCAACTGCGTGTACCAGGCCGTTCCAGGTTTTTTTCATCGCCATCCAATACCAAAGGATGCATTTCCCCCGCCACGCTCGGAAAACGCCATTCCAAAGCGTCAAACAACGAGGGAAAACTGCACTAATTCAACGACTTAGAAGCAATTCCTAAGTCTGTTTCCGAATTATAGGTATTGAAACTAGCCTTGTGCAGCCACCCGCTCAGATTTACTTTGCAGCTTGTTCAGGGCGGCCAGGTAGGCCTTGGCGGAAGCGACCACGATGTCGGGGTCGGCGCCGACGCCGTTGACCACGCGCCCGGCGTTCTGCAGCCGCACCGTCACCTCGCCCTGGCTCTCGGTCGAGCCGCTGATGGCATTCACCGAATACAGCACCATCTCGGCGCCGCTGCGGACATGGCTCTCGATGGCCTTGAGGGACGCGTCGACCGGGCCGTTGCCGTCCGACTCGCCGGTCACTTCCTTGCCCTCGACAGTGAACACCACCTTGGCATGGGGACGCTCGCCGGTCTCGCTGTGTTGCGCGAGCGAGACGAAGCCGTAGTGTTCCTGGTGGCTGGCCGCGCTCTCGTCGCTGACCAGGGCCAGGATGTCCTCGTCGAAAATCTCGCTCTTGCGGTCAGCCAGTTCCTTGAAGCGGGCGAAGGCGGCAATCGTCTCGGCCTCGCTCTCGAGCGCCACGCCCAGTTCCTGCAGGCGCTGCTTGAACGCGTTGCGGCCGGAGAGCTTGCCCAGCACGATCTTGTTGGCGGCCCAGCCCACGTCCTCGGCACGCATGATCTCGTAGGTGTCGCGCGCCTTGAGCACGCCATCCTGGTGGATGCCGGAGGCATGGGCGAAGGCGTTGGCGCCAACGACCGCCTTGTTCGGCTGGACCACGAAGCCGGTGGTCTGGCTGACCATGCGGCTGGCGGCGACGATGTGCGAGGCGTCGATGCCGACATCCAGGCCGAAGTAGTCGCGGCGGGTCTTCACCGCCATCACCACCTCTTCGAGCGAGCAGTTGCCGGCGCGCTCGCCCAGGCCGTTGATGGTGCACTCGACCTGGCGCGCGCCGCCGATCTTCACGCCGGCCAGGGAGTTGGCCACGGCCATGCCCAGGTCGTTGTGGCAGTGGACCGACCAGATGGCCTTGTCCGAGTTGGGCACGCGCTCGCGCAGCTCGCGGATGAAGTTGCCGTACAGCTCAGGCACCGCATAGCCCACGGTGTCCGGGATGTTGATGGTGGTCGCGCCTTCCTTGATCACCGCCTCGACCACACGGCACAGGAAGTCCAGCTCGCTGCGGTAGCCGTCCTCGGCGGAGAACTCGATGTCAGCGCAGACGTTACGGGCGAAGCGCACGGCCTGCTTGGCCTGCTCGAGCACCTGCTCGGGCGACATGCGCAGCTTCTTTTCCATGTGCAGCGGCGACGTCGCGATGAAGGTATGGATGCGCGCGCGGCTGGCGCCCTGCAGGGCCTCGGCGGCACGGGAGATGTCGCGGTCGTTGGCGCGCGAGAGCGAGCACACCGTCGAGTCCTTGATCGCGTTGGCGATGGCCTGGACGGCCTCGAAGTCCCCGTTGGAACTGGCGGCGAAGCCGGCCTCGATCACGTCGACCTTCAGGCGCTCGAGCTGGCGGGCGATGCGCAGCTTCTCGTCCTTGGTCATGGAGGCGCCGGGCGATTGCTCGCCGTCACGCAAGGTGGTGTCGAAGATGATCAGCTTGTCTGCCATGGGAGCTCCTGAAAAACGATCCGAAAGCAAAACGGCCCGCTGCGGGTGCAAACGGGCCGTGAGTGGGGTGTGCGCGCGCGCTACCGTCTCCGCCCGTGGGGGATTAGCAGCAGGGCCAGCGAGATGCGCGACATGAAATGCACTCTATCACAGACGAGCATCAATCGTGCAAGCCACGTTCGTCAGGCTCATCGGTGGAAGTACTGATGACGCTGGTGGGGTGTCCCTTCGCCTTGCGCCAGCCGTAGATCACGTAGCCGGACAGGCTGTAGGCCACGAACAGCCCGAACAGCACGATCGGCGGGTGGATGTTGATCACGGCGATGCCCAGGGCGATCAGCACGATCGCGGCGAACGGCACCGACTTCTTCATGGACACGTCCTTGAAGCTGTAGAAGGGCACGTTGGTGACCATGGTCAGACCGGCGAACAGCGCGAAGGCGAACATCAGCCAGGCCACGTCGACCGGTTGCACCACCTGCTCCTCCATGAGCCAGATGAAGCCGGTGACCAGGGCCGCGGCGGCCGGCGACGGCAGGCCCTGGAAGTAGCGCTTGTCGACCACCGCGGTGTTCACGTTGAAGCGGGCCAGGCGCAGCGCCGCGCAGGCGCAGTAGACGAAGGCGGCGATCCAGCCCCAGCGGCCCAGGCCCTTGAGCGCCCACTCGTAGGCGATGAGGGCCGGCGCGGCGCCGAAGGACACCATGTCCGACAGCGAGTCCATCTGCTCGCCGAACGCGCTCTGGGTGTTGGTCATGCGGGCCACCCGCCCGTCGAGGCTGTCCAGCACCATGGCGCTGAAGACACCCGCGGCCGCCAGGTCGAAGCGGCCGTTCATGGCCATCACGACCGCATAGAAGCCGCCGAACAAGGCGGCCAGCGTGAACAGGTTGGGAAGGACGTAAATGCCCTTGCGGGGCTTGCGCACCGGCACTCCCTCGGTCAGGGGCGCGGGTTGCGATTCGGAACCATCATGCATGCGCGCAGTGTAACCAAGCCCCCGAAAAACAAAGGCCGCCCCGGGGGGCGGCCTTGTTCGCGGCGCGGGAGCGGCTTAGTTGCGGGTCTGGTCGACCAGCTTGTTCTTGGCGATCCAGGGCATCATGGCGCGCAGCTGGGCGCCCACCACTTCGATGGAGTGGTCGGCGGTGTTGCGGCGGCGGGCGGTCATGCTCGGGTAGTTCAGGCGGCCTTCCTGGATGAACATCTTGGCGTAGTCACCGTTCTGGATGCGCTTGAGGGCGTTGCGCATGGCCTTGCGGGACTCTTCGTTGATCACCTCGGGGCCGGTCACGTACTCGCCGAACTCCGCGTTGTTGGAGATCGAGTAGTTCATGTTGGCGATGCCGCCCTCGTAGATCAGGTCCACGATCAGCTTCAGCTCGTGCAGGCACTCGAAGTAGGCCATCTCGGGGGCGTAGCCGGCCTCGACCAGGGTCTCGTAACCCATCTTGATCAGCTCGACGGCGCCACCGCACAGAACAGCCTGCTCGCCGAACAGGTCGGTCTCGGTCTCTTCCTTGAAGTTGGTCTCGATGATGCCGGCCTTGCCGCCGCCGTTGGCCATGGCGTAGGACAGGGCCAGGTCACGGGCGCGGCCGGACTTGTCCTGGTGCACGGCGACCAGGTGGGGCACGCCGCCGCCCTGGGTGTAGGTGTTGCGCACGGTGTGGCCGGGGGCCTTGGGGGCGACCATCCACACGTCCAGGTCGGCGCGGGGGACGACCTGGTTGTAGTGCACGTTGAAGCCGTGGGCGAAGGCCAGGGAAGCGCCCTGCTTGATGTTCGGCTCGACGTTGTTCTTGTACACCTCGGCGATCTGCTCGTCGGGCAGCAGGATCATGACCACGTCGGCGGCCTTGACGGCCTCGTTGACTTCCATCACGGTCAGGCCGGCCTTGCCGACCTTGTCCCAGGAGGCGCCGCCCTTGCGCAGGCCGACCACGACCTTCACGCCGCTGTCGTTCAGGTTCTGGGCGTGGGCGTGGCCCTGCGAGCCGTAGCCGATGATCGCGACGGTCTTGCCCTTGATCAGGCTCAGGTCACAGTCCTTGTCGTAGAAAACTTTCATTTTTCGTCTCTCTTAAAAAAAGGTTGTCGCCAGCAGCGGCGGGATTAAACGCGCAGGATGCGCTCGCCGCGGCCGATGCCACAGGCACCCGTACGGACCGTCTCGAGGATGGCCGTGCGGTCGATCGCCTCCAGGAAGGCGTCGTTCTTGGACTGGTCGCCGGTCAGCTCGATGGTGTAGCTTTTCTCGGTGACGTCGATGATGCGTCCGCGGAAGATGTCGGCCATGCGCTTCATCTCCTCACGTTCCTTGCCCACGGCGCGCACCTTCACGAGCATCAGCTCGCGCTCGGTGTAGGCACCCTCGGTCAGGTCGACCACCTTGACCACCTCGATGAGGCGGTTCAGGTGCTTGGTGATCTGCTCGATCACGTCGTCGGACCCGGTGGTCTGGATGGTCATGCGCGACAGCGACGGGTCTTCCGTCGGCGCCACGGTGAGCGATTCGATGTTGTAGCCGCGGGCCGAGAACAGGCCCACCACGCGGGACAGGGCGCCCGGCTCGTTCTCGAGCAGGACTGCGATGATGTGTTTCATTTTGACGAGACTCCTCTTTTCGACTTCGCGGAAGCTTGCGCTTTCGCCGCCCTCCCCCGCGCACGGTAATGCGCGGGCTCGGCGGTCAATAGATTCGCTGCAGGGGAAAGGGATGGACTTTACAGGTCTTCGGAACCGAGCAGCATCTCGGTGATGCCCTTGCCGGCCTTGACCATGGGGAACACGTTCTCCGTGGGGTCGGTGCGGAAGTCCATGAAGACCGTGCGGTCCTTGAGCCGGCGAGCCTCGCGCAGGGCCGGCTCGACGTCGCGCGGGTGCTCGATCAGCATGCCCACATGGCCATAGGCCTCCGCCAGCTTCACGAAGTTGGGCAGCGCGTCCATGTAGCTGTGGCTGTAGCGGCCTTCATAGTCCAGCTGCTGCCACTGGCGCACCATGCCCAGGTAACGGTTGTTCAGCGCCATCACCTTGATCGGGGTGTTGTACTGCAGGCAGGTCGACAGCTCCTGGATGCACATCTGCACCGAGCCTTCACCGGTCACGCAGTACACCTCGGAGTCGGGCTTGGCGAGCTTGATGCCCATGGCATAGGGAATGCCCACGCCCATCGTGCCCAGGCCGCCGGAGTTGATCCAGCGGCGCGGCTCCTCGAACTCGTAGTACTGCGCGGCCCACATCTGGTGCTGGCCGACGTCGGAAGTGATGTAGGTGTCCACGCCACGGGTGAGCTTCGAGAGGGTCTCGATCACGTACTGCGGCTTGATCACTTCCTGGTTGTCGCGGTCGTAGCGCAGGCAGTCACGCTGGCGCCAGCCCTCGATGGTCTCCCACCAGCCGGCCAGGGCGTCGGTGTCGGGCTTCAGGCCGGACTCCTTGATCATGGCGATCAGCTCGGCCAGAACCTCCTTCACGTCGCCCACGATGGGGATGTCGACCTTCACCCGCTTGGAGATGCTGGAGGGGTCGATGTCGATGTGGATGATCTTGCGCTCGTTCTGCGCGAAGTGCTTGGGGTTGCCGATCACGCGGTCGTCGAAGCGCGCGCCCACGGCCAGCAGCACGTCGCAGTGCTGCATGGCGTTGTTCGCCTCCAGGCGGCCGTGCATGCCCAGCATGCCGAGGAACTTCGGGTCGCTGGCCTTGATGGCACCCAGGCCCATCAGGGTGTTGGTGCAGGGGTAGCCGAGCATGTCGGCCAGCTCGCGCAGCTCCGCGGTCGCATTGCCCAGGACCACGCCGCCGCCGGTGTAGATGTACGGGCGCTTGGCCGACATCAGCAGTTGCAGCGCCTTGCGGATCTGGCCGCCGTGGCCCTTGCGCACCGGGTTGTAGGAGCGCATCTCCACCTTCTCGGGGTAGCCGGTCCAGGCGGTCTTGTTGAACGAGACGTCCTTGGGGATGTCCACCACCACCGGGCCGGGGCGGCCGCTGCGGGCGATGTGGAAGGCCTTGCGCATGACATCGGCCAGGTCGCGGACGTCCTTCACCAGGAAGTTGTGCTTGACGATGGGGCGCGTGATGCCGACGGTGTCGCACTCCTGGAAGGCGTCCAGGCCGATGGCGGCGGTGGGCACCTGGCCGGTGACGATCACCATCGGGATGCTGTCCATGTAGGCGGTGGCGATGCCGGTGATGGCATTGGTCACGCCCGGGCCCGAGGTCACCAGGGCCACGCCCACGTCACCGGTGGCGCGCGCATAGCCATCCGCCGCGTGCACGGCGGCCTGCTCATGGCGCACCAGGATGTGCTGCATGGTGTCCTGCTTGTACAGGGCGTCGTAGATGTGCAGGACCGCGCCGCCCGGGTAACCCCAGATGAACTTGACGCTCTCGGCCTGCAGGCACTTGACGAGGATTTCGGCGCCACGCAGCTCTTGCGAGGCGGCGCCAGCGGCAGCTGCCGAAGCGATTTCGGCCTTGGAGATTTCCATGATCAACCTTCCGATTCTTCTCTGACGAAAAACGTGGGGTGCCCCTTCGCCCGCCCTCGTGAGGCAGCGTCGGGACTTAGAGCGCCGGACCATGGGCGGGAGGGTTCATCCGCCGGATCAGGGCTCGTTTGCCTATGACGTGCAGCCGCCATTATCGCACTGCAGCACAGCCGCGCCAGCCCGGATCCCGGCCAATGCCATAATTCCGCGCCGCCGAGACCCAGCCGACTGGGCGCGGGCGGTACCCGAGAAGACACCCCGCAGCCGCCCCTTGGCCACCGAACGAGAACTATCCGACTTCCTGCGAAGCGTGGAAAAACGAGCCTACAAGCGCTCGGTCTACCACGTCCGCGACGAGGAAGCCGCCCTCGACATCGTGCAGGAAAGCATGATGAAGCTGGCCGAGCACTATGGCGACAAGCCGGCGGACGAGCTCCCCATGCTGTTTCAGCGGATCCTGTCCAACTGCACGCTGGACTGGTTCCGCCGCCAGAAGACCCGCAGCGCCCTGTTTTCCAACCTCAGCGAGTTCGAGACGGACTCCGAGGATGGCCAGGATTTCGACCTGCTGGAAACTTATTTGCCCTCCGATGCCTCCGAACGGGTGGAGAGTGCCGAAGACGCCACGCGCCGGGCCCAGATCTTGCGAGAGATCGAAACCGTCATCCAGGAATTGCCAGCACGTCAACGGGAAGCGTTCCTGATGCGTTACTGGGAGGACATGGACGTGGCCGAAACGGCGGCGGCCATGGGCTGTTCGGAAGGCAGTGTCAAGACGCACTGCTCCCGCGCGGTTCAGGCCCTCAGCAAAGCACTGAAGGCTCGGGGAATACAAGCATGACCAACTCGCCCGCACAACGCACGCAAAGACTGCACGACCAGTTCGGCCGGCGCGTTGCCGCGCGCCTGTCGGAGGGCAGCCAGTCGCTGCCGCATGACGTGTCCGAGCGCCTGCGTGCCGCCCGTGTCCGGGCCGTCGCCAGCCGCAAGCCCGAGCCGATCGTCAGCCGCGTCCGCGGTTTCGCCCTGGCCGGGTTCAACAGCGCCCAGGAGCACCTGGGCTTCTGGGGCCGCCTGGCCTCGGCCCTGCCGGTGGTGGTGCTGGCCGCCGGCCTGGTCGCGATCCACCTGGTCCAGAACGAGATCCGCGCCAGTGAAGTCGCCGAGGTCGATGCCGCCCTCCTCACGGACGACCTGCCGCCGGCCGCCTATGCCGACCCGGGCTTCGCCCAGTTCCTGAAGACCGGACAGTAAGGCCAGGGGACCCCGCGTGTTCCTGGCCCCGACCTCCCCTCGCCTGCGTCGCCTCGGGCGGCTGGCCGCACTGGCTGCTTGGCCGCTGGCCCTAGCAGCCACGGCCGTCCAGGCCCAGGCGCCCGCGCAGGCCTCGGCCGCCACGGTCGCGTCCTCGGCCCTACGGGCCGTCGCCACGCCATCGGTCCCGAACTGGAGCCAGCTCTCCCCGGACCAGCGCCAGGCCCTGTCGCCCCTGTCCCGCAGCTGGGATCAGCTGAACGAGCCCCATCGCCGCAAGTGGATCGCCCTGGCGGCCAATTTCTCCCGCCTGCCGCCGGCCGAGCAAGCCAAGATGCACAGCCGCATGGCCGAATGGGCCTCGCTGAGCCCGCAGCAGCGCTCCCAGGCACGCCTGAACTTCGGCGAGGCCCAGCAGCTGTCGGCGGACGAGAAGCGCGCCAAGTGGGAGGCCTACCAGGCGCTCCCGCCCGAGGAGCGCCGCAAGCTGGCCGAGGGCGCTACCCCGAAGCAGCCGCCGGCCACCGCCGCCGCCCTCAAGCCGGTGCCCCACAGCAAGCTG
The DNA here is from genome assembly GCF_052600055.1 of Ramlibacter sp. MAHUQ-53. NCBI lineage: Bacteria > Pseudomonadati > Pseudomonadota > Betaproteobacteria > Burkholderiales > Comamonadaceae > Ramlibacter > Ramlibacter sp. MAHUQ-53. Next base: position 20,392 of record NZ_JBQWTS010000014.1, read on the forward strand.
GCCAACGTGCCCCGCCCCGGCCAGGACGAACCCAAGCCCCCGCGAATCGTGGTGGTGCCGCCGGGCGAGTCGACCCCACCCACCCATTGAAGGCTTTCCCAGCGTGAGTTCCTCCCCCCGGTCCGAGGCGGTCGCCGCCGGCGCGGCCTCCCCGGTCGACGCCCTGCGCGCCCCCAGCCTGCGCCGCCGCATGGCCTGCTGGATGTACGAAGGCGTGCTCCTGTTCGCCATCGTCTTCATCTCCGGCTGGCTGTTCAGCACCCTCGGCCAGATGCGCGACGCCATGGACGCGCGCCGCCCCCTGCTCCAGGCATTCCTGTTCATCGTCTTCGGCATCTATTTCGCCTGGTTCTGGGCCAAGGGCCAGACCCTGGCCATGAAGACCTGGGGCATCCGCATCGTCGACCCGCAGGGCCGCCCCGTCAGCCAGGGCCGTGCGCTGCTGCGCTACTTCCTGGCCTGGATCTGGTTCCTGCCGCCGCTGGCGGTACTGGCCCCGATGCGCCTGCCCGCAGGCGAGGTGGCCGTGCTCACGATCGGCTGGGTCTCGGTCTGGGCGCTCCTGAGCCGCTTCCATCCGCAACGCCAGTTCTGGCACGACGCCCTGGCCGGCACCCGCTTGGTCACAGCGGCGCCCAAGGCCTGAAGCGGCGCCGTCCGGGTACGCGAGAATGGCGCGCATGCCGACGCTGCCCGACGCCGATTCCGCGCCCTCCCCCGCCAATCCCCAGAAGCTGCGCACCGGCCTGGACCGCGTCTGGCACGCCACCGGCTACTCGCTGGCCGGCCTGCGTGCGGGCTGGGGCGAGACCGCCTTCCGCCAGGAGGCCATCGCCGCCCTGGTCCTGGTGCCCGCCGCTTTCTGGCTCGGGCGTTCCTGGGTCGAAACCGCCCTGCTCGCCGGCTCGGTGCTGCTGGTGATGATCGTGGAGTTGCTCAACTCGGGCATCGAGGCCGCGATCGACCGGATCGGCCCCGAGTGGCACAGCCTGTCCAAGCGCGCCAAGGACATGGGCAGCGCGGCCGTCCTGCTGTGCCTGCTGCTGGCCGGCGGCATCTGGGCTGCCGCCCTCCACCAACGCTTCTTCGTCTGATGACCCCGAATTTTTCCATTTGCGTCTACTGCGGCTCGCGCCCCGGCAACGACCCCGTCTTCACCGAGGTGGCCCGCGAGGTCGGCCACTGGATCGGCCGCCACGGCGGCCAGCTGGTCTACGGGGGCGGCAATAACGGGCTCATGGGCCAGGTCGCCGACGCCACCCTGGCGGCAGGCGGCCGGGTGGTCGGCATCATCCCCCGCGCCCTCGTGGACAAGGAGTTCGCCAAGCGCGATTGCACCGAGCTGCACATCGTGGAAACGATGCACGAGCGCAAGCGGATGATGGCCGAGCGCGCCGACGCCTTCCTGGCGCTGCCCGGCGGCATCGGCACCTTCGAGGAGCTGTTCGAGGTCTGGACCTGGCGCCAGCTCGGCTACCACGACAAGCCGGTGGGCATCCTGGATGTGGCGGGCTACTGGGCGCCGATGATGGCGTTCATGCGGTCGGCCGTGGGCCACGGCTTCATGAACGACTGGCAGATGGGGCTGGTGCGCACCGGCGGCGACGCGCCGGAACTGCTCGCGGCGCTGGTGCAGGAAGCCGGGCTCAAGGCGCCGGCCGACCTCTCGCAGATCTGAGGCGACCCGCGCGGCGCCTGGCGCCGCGCGGCCGGGCCCGTCAGATCGCGGTTTCGTCGATCTCGCCGGTGCGGATGCGAACCACGCGTTCGACCGAGGTGATGAAGATCTTGCCGTCGCCGATCTTGCCGGTGCGGGCGGCCTTGACGATGGCGTCCACGCACTGGTCGACCACGTCGTCGCGCACCACCACTTCGACCTTCACCTTGGGCAGGAAGTCGACGACGTACTCGGCACCGCGATACAGCTCGGTGTGGCCCTTCTGGCGGCCGAAGCCCTTGACCTCGGTGACCGTCAGGCCGGTGACGCCGCATTCGGCCAGGGCCTCGCGGACTTCCTCGAGCTTGAACGGCTTGACGATGGCGGTGATCTGTTTCATGGAACTTGTCTTGCTTCTTTCGGGGAGTCAGGCGCGAAAACGCGCGGTAATAGGATAGCGCCAATCCTTGCCGAAGCTGCGGTGGGTCACGCGGATGCCCACCGGCGCCTGGCGACGCTTGTATTCGTTGATGCGGATCAGGCGGGCGATGCGTTCGACCGTGGCCCGGTCATGGCCGGCGGCGACGATTTCCTCCACCCCCTCGTCCTCCTCCATGTAGCGCTCCAGGATCGCGTCCAGCACCTCGTAGGGCGGCAGGCTGTCCTGGTCCTTCTGGTCGGGGCGCAGCTCGGCGCTGGGCGGGCGGGTGATGATGCGCTCGGGGATCGGGCTGGCGCCGGTGCCGTACGGGTCGTTGGCGTTGCGCCAGCGCGCGAGGCTGAACACGCGGGTCTTGAGCAGGTCCTTGATCACCGCGAAGCCGCCGGCCATGTCGCCATAGAGCGTGCAGTAGCCGGTGGCCATCTCGCTCTTGTTGCCGGTGGTCAGCACGATGCTGCCGAACTTGTTGGACAGCGCCATCAGCAGGGTGCCGCGGATGCGGGCCTGCAGGTTCTCCTCGGTCGTGTCCTCGGGCAGGCCGGCGAACTCGGTGGCGAGCGTGGCCTTGAAGGCCTCGAACATCGGCACGATGGACATCTCGTCATACCGCACGCCCAGGCGCCGGGCCATCTCCCGAGCGTCGATCCAGGAGATGTCGGCGGTGTAGGGCGAGGGCATCATGACCGCGCGCACCTTGTCGGCGCCGAGGGCATCGACCGCGACGGCCAGCACCAGGGCGGAGTCGATGCCGCCCGACAGCCCGAGCAGCACGCCGGGGAAGCCGTTCTTGCCGACGTAGTCGCGCACGCCGAGCACCAGCGCATCCCACAGGTCAGCCTCGTCGCTGTGCACCTGGGACAGGGCGCCGGACAGCGTGACGCCGCCCGCCCCGGCCTGCGCCTGGAGCATGAAGGCGGCCTCGCGGAAGGCCGGCGCGCGGGCCACCAGGGCGCCGGCGGCCGAGACCGCAAAGGAGGCGCCGTCGAACACCACCTCGTCCTGCCCGCCCACCAGGTGGGCATAGACCAGGGGCAGGCCCACGGCCTGGGCGCGCTCGGCCATGCGGGCGATGCGCTCGGTGCCCTTGCCCACATGGAACGGGGACGCGTTGATGACGGCGAGCACCTGGGCACCGGCATCGCGCGCGTCGCGGGCCGGCGCCTCGAACCAGGCATCCTCGCAGACCAGCAGCCCCACCCGCACGCCCTCGACCTCGAAGACGCAGCTGCCCTCGCCGGGCGCGAAGTAACGGCGCTCGTCGAAGACCTGGTAGTTCGGCAGCTCGCGCTTGGCGTAGCTGGCGACGACGCGGCCCTCGCAGACCACGCTGGCGGCATTGAGCCGGCGCTGGACCTGGACCGAGCGGCTGCGGACGTCGCCGCCCTTCGGGTGCCCCACCACCACGTGCAGCCCCTTCAACCCGGCGAGCTCGCGGGCCACCGCGTCCAGGGCATCATCGCAGGCGGCGATGAAGGCCGGGCGCAGCAGCAGGTCCTCCGCGGGATAGCCGCACAGGGACAGCTCGGGGGTGACGACCAGCCGGGCGCCCCGGGCGTAGGCCTCGCGCGCGGCGTCGATGATCTTGCGGGCATTGCCGGCCATGTCGCCCACCACGACATTGAGCTGGGCTATACAGATGTTGAGGGCCATTCCAGCAGTGAAAAACAACTCGTTCGATTATGTCACCCGCCTCTTCGCCGACCCCGCCGGGATCCCGCGCGACGCCTGGAACGCGCTGCTGGCCCACGAGGCCCAGCCGACCCCGTTCATGCGCCACGAGTACCTGGGCGCACTGCACGCCAGCGGCAGCGCCGCGCCGCGCACCGGCTGGACCCCGGCCTTCCTGACCCTGTGGCGCGGGGGCGAACTGCAGGCAGCCTGCCCGCTCTATCGCAAGGCCCACTCCTACGGCGAGTACGTGTTCGACTGGGCCTGGGCCAACGCCTACGAGCAGCACGGCCTGGCCTACTACCCCAAGGGGCTGGTCGCCGTGCCGTTCACGCCGGTGCCCGGCGCCCGGCTGCTGGCGCGCGACGCGCAAGCCCGCCGGGCGCTGGTGCGGGCCCTGGTCGCCTGGTGCCGCGAGGAAGGCCTGTCCTCCCTGCACCTGCTGTTCCTCTCCGAGGCGGACGCGGCCGCCTGCGAAGCCGAGGGCCTGATGGCCCGCAGCACCGTGCAGTTCCACTGGGACAACGCCGGCTACGCCGACTTCGACGCCTTCCTCGCCAGCCTGGCGCAGGACAAGCGCAAGAAGATCCGCCAGGAGCGGCGCAAGGTGGCCGAGGCCGGCGTGGGCTTCCGCGCGCTCGAGGGCGCGGCGATCTCGCCGGCCGACTGGGACTTCTTCTACCGGTGCTACGAGCGCACCTACCGCGAGCACGGCAACCCCCCGTACCTGACCCGGGACTTCTTTGCCCGCATGGCGACCGACATGCCGCAGCACTGGGTCATGTTCGTGGGCGAGCGCGGCGGCCGGCCGATCGCCGCCAGCCTGGTGGCCACCGGTGACGGCGTGGCCTACGGCCGCTACTGGGGTGCGCTGGAGCGGGTCGACTGCCTGCACTTCGAGGCCTGCTATTACCAGCCGCTGCAGTGGTGCATTGCCCGGGGCCTGCACCGCTTCGAGGGCGGCGCGCAGGGCGAGCACAAAATGGCAAGGGCGCTGATGCCGGTGAAGACATGCAGCGCCCATTGGCTGGCGCACCCGGCGTTCGCCGATGCGGTGGAGCGGTTCCTCGAACGGGAGGGCCAGGGCGTCGAGGCGTACCTGGAGCACCTCGAAGCCCGCAGCCCGTTCCGGGCCGCCTGAAGCCGGCCTGGCGACCAGGCCGGGGACGATCAGCCCTGCTGGGCCTTCTTGTAGTTCTCGACGCCGTCCAGGATTTCCTTCTTGGCGGCTTCGGGGCCTTCCCAGCCCAGGACCTTGACCCACTTGCCGGCCTCGAGGTCCTTGTAGTGCTCGAAGAAGTGGGCGATGGTCTTCAGGCGCAGGGGGTTCATGTCCTCCGGCTTCTGCCAGTGCGTGTAGATCGGCAGGATCTTGTCGATCGGCACGGCCAGCACCTTGCCGTCCTCGCCGGCCTCGTCCTGCATCTTCAGGATGCCGATGGCGCGGCAGGGTACGACGACGCCCGGGATCAGGGGCACGGGGGTGATGACCAGCACGTCGACCGGGTCGCCGTCACCGGAGATGGTCTTGGGCACGTAGCCGTAGTTGGTCGGGTAGTGCATCGCGGTGCTCATAAAGCGGTCCACGAAGATGGCGCCCGACTCCTTGTCGACCTCGTACTTGACGGGGTCGGCGTTCATCGGGATTTCGATGATCACGTTGAAGGAATCGGGGATGTTCTTGCCGGCGGAAACTTGGTCGAGGGACATGGTGGAAGTCTCGTGTTGTCTCGTGAATGTCTCGGGAAAAACCCTGATTTTAGTTTCTCATCCTCGCCTTTCCCGGTTCTGACGCGCCAACCCACCTGTATATTGCCCTTGTTGGCCAATCGTCTCCGGCAGTCAGGGAGCCACGAGGAAGCAACGCAGCGGAAGCCCCGCCTGCGTGGCTTCCTCCAAGTTCAACAAAGACTGTAGGAGAAGAAGATGACAGGCAACTCGGCGCTGATCCTGGCGCTCGTCTGCGGACTGGCGGCCGTGATCTACGGTTTCTGGGCCCGCGGCTGGATCCTCTCGCAGGACGCCGGCAACCCCCGCATGCAGGAGATCGCCGCGGCCATCCAGGCCGGCGCGGCGGCCTACCTGGCGCGCCAGTACACCACCATCGCCATCGTCGGCGTGGTGCTGGCCATCCTGATCGGCATCTTCCTGGACGGCCTGACCGCCACCGGGTTCGTGGTCGGCGCGGTGCTCTCTGGCGCCTGCGGCTTCATCGGCATGAACGTCTCGGTGCGCGCCAACGTGCGCACCGCCCAGGCTGCCACCCGCGGCATCGGCCCGGCGCTGGACGTGGCCTTCCGCGGCGGCGCCATCACCGGCATGCTGGTGGTGGGCCTGGGCCTGCTGGGCGTGACGGCCTTCTACTGGTTCCTGGTCGGCAACGGCGCGGCCACCCCGGATCGCAAGCTCTCGGTGGTGCTCAATCCCCTGATCGGCTTCGCCTTCGGCTCCTCGCTGATCTCCATCTTCGCCCGGCTGGGCGGCGGCATCTTCACGAAGGGCGCTGACGTCGGCGCTGACCTGGTGGGCAAGGTCGAGGCCGGCATTCCCGAGGACGACCCGCGCAACCCCGCGGTGATCGCCGACAACGTGGGCGACAACGTCGGCGACTGCGCCGGCATGGCCGCCGACCTGTTCGAGACCTACGCGGTCACGCTGATCGCCACCATGGTGCTGGGCGCCCTGCTGGTGACCGCCGCGCCGGTGGCGGCCACGCTGTACCCGCTGGCGCTGGGCGGCGTGTCCATCATCGCCTCCATCATCGGCTGCGGCTTCGTCAAGGCCACGCCCGGCATGCGCAACGTGATGCCCGCCCTGTACAAGGGCCTGGCCATCGCCGGCGTGCTCTCGCTGGTGGCCTTCTACGGCGTGACCGTGTGGCTGGTGCCCGACGACGCCGTCGCCGCCTCCGGCTCGCAGATGCGCCTGTTCGGCGCCTGCGTGGTGGGCCTGGTGCTGACCGGCGCGCTGGTCTGGATCACCGAGTTCTACACCGGGACGCAGTATTCGCCGGTGCGCCACATCGCCCAGGCCTCCACCACCGGCCACGGCACCAACATCATCGCCGGCCTCGGCGTCTCGATGCGCTCGACCGCCTGGCCGGTGCTGTTCGTCTGCGCCGCCATCATCGCGGCCTACACGCTGGCCGGCCTGTACGGCGTGGCGGTGGCCGCCATGTCCATGCTGTCCATGGCCGGCATCGTGGTCGCCCTGGACGCCTACGGCCCGATCACCGACAACGCCGGCGGCATCGCCGAGATGGCCGAGATGCCCGCCTCGGTGCGCGACATCACCGACCCGCTGGACGCCGTGGGCAACACCACCAAGGCAGTCACCAAGGGCTACGCCATCGGCTCCGCGGGCCTGGCCTCGCTGGTGCTGTTCGCCGACTACACCCACAAGCTCGAGACCTACGGCAAGGCGATCAGCTTCGACCTGTCCGACCCGATGGTGATCATCGGCCTGTTCATCGGCGGCCTGATCCCCTACCTGTTCGGCGCCATGGCCATGGAGGCCGTGGGCCGCGCGGCCGGCGCGGTGGTGGTGGAGGTGCGCCGCCAGTTCGCCGAGATCAAGGGCATCATGGACGGCAGCGGCAAGCCCGAGTACGGCAAGGCGGTGGACATGCTCACCGGCGCCGCCATCAAGGAGATGGTGATCCCCTCCCTGCTGCCCGTGGTCGTGCCGATCGTGGTCGGCCTGGCGCTGGGCCCCAAGGCCCTGGGCGGCCTGCTCATGGGAACCATCGTCACCGGCCTGTTCGTCGCCATCTCCATGTGCACCGGCGGCGGCGCCTGGGACAACGCCAAGAAGTACATCGAGGACGGCCACCACGGCGGCAAGGGATCGGAAGCCCACAAGGCCGCCGTCACCGGTGATACCGTGGGCGATCCGTACAAGGACACGGCCGGCCCGGCCGTGAACCCGCTGATCAAGATCATCAACATCGTGGCGCTCCTGATCGTGCCGCTGGTGGTGCGCTTCCACGGCGGCTGATCGCGGCGGCGCCGAGGGGGCTGCATGCAACAGCACTTCATCGCCAACGCGCCGACCCCGGGGTCGACCGGCCGCACGCTGCCGGTCGTCGACCCCTCCGACGGCCTGCCCTACGACGAGATCGCCCGGGGCAGCGCCGAGGACATCGACCGCGCGGCCCGGGCCGCGCGCCAGTGCTTCGAGGCGGTCTGGAGCCGCATGGGCGCTCCGGAGCGCGGGCGCCTGCTGATGCGGCTGTCCCAGGCGGTGGCGGCCCATGCCGAGGAACTGGCCGGGATCGAGCAGCGCGATTGCGGCAAGCCGACCCGCCAGGCGCGCGCCGATGCCGCCATGCTGGCGCGCTACTTCGAGTTCTATGCCGGCGCCTGCGACAAGCTGCACGGCCAGACCCTGCCCTATGACGAGGACTACACCGTCCTGACCTGGCGCGAGCCGTACGGCGTCACCGGGCACATCATTCCCTGGAACTACCCCATGCAGCTGCTGGGGCGCAGCGTGGCGGCGGCCCTGGCCGCGGGCAACACCTGCGTGGTCAAGCCGGCCGAGGACGCCTGCCTGTCGGTGCTGCGGGTGGCCCAGCTCGCGGCCGACTGCGGTTTTCCCGCCGGCGCGATCAACGTGGTCACCGGCCTGGGCCACGAGGCCGGCGACGCGCTGGTGCGCCACCCCGAGGTGGACCACATCAGCTTCACCGGCAGCTCGCAGACCGGCGTGCAGGTGCAGCAGGCCGCGGCCCTGCGGCATTGCCCGGTGACGCTGGAGCTCAGTGGCAAGAGCCCGCAGATCCTGTTCGCCGACTGCGACCTGGGCCTGGCCGTGCCCACGGTGCTGGCCGCCATCTCGCAGAACGGCGGCCAGGCCTGTTCCGCCGGCTCGCGCCTGCTGGTGCAGGACGGCCTGTACGAGCCCCTGATGGAGCGCCTGGGCGAGGCCTTCGCCAGGCTGCGGGTGGGGCCGGCGTCGATGGACCTGGACCTCGGCCCCCTGATCCGCCCCGGGCAGATGCAGCGGGTCTGGGACTTCCTGTCCGACGCGCAGCATGCCGGCATTCCCATCGTGGCCGAGGGCCGCATCGTCGACGAGGCGCCGGAGTCGGGCTTCTACCAGGCCCCCGCGCTGCTGCGGGACGTGCCCGCGGGCCACCGGCTGGCCCGCGAGGAGGTCTTCGGCCCGGTGCTGGCCGCCATGCGCTTCGCCGACGAGGACGAGGCGGTGCGCCTGGCCAATGCCACCGAGTTCGGCCTGGTCGCCGGCGTCTGGACCCGTGACGGCGGCCGCCAGCTGCGCATGGCCCGCCGCATCCGCAGCGGCCAGGTGTTCATCAACAACTACGGCGCGGGAGGCGGCGTCGAGCTTCCCTTCGGCGGCGTGAAGGCCTCGGGCCACGGCCGCCAGAAGGGCTTCGAGGCCCTGTACGGGTTCACCACGGTCAAGACGGTCGCGATCCGCCACGGCCAGCCCCGCTGAAAGCCCCGGCGCGGGCGGGCGCGGCGCGATGCGCCAACAATGCGGCGCATGCCGTTTTCCCCCGAGACCCTGGACCGCCTCGGCGTTCCTGCGCACCTGCGCAGCTTCGAGCCGACGCGCGAGGCCGCCCTGGCGCGGGCGGCCCGCGCCGAGCCAGGCCCCTACGCCCGCACCCGCAACCGGCTCGATGGCGCGGTCACCGGCCTGTCGCCCTACCTGACGCACGGGCTGGTGACCCTGCCCGAGGTGGCCGCCGTCGTGGACCGCCGCCACGGCCTCGGCCCGCAGGACAAGCTGGCCAGCGAATTCGGCTGGCGCGAGTTCTTCCACCACGCCTGGGCCCACGCCGGCGACGCGATCCTCGAGGACATGCGCCCCACCCTGCCCTGGCCCGGGCGCTATGCCGACGCCGTGCCGGCCGACGTGCGCGAGGGACGCACCGGCGTGCCGGCCATCGATGCCGCGGTACGCGTGCTGTACGCCACCGGCTACCTCCACAACCACGCCCGCCTCTGGCTGGCGAGCTACCTCGTCCACCTGCGCAAGGTCCGCTGGCGCGCCGGGGCCGACTGGCTGTGGGGCCACCTGCTCGATGGCGACCTCGCCAGCAACCACCTCGGCTGGCAGTGGGTGGCGGGCAGCTTTTCGGCCAAGCCCTACCTGTTCAACGCGCGGAACGTGGCAGCGTTCGCCCCGGCCGGCGCGGCCGCGGCCTGGGACAGCACCGGCACCGTGATCGACGCCGGCGACGAGGCGCTGGCGGGGCTGGCTTACCGCGCTGCGGACCTCGGCCCGCAGCGCCCCGACGCGCCAGGCGTGGCCGAGCCCTCGCTGCTGGCGGCCCCGCCGGCCGGCCTGCTCGCGGGCCTGTCCTGTCCCCTGTCCCGGGGCGAAGCCCCCGACACCGCGGGCCGCCCGCTGGAACTCGTGCACCCCTGGGCCCTGGGCCCGGGCGGCACGCCCGGCGCCTTCCGCCTCGGCGTGGTCCACCTGCCCGCCCACGTGGACTGGCCCTGGAGCGAGCGGCGCTGGCGCTTCATGCTGGGCGCGATGGCGGCGAGCTGCGACGCGATCTGGCTCGGTGACCTGCACCGACTGCACCTGGCCCGCCGGCCAGCCACCGCGACGGCCTGCGCCTTCCCGGGCTACCGGCAGGCCTGGGCCAGCCTGGGCGTGCAGGCCCGGCCGGTGCCCCGCCTGTTCGCGGCGCCTCCGGCGGCGGCGCGCTCGTTCAGCGCGTTCTGGCGCCACGCGGGCCGCCACGCCATGGGCCTCCCGGGTGAAGGACAATCACGCCATGGCTGAACGCGTGATTCCCCTGGTACCCCATCGCCCCGCCGGCCGGCCGATGGCCGTGCCCGAACAGCCCCTGCCCGCTGACGGGCGCGTCGCCGATGCCCTGGGCCGGCCGCTGCGCGACCTGCGCATCAGCGTGACCGACCGCTGCAACTTCCGCTGCAGCTACTGCATGCCCAAGGAGGTGTTCGACAAGGACTACCCCTACCTGCCGCATGCCGACCTGCTCACGTTCGAGGAGATCACCCGCGTGGCCCGCGCCTTCATGGCCCTGGGCGTGCGCAAGATCCGGCTCACCGGCGGCGAGCCCCTGCTTCGCAAGAACATCGAGGTGCTGATCGCGCAGCTGGCCCAGCTGCGCACCGTCGACGGCGCCCCGCCCGACCTGACCCTCACCACCAACGGCTCGCTGCTGGCGCGCAAGGCCGCCGCGCTCAAGGCCGCCGGCCTGAACCGCGTGACGGTGAGCCTCGACGGGCTGGACGACCTCGTCTTCCGCCGCATGAACGACGTCGACTTCCCGGTGGCCGAGGTGCTGGCCGGTATCGACGCGGCCAAGCGGGCGGGCCTGGGCCCGGTCAAGGTCAACATGGTCGTCAAGCGCGGCACCAACGACCACGAGATCGTGCCGATGGCGCGGCACTTCCGCGGCACCGGCCACGTGCTTCGCTTCATCGAGTACATGGACGTGGGCGCCACCAACGGCTGGCGCATGGACGAAGTCCTGCCCTCGGCCGAGGTCCAGCGCCTGATCCACGCCGAGATGCCCCTGGCGCCCCTGGAACACAGCGCGCCGGGCGAGACCGCGCAGCGCTGGGCCTATGCGGACGGCAGCGGCGAGGTCGGCTTCATCAGCAGCGTCACCCAGGCCTTCTGCGGCGACTGCAACCGCGCCCGCCTGTCCACCGAGGGCCAGGTCTACCTGTGCCTCTTCGCCTCGCAGGGCCACGACCTGCGCGCCCTGGTGCGCGGCGGCGCCAGCGATGCCCAACTCGCCGCGGCCGTGGGCCACCTCTGGCAGGGCCGCGCGGACCGCTATTCCCAATTGCGCAGCGAGCTGGCGCCCGACACGGGCAGCGGCCGCCGTCGCGTCGAAATGAGCTACATCGGCGGATGATCACTTCCCTCGACATCACCGGCCTGGTCCTGGCCGGCGGCCGCGGCTCCCGCATGGGCGGGGTCGACAAGGGCCTGCAGAACTTCAACGGCATCCCCCTGGCCCTGCACACCCTGATGCGGCTGCAGCCGCAGGTGGCGCAGGTCCTGGTCAATGCGAACCGCAACCTCTCGGCCTACGAGTCGTTCGGCGCGCCGGTGTGGCATGACGCCCTGCCCGACTTCGCCGGCCCGCTGGCGGGGTTCATGACCGGGCTGTCGCACTGCGAGACGCCCTACCTCGTCACCGTGCCCTGCGACACGCCGCTGTTCCCGCTGGACCTGGTCGAGCGCCTGGCCGCCGCGCTCGAGACGCAGGATGCCGAGATCGCCATGGCCGCTGCGCCCGAGGCCGACGGCCAGGTGCGCACCCAGCCCGTGTTCTGCCTGCTGCGGGCCGACCTGATCGACAGCCTGACCCGCTTCACCCAGGCCGGCGGCCGCAAGATCGACGCCTGGACCGCCCAGCACCGGCAGGTGGTCGTGCCCTTCGACGACCCGAACGCCTTCTTCAACGCCAACACCCTGGCCGAGCTGCGCCAGCTGGAGCAGCCGCGATGAAGACACTGGAGCAGATCGCCGCCGAGCTCCAGGGCTATGACCCGCAGGCCCTGCCGGCCGCCGCGGTCAACGACTTCCTGGCCCGCCTGGCCGAGCCCGTCGCCGGGTCCGAAACGGTGGGCGTGCTCGATGCCCTGGGCCGCGTGCTGGCCGAGGACCTGGTCTCCCCCATCAGCGTGCCGCCCCACGACAACTCCGCGATGGACGGCTTCGCCTTCGACGGCGCGCAGCTGCGCCCCGACGCGCCGCTGGTGCTGGAGCCGGTCGGCACCGCCCTGGCCGGCAAGGCCTGGCAGGGCGCGGTCGGACCGGGCCAGTGCGTGAAGATCATGACCGGGGCCATCATGCCGGCGGGCCTGGACACGGTGGTGCCGCAGGAGTTCACCCGCCCCGCCGGCGAGGGCCGCATCGAGGTCCCCGCCGGCGCGCTCAAGGCCGGCGACAACCGCCGCCTGTGCGGCGAGGACCTGATGGCGGGCCGCCCCGCCCTGCTGCGCGGCGAGCGCCTGGGTCCGGCGGCCTGCGGCCTGGTCGCCAGCCTGGGGCTGGCCGAGGTGAAGGTCGTGCGCCGCCTGAAGGTGGCCTACTTCTCCACCGGCGACGAGATCCTGAGCCTGGGCGAGGCGCCGCGCGAGGGCGCGGTCTACGACAGCAACCGCTACACGGTGCGCGGCCTGCTGCAGCGCCTTGGGTGCGAGGTCATCGACCTGGGTGTGGTGCGCGATGAACCGGCCCGCCTGGAGGCCGCCTTCCGGCAGGCCGCGGCGCAGGCCGACGCCATCATCACCAGCGGCGGCGTCAGCGTGGGCGAGGCCGACTTCACCAAGGCCATGATGCGCCAGCTAGGCGACGTCGCCTTCTGGAAGATCGCCATGCGCCCGGGCCGCCCGATGGCGGTGGGCCGCATCACCGAGGGCGGACGCAGCGCCGTCCTGTTCGGGCTGCCCGGCAACCCGGTGGCGGTGATGGTCACCTTCCTGGCCTTCGTGCGTCCCGCCCTGCTGCGGATGATGGGCGCGCGCGACACGGCGCCCGTGCTGCTGCGGGCGCGCAGCGCCGAGGCCCTGCGCAAGAAACCCGGCCGCACCGAGTACCAGCGCGGCATCGTTGCCCCCGGGCCGGACGGCGCCCTCACCGTGCGCACCACCGGCAACCAGGGCTCGGGCGTCCTCAGCTCGATGGTCCAGGGCAACGGCCTGGTCGTCCTGCACCATGCGCAGGGCAACGTCGCCGTCGGCGACGAGGTGGACGTGCTGATGTTCGACGGGGCGATCTGACCCCCCTGCGGCTCGTTTAAGCTCGGCGGCGAGGAGAACACGGGCATGCCCCTCGCCACCCCGCACCAGCACCGCATCATCCAGGCCTTCACCCGAAGCTCGGTCAAGGCCCGGGTGACCATCCTGGTCCTGGTCGTCATGCTGGCCAGCGCGCTGGCCACCAGCCTCTACGGCAACCGCCTCCTCGAGGACGACCTCGAGCGGCTCCTGAGCGCGCAGCAGTTCGAGGCCAGCAAGATCCTCGCGAACACCATCGACCAGCAACTGTCCGAGCGCCTGGCGGCCCTGGACGAGATCGGCCGGCTCGCCGGCCAGCGCCATGCGGACCCGGGCGACATGCAGGCGCTGCTCGCCGGTTCGGTGACGCTCCAGCAGATGTTCAATGGCGGCCTGTTCATCACCGACCCCGGCGGCACCGCGGTCGCCTCGGTCCCCACGGCGGTGCCCCGGGTCGGCCTCGACTACTCGGACCGTGACTACGTGCGCGCCGTGATGGCCACTGGCCAGCGCGTCGTCAGCCGCCCCACGGTGGGCAAGGCCCTGGGCGTGCCGGTGCTGGTACTGGCCGCGCCCGTGCGCAACATCCGCGGCGAGGTCACCGGGGTGGTCGCCGGCGTCATCGAACTGCACAGGCCCAACTTCCTCGACGCGGTGAAGGCCAGCCCGTTCGGCCAGCAGGGCACCTTCCTGCTGGTGGCGCCGGACCACCGGCTGGTGATCACCGCCTCCGACCCGAAGCGGGTGATGGACGCCATGCCGCCGCCGGGCGCCGTGCCGGCGATCGACCGCTTCGCCGAGGGCTTCGAGGGCTCCGCCATCCTCACCAACCCGCAGGGCGTGCGATCGCTGTCGTCGGCCAAGCGCATCCCCGTCGCCAACTGGTACCTGGTGACCTCCATGCCCACCGAGATCGCCTTCGCCCCGGCGCGCCAGATGCAGTTGCGCCTGCTGGCGGCCTCCGCCGTGCTGGCCCTGGCCTCGGGTCTGCTGGTCTGGTGGGTGATCCGCCGCCAGCTCGAGCCGCTGCAGGCGGCCGCCGAGGCCATCGCCGGCCTGTCCGAGGACGACCTGGCCACCGGCCGGGTGCAGCCGCTGCCGCCCGGGCGCGCCGACGAGATCGGGCAGCTGATCGAGCGGTTCAACATGCTGCTGATGAACCTGCGGCGGCAGAATGACGCGCTCGAAAAGAGCGAGCTGCTTTACAGCACCGCGTTCCGCACGATCCCCGACGCGGTCAGCCTCTCCCGCTTGGACGACGGCGTCTTCCTCGCCGCCAACGACAGCTTTGCCCGGATCTTCGGCTGGAAGGCCTCCGAGATCATCGGCCGGTCCGCGCTGGAGATATCGCTGTGGCGACGCCCCGGCGACCGGATCGCGCTCACGCGGACCCTTCAGCTCCACGGCCACTGCGACAACCAGGAGGTCGAGTTCGTCACCCGCGACGGGCGCGTGATCGTCGCCGAGATGAGTGCCACCCGGCTCGAGCTCGAAGGCGTGGAATGCCTGCTCGGCGTGGTCCACGACATCACTGCCCGCAAGCAGGCGCAGCAGCAGATCGAGGTGCTGGCCTTCACCGACGCCCAGACCGGTCTGCCCAATCGCCGCCTGTTCCTCGATCGCCTCGAGCAGGCCCTGCCCGACATGCGCCGGCGCGGGGAGCGCGGCGCCCTGGTGCTGGTGGGCCTGGAGCAGTTCGGCGCGCTGCATGCCCGCATCGGCACGATGCAGGCCGACGAACTCCTGCAGGTGATCGGCCGCCGCCTGGACATGGGCGCGCGTGACTCGGGCGTCGTCGCCCACCTGGGCAACGGCGAGTTCGCGGTGCTGGCCAAGGGCCTGTCGCCGGGGATGGACATCGCGGCCACCGAGATGCGCCGCCTGGCCGCAGTCCTCCTGGACCTGGCGCAGCAGCCGGTGCAGGTCGAGGGCCGCAACCTGCACTGCACGGCCACCGTGGGCATCGCCCGCGTCGGCGACGACGACGCCGAAACGGCCGAGGGCCTGCTGCAGCAGGCCGAACTGGCCCTGACCCACGGGCGCGCCGGCGCGCATGCGGTGACGCTGTTCGAGCCGGGCATGCAGGCCAGCGCGGTGGCGGTCGCCGAGACCGAGGCGGGCTTGCGCAAGGCGCTGGCCGACGGCGAACTCGAGCTGTTCTACCAGCCCCAGGTGGATGGCACCGGCTGGATCATCGGCGCCGAGGCCCTGCTGCGATGGCGCCACCCGGTGCGCGGGCTGGTGCCGCCGGATGAATTCATTCCGGTGGCCGAGCGCGGCGGGCTGATCACCGCGCTGGGTCAATGGGCCGTGGACAGCGCCTGCCGAAGGCTCGCCTTCTGGGCCAGCGACCCGGTGATGGCGGCGCTGACCATCGGCGTCAACGTGAGCCCCCGCCAGTTCCGCGAGCCGGCGTTCGTGGACCACATCCTGGCGCGCCTGGAGGCCACCGGCGCGCGCCCCGACCGGTTGAAGCTGGAGCTGACCGAAAGCGTGCTGCTGGACGACCCCGGCGCCACCGCCAGCCGCATGCGCACGCTCAAGTCGCACGGCGTCTCCTTCTCGCTGGACGATTTCGGCACCGGGTTCTCGTCCCTGGCCTACCTGCAGCACCTGCCGCTGGACGAACTCAAGATCGACCGGCGCTTCGTGGTGGGCATCGCCGGCAGCGGCGGGGACCGCGCCATCGCCCGCACCATCGTCGCCCTGGGCGACAGCCTGGGCCTGCAGGTGCTGGCCGAAGGGGTCGAGACCGAGGCGCAGCAGGCGGCCCTGGCCGAGGTGGGTTGCGCCCGCTTCCAGGGCTACCTGTTCGGGCGGCCCCTGCCGCTGGATGATTTCGAGGCGCTGGTGCGCAAGCAGTTCGCGCGCAGCGCCGAGGAGGCCGCGCCCGAGGAGGCCTGAGGCCCCGGGCCGACCGCGCCGCAGGAGGCGCCGGCACCGCCAGCGCTCACCAGCCCGCACCCTCACGAGGTGCGAGCGGCCAGGCTCACTTGGCGATCAGGTCGCCGTGGTGGGCCGACGCCTCGCGGGCCTCGGCCTTGATCGCGCCCGGCACGGCCTGGCGCGCGAACAGCAGGTACATGGTGGGCACGACGAAGATCGTCAGCACCGTGCCCAGTGACATGCCGCCCACGATCACCCAGCCGATCTGCTGGCGGCTCTCGGCACCAGCGCCGGTGGCGATGGCCAGGGGCACAGCGCCCAGCACCATGGCGCCGGTCGTCATGAGAATGGGGCGCAGGCGCTGCTCCGCGGCCTTGACCACGGCATCCACCAGCTCCAGCCCCTGCTCGCGCAGCTGGTTGGCGAACTCCACGATCAGGATGCCGTGCTTGGTGATCAGGCCCACCAGCGTGATGAGGCCGATCTGCGAGTACACGTTCAGCGAGCCGCCCGACCACTTCAGCGCCAGCAGCGCGCCGATCATGGACAGCGGCACCGACAGCATGATCACGAACGGGTCGACGAAGCTCTCGAACTGCGCCGCCAGCACCAGGAAGATGAACAGCAGCGCCAGCACGAACACGATGGCCAGCGCGCCCTGCGAGTTGCGGAATTCGCGCGAGGTGCCGTTCAGGTCGGTGCTGTAGCCGGGCTTGAGCACCTTGGCCGCGGTCTGGTTCATGAACTCCAGCGCCTGGCCCAGCGAGTAGTCGGGCGAGAGGTTGGCCGTGATGGTGACCGAGCGGCGCTGGCCGAAGTGATTGAGTTCGCGCGGGCTCACGCTCTCGCGGGTCTTCACCAGGGCCGACAGCGGGATCATGGTGTCGTTGCGACCGCGCACGTAGATCGAGTCGATGTCCTCCGGCACGGTGCGGTCGCTGGCGCGGTTCTGGATGATCACGTCGTACTGCTCGGCGTCGCGCTTGTAGCGGGTGACCTGGCGGCCGCCCAGCGTGGTCTCCAGCGCGCGCGCCACCACGTCGACGCCGATGCCCAGGTCGGCGGCCTTGTCGCGGTCCACGGTGATGCGCAGCTCCGGCTTGTTCAGGCGCAGGTCCACGTCGGGCTGCAGGATGCCGGGGTTCTTGGCCATCTCGTCGAGGAACTGCCGGGTCACCCGGTTCAGGTTCTCGTAGCTGTCCGAGGTCTGGATCACGAAGTTCAGCGGCCGGTCGCGGAAGCCCTGCCCCAGCGAGGGCGGCGTGATCACGAAGGCGCTCACGCCCGCCAGGCCGGCGATGCGCGGCCCCATCTCGCGGGCCACCTCCAGGGTGGTGCGGTTGCGTTCTTCCCAGGCGCGGGCGCGCATCACCACCGAGCCCTGGGACACGGTGGGGTTGCCCATGCTGGCGAAGATGCGGTCGAACTCGGGGTACTGGCTGGCGATGCGCTCGATCACCTTGGCGTAGCGGTCGGTGTATTCGAGGGTGGCGCCGTCGGGCGCGTTGACCACCGTGAGGATGGTGCCGCGGTCCTCCAGCGGCGCCAGCTCCGACTTCATCGAGGGCCAGACCCAGGCGATGGCGCCGGCGCTGGCGAGCATCACCGCCAGCACCAGCCAGCGCGCCTGCAGCAGCCAGCCGCGCGCGCCGCCGGCGCCCGAGCGCGTGAGCAGCACCCAGCGCAGGGCCCGGGCGTAGCCGGTGGACAGGGCGGTGAGCCAGCGCTCCATGCTGCGGTCGAACCAGGTCGGCTTCGGGTTGTGGCGCAGCAGCTTGGAACACATCATGGGCGTGAGCGTCAGCGCCACGAAGCCCGAGACCAGCACCGCGCCGGCCAGGGCCAGCGCGAACTCCACGAACAGGCGGCCGGTGCGCCCCGGCGTGAAGGCCAGGGGGGCATACACCGCCACCAGGGTCAGCGTCATCGCCACCACCGCGAAGCCGATCTCGCGCGCGCCCTTGATGGAGGCGGAGAACGGGTCCATGCCCTCCTCGATGTGCCGGAAGATGTTCTCCAGCATCACGATGGCGTCGTCCACCACCAGGCCGATGGCCAGCACCAGCGCCAGCAGGGTCAGCGTGTTGATGGTGAAGCCGGCCAGCGCCATCAGCGCGAAGGTGCCGATCAGGCTCACCGGGATGGTGACGATGGGAATGACCGAGGCGCGAAGCGTGCGCAGGAACACGAAGATCACCAGGGCCACCAGGATGATGGCCTCGGCGACGGTCTTGTAGACGTTCTTGACCGAGCGGTCGATGAACAGCGAGTTGTCGTTGGCGACCTCGATGTTGATGCTCTCGGGCAGGTCGGCCTTGAGCTTGGGGATCATGTCGCGCACGCCCGCCGACAGCGTCAGCGGGTTGGCGGTGGCCTGGCGGATCACCCCCGCGGAGATGGCCTGGCGGCCATTGAGGCGCACCGCGCTGCGCTCGTCGGCGGGCCCTTCCTCGATGCGCGCCACGTCACGCAGCTTCACCGGGAAGCCGTTGACGGTACGGATCACGATGTCGCCGAACTGGCCGGCGCGCACCAGGTCGGTCTGCGAGGTCACGCTGAACTCGCGCTGGCTCGACTCGATGCGGCCGGCCGGCACGTCCAGGTTGTTGCGGCGCACCGCGTCCTCGATGTCCTGCGGGGTCAGGCGGTAGCCGGCCATGCGGTCCGGGTCCAGCCACACGCGCATCGCGTACTTGCGCTCGCCGAAGATGCGCACGTCGGCCACGCCGGTGACGGTCTGCAGGCGCGGCTTGACGACCCGGTTCACCAGGTCGTTGATCTGCAGCGGGTTGAGGGTGTCGCTGCTGAAGGCCAGCCAGATCACCGGGAAGGCGTCGGCCTCCACCTTGGCGATCACCGGCTCGTCGATGGTGGCCGGCAGGCGGTTTCGCACGCGCGAGGTGCGGTCACGCACCTCGGCGGCGGCGGCATCGGCATCTTTCTCGAGGCGGAAGCGCACCGAGATCTGGCTCTGCTCGGCCCGGCTGATCGAGGTGATCACGTCGACCGCGTCGATGCCGGCGATGGAGTCCTCCAGCGGCTTGGAGATCTGCGACTCGACCACCTCGGCAGAGGCGCCGGGGTACTTCACGCTGACGGTGACGACCGGCTCGTCGATCTTGGGGTACTCGCGCACCGACAGCCGATTGAAGCTGACTGCGCCGATCAGGAGCACCAGCAGGGACAGCACGGTCGCGAAGACCGGCCGGCGGATGGAGATTTCGGGCAGTTGCATGGTGGCCTCCCTGCGCGATCAGGAGCGCTTGTCGCGGCCGGCGCCGGTGCCCGGCCCGCCGCCCAGCAGCGCCAGGCACGGATCGACGCCCTCGGGCTTGGGTTCGGGCCTGCCGGCGGCGCGGGCAGACGCCGCGGCGGCGGGAGCCGGTGTGGCGGCAACCGCGGCGGCCGGTGCGGAGGCCGCGGTCGCATTCGGCGCCGCAGCGCCCGAGGCCGCGCCAGCCGGCGCCGACGCGCCCGGTGCCGCGCCATTGCCCGGGCCGCGGCCCGGTTCGACCACGCGCACCGCCATGCCATCGCGCTGCACGCGCTGCTGGCCGGCGACCACCACCGTGTCACCCGGCTCGAGCCCCTCGAGGATCTCGACCTTACCGGGCAGCCGCAGGCCCACCTTGACCTCGACGCGCTGGGCGACCTTGCCGTCCGCGCCGTCGGCCACCTTGATCACGAACTGCCTGCCGCCCTGGGGCACGATGGCCTCCTCGGGCACCACGCGGGCCTCGCTGCGCTCGCCGAAGACGGCGGTCACGCGGGCGAACATGCCGGGACGCAGCTGCTGCAGGCGGTTGTCGATGCAACCGCGCACGCCGACCGAGCGGCCGTTGGCGTCCACCAGCGGGTCGATGGCCAGGATGCGGGCGTTGAAGCTGCGGCCCGGGAGCGCGTCGATGCCGACCTTGGCCACCTGGCCCGGGCGCAGCTTGGTCTGGAAGCGTTCCGGCAGGCGGTAGTCGACGAGGATCGCGTCCAGGTCCTCGAGGTTGACGATGTCGGCACCGTCCTTGAGGTAGTCGCCCACGTTCACCGAGCGGATGCCGGCGATGCCGTCGAACGGCGCGAGGATGCGCAGGCGGTTGGCGGTGGCCTCGGCCAGGGCCAGCTTGGCCTGGGCCACCTGGAGCGCCGCGCCGCTCTCGTCGACCGAGCGCTGGCTGATGAAGTTCTGGGCCACCAGCTCCTGGTTCCGCTTGTGGTTCGCCTGCGCGATGGACAACTCGGCGCGGGCCTGGGCCACCTGGGCGCGGGGCAGCTCGTCGTCGAGCTGCACCATCACCTGGCCGCGCTTCACGCGCTGGCCGTCACGGAAATTGATCTGCGCGATGCGCCCGCTCACCTCGGGGCGCACCACCACGTTCTGCCGGGAGCGCAGCGTGCCCACGGCCTGGGCGTCATCCACCAGCCGGGCCACCTCCACCTTCGCCACCTCCACGGACGGCGCGCGCGCCGGGCCGGAGGCCGCCCCCGAAGCGGCCGGGGCCGCCGCGCCGGCAACCGCATCGGCCGGGCGCTGGGGCTTGTTCTGGTACCACCAGGCAGCGCCGGAAGCGGCAGCGATGCCGACGGCGGCCACCACGGTGTAAAGGGGTCTGGTTGCCATTGACGCGAACTTTCTTTTGATTCTCTGGTGGGGAGGAAGGTGCCCGCAGCACTTGTCTCGATGCGTAACAGGCCAATGTATCAGCGCCGTGTGAACGGCGCGTCAAGCCCGCGACAGCCCACCCCGAAAGGGGTAGGTCGAAAGGTCGTGGCGCCTCAGCGCTTGAGGGCCAGCTCGACGCCGCGATTGGCGAGGGCGTCGGCGCGCTCGTTGCCGGGGTCACCGTTGTGGCCCCGCACCCAGCGCCAGTCGATCTTGTGCTCGCCCTCGTTGACCAGCTTGTCCAGCTGCTGCCACAGCTCGACGTTCTTCACCGGGGTCTTGCCCGCGGTGCGCCAGCCCTTGGCCTTCCAGCCGGGGAGCCACTCGGTGATGCCCTTGAGGACGTACTGGCTGTCCAGGTAGAGGGTGACGTGGCAGGGGCGCTTGAGGGCGAGCAGCGCCTGGATCACGGCCATGAGCTCCATGCGGTTGTTGGTGGTGCCGAGTTCGCCGCCGAACAGCTCCTTCTCATTGGGGCCGGACTTGAGCAGGACGCCCCAGCCGCCCGGGCCCGGGTTGCCCTTGCAGGCGCCGTCGGTGTAGATGACGATGGAATTCACGAAGCGATGTCTTGTGTGGAGTCTTGTCGATGGTGCCGCACCCGGTGCCCCCGATTGGCCAGGGGCATCGGCGCGGACGCGATTGTCGCCGGGCGCCTCCAGGCCGGGCCGATCAGCCGGGCCCCGCGCACGCGCTTGACCGCCACCATGAAATACGCCGCGCCGAAGATCGGCCACCAGCGCTGGCCCACCGCGTCCATCCACTCGAAACGCTGCAGCCACTGCTCGGTGCCCAGGGCCGGGCGCCAGCAGCCGAAATGCGCGGCCTCCACCTCGAAATTGAGCAGCCGCAGCCAGTCCCGCAGCCGGTGCCAGCCGATGAACTCGCCCGCGGCCGGCAGGTACAGCTCTCCCAGGCCCAGGCGCCGGTACAGGTGCGCCCGGCGCTGGCGCAGGCCCCACAGGCTGGCGGGGTTGAAGCCGGAGATCACCACCTTGCCCTCGGGCACCAGCACCCGCTCGACCTCGCGCAGCGTGGCGTGCGGGTCCTGGCTCCTCTCCAGGGAGTGCGGCAGGGCCACCAGGTCCAGGCTGGCGGCGTCGAAGGGCAAGGCATGCAGGCCGGTGCGCAGGGCGGGGGCCGGGCCTGGCGGGCAGTCCTCGCCGGGCTCCAGGCCCAGCCAGCGGTGGGGCATGCGGTTGGTGCGCAGGGCGTCGAGCGGGCCCAGGCCCAGTTGCAGCGCGTGGTAGCCGAAGATGTCGGCCACGGCCTCGTCGAAGGCCGCCTGCTCCCAGGCCCGCAGGTAGCGGCCGGGGGGCGTGTCGAACCAGGACTGCATTCCTATAATCCGCTCGCTCATGAACTTGACACCCCTGCCGGCCTTCCAGGACAACTATCTCTGGCTGCTGCATGACGGACAACGGGCCGTGGTGGTGGACCCGGGCGATGCCGCCCCCGTCCTCGCCGGGCTGCAGCGGGCCGGGGCGCGGCTCGAGGCGATTCTAGTCACGCACCACCACGCGGACCACACGGGCGGCGTGCAGGCGTTGCGCGAGGCCACCGGTGCCGCCGTCTACGGCCCGGCCCGCGAGCCCATTCCCGAGCCCTGCACCCGCGTGAGCGGCGACGACACCGTCGACGTGCTGGGCCTGCGGTTCCAGGTGATCGACGTGCCCGGCCACACCGCCGGCCATGTCGCCTACTACTGCGACGACGCCGGCGGCGCGCCGCTGCTGTTTTGCGGCGACACCCTGTTCTCGGGCGGCTGCGGCCGCCTGTTCGAGGGCACGCCGGCGCAGATGCTGGCCTCGCTGGGCCGGCTGGCGGCGCTGCCGGGGCACACCCGGGTGTGCTGCGCGCACGAATACACCCTGTCCAACCTGAAGTTCGGCCTGGCCGTGGAACCCGGCAACGAAAAGCTGCTCCATCACCTGCACGCCTGCGAACAGCTGCGTGCGCGTGGCGAACCCACCCTGCCCTCCACGATCTCGCTCGAACGCGAGGTCAACCCGTTCCTGCGCACCCGGCTGCCCGCGGTGCGCGAGGCGGCCCGCGGCTTCGATGCCGCGGCCGGCGGCGGCGACGAGGCCGCGGTCTTCGCCGCCCTGCGCGAATGGAAGAACCAATTCAGATGAAGAAACTGCTGCACCTCGCCGCGCTGGCCCTGCTCCTGGGGCTGGCCGGCTGCGCCACCGGACCGGGCCAGGTCCCGCCCGAACCCGCCGGGAACGCCCCCCAGGCCGCCGTCCCGACACCCACCGCTGCTGCCGCCGCCACCACCCCGGCGCCGCGCACCTACCGCGGGACCCTCAAGCCGATCACGCCGGGCGACGCCCATGGCAGCGGCGTCATGGCGCTGGAAACCCCACCGGACCTGTGGGACCGCATCCGCCGCGGCTTCGCCATGCCGGACCTGGACGGCGAGCTGGTGCGCCGGCACGAGCAGTGGTATGCCACCCGGCCGGACTACATCCAGCGCATGACCGAGCGCTCGCGCAAGTACCTGTTCCACATCGTCGAGGAGCTGGAGCGGCGCAACATGCCCCTGGAGCTGGCGCTGCTGCCCTACATCGAGAGCGCCTTCAACCCGCAAGCCGTCTCCAGCGCGCGCGCCGCCGGCATGTGGCAGTTCATGCCCGCGACCGGGCAGGACTTCGAGCTTCGCCAGAACATCTTCCGCGACGACCGCCGCGACGTGCTGGCCTCCACCCGCGCCGCCCTCGACTACCTGCAGAAGCTGCATGGCATGTTCGGCGACTGGCACCTGGCGCTGGCCGCCTACAACTGGGGCCAGGGCAACGTCTCGCGCGCCATCCAGCGCAACCAGCGCGCCGGCCTGGGCACCTCTTACGCGGACCTGAACATGCCCGACGAGACCCGCAACTACGTGCCCAAGCTGCAGGCGGTGAAGAACATCGTCGCCAGCCCCGAATCGCTGCGCGTCGAGCTCCCCCTGATCGAGAACCATCCCTACTTCCAGACCGTCACCCTCACCCGCGACATCGACGTGGAGCTGGCAGCCCGCCTGGCCGACATCCGCCTGGAGGACTTCAAGGCGCTCAACCCCTCGTTCAAGCAGCCGGTGATCCTGGCCGCCGGCACGCCGCAGATCCTGCTGCCCTGGGACAACGCCAAGGTGTTCCAGCGCAACCTCGACGGCTACACCGCGGGCCGCTATGCCAGCTGGACGGCCTGGACCGCGCCGGCCACCATGTCGGTCGCCGATGCTGCCCGCCGCGTGGGCATGAGCGAGTCCGAATTCCGCGGGATCAACAACATCCCGCCGCGCATGCTGATTCGCGCGGGCTCCACCGTCCTGGCGCCGCGCGGCGCGGGCGTGGTCGAGGACGTGGCCGGCCATGTCGCCGACAACGCGCAGCTGAGCCTCGCGCCCGAGATCCTGACCCGCCGCACCACGGTCAAGGCCGGCAAGAACGACACCGTGGCCAGCCTGGCCGCGCGCCTGCGCCTGAAGCCCACCGACGTGGCGCAGTGGAACGATGTCGCGCCCACGGCCCGCTTCAAGCCGGGCCAGGCGGTGGTGGTCGAACTGCCGGTGCGCGTGGCCGCTGCCGGCGCTGGCGGCAAGGCCCGGGGCAAGGCGACGGCCAAGGCCACCGGCCCGGCGCGCGCCGTGGCCCAGAAGGCGGCGCCCAAGGCCGCCGCGGCGACCAAGGTCGCCCGGGCCCGCTGAACGCTGAACGCTGAACGCTGAACGCTGAACGCTGAACGCTGAACGCTGAACGCTGAACGCTGAACGCGGGGCGCGCGGGCCGCGTCTCCCGGCAGCCCGGCCCCTCAGGGCGCGGGCGTGTCCTCGATCACCATCGGTGCGCGCTTGACGAAGGCATCGAGCATGTGGGCGCGGGTGGCACTGGACATCGGGTGGCCCGGGTCCATCAGGAACGCATGCAGCGCGCCGCGGGTGCCCTCGCGCATGCACTCCCCGCCCAGCTGGGCGCACAGCTCGAACATCAGGCTCCACGCGAGTTCCGGCCGGCAGCGCGCGATGGCCGTCAGCAGCACCTCGCGCACGACGGGCGCCGGGTCGGCGTGCCGGACCAGGAACTCCACCAGCGCCGAGAAGGCGAACAGCGTGGGCCCCTCGCGCATCGGCCCCGGGTCCCGCGTGACCGCGGCCACCACCGGCGCCAGCCGGTGCGGCTGGCCCGCGAAGTCCTGACGGGCCAGGTGGTCGCGCAAGGCGGCGAGCAGACCCGGCATGTCGCCGGCATGCTCGGCGAAGAGTGCGTCGATGGCCACCTGGTCCGGGTCCGGGTCCGGGTCCGGCGCCTGGGAAGCCGGGGCCGTCGCCGCCGACCGAACGGCCTCGGGAGGCTCGGGTGCCGGCAGCCGGGCAGGCGCCGCGGACGGGCCGACCCGCAGCACCGGGGCGACCGGCGCCAGCGTGAGGCGGCCTGCGCGGGCCGGGGCTGGCCGGGCGGGCGGGTCGATGCGATCGAGGACGCGCCGCAGGGCGCGCACCAGCCGCAGGGGCAGCGGCACGGGCGGCGCGCCCGCCGCGCGGCGTACGAGGGCCTGCGCCGGCCTGAGGGCCACGGACTCGACGCCAGGCCGGGACCGGGCGCCCGCCGCGCCGTCGACGCCGCGGGCCGGGAGGGGGGACAGGGGGCCCGCAGGCAAGGGGGCGGGCGCCTCGGTGGCCAGGGGCATGCGGCCGGCCCAGCGCCGGGCCGCGTCACGCAGGCGGCGCAGCCAGCGAACCAGTCGGGTACGCAGGGACGGCAGGCTCATGGCGGGCTCCTCCGGGATGGTCCGTCAGTGGCTGCTCATCCGTAATGGTTCCACCCGGCTACAGCTTCGGCGCGGCGCGCCGAAGAAGGCGTCATGCACGCCGCACCTGCCGCCACGACCGACCGCTGGGCCGACCGCCTCGCCGGCCGACCCGCGCCGGTCCTCGCCGCCACCCGCGAGGCCCTGGAGGCCTGGCGCGCGCGGCCCGACCGGGTGGACGCCAACGCCCTGGCCGACGTGGTCCTGCGCGACCCGCTGATGACGCTGCGGCTGCTGGCCCTGGTGTCGCAGCGGCTCGGGCCGCGGCTGTCGCGGCCGGTGGAAACGGTGACGGCCGGCCTGGTGCTGCTCGGGATCGAGCCCTTCTTCCATGCGCTCGACGGCCCGCCGCCGCTGGAGACGCTGGAGGAGCGCCTGGACGGAAACCCGACGGCGCTGGCGGGCGCGCTGGACCTGGTCCAGCGGGCCCACCGCGCGGCGCGCCTGGCCGCGGCCTTCGCGGTGCACCGCCAGGACGAGGACGCCGAGGTGCTGCACCAGGCCGCCCTCCTCACCCAGTTCGGCGGCTTGCTGCTCTGGTGCGAGGCGCCGCAGGAGGCGGCCGCCATCGCCGCCCGGCTGGCGCAGGACCCGCAGATGCGCCAGACGCAGGCGCAGCGTGCGGAGCTGGGCGTGGAGCTGGCAGTGATCGAGCACCGACTCCTGCAGGCCTGGGGGCTGCCCCCCTCGCTGCGCGCCCACCTGCTGCCCACCGGGCTGGCGGCGCCGGGCGAGCAGTGCGTGGCGCTGGCCGTGCGCATCGCCCGCCACCTGGAGCGCGGCTGGGACAACCCGGCGCTGGCCGAGGATTTCGCGCAGCTCGGGACCCTGCTGCACCTGCCGGCGCCGGCGGCGGCGGCCCTGGTGCGGGAGGTGGAGGGCTGAGGCGCCCCCCGCGCAGGAGCCGGGAATGAAGGCGGCCCGCCCGGGCGTGATGGATTCGCTCGCAGCGTCTCAGAGGAAGGCGTAGGCCCGGTCGAGGCGCTCGGCGCAGGCCTCGTTGAATTGCGCCAGCGCCTGCGCCAGGGCCTCGGGCTCGCAGCGGGCGGCGAGATGGACGCAGACCTCCCGGCCGAAGGCCTCGCCGGCCGGGGCCGCCTCGCTCACCGCCTGGCCCAGGGCCTGCGCCAGGATCCCGGCGATGCGCGGGCCGTAGCGGGGATCGTTGAACAGGACGTCCGCCGACCTGCCGCCGCTCGCCAGCGCGAGCACCGCCCGCAGCGCCCGCGGGTCGGCCTCGCGCTCGAGGAGCGCGTCGGCCATGCCGGCCAGGATGTGGGCCTTGTCCGCGGCGGTGAGCGACGACCTGCAGGCCACGATGTCGGCGCCGACCTTGCGGACGATGGCCTCGCCGCTGGCGCCGGCCGGCAGGGTCCGCAGCTGCCGCCGCAGGCCGCAGGCGACGGCGCTGCGATTGGCCTGTGGATGGCCCGCGCGCAGCAGGACGACTTCGTGGCGCGCCGGGGCCGGCCGGTCCTCCGTCCCGCCGCGAGGAGGCCGGCCCGCGGCGGCAAGCCGGGCCCGCAGCCATGCCAGCAGCCCCGTACCCGCCGCCTGGCGGGGCTCGCGGGCACGCAGCGTGGGGGATGGCGCCGGCGTCGGCCGGGGGGCCCCGCGGCTGCTGGCGACGGGGTCCAGCGGCGAGACCGCCCGGCCGTGGAACGATGCCCCGGAGCTGGCCGGGGGACGGGAGCGCGGGCGGCCGCCGAAGCAGCGGGCCAGGGCCTGGAGCGAAAGCGAGAGGGAGATCATGGCGGGCCCTTCCGGAACGTTCGACCCCGAATGCGTGGACGCCGCCACGCGGGAGTTCCTAGCCTTGCAGTAGCTGGAACAGCGTGGTCCGGCCGACGCTGGAGTACGCCTTGAGGGCGGCCTCCAGCGCGGTCTGGTTGTTCTGCATGTCGGAGATGGCCGAGGCGTAGTCGAGGTCACGCAGGGTGCTGCGGCGGGTCTCGGCGGCCAGGGCCTGGTCCTCGCCGGCGAGCGCGGCGTCCTCCACCTGGCGCAGCGCCTGGCCGACCTGGCTGCGCGTGAGCGTCATGCCGTCGAGGGCGCGGTCGATGCCGGCCTGCACCCGCGCCAGGCGCTCGGCATAGGCGGGGTTGGACATCGGCGTCTCCAGCGTGGCGATGGCCTCGTCCAGCGTCTGGAACACGCTCTGGCGGCCGGCCGGCGACACGTTGAAGGCATCGGCCGGCGCGGGCGTGCCGGAGACCTTCACGCGCTGGCCCTGCAGGGTCAGCGTGCCATCGGCCGGCAGCGGCTGCGCGCTGACCAGGGTGATCCCGGCGTCGAGGTCCTGCACGCTGTAGGTCAGCGCGCCCGGCGCGCCGCCGATGTCGATGCGCAGCGAGTGGCCGGTGAGCTGGGTGGCGTCGGCCACCGCGCCGGGCTCGATCCAGCCGGCCCCGGTGTTGCCCGCGGCCGAGGCGGTGACGAAGACGCCGTTGCCCTGCGGGATGGTCATGAAGCTGCTGCGCCCGTCCACGCTGGCGGCGTAGCGGCCGTCCTCGCCGATGCGCTGCACGCCCGAGGGCGCGGACCACACCGGCATGTCGCCGGCCAGCGGGTCGGCGTTGGTGCCCTGGCCGCCGAAGACCGCACCGCCTGCGCCGTCACGGGTGTTGGCCAGGGCCAGCAGCTGCTCGCGGGCGCCGCGCAGCACCAGCGCCAGGGCCTGGCGCTCACCCGGGCTGTAGGCGCCGTTGCCGGCCGCCACCAGCGACTCACGCGCCGACTGCAGCAGGTTCACGCCCTGGGCCAGGGCGTCGTCGGCGCTGGCGAGCACGCCCTGGCCCAGGTCGGTGGCGCGCTTGTCCTGCGCGAGCCGGGCCAGGTGCGAGCGGGCCATCTCGGCCTGCGCCGCGGCCACCGGGTCGTCACCGGGGCGGGTGACACGCAGGCCCGTGCCCAGCTGCTGCTGCAGCTGCGACTGGCGGGTCTGGCGCGCCTCGATGCCGGCAAAGGCGGTCTGGGAGGTGTGGAGCGTGGTGGGTCGCATGGCGGGTCCTTCGCTGGGCGCTTATCCGCGCGTGGCCGACAGCAGCGTGTCGAACAGCAGCTGGCTGGCCTGGATGATCTTGGCGGAGGCCTGGTAGGCCTGCTGGAACCGCAGCAGGTTGGCAGCCTCCTCGTCGAGGTTCACGCCCGCGGCGCTGGCCTGGCGGGCGAGCGCCTCGTCCTTCATGGCGGCGGAGACATTGGCCATCTCGCGCGCCCCCTGGACCCGGTTGCCGACATCGGCCAGCAGCCCGGCATAGGCCTCGTTGAAGGTCCCGTTGGCACCGGCCAGGCGCGCGAGCTGGCCGAGGGCCAGCGCGTTGCGGTTGTCCGAGCGCGGGTAGGCAGTGGCCTGCAGGCCGAAGCTGTCGCCCGCGGCGGGCGCGCCCTCCAGCGTCAGGCGCCAGCCGTTGTAGTCGGCCGGCGCGGGCGGGATGGCCTGGCCCGGCGTGTACGGCACGTTGCTCAGGTTGCCGCCGGCCAGGCCGGTGATGTTGAAGGTGGTCGGCGGGTTGTTGAAGGTGATGGAGACCGCCAGCGCGCTGTCCGGCGTGGTGCGGGTGACCGAGAAGGCCGCCACGCGCGCGCCGCCGGTGTTGGCGGCGCCGGCCTCGACCATCGAGGCCTGGCCGGTGGCCACCTGGGCGGCGGACAGCGCCAGCGCCTTCAGCCCGTTGGCCACGCCGTCGGTGGCCAGGGCCACGGCGAACAGCGGCTGCCCCGGCGCGCCATTGGCGTCGGTGCCGAGCTGGTGCTGGGCGTTGAAGGCGTCGGCCAGGCCCTGCACGAGGCTGCCCAGGCGGGTGCGGGCGGCCTGCAGGTCCTGGTCGCGGAACTGCATCAGGCCGGCCAGGCTGCCGCCGCCGAGGTCGGGGCCCTCGAGCCACTGGCTGGTGCCGGTGCCGATGTCCAGGCGCAGGCCGGTGGTGCCGGGGCTGGACGGGTCGGGCGCCGCCACCAGCACGCTGCGCTGGGTGCCCACGATCAGGGGCGAGCCGCCGGGGGTGAAGAGGTTGATGCTGCCGTCGGCGCCGGTGACGGTGCGCACCGCCATCAGGCCGCCGAGCTGGGCGATGGCCTGCTCGCGCTGGTCCAGCAGGTCGTTGGGCGGCTGGCCGCCGGCGGCCAGGCTGGCGATGCGCTCGTTCAGGCGCTGGATCTCGGCGAGCCGGTCGTTGACCTGGGTGGCGGTCTGGGCGAGCTGGGCATCGGCCTGGGTGGCCAGGTCCTGCAGCTGCGTGCCCAGGCTGGTGGCGCGCTGCGCGAGGTCCGCGGCGCGGGCCAGGAAGGCCTGGCGGGTGGCGGTGTCGCCGGGGCGGTTGGCGAGGTCGCCGGTCGCGGCGAACAGCTGGTCGATGGAGGCGCCCACGCCGAGGTCGCCGTTGGCGAACAGCGCGTCGAGCTGGGACAGGGCCTCGGAGCGCGAGGCGTCGGCCGCGGCCTGCGAGGTGGAGGCCAGCACCGAGGCGGCGGCGAACTGGTCGTAGCGCCGCTGCACGGTGGCCATGTCGACGCCGCGGCCGAAGAAGCCGGCGCCGGTCATCAGCCCGCCGGCGGTGGCCTGCTGCGCCTCCTGGCGCGAGTAGCCCACCGTGTTGGCGTTGGCGATGTTGTGGGAGATCGTGGTCAGCTGCCCCTGGGCCGCGGCCAGGCTGCTGGTGCCGATGTTCAGGAGCGAGGTCATGCGGCGTTCCTCAGGCCAGCGCGCGCTGCAGCGCCAGCGTGTGGTTGATGGTGCGCGCCAGCTTGGCGGCGTACTGCGGGTCGGTGGCGTAGCCGGCGCGCTGCATCGCGCCGGCGAAGCCCTCGGCGCTGTCGCTGCGCACCGCCTGCGCGTAGCGCGGGCTGGTGGACAGCAGGCGGGCGTAGTCGGTGAAGGCCTCGGCGTAGGAGCCGTAGCTGCGGAACCGGGCGGACTGGCGCACCGGCTGGCCGCCCTCGTACTCGGTGGTGCTCACCGTGGCCACCTCGCCCTGCCAGCCCCGCGTGGCCTTGATGCCGAACAGGTTGAACGAGCCGCTGCCGTCGGCGTTGCGGATCTCGCCCTTGCCCCAGCCGGACTCCAGGGCCGCCTGGCCCAGGATGAAGGAGGCGGGCACGCCGGTGGCGCGCTCGGCGGCCTGGGCGTGGGGGAGCATGCGCTCCAGGAAGGCCTGCTGCTTCGCGTTCGCGGCGCGCGGCGCGGCGGGGCCGGCCGGTGCAGCCGCCGCCGCCGGGGCGCCGGCGTCC
Organism: Ramlibacter sp. MAHUQ-53; assembly: GCF_052600055.1. Lineage (NCBI taxonomy): Bacteria > Pseudomonadati > Pseudomonadota > Betaproteobacteria > Burkholderiales > Comamonadaceae > Ramlibacter > Ramlibacter sp. MAHUQ-53. Next base: position 51,474 of record NZ_JBQWTS010000014.1, read on the forward strand.
TGCGCGGGCCCGGCCGGCGCGGCCTGTGCCGCCGCGGAAGCCGGCGGCGACAGCGCCTTCATCTGCGCATTCAGCTGCTTCTCGATCAGGTCGGCCAGCCCGCCCGGGCGGCCCGAGAACTGGCGCGCGAACTGCTGGTCCAGCATCTGGGTGAAGGTGTCGTTGCCGGCGCTGCCGTCGGCCTTGGGCGTGGCCTCGCGCATGCTTTGCAGCACCATCTGCATGAAGTGCGACTCCATCTGCACCGCCGCCTGGCGGCTGGCCGCCTTCGGGTCCTTGGCGGCCTGGCCGCGCAGGCCGTCGAGCGAACGGGCGTCGACCCCGAGGACGTTGGACGCCTGCATCAGATGATCTCCAGTTCGGCCTTGAGCGCGCCGGCAGCCTTGATCGCCTGGAGGATGCCGATCAGGTCCTGCGCGGTCGCGCCCAGGGTGTTGAGGGCCTTGACGATGTCGGCCAGCTCGGCGCCGGCGGGCAGGTTGAACAGGATGCCGGGGTCCTGCTGCACGCGGATGTCGACCTTCTCGGCCTGCACCGTCTGCCCGCCGCTGAAGGCATTGGGCTGGCTGATCACGGGCGTGCTGGAGACGGTGACCGACAGGCTGCCGTGCGCCACGGCGACGGGACCCAGGCGTACCGACTGGTTCATCACCACCGAGCCGGTGCGGGCGTTGACGATCACCCGCGCCTGCGGCGGCGCGAGCAGCACCTCGAGGTTCTCGATCTCGGCGATGAAGTCCACCCGCGAGCCCTGGGTCGGCAGGCGCACCTGCACGACCCGCGCGTCGAGGGCCTCGGCCGTGCCGGCGCCCTGGCTGCGGTTGATGGCCGCGGCCACCCGGCGCGCGGTGCTGAAGTCGGTGGCATTGAGCTCGAGCTGCAGGGTCTCGGCCTGCAGCGCGCCATTGGGCACGGCGCGTTCGACGGTGGCGCCGCCCGGCACGCGGCCGGCCAGCATGTGGTTGATGGCGACCTTGCTGCCGCCGGCCTGCGCGCCCGCGCCGCCGATGACGAGGTTGCCCTGGGCCATGGCGTAGATCTGGCCGTCGGCGCCCTTCAGGGGCGTGAGCAGCAGCGTGCCACCGCGCAGGCTCTTGGCGTTGCCCAGGGAGGAGACGGTGATGTCGATCTGCTGCCCGGGCTGGGCGAAGGCGGGCAAGGCGGCGGTCACCATGACGGCGGCCACGTTGCGCATCTGCGGCGTCACGCCCGGGGGCAGCGCCACGCCGAACTGCTGCAGCAGCGACTGCACGCTCTGGCCGGTGAACTGCACCTGGTTGGTGGCGTCGCCGCTGCCGTCCAGGCCGACGACCACGCCGTACCCGATCAACTGGTTCATGCGCACGCCGGAGACGCTGGCGAGGTCGCGGATGCGCTCGCTGCCGCCACTGGCGGCGCCGGCGGCCTGGGCGGCCGCTGCCAGGACGAGGGCCAGGCCGCAGAGGAAGTGCCGGGCGATCGGGAACATGGGGGGCCTCCAGACTTGCATGACGTGACCGAGTATGGAAGCCGGCGCCGGAAACTTAAGCGCGGATAAGGCGGGGGTTCGGGGGCGATTTGGAACCGCCCTGCCCGCCCCGGTCAGACCGGCGCGACGCTGAGGAAGAAGCGCGTGAGCCAGCCCATGCCCTGGACCCGGCCGACGTCGCCGCGGCCCCGCTGCTCGAGGCGCGCCTCGGCCACGTGCATCGAGCTGACCAGGTTGCCGCCGCGGATGCGGGCGGGGTCGACGATGCCCGAGAAGCGCAGCACGTCCACGTTCTGGTTCACGCCGATCTGCTTCTCGCCGGTGACCAGCAGGTAGCCGTTGGGGAGCACCTCGCGCACGAGGACGGTGATGGTGCCGGAGAAGCTGTTGTTGCTGCCGGTCTTGCCGTCCGCGTCGTGGGTGGCGGCGGAGTTCGCGTCCACGCCCAGGCGCCCGAGCAGGCGGGCCGATCCGAAGGGGATGGCCGAGACGCCGGCCGAGACCGAGCCGCTGCGGTCCATCTTGCTGGTGGACTGCTGGCTGGCGCTGACCTGCTCCTCGATGACGATGATCAGCGAGTCGCCCACCATGCGGGCGCGCCGGTCCTCGAACAGCGGGCGGTGGCCGGCGGCCTGAAAGATGGCGCCGTGGGGCGCCGGCGGCAGCGGCGCGGCCTGCGGCGCGGGGCTGCCGGCGTGCATGTCGACCGGGGGCACGGTGACCGTGGCGCAGCCGGCCGCCAGGGCCGCGGCGGCGGGAACGAGCAGGCGGGCGAGCCGGGCGAAGCGGGCGAATCGGGCGATGCGGGCGCGCATGGCGGGGCCCCCTTCACAGCTGCGCCAGCCGGGCCAGCATCTGGTCCGAGGTCTGGATCGCCTTGGAGTTGACCTCGTAGGCGCGCTGGGTCTGGATCATGGCCACCAGCTCCTCGACGATGTTCACGTTGGAGCCTTCCACCGCCGCCTGGTGGATCACGCCCAGGCCCGGCGAGCCGGGGTTGCCGGTCTGCGGGTTGCCCGAGGCAGCAGTCTCGGCATAGAGGTTGCCGCCGCGCGGGTCCAGGCCGGCGGGGTTGGTGAAGTAGGCCAGCTGGATCTGCCCGATCTGCTGCGGCGCGGTGGCGCCGGGCATCTGCGCGGTGACGATGCCGTCGCGGCCGATGGTCACGCCGGTGGCGGTCGCCGGGATGGTGATGCCGGGGCTCACCGCCAGGCCGTTGGAGTTCACCAGCTGGCCCTGCGCGTCGACCTGGAACGAGCCGTCGCGGGTGTAGGCAAGGGAGCCGTCGGGCTGCTGCACCTGGAAGAAGCCGGCGCCGTTGATGGCGAGGTCCAGCGGGTTGCCGGTGGAATTGATCGCGCCCTGGCTGAAGTTGCGTGCGGTGGCCACGGCCCGCACGCCGGTGCCCAGTTGCAGGCCGGTGGGCAGCTGGGTCTGCTGCGTGTCGGGCGCGCCGGCCTGGCGGATGCTCTGGTACATCAGGTCCTCGAAGACGACATGCGCGCGCTTGTAGCCGTGCGTGCTGCCGTTGGCGAGGTTGTGGGTGATGGCATCCAGCTGGGTCTGCTGGGCCTCCAGGCCGGTCTTGGCGGTGGCAAGGGAACGCATCATGGCGGCTCTCCGTTCGGGTTCGGGTTATCGCTGGGACAGCAGCTGCGCGGCGTGCTGGTCGTTCTGCTCGGCGTTGCGAAGCAGCTGCATCTGCACCTCGTACTGGCGGGCGGCGGCGATCATCCCCACCATCGACTCGACGACGTTGACGTTGCTGCCCTCGAGCGCGCCGGACGACACCCGCACCGCGGGGTCGGCCTCGGCGGGGTCGCCGGAGGTGGTGCGCATGAGGCCGTCGGCCCCCTTGCGCAGCTCGCCCGGCGCGGGGTTCACCAGCTTGAGGCGGCCGACCACCTGGGCCGGGCCGCTGCCGGCCTGCGCGGTGACGGTGCCGTCGGCGCCGATGGACACCTTGGTGCCGGGCGGGATGTTGACGGTGCCGCCCTCGCCCACCACCGGCATGCCGTTGTAGACGACGAGGGTGCCGTCGGCGCTGACCTCCAGCCCGCCGTGGCGGGTGTAGGCCTCGCCGCCGTCGGGCGTCTGCACCGCGAGCCAGCCGGTGCCCTTGACGGCGACGTCGAGATCGCGGCCGGTGGACTGCACCGCGCCGGCCTTGGCGTCGAAGCCGGCGGTGGCCTCGAGCGAGACCACGCGGGTGCTGGCGCCGTCGCCGCGCACGGGCACCGCGCGGAAGGCCACCTCGTCGGCGCGGAAGCCGGGCGTGTTGGCGTTGGCCAGGTTGTGCGTGAGGCCGTCCTGCCGCTGCATCAGGGCGCGGGCACCGGAGGCGGCGGTGTAGATCAGGCGGTCCATCGCTCAGGCCTTGGCGTTGCGGGGATCAGCGCAGGTTGACCAGCGTGGACATCATCTGGTCCTGGGTCTTGATGGTCTGCGCGTTGGCCTGGTAGGCGCGCTGCGCGGTGATCATCTCGACCAGCTGCGCGGTCACGTCGATGTTGGAGTCCTCCAGCGCACCGCCCTGCAGCAGGCCGAGGTTGGCGGAGCCGGGCGCGCCCAGGGCGGGCTGGCCGGAGACCGGCGTGGCGCGCCACAGGTTGCCGCCCACCGGCGCCAGGCCCTGGTTGTTGCGGAAGTCCGCCAGCGCGATCTGCGCGGTCCCGACGGTCTTGCCGTTGGAGTAGCGCGCTTCCACCGTGCCGTTGCTGGTCACGCCGAAGCCGGTGAGCTGGCCGGCGGTGTAGCCGTCCTGCGAGACCTGGGTCACGCCGAAGCTGCGGCCGAACTGCGTGCTGCCGGTGAAGGAGACCGAGACCGGGGCGGTGGTGGCGCCGCCGGCCAGCGTGGCGCTGGAGAACGGCAGGTCCAGCGCCAGGTCGCCCGGGGTCAGCGCGCCGCCGGCGAGGCTGCCGCTGGCGGTGGTGTTGAGGGTGCCGTCGGCATTGAAGGTGAGCAGGCCCGCGGGCTGCTGCGCGCCGCCGCCGGCGACGGCGGGCACGGCGCTGCCGTTCATGGCAGCATAGACCTCCCACTGGTTGTCCACCGCGGTGCGGCGGAAGTACAGGGAGACGACCTGCTCGTTGCCCTGCTGGTCATAGACCGAGACCGCGGTGGACGAGGTGAAGGAGGCGGTGTCCGTCAGCGAGAAGGCGGGGGTGGCGGCGGTCGGCGCGGCGGTGCGGCCGTCGAGGTTCAGGCCCAGGCTGGCGGTGGTGGTGGCCTTGGGCGCGATGCCCTGGGTCGGCAGGTTGATGGAGCCGGAGACGCCGGCGGCCTTGCCGGTGACCGGGTCGATGGCGAAGCCCTGCAGGCGCATGCCCTGGCTGTTCACGACATAGCCCTGGTTGTCCATGTGGAACTGGCCGTTGCGGGTGTAGGCCACCTCGGAGCCGTCGGAGCGGGCGACCTGGAAGAAGCCGGTGCCGTTGATGGCCACGTCCAGCGGGTTGTCGGTGGTGCGCACCGGGCCCTGGGTGAACTGCTGCATGACCGAGGAGATCTCCACGCCCATGCCGGCGTCGCTGGACGCCTGGGCGCTGTTGGCGCTGGCGTAGACGCCGGCGAACTCGGCGCGCGAGAGCTTGGCGCCCACGGTGGCGGCGTTGGCGATGTTGTTGCCGATCACCTCGAGGTTGCGGGAGGCGGCGTTCAGGCCGCTGATGCCTTGCTGGAAGCTCATGTCGGTCTCCGGGTTCAGGTGTTGGGGTTGGCGGGGTCGGTAGCGATCGCCTCGGGCAGGCGCTGCGCCATCAGCTCGCGCAGGCTGGCGAACTGGCCAGCGAGGGATTCGACGGTGGTGTTCAGCTTCTCGATGCCGGCGACCGTGTTGATCTGCGCGATCTGGCTCGTCATCTGTGCGTTGTCCATCGGGTTCAGCGGGTCCTGGTTCTTCATCTGCGCCACCAGCAGCTGCATGAAGCGGTCCTGCTGGTCGGCGGCGCTGGTGGTGGAGGACCTGCCGGCGGGCGATGCCGTGGCGGCGGTGCCCGCCGTGGTGCCGGTGATCGGGGGGGTGGCCATCTCTGCGCTCCTTTACTGACCCATCTGCAGGGTCTTGGCGAGCAGCTGCTTCGCCGTGTTCATGACTTCGACGTTGTTCTGGTAGGCGCGCGAGGCCGAGATCATGTTGACCATCTCGTCGACCACGCTCACGTTGGAGTGCGTCACGTAGCCCTGCGCGTCGGCCATCGGGTGGGCCGGGTCGTGCACGCGGCGGCCGGGCGCCTCGCTCTCGGTGATGCCCGAGACGCGCACGCCGGGCAGGCCGCCGGTCTCCTGCACCTGGGCCTGGAAATGCACCTGGCGGGCCTGGTAGGCCTTGCCGTCGGGGCCGGCCACCGCGTCGGCGTTGGCCAGGTTGGAGGCGACCACGTTCAGGCGCTTGGACTGCGCGGAGACCGCGCTGCCGGAAATGGCGAAGACGTTGAAGAGGGTCATGGCGGCGTGTCCCTTCAGGATTGGCCGGAGATGGCCGACAACATGGTTTTCACGTGGCCGTTGATGAAGCGCAGCGTGGCCTCGTAGCGCACCGCGTTGTCGGCGAAGTTGGCGCGCTCGCGGTCCAGGTCCACGGTGTTGCCGTCCAGGCTGGCCTGGTCGGGGTTGCGCCACTTGAGTTGCGCCTCGTCCACCCGGGCGGGCGGGGCGAGGTGGCCGGCGCGGGTCGTGGCGGCCGCCACCGGGCCGGCCTGGCCGGCGCGGGCGTCGGCCAGCGCCGCGGCGAAATCGAAATCGCGGGCCTTGAAGCCGGGCGTGTCGGCGTTGGCGATGTTGGCCGAGAGCACCTGCTGGCGCTTGGCCAGGAGCTCCAGGGCGCGGCCTTGGTGGTCGAGGGTTCGGGTGAAGAGGTCCATGGGCGGGTCCGTGTCTTCTGCGTGGAGGCAAGTGTGGGAGCCGCATGCGGAAACTTAAGCGCCGATAAAGGCCGGGTTTGCGCAGCTTTTGGCGGCAAGCGCCGCGCCCCGGCTGCCTACAGTCACTGCCCATGAACCGCCGCCCCGCCCGCCGCGCCCGCCGCGCCCCGTCCCCCCTCGCCGCCCTGCTCCTGGCCGGCCTCGCCGGCCTGTCCGCCCTGGCCGCCGCGCCCGCGCGCGCCCAGGTCTCCTTCGACGAGGGCGTGCTGCGCGCCTGGCTGCAGCAGCAGCTGGCCGCCACCGCGGTGCGCGAGGGCCTGACCCGTTATGAGGTGCAGGGCCTGGGCCCGGTGGAGTCGGCCGCCACGCTGGCGCCCTGCCGCCGCGCCGAGCCCTTCGTGCCGCCGGGCCTGCGCGCCTGGGGCCGCGTGACCTTCGGCGTGCGCTGCGTCGACGGCGCGGCCTGGAGCGTGCTGGTGCCGGCCCAGGTCGCGGCCTGGGGACCGGCCGTGGTGGCCGCGGCGCCCCTGCCGGCCGGCGCCGTCCTGGGCGAGGCCGACCTGCGGGTGCAGGAGGTGGAGCTCACGCGCGAGGCCCCCGGCGTCGCCCGCGACCCGCAGGCCCTGGCGGGCAAGGCGCTGGTGCGGGCGGTGGCCGCCGGCCAGCCCCTGCGCCCCGAGCTGGCCCGCGCGCCGGCGGCCCTGCAGGCCGGCGACCCGGTGCGCCTTCGCATCCAGGGCCCGGGCTTCGCCATCACCGGCGCGGGCCAGGCCCTGGCCGGCGCCGCCCTGGGCCAGCCGGTGCGGGTGCGCACCGAGCTGGGCAAGGTCCTCCAGGGCGTGGCCCGCGAGGGCCGGGTGGTGGAGGTGGCGCTGTGACCCGCCCGCCCCCCGGTCCGAGGAAGCACGGAAAAACCGTGCTTTTTCTTCCTTCAGTTTCCGAAAGCGCTGCCGAAAATGGTGGAAACGGCCATTGCCCGGCCGCCAGGAGCACCCCATGACCCTCAAGATCGGACCGAACTCCCCCCTGCCGCCGGTGGCGGCGGAGACCTCGGCCACGACGGCCCGCGAGACCGGCGCCAGCCGCGCCACCGCCTCGGTGGCCGCCCCGGCCCAGGACCGGGCCACGCTGTCGGCCGCCGGCGCGAAGATCAGCGAACTGGCCGGCTCGGCCGACTTCGACCAGGCCAAGGTCGACGCCATCCGCCTGGCGATCCGCGAGGGCCGCTTCAGCGTCAACGCCGAGGCCATCGCCGACCGCCTGATCTACGAGGCCTCGGCCCTGGTGGGCGGGCCCCGCACCCACTGACCATGCAGCGCGTCCCGGCCCAGCCCCGGCCCGCCCTCCCGCCCGCCTCGCTCGGCCTGGCGGGCCTGTGGGCCTTGCTGGAGACCCAGGCCACCGCCCTGCGCGAGGGCCGGGCCGACGACCTGCCCGCGCTCACCGCCCAGATGCAGTCGGCGCTGGTGCATGCCCAGCGCTTTTCCATGACCGCGCCGCCCGAGCAGCTCCAGGCCCTGCGCCAGCTCGCCGCGGCCAACCTGGCGCTGGCCCAGCGCCGGCTGGGGGACGTGGAGGCGGCGCAGGAGGCGCTCCTGCCGGCCATCCCGGCGATGCAGGAGGCCCAGCGCCGCAGCACCTACGCCCCGGCAGGCCGCCTGGGCGTGCCGCGCATCTCGGGGCGCTCGCTGGGCCGCGCCTGAACGGCCCACCCGCGGGCGTACGCGTGGGCGTGGCCGACGGCGCGCCAGCACCTCAACGAACCGCGAAGGCGTCCTCCGCCCGCAGCACGCGCTGCCACCAGTCCAGCGTCGCGCGGGCGGGCGCGATGGCGTCCTGCGCCAGCAGCCCCAGCTGCTGCGAACGCGCGAGAAAGCGCAGCTCCCGCCGCAGCCAGTCCTGCACCGGCGCGCCCCCCTCCCCCAGATCTGCCCGCCCATAGGCCGCCACCAGCGACTGCGTCAGCGCGTCGCGGCGCGGGCCGGGCCCTTCGTGGGCGATCGCCATCGCGATGGCCGGGCGGGCCCGGTCCAGCCACTGCCAGGGCAAGGTGCCGGTCGGGCGTTGCGCCGCCGCGCCGAGCAGGCGGGCCGCGAGGTCGCCGCGCTCGGCCAGGGGAAGCGGGGAGGTCATGAGGATGTCCAGCCAGTCGCCGAGCACCGCCTGCGGCAGGTCCTGGCCGTCGACGGACCACGCCAGCAGGGACCGGAGCAGCGCGCCGAGTCCGGCCTCCGGCAGGGGCGCGGCCACGGCGCGGCGCAACAGGCCCGCCATCACCTGCGGCCGGTCCCGGTGGTCCAGGACGCGCCAGGCGTCCCGGATCGCCCGGGCATCGATCGCCACCGGGCCGGCCTGCGGGTCGCCGGCCAGGGCCAGGCCCTGGCGGAGGGTCTCCCGCAGGGGCTCGGGCGCCGCCAGCAGCCGCTGGCGCACGGCCAGCTGCACGGCGTCCTGCACCGCGCCCGGGGGCTGGTAGCAGCGGAAGTAGCCCGCCAGGCCGACCACCATGGCCCGCGCCTGGGACGCCGGCATCAGCAGGCCTTGCGGCCCGGCGAGGGCCGCGGCGATCGCGGTCGCGACGCCAATGACGCCGCCCTTGGGCGGTGCGAGCTGCAGGAGGCTGGGCACCAGGCGGCCCGCGGCGAAGGCGGACCAGCCCGGCCCGGGCGCGAGCCCCGGCAGGCGGCTCGCCAGCCGCTCGACGACGCGGTTGCAGGTGGCCGCGTCCGCCCAGCGCGAGCCGAGGACGCGGCCGGCCAGCCGCGGGGCCAGCACTGTGTCGCTGCCCACCGCATCGACCAGGAGGCAAAGCGCCGCATCGCGCGTGCGGTCGGTGAAAGGGCGCGGCGGGTCCGCGGGCAGGACATGCTCCAGCAGCAGGTCCAGGGCCGGCGCGGACAGCCGCCGCCCAGGCCCGGGCAGCGCCCGGAGCAGGGCCTGCAGGGCCGGCAGGTTGAGGCGCTCGCCCGCCAGGGGCGCTGCGTCGTCGGGCGGCAGCAGGGCGGCGATGGCGGCGCGCTGCAGGTCGGCGGGATGGGTGTCGAGCTGCAGCGCGCCCAGGGCTTCGACGAGCAGGCGGGCGCAGGCCGCGCCGGCCGCGGCCGGCTGGCCCTCGACCCGCACGGCGCGGGCGCCCAGGGGACGCAGCACCGCCTGCGCGCAGTCGACGGTGAGGTGGGCGACCGAGCCGCACCAGGCCTGCACCGCGCCGGCCACGAAGGACGCGAGTGTGCCGCCGTGCTGCCCCTCGCAGGCCGCCCCGGCTTGCGCCATCAGGCCGCCCACGACGGCCGCGGCGCGGTCCGTGTCCATCGGCACGCCGCCGATGCGCGTGACCAGCTGGCGCGCGAGCTCGTGGCATTCCGGCGGCGCGAAGCCGGCGGCCAGGCGGGCCACGGCGCCGCCCAGGGCCGCCAGCGCCGCAGGCGAGGGGCGGGGCGGCAGCGGGTGATCCGCGAGGAGGAGGTCGAGGGCCTCGCCCGCCAGGGTGGCGATCAGGCCGGCGCCTGCGGGCGCCATCGCCTCGGCCTTGCGCTTCACGGGGCGGGCCGCGAGCGGGGTGTCGACCGGCGGGCCGGCCTCCCCCTTGCGCTCGGCGCGGTCCCAGGCCGGGCCGGTTGGCAGCCCGTGGCGCGGGCTGGCCGCGGAGGGGCCGCCGCCGTGCAGCGGGTGGCGGCCGAGAAAGCGGGCCGGGCCGGCGGACGTCAGCGGCGTGCGGGCCTGCTTGGCCGGGCGCGCCAGGGCCGGCGCATCGCCCGGGATGCCGGCCGGCTCGCGGATCCCCGGGGGGGCCCACCCGCCGGCACGGTCACCGGCACCTTCACCGGCCCACGCGTCGCCCCACTCGCCCGCTGCATGGCGGATTCCGCTGTTCGCTTGCATGCCTCTCCCCTTCGGACAAAAGGGAGCTTGGTCGTGGAAGCGCCCGGCGGGTTCCGGGCGGCGCGGGCTTTACCAGTCCTTCAGCCGCGAACGCAGCCGGGCGACTGACTGGCTGTGGAGCTGGCAGACGCGCGATTCGGTCACGCCCAGCACGGCGGCGATCTCGCGCAGGTTCATGTCGTGCTCGTAGTACATGGACATCACGTACTGCTCGCGCTCGGGCAGGTCCTCGATGGCGCGCACCAGGGCCTCGCGGAACTTGCGGTCCGACAGCTGCGAGGCCGGGTCGGCCTTGTCGTCGGGCGCGATGTGGCGGTCCAGGTAGTGGGTCTCGGCGTCGTCGGCCTCGTAGTCGTCGGTGTAGACCAGTTGCGCGCCGCGCACGTCGGTGAGCATGGCGTGGTAGTCGTCGATCGACAGGCCCAGGTGGGCAGCGATCTCCACGTCGCTGGGGGCGCGCCGCAGGCGGTGCTCCAGGGCGTGCACCGCACCGGCGATCTCGCGCTGGTGCTTGCGCACAGAGCGGGGCACCCAGTCGGTGCCGCGCAGCTCGTCGAGCATGGCGCCGCGCACGCGCTGCATCACGAAGGTCTCGAACTGCGCGCCGTGGCCGACCTCGTAGCGCTGCATGGCATCCATCAGGCCCATCATGCCGGCCTGGATCAGGTCGTCCATCTCGACGTTCGCGGGCAGCCCGCCGATCATCTTCGCGGCGGCGCGGCGCACCAGGGGCAGGTAGTCCTCGATGCGGACCTGGGCCTGCAGGGTTCCTTTGGCGTTGTACATGGCGGGCTCTTTCTGTCGAGGCGGGTCGGTACGGGTCTGGGCGGGTTCAGTGCAGGGTCAGCGGCGTGGCCGCCGTGTGCAGCAGGTGTTGCGCGAGTTCGGCCAGCGCGCTGGCGCGCGGGCCACTGGCGGGCAGGCAGCCGGCGAAGGCCACCTCCACCCCGAGGAAGCCGCGGGCGACGGTGGCCAGGCGGGCCTGGGCGCCGCGGGCGCCGGCGCCGGCGCCGGTGCCGGCGCCATGCACCACGGCGGCGAAGCGGGCGTAGCCGAAGCGGCTGGCCAGGTCCTTGACCGTGGCGTAGGCGCGGGTCAGGCCGGCGTCGCTGGCGTCGAGGGCGACCACCGGCACCACCTGCGCGGGGCTGGCCAGGCAGGCCAGTTCGGCGGCGGGCATGGCCAGCATCAGCGCGTCGAAGCCGTGCGAGAGGCGGGCGAAGCCGCCGAACAGGTCGGCCGAGGGCGCGCCGGAGGCGACGAAGGCCTCGACGCCGCGATCGGCCCGCAGCACGTGGATGCCGTCGCGGGTGGACGGGGCCACCGCGTCGAAACCGTGGGCGCCCTGCAGCAGGTCGAGCAGTTCATAGCGGGCCTGCAGCCCGAAGGCGCGCAGCACGCGGCCGCGGCTGGCATCCATCACCACCGGGCGCGCCCCCAGGCCGCGCAGGGCGTGGGCGAGCTCGGCGATCCAGCCGGCCTCGGCGGCGTCGTCCGCCAGCGGGAAGGCCAGCAGGCTCAGCGAGCCGCCCCCCGCGCCGGCGCCGACGAGGCGGCGCAGGCCGGCAGCCTGGTCGTTGCCGCGGTCAAGCATGGCGGGCCTGCGCGGAGTCGGCGGACCAGGGGCCCGAGGGCGCCATCGGCGGGGCCGTGAGCAGCAGGCCCAGCTCGGTGTCGTCGGGGGTGAAGAGGGAGTCGGGCTGGCGCGCCAGGGCCTGCTCGACCAGGCGGGCGGCGTCGGCGGGCTGCCAGTCCTCCGGCACGCGCTGGCCGTTGGCGACGCCCTCGACGCGCAGCTTGCGGCGGATCGCCACGTCCAGCACCGCGCCGCACTTGACGGCCTCGTCCAGCTTGGAAAACACGCAGCGCGTGCCGGGCTCGCCGCCGTAGGCGCGGACCACCTCGTCGAGGGTCTCGGCCTGGGCGCCGGCGTTCAGCACCAGCAGGCGCTGCACGCGGTCGGCGGGCAGCGCGTCGAACAGCTCCTTCATGCGCTCGTCGCGCTGGCCCAGGCCCACCGTGTCCACCAGCACCAGCTGCTTGCGGTCGAACAGGGCCAGCAGGTCCTGCAGCGAGGCGGCATCGCGCGCGGTGTGCACCGGGATGCCGAGGATGCGGCCGAAGGCGCGCAGCTGGTCGCTGGCGGCCATGCGGTAGGTGTCCACCGTGATCAGGCCCACCGAGGCCGCGCCGTGGCGCATGGCGAAGTTGGCGGCCAGCTTGGCGGTGGTGGTGGTCTTGCCGACGCCGGTGGGGCCGACCAGGGCGAACACGCCGCCGCGCGCGGCGATGCTCTCCTCCTCGGGCGTGCAGCGCAGGTTCTTGGCCAGCACCTGCGACAGCCACTGGCCGGCGCGGGCCTCGTCCAGGCCCTCGGGCAGGCGGCTCACCAGGTGGCGGGCCAGTGCGGGCGAGAAACCGTTGGAGATCAGGTGGCGCAGCGACTGCGTCTGCGCCGGGCTGCGGCGCACGCTGTCGAACCAGGACAGGCTGGCCAGCTGCGAGGCGATCATGCCGCGCATGGCGCGCAGCTCGGACATCATGAGTTCGCTGGCGTCGGCGCTGCGGTCGCGGGTCTCGGCATAGGCCGCTGCGCGGGCGGCGGCCGGCGACGGCAGCGCCGCGGGCATGCCCAGGCGGGCGTCGGCCAGGCCCTGCTCGCCCAGCGCCTCGCGCAGCTCGCCGGCGGCGAAGCGGGCGGGCTCGGAGGGCGGCACGCGGCCGGCGGAGACGGCCAGCGGGGCGTCGGTACCGGCGTCGGCCGGCGACGGCGCCGACGCGGCCTCCTGGGCCAGCTGCTGGCGCTGGCGCTCCCGCACGAAGCGCTCGAAGGAGACGGTGCTCATGGGCTCCACCGGGGCCGAGCCCGCAGCCGCGGGTGCGGCGGCGGCGCGGGCCTCGCGGCGCGGCGGGGCCGCGGGGATCTCGGCGCTGGCGGGCAGCGCGAGGATCTCGACGCCGCCGGGGATGGGGCGGTTGGACAGCACCACCGCCTCGTCGCCCCAGGCGGCCCTCACCTGGGCCATGGCCTCGCGGGCGTTCTTGCCGACGAATCGCTTGACGTTCATGGTTGGACTCCGATGACGCGGTTGATCTGGATGGAATGGGTGCGCGGGATTTCCGAGTGGCCCAGCACGTGCAGGCGCGGGGCCTTGCGACGCAGCAGGCGGGCCAGCGGCGCGCGGATACGGTCAGGCACCAGCAGGCAGGCGGGCAGGCCGGCCTCCTCCTGGGCGCGGGCGGCCTCGGCGGCCTGCTCGGCGAGCATCTCGCCCATGCCGGGGTCGAGCGGCACCTGGGCCTCGGGCGAGAGCGACTGCACCAGCACCTGCTCCAGCCCCGGCTCCACGGCCAGCACGCCGAGCTCGCGCACCGGGCCGTAGAGGTGCTGCACGATGGCGGCGGCCAGGCCGATGCGCACCTCGCGGGTGAGGGACACCGGCTCCGGCGCGGCGCCGGCGGTCTCGGACAGCAGCTCGAGGATGCCGCGCAGGTCGCGGATGTGGATCGACTCGTCCAGCAGGTTGCGAAGCACCTTCTGCAGCACGGGGACCGGGATGACCTTGGGCACGGTCTCCTCGACCAGGCCGGGCACGTGGCGGCGGGCGTGGTCCAGGAGCTCCTGCACCTCGGTGCGACCGAGCAGCGCCGCGGCGTGCGTCTGCATCACGTGATTGAGGTGCGTGGCGATGACGGTGGAGGCATCGACCACGGTGTAGCCGGCGGCCTGCGCCTGCTCGCGCAGGCGGGCCTCGACCCAGGTGGCCTCCAGGCCGAAGGCCGGGTCGGTGGTGACCGTGCCGGCCAGGGGCACCTTGATGTGGCCCGGGTTGATGGCCAGGTACATGCCGCTGAAGGCCTGGCCCTCGCCCACGACCACGCCCTTGAGGAGGATGCGGTAGGCGGAGGGGTGCAGCTCCAGGTTGTCGCGGATGTGGACGGCGGGCGGCAGGAAGCCGACCTCGGAGGCGAACTTCTTGCGCACGCCCTTGATGCGGGCCAGCAGGTCGCCGCCCTGGTTGCGGTCCACCAGCGCGATCAGGCGGTAGCCGACTTCCAGGCCCAGCGGGTCGACCAGGGCGACGTCGTCCCAGCTCGCGTCGGCATTCGGGTTGGCCGCGGGCGCGGCGGCCTCGGCGGCGGGCGCGGGTCGGGCGGCGATGCGCGCGAGCGTCCAGGCGCCCCAGCCGCAGACGCCGGCCAGCGCCAGGAACGGCAGGTGCGGCATGCCGGGGATCAGGCCCAGCAGGCCCAGCACGGCGCCGGTCAGGCCCAGCGCGCGGGGGATGGAGAACAGCTGCGCGCCGATCTGGCGACCGATGTCCTCCTCGCCCACGCGGGAGACCACCAGGCCGGCGGCCACCGAGATCACCAGCGCGGGGACCTGGGCGACCAGGCCGTCGCCGATGGCGAGCAGCACGTAGTTGTTCATCGCCTGGGCGACCGGCAGGTCGTGCTGCAGCACGCCGATGGCCAGGCCGCCGAGCATGTTGATGAACAGGATCAGGATGCCGGCGATGGCGTCGCCGCGCACGAACTTGGAGGCGCCGTCCATGGAGCCGTAGAACTCGGCCTCCTGGGTGACCTCGTTGCGCCGCTTGCGGGCTTCCTTGTCGTCGATGGCGCCGGAAGCCATGTCGGCGTCGATCGCCATCTGCTTGCCGGGCATGGCGTCCAGCGCGAAGCGGGCCGAGACCTCGGCGATGCGGCCGGCGCCCTTGGTCACCACCACGAAGTTGATGACCGTGAGGATGGCGAAGACCACGATGCCCACCGCCAGGCTGCCGCCGATGAGGAAGTGGGCGAAGGATTCGATCACCTGGCCCGCGGCGCCGGTGCCGGTGTGGCCGTTCAGGAGCACGGCGCGGGTGGAGGCCACGTTCAGCGCCAGGCGCAGCAGCGTGGTGACCAGCAGCACGGTGGGGAAGCTGGCGAATTCCAGGGTGCGCTTGGTGTAGCTGGCCACGATCAGCACCACCAGCGAGACCGCGATGTTGAACGAGAACATCAGGTCCAGCAGCAGCGGCGGCAGCGGCACCAGCATCATCGCCAGGATCAGGACGATCAGCAGCGGCGCGGCCAGGGCGCGGCCGCCGGGCATCAGGGTGCGCAGGTCGAGGCCGTTCACGGCTTGGCCTCCAGCGGGTCAAGGCCCGGGGGGACGTCGATGGTCGGCGCCGGCAGGGGGCGCAGGGCGGCGCGCAGGCGCATCACCCAGGCGAGCACCTGGGCCACCGCGCCGTACAGGGCCACCGGCACCTCGGCATCGAGGTCGCCATGGCGGTACAGCGCGCGCGCCAGCGGCGGCGCCTCGAGGGTGGGCACGCCGTTGGCGGCGGCGATCTCTCGGATCCTGAAGGCCAGGTGGTCGGCGCCCAGCGCCACGATGCGCGGGGCGGCCATGGTGGCCTCGTCGTAGTGCAGGGCCACGGCGTAGTGGGTCGGGTTGGTCACGACCACGCTGGCGGTGGGCACGGCGGCCATCATGCGGCCGCGGGCCATCTGGCGCTGGCGGCGGCGGCGCTCGCCCTTGACGTGCGGGTCGCCTTCCGATTCCTTGTTCTCCTGGCGCACTTCCTCGCGGGTCATCTTCAGGTCGGACTTGTGCTTGAACAGCTGCAGCGGCACGTCGGCCACGGCCGACACGACCATCACCGCCAGCAGCACCGAGACGCCGCCGGAGATCCAGCCGAAGCCGGTGGCCAGGGCCGCGACGAGGGGCATGCGGGCGATCGCGTCCAGCGTGGCCGCATGGCCCGCCAGCCACCAGCCGGCGGCGCCCAGGAGGATGGCGGCGACGGCCGCCAGGCGCAGCTGCATCAGGGCCTGGCGCCAGCCGAACAGGCGCTGCAGGCCGGCCAGCGGGTCGAGGCGCTCGAACTTGGGCTCCAGCGCCTCGGTGGACACGTTCCAGCCGCCCACCGCCAGGGTGGCGGCGACGGCGACGGCGGCGATCAGGGCCAGCACCGGCAGCACCCACAGCAGGCTGTCCAGGCCGGTGGTGCCCAGGCGCAGGGCCAGGGCGTCGGATTCGAAGGCCGCCGCGCGGTCGAAACGCAGCGCGGTGGCGACCAGGCGCAAGGCCTGGTCCGCCAGCAGCGGGGCGGCGGCCGTCAGCAGGGCCAGCAGCGCGCCGGCGGCGGCGAGGTGGCCCAGGTCCCGCGAGCGCGGCACCTGGCCCCGCTCACGCGCCTGCTCGAGCCGCCGCTCTGTGGCGGGCAGTTCGCGGTCTTCGCGGCTGGTTTCGGAGGCGGACATGCGGCTGGGGCAATGACGAGGGGTTGACGGTCATTGTTCGCAGCCGCGGAAAAACTTAAGTGGAGAAGAGAGGGGGAAATCCGGCCTTCTTTGCGCGGCAGTTTCGGGGTCTTTGCCATGGCAATTAATTTCACCCATACTTGCCTCAGAAACCAAACCCCAAGACCCCGCCGTGATCGTCCCCGCAGCCCATCGCCCCTCCGGTGCCACGGCCGGTGCCGTGCTGACCAAGGCCACCCTGCGCGCCGCCGGGCTGCTGGGGTTGAACAACGCGACCCTGGCCCGCGTGATCGGCCTGAGCGAGTCGCAGGTCTCGCGTCTGGCCCATGGCCACCGGGAGCTGCAGGTCGGCACCAAGGAGGCCGAGCTCGCCGCCCTCCTGATCCGGGTCTACCGCTCGCTCGACGCCCTGGTCGGCAACGACGCGCAGCAGCGCGAGGCCTGGATGGACAGCTTCAACCACGCGTTCAACCAGGCGCCCCGCGAGGCGGTCCAGACCGTCGAGGGGCTGGCGCGGGTGGTGGCCTACCTGGACGGCGCGCGGGCGGTGGCATGACCGCCGCCGGCTGGTCGAAGGCCTGGCTCGGGCACGCGGCGCCGGCGCGGCGCGAGCTGTGGCGGGCGGTCGAGGCCCAGCACCGCGTGGCCACCCTGCGCCTGGTGGACGACCTCGACGAGCAGGCCCTGCTGGAGCAGCTGCTGGAATCCAGCAAGCCGCCCCTGCCGCCCGGGGCTGGCCGGCACCACTTCCTGCTGTCCACCCCGTTCCGCTACCTGCCCCCGTGGCCCTCGCGCTTTCGCCGCCCCGGCGAGCCGGGGGCCTGGTACGGCGCACAGGAGCGGGAGACCGTGGCCGCCGAGGTCGCCTGGTGGCGGTGGCGGTTCCTTGAGGATTCGCAGGGCCTGCGCGAAGGCCAGGTGCTGTCCGAGCTGACCTTCTTCCTGGCCCGCTTCACCGGGCGGGAGCTGGACCTGACCCAGTCCCCCTGGCGCCGGCACCGCGCCACCTGGCGCGACCCGGCGGACTACGCCGGCTGCCACGCGCTGGCTGCCGCGGCCCGGGCACATGCGCCGCCGGTGCAATCCATCCGCTATGAATCGGCCCGCCGCGAGGGCGGGCTGTGCCAGGTGGTGTTCGACCCGGGCGCCCTGGCCCTGCCCCGGCCCGCACCCCAGCAGACCTGGGTCTGCAAGGTGATGCGGCACCGGGTCCTGCTGACGCACGACACCGAGCGCCTGCAGTTCGAGATGGCCTGAGCCCTCCCCGCTCAGAACCCCAGGCTGTCCAGCAGCGCGTCGACGCCGGCCTGGTCCGTCACCACGTCGGTGCGGCCCTCGGCGTCCGTCACCGGGCCATTGAGGAAGCCCGGCGGCACTTCGGCCACCGCCACGGGCACCGGCATGGCGGCGCCCTGCCCCTCCATCAGCAGCAGCAGCAGCGAGTGCTCCAGCCCGGTGGCCATCTCCACCACCTTGCGCACGGTCTGGCCGGTGAGGTCATGGAAGTCCTGGGCCAGCATGATGTCGGTGAGCTGGGCGTTGGTGCGGTGCGTGTTCTCGCGCACCTGCTCGATGAAGTGCAGCACCTCGCCGCGCGCCACCGCGCCCACCGGGTCGCCCTTGAGGAGCGCCTCCATGCGGTCGGCCTCCGCCAGCAGCGCCGCCTGGTCGGCCTGCGAGGTGTCCACCGTGTTCAGGACCTTCTCGGCCGCGTCCCCCGTCACCTTGGCGATGAAGGACAGCCGGCTGCGCGCGTCGGGCACGCTGCCCAGCGAGGCCTCGATCTTCTTGTCGTATCCGAGCTGCTGCAAGGCATCGTGCAGCTGCCGCGTGAGTTCCCCGAGGCGCTGGTACATGCCGGCCGGGTCGGGGGCCCGAAGCATGCGGGTGTCGTCTGCGCTCATGGGGCACCTCACGCGATCAGGGCATGCTTTTGCAGGATCTTCGTGACCTTCTCCTCCAGCGTCGCCTTGGTGAAGGGCTTGACGATGTAGCCGGAGGCGCCGCCCTGGGCGGCCATCACGATGTCCTCCTTGCGCGCCTCGGCGGTGATCATCAGCACCGGCAGGTGCTTGAGGGCGGCGTCGGCGCGCACCTGCGTGAGCAGCTCGAAGCCGTTCATGTTCGGCATGTTGATGTCGCTCACCACGAAGTTGAAGGGCGAGGAGCGCAGCTTCTGCAGGGCCGCGACGCCGTCCTCCGCCTCGTCGGCGTTGGGGAAGCCCGCTTCCTTGAGCAGGTTGCGCACGATGCGGCGCATGGTGGAGAAGTCGTCGACGATCAGGAACTTGAGGTCGGCCGGGGAGGTCATGGTCTGGCTCCAGGGGTGGGGATGGGGGTGGCGGGGGTGGCGGGCGCGGGCACGGGCGCGGCGGCCTCCTTGCGGGCCAGCATCTGCTCGAGCGCCTGCGCCTCGGAAATCGGGGTGTCGTGGCCCTTGGCCCAGCGCTCCTGGCCGAGGCGGCCCAGCACCAGGATGGAGATGCGGCGGTTCATCGGCGCCAGCGGGTCGTCCAGGGTGAAGGGCACCGAGGAGCCCATGCCCATGACGCGCACCATCCGGTCCTCGCCCAGGCCGCCGGCCACCAGCTCGCGGCGCGAGGCGTTGGCGCGGTCGGCCGAGAGCTCCCAGTTCGAGTAGCCCCGCTCGCCGCCGCTGTAGGCGGACGCATCGGTGTGGCCCGAGAGCACCACCCGGCCGCTGGCCGCGTTCAGCACCTCGCCCAGGCTGCGAAGCAGCTCGCGCATGTGGTCGTTCACCCGGGCGCTGCCGCTGTTGAACATGGCGCGGCCCTGCTCGTCGACGATCTGCACGCGCAGGCCGTCGGAGACCACCTCCATGCGAAGCTGCTGCTTCAGCGCCTTGAGCGCCGGCTTCGCATCCACCGCCTGCTCGATGCGCAAGCGGATCTCGCGGGCGCGCAGTTCGTCCTCGGCGGCGATCTCGGCGCGCAGGGCCTGCAGGCTGAAGCTGCGCTTCTCGGCCTCGATCTCGCCGCGGCGGATGTTGCCATTGGTGCGCTGCAGGTCGGGCCCGCCGCCCTTGAGGATGCTGGAGCTGTCGCCCGCGCCGGAGCCGCCGGTGAGGGCCACCTTGAGCGGGCTCTGGAAATACTGCGCGATGCCCTGGAGCTCGCCCTGGGCGGTGGAGCCCAGCAGCCACATCAGGAGGAAGAAGGCCATCATGGCCGTGACGAAGTCGGCGTAGGCGATCTTCCAGGCGCCGCCGTGGTGGGCCGCATGGCCGCCCTTCTTCACGCGCTTGATGATGATCGGCTGGAGCTTGCCGCTGGCGGTGGCCATGGTGCCTCCCCGTTCAGGCCTTGCGGCCCTTGACGTGGCCCTCGAGCTCGATGAAGCCCGGGCGCTCGGTGGAATACAGGACCTTGCGGCCGAACTCCAGCGCCACGACCGGCGCGTAGCCCTGCACGCTGGCCAGGAGCGTGGCCTTCACGCACTGCAGCTCCTTGGTGCTCTCGTCGGCCTTCTGCTGCGCCAGGTGCGCCAGGGGGCTGACGAAGCCATAGGCCAGCAGGATGCCCAGGAAGGTGCCCACCAGGGCGCCGGCGATCATCTGGCCCAGCACCGCGGGGGCCGCGCCCACCGAGGCCATGGTCTTCACGACGCCGAGCACCGCGGCGACGATGCCGAAGGCCGGCAGGCCGTCGCCCACCGCCTGGATGGCGCCGGCGGGCACCAGGGCCTCGTGGTGGTGGGTCTCGATCTCGTTGTCCATCAGGTTCTCGAGCTCGTGCGCGTTGAGGTTGCCCGAGACCATCATGCGCAGGTAGTCGGTGATGAACTCCATCAGGTGGTGGTCCGACTGGATCAGGGGGTACTTGGCGAACAGCGCGCTCTCGGCAGGGTTCTCCACGTCGCCCTCGATCGACATCAGGCCCTCCTTGCGGGCCTTGGTCAGCACCTCATAGAGCAGCGCCATCAGCTCCATGTAGCGGGCCTTGCTGTACTTGGAGCCCTTGAGCAGCTGCGGCAGGAAGGCCATGGTGGCCTTGATGGTCTTGGCGCTGTTGCTGCAGAGGAAGGCGCCCAGGGCCGCGCCGCCGATGATGAACATCTCCACCGGCGCCGCCTTGAGGATCACGGCGAAATGGCCGCCTGCGAGGGCATAGCCGCCAAAGACGCAGGCGATGACGACGACATAACCGGCGACGACGAACATGGGTAGGGCTCTTCCTGCTGCCTGGCGCTGCGGGATTGCCGCGCCTCACAGCCCCGATTTCGGCCAGCGGGGCGGCTTCTTGAGCCGCGCGGGTCAGGTCAGTGGATCGCGCCGCTGCGGCGGCTCTTGCCGGCGCGCGCCGGCGGCTCGCACAGGCCGCAGACGAAGCGCTGCGAGCCGTGGCCCCACTCGTGCGTGTGGGTGACGAAGTGGCCGCCGCAGTGGCTGCAGGGCGTGAGGCACAGCATGTCGCTGTCGACGAACTTCACCAGGCGCCAGGCCCGGGTGATCGAGAGCATGGCCTCGACGCCCAGCGCGCCGACTTCCGACGCGTACAGCTCCCAGGCCTTGATCAGGAGCTCGACGCTGTCCAGCGCCAGGGTCTTGTCCAGGCCCTCGTGGATGTTCAGGAACAGCGAGGCGTGGATATTGGGCTGCCAGGAAATGAACCAGTCGGTCGAATAAGGCAGCTGCCCCTTGGAGGGGGACTGGCCGGTGACCTCGCGGTACAGGCGCACCAGGCGCTCATGGGACAGGTCCGTCTCGCCTTCGAGCACCGCCATGCGGGCCCCCAGCTTGATCAACTGGATCGCGTGATTGAGTTGCTGGTTCTCGGCGAGGAGGCTGCGGGTGGGCATGGCGTGTCCTGGTGGCTGTTGTTCTTGCGCGGCGACGGCGGGGATCAGGCGGCCATCGCGACGGCGGCGTGGCGGCCCGCCATCAGCACGCTGGCATGCAGGCGGTCGGCGTTGGCTTCCTGCGCGGCGCGCGGGTCGTGGTGGTCGGTCAGCAGGCCCCAGATCAGTTCGTCATCGAACCGGAAGCCGCACACCAGGCCGGAACGCGAGGCGATGCGCACCAGTTGCTGCGGCGACATCTGCACGATCATGTCGGCCACGGCCTCGGACAGGCCCAGGCGGAACAGCGCCTGCGGCTTGTCGGCGCGGATCATGGCCTGCGCCAGCACCAGGTAGGACAGATTGGTGTCGCGGATCTCGTTGAGGAATTTGTCGGCGTTCATGTCAGGTCGTCTCTGTTGTTGCGGGGGCTGGGTTGGTGAAACGAAGTGTTGCTCGCCCTGACGACTTCTTGAGTGGGGAAATCCAACCACCCCGCTAAGAAAAATTCCTACGGTTCCAAAACCGCGAAATCCTCAATGCCCGCACACCCCCGCCGATATCCATGGCACGGGGATCGCCCCGCAGTACCGCAAATCAAGCGGTTGTGTCAACCGGGCCCGAGTGGGGCCTGAAACTGGGGAATCGCAATGTCTTCGATCAACACCAACCTGGCCTCGATCAACACCCAACGCAACCTGGGCGCTTCGCAGGCTTCCCTCAACGTCTCGATCCAGCGCCTGTCGACCGGCCTGCGCGTGAACAGCGCCAAGGACGACGCCGCCGGCCTGGCCATCGCCGAGCGTATGAGCTCCCAGGTCCGCGGCCTGAACGTCGCCGCCCGCAACGCCAATGACGGCGTCTCCCTGGCGCAGACCGCCGAGGGCGCGCTGGGCAAGGTCGGCGAGATGGTCCAGCGCATTCGCGAACTGGCCGTGCAATCGTCCAACGCCACCAACAGCAGCACCGACCGCACCGCGCTGCAGTCCGAAGTGGCGCAGCTGAAGTCCGAGATCGACCGCATCGCCCAGAACACCTCGTTCAACGGCACCAAGCTCCTGGACGGCAGCTTCTCCTCGGCCAAGTTCCAGGTCGGCGCCGACGCCGGCGAGTCCATCACCGTCTCCAGCATCACCAACGCGCAGCTGGCCGGCATGGGTGTCGTCAACCGCGCCTCGACGCAGAACTCCACCGCCATCACCGACCTGACCGCCACCGCGCTGGGCAACCTGACCATCAACGGCACCGACATCGGCGTGCTCGCCGCCGCCGGCACCACGCAGGAGCGCCAGGCCCAGGTCGTCGACGCGATCAACCGCATCTCCACCACCACCGGCGTGGGCGCCTTCTTCGACGCCCCCAACAACAAGATCGTGATGACCTCGTCGGCCACGATCACCCTGACCGGCGCCGCGGGCGCCAAGGTCGGCTTCGTCGCCGCCGACAGCGCCAACGCCGCCGCCAGCGCCAACATGTCGGCCCTGGACATCAGCTCCTACGCCGGCGCCCAGCTCGCGATCCAGCAGTCCGACGCCGCGCTGACCCAGATCAACGGCGCCCGCGGCAGCCTGGGCGCCCTGCAGAGCCGGTTCGAGAACGCGGTCGCCAACATCCAGATCGCCGCCGAGAACGTCACCGCCGCCCGCTCGCGGATCATGGACACCGACTTCGCCTCCGAGACCGCCAACCTCACCCGCGCGCAGATCCTGCAGCAGGCCGGCAACGCGATGCTCTCGCAAGCGAACCAGCTGCCCCAGCAGGTCCTCTCCCTCCTGCGCTGACGGGAGTCCCCGGGGCCAGCCCCGGGCATGAAAAGGGCCGTCTTCGGCCCTTTTCTCGTTCGATCATGGCGACGGCAGCCGCGGCACAGTCCGCTCACACCTTCTCAATGGAGCTGCCATGCCTTCCGTGATCAACACCAACCTGCCGTCGCTCACCACGCAACGTGCCCTGGGAACCTCCCAGAGCTCCCTGGCGACTTCGCTGCAGCGCCTGTCCAGCGGCCTGCGCGTGAACAGCGCCAAGGACGACGCCGCCGGCCTGGCCATCGCCGAGCGGATGAATTCCCAGGTGCGCGGCCTGAACGTCGCCGCCCGCAACGCCAACGACGGCGTCTCCCTGGCCCAGACCGCCGAGGGCGCGCTGGGCAAGATCGGCGAGATGGTCCAGCGCCTGCGCGAGCTGGCGGTGCAATCGTCCAACGCCACCAACAGCAACAACGACCGCGCCGCGCTGCAGGCCGAGGTCGCCCAGCTGAAGGAGGAGATCGACCGCGTCGCCGGCTCCGCCAGCTTCAACGGCACCAAGCTGCTCGATGGCAGCTTCACCTCCGCCAAGTTCCAGGTCGGCGCCGACGCCGGCGAGGCCATCACCGTCAACGCGATCACCGACGCGCGCCTGGCCGGCATGGGCGTGGTGAACCGCGCCTCGACGCAGAACTCCACCGCCATCACCGACCTGACCGCCACCGCACTGGGCGACCTGACCATCAACGGCACCGACATCGGCGTGCTCGCCGCCGCCGGCACCACGCAGGAGCGCCAGGCCCAGATCGTCGACGCGATCAACCGCATCTCGACCACCACCGGCGTGGGCGCCTTCTTCGACGCTCCCAACAACAAGATCGTGATGACCTCCGCGGCCACGATCACCCTGACCGGCGCCGCCGGCGCCAAGGTCGGCTTCGTCGCCGCCGACAGCGCCAACGCCGCCGCCAGCGCCAACATGGCCTCGCTGGACATCAGCTCCTACGCCGGCGCCCAGCTCGCCATCCAGCAGGCCGACGCCGCGCTGACCCAGATCAACGGCGCGCGCGCCAACCTCGGCGCGGTCCAGAGCCGCTTCGAGAGCGCGGTCGCCAACATCCAGATCGCCGCCGAGAACGTGACCGCCGCCCGCTCGCGGATCATGGACACCGACTTCGCCGCCGAGACCGCCAACCTCACCCGCGCGCAGATCCTGCAGCAGGCCGGCAACGCCATGCTCTCGCAGGCCAACCAGCTGCCCCAGCAGGTGCTGTCCCTCCTCAAGGGCTGATCGCCGGCGCACCACGTCCTAGCCCATGCCCACCATTACCAGCACCGGCGTCGGCAGCGGCCTGGACGTCAACAACATCGTCTCCTCGCTGATGGCGCTGGAGCAGCGGCCGCTGACGCAGCTCCAGCAGCGCGCCGCGACGATCCAGACCCGGCTGTCGGCCTTCGGCACGCTCAAGGGCCAGGTGGCCGCCCTCGGCGACCTCGGCGCCAAGCTCGCCGACCCGGCCAGCTGGAACCCGCTGCGCGCCGACGCCAGTGACGCGAGCGTGGCCAGCCTCGCCGCCGGCACCACGGCCAGCGCCGGCAAGTACCGGCTCGAAGTGCAGCAGCTCGCGCAGTCGCAGAGCCTGGCCTCGGCGGCCTACGCCTCCTCGAGCGCGGTGGTGGGCACCGGCACGCTCACGTTCGCGGTGGGCACGACCACGGCGGGCGTGTTCACCCCGCGCGCCGGCTCGACGCCGGTCACCGTGACCATCGGCGCGGGCCAGAACACCCTCGCCGGCGTGCGCGACGCGATCAACGCGGCCAGCGCCGGCGTCACCGCCAGCCTCGTCGGCTCGGGCGCGCAGACGCGCCTGGTGCTGCGCACGCCCGACGGCGCCGACAGCTCGGTGCAGATCACCGCCGCCGACGACGACGGCAACAGCACCGACGCCGCCGGCCTGTCCGCCCTGGCCTTCGACCCGGCCGCCGCGGCCGGCAGCGGCAAGAACCTGAGCCAGACCCAGGCCGCCCAGGACGCGAAGTACACCCTCGACGGCCTGGCCCTGACCAGCCCCACCAACACCGCGGCCGACGCCATCACCGGCGTCACGCTGACCCTGCGCAAGGTGACGACCGCCCCGGTGGACCTCACCGTCTCGGTGGAGACCGTGGCGGTGCGCAAGAACATCAACGACTTCGTCAACGCCTACAACGCCCTGGCCAAGCTGCTGGCGCAGCAGACCCAGGCCGACCCCGGCGGCAAGAACCGAGGGCCGCTGCAGGCGGACTCGACGGCCGTGGGCCTGCAGTCCTCGCTGCGCGAGCTGCTGCGCGGCGTGGTCTCGGGCCTGTCCGGCCCCGGCAGCCTGAGCGCCGCCGGCATCGAGCTGCAACGCGATGGCACCCTGCTGGTCAAGGACGCCACGCTCACGCCCCTGCTGTCCAACCCCGCCTCGCTGGCCGCCCTGTTCACGCAGGCGCAGTCCGGCGGCGACACCGGCACCCTGGGCCTGGGCAAGCGCATCAAGCAGTGGGCCGACCCGTTCACCAACGAGACCGGCTCGCTCACCCAGCGCATGGACGGACTGAAATCCAGCTCGACCCAGAACCAGAAGGCGCAGGAGGCCCTGCAGGACAAGCTCTCGCGAACCGAGGCCCGCCTGCGCGCCCAGTACCAGCGCCTGGACAACGAGATGTCCCGGCTCAATGCCGACATGGCGCGGATGAAGTCCAGCCTCGGCCTCAACACCAGCGCCTGAACCCGGCGCGTCCGCCCTCAAGCTTCGCCCCGCGGGGCCGAAAGCCTGGGTGAGGACCAACGCCATGCTGACCACCGTGCTCCCACCCATCGAACAGTACCGCCTCGTCGGCACCGTCACCGCGGTGTCGCAGGCCAGCCCGCACCAGCTCGTGATGCTGCTGTTCGACGGCGCCATCGCCGCCGTCCTGCAGGCCCGCCATGCCGTCGCCACCGGCGACATGGACACCAAGCGCAGCACGATCAGCAAGGCCATGCGGATCATCGACGAGGGCCTGAAGGCCTCGCTGGAGACGCACGGCGACCCGAGCCTCTCGGCCAACCTGGGCGCGCTGTACGAACACATGGTGTCGCGCCTGTTCCAGGCCAACCTGCGCAGCGAGGACGCGCCGCTGGAGGAAGTGGCCAGGCTCCTGGGCGACCTGCGTTCGACCTGGGCGGAAATCGCGCCGGCGCCGGTGGGCCGGCCCACGGACCTGACGGTGTGACGGGAGGCCCGCCATGAACGACGACATCGGAACCGGCGAGAGCCTGCTGCGTTATTACCTGGCCCTGGAGGGCGCCAGCCGCGAGATGCTCGCGGCCGCCCGGGTGGGCGACTGGGACAGCGTCTGCCGCCTGGAAGGCGCCTGCGCGGTGGTGATCTCACGCCTTCGCAAGCTCAAGGCCACCTGCCCGCTGACCGCGGACGAACAGCCCGAACGCATGCGGATCCTGCGCACCATCGTGGCCAACGACGCGGAGATCCGCCGGCTGTGCGAGCCGCTGCCGGAGTTCCTGGACCTGAGCTACCCGCTGCAGGCGGACGTGAGCCTGCAGCTGCATTGAGGCGGGGGCAGCCGTCGGGCCGTGGCACCGGCCCTGGGCCGGTACGGGCATGCAGGCAGGTCAGACCTGCATGTTCATGATGTCGCTGTAGGCCGACACCAGCCGGTTGCGCACATGCAGCGCCGACTGGAAGCCGATCTGCGCCTTCTGCATGGCCACCATCGACTGCTCCAGGCTCACCTGGGAGGGGTCGGCCAGGAAGGCCTCACCGAGCCGGGTGGCCTCCTGCTGCGCGGCGCTGACGGACTTGAGGGCCTGGTCCAGCGCGCCGCTGAAGCTGACCCGCTCGCCCGCCGCGGCGGGGCCGGCCGGTGCGCCCAGGCCGGCGCCGCCCGCCACGCGCTGCGCCTCGGCATTGCGCCGCAGGGCGTCCAGCAGGTGGGTCGGCAGGGCGGAGGAGGCGGTCTTGATGTCCATGGCAGTCGGCCTGTGAGTCAGTGGGAGGAACTTTAGGCCCGCGGCCTCGCGCGAGGCCGCTGAATAAAGCCGCAAAACCGGCGCATATCGGGGCACGCCCGGCCTCAAGTCCGTCGAACAATGGTCGCCAACCTCCGAGCGACCGACCACGATGGACACCACACTCGCCTCGCCCGCCCTGCCGGACAAGACCTCCGCCCGGGCCCTGCCCCCGGCCCTGGACCGCGTCATGGCGCTGCCCCGCCGCGCCCTCATCGCCCTCGGCCTGGGCGCCGCCGCCGTCGCCGCGGTCATCGCCGTCGCGGCGAGCCTGGGCCAGCGCACCGAGTGGCGCGTGCTGTACGCCAACCTCTCCGACCGGGACGGCGGCGGCGTCGTCGCCGCGCTCACCCAGATGAACGTGCCGCACCAGTTCACCGAGGGCGGCGGCGCCATCATGGTGCCGGCCGCCCAGGTCCACGAGGTGCGGCTGCGCCTGGCCTCCCAGGGCCTGCCCAAGGGCGGCGCGGTGGGCTTCGAGCTGGTGGAGAACCAGAAGTTCGGCACCACCCAGTTCCAGGAACGCCTGAACTTCCAGCGCGGGCTGGAGGGCGAGCTGGCCCGCTCCATCATGGCCCTGGCCGCGGTGCAGTCGGCCCGCGTGCACCTGGCCCTGCCCCAGCAGACCGCCTTCCTGCGCGAGCAGCACAAGCCCTCGGCCTCGGTGCTGCTCACGCTGCACGGCGGCCGCAGCCTGGACCGCGGCCAGGTCGCCGGCATCGTCCACCTGGTGGCCTCCAGCGTGCCCGACCTGCACCCCAAGGCGGTGAGCGTGCTGGACCAGTCCGGCGCCCTGCTCTCGCAGGAGGGCGCCGACGCCCCCAACGGCCTGGACGCCGCGCAACTGCGCTACGTGCAGCAGACCGAGCAGGGCCTGGCCGCGCGCATCCTGGCCATCGTCGAGCCCATCGTCGGCCCCGGCAACGTGAAGGCCCAGGTCACCGCCGACGTCGACTTCACCCAGAGCGAATCCACCGCCGAACTCTATGGCGCCAACCAGGGCGGCAACGCGGCCCAGGCCGTGCGCAGCCAGCACCTGTCCGAGACCCCCGGCGCCGCCGGCCAGGCCGCCGGCGGCATCCCCGGCGCGCTGTCCAACCAGCCGCCCGCCTCGCCGGCCTCGCCCGTCAACGGCGCGCCGCAGGCCCTGTCGGCCGGCCCGCAGGCGGGCGCCGCCGCCGGCGGCGGCAGCAAGCGCGACGCCGTCACCAACTACGAGGTGGACAAGACCATCAAGGTCACGCGCAACGCCACCGGCGTGGTGCGCCGCCTGAATGCCGCGGTGGTCGTGAACCACACCACCGACGCCAAGGGCGCCGCCGCCGCCCTGCCGCCCGAGCAGATGGAGCAGGTCAACGCCCTGGTGCGCGAGGCCATCGGCTTCAGCAAGGAGCGCGGCGACTCGGTCAACGTGGTCAACGCCGCCTTCCGCGCCGCCCCGGTGGCCGCCGTGCCGGCCCTGCCCCTGTGGAAGCAGCCCGAGGTGCTGGAGATGGCCCGCACCCTGGCGCCCTGGGTGGCGCTGCCGATCGTGGCCCTGGTCATCATCTTCGGCATGGTCCGCCCGGCCCTGCGCGCCAGCCGCGCCGCCCCGGTGGACGGCGGCAAGCGCCTGCTCGATGCCACCGTGCACGACGCGGTGGCCCTGCCCACCCCCGGCGCGGCCGGCGGCGCCACCGTCAGCGTGAACCTGCCCGAGACCGGCAACGGCCTGCCCGGCGCCGAGTCGGTGCCCCTGCTGCCCACCGCCCAGGCCGCCGCGCAGCATGCGCGCACCAGCCAGGTCGAGAACATCCGCCAGCTGGCGCGCCAGAACCCGGCCACCGTGGCCAACGTGGTGCGCAACTGGGTCACCACCCCTTCCTCCTGAGGCAAGCCCATGGCCGCCACCCCCGCCACCGACGACGACGGCGCCCAGGCCGGCGCCATCCTGCTGCTCGCCCTGGGCGAGGACTGCGCCGCCGAGGTCTTCAAGCACCTCGCGCCCAAGGAAGTCCAGCGCCTGGGCGAACGCATGGCCCGCCTGACCACCGTCTCCGACCAGCAGTTCGACGACGTGCTGCGCCGCTTCGAACGCACCGTGGAAACCCACCGCTCGCTGGTCAGCGACACCGGCGCCTACGTGAGCAACGTCCTCAAGCTCGCCCTCGGTGATGACAAGGCCGGCCTGCTGATCGACCGCATCGTGCAGGGCCGCGACGTCACCGGCATCGAGAGCCTGAAGTGGATGGACCCCGGCGCGATCGCCGAGCTGATTCGCAACGAGCACCCGCAGATCATCGCCAGCATCCTGGTGCACCTGGACCGCGACCAGGCCTCGGGCGTGCTCATGGCCTTCGAGGAGCGCCTGCGCAATGACGTGGTGCTGCGCATCGCCACCCTCGACGGCATCCAGCCCAACGCGCTCAAGGAACTGAACGACGTGCTGTCCAAGGTGCTGGCCGGCGGCGACCGCGTGCGCAAGGCGCCCCTGGGCGGCCCCAAGGCGGCGGCCGAGATCCTGAACTACCTGGGCTCGGCCATCGAGAACTCGGTGCTGGGCGCCATCCGCGGCGGCGACGTCGAGCTGGCCCAGAAGATCGAGGACCAGATGTTCACCTTCGCCGACCTGATGAAGCTGGACAACAAGGCCCTGCAGCTGGTGATGCGCGAAACCGCCAGCGACACCCTGGTCATCGCGCTCAAGGGCGCCGAGCCGGAGCTGCGCGAGAAGATGCTGTCCAACCTCTCGAGCCGCGCCGCCGAGGCGCTGCGCGACGACATCGAGTCCAAGGGCCCGGTGCGCGTCTCGGAAGTGGAGGCGCAGCAGAAGGACATGCTCAAGCTGGTGCGCAGGCTCTCCGACGAGGGCCAGATCGTGCTGGGAGGCGCCGGTGAGGAAAGCTTCGTCTGACGCCATGGCCCCCGCCACCGCCTCTCCCACCCCCTGCGTCCCCAGCGCCGTCGCGCCGAGCCGGATCATCTCCGCCGAGGCCCTGCGCGGCGTGGCCAGCTTCGACCTGGGCGCCCTGCCCGCGCCCGCCGGCGACGGCCCGCGCCCGCCGCTGCGCGCCCGTGACCTGGACAACGAGGTCGGCCGCGCCGCCTACGCCCTGGGCCGCCGCCGCGGCTTCGAGGAAGGCGCGCGCTCCGGCATGCAGCAGGGCTACAGCGAGGGCTCGCAGGCCCTCGAGGATTTCGAATCCCGCAAGGCCGCCGACGTGGCCCGCCAGATGCAGGCGCTGGTCGACAGCTTCCGCAGCGAGCTGGGCCTGCTGGAGTCGCAGGTCGCCAGCGACCTGGTCTCGCTGGCCATCGACATCGCCCGCGAGGTGCTGCGCCGCGAGCTGGCGCTGGACCCGCGCGCCGTGCTGCCGGCCGCCACCGAGGCCCTGCGCACCCTCGGCGAGGGTGCCAGCCGCCTGGAGCTGCGGGCCCACCCGCAGGACGCCGAGGTGCTGCGCCAGCACCTGCAGGACCAGCCCGGCGCGCCCGCCTGGCAGGTGCACGAAGACCCCGCCATGGCGCGCGGCGGTGTGCGCATCGAAGCCGACACCGGCATCGCCGACGCCAGCTTCGAGGCCCGCTGGCAGGCCGTGATGGCCGGCCTGGGCCGCGACGAGGAGCCGATGCCGTGAACTGCCTGGCCCACCCCGCCCCCGCCGACGGCGCCACCTGCTCCGGCATGGCCTCGCGCCTGGGCCGCCACCTGGCGCACCACGGCCTGCTGCTGGAAGGCGGCGTGCCGCTGCCCGCGCGCGGCCGGCTGGTGCGCGTCTCCGGCCTGGTGATGGAGGCCACCGGCCTGCAGCTGCCCCTGGGCAGCGTCTGCCGCGTCTGGGACGGCCAGCACGCCACCGAGGCCGAGGTCGTTGGCTTCTCGCGCGGGCGCATGTTCCTCATGCCCACCGGCGACATCGAGGGCCTCTCACCCAGCGCGCATGTGGCGCCCCTGACCTATCCCTTCGACGGCCTGGCCCACGGCCAGGTCGCCCGCGCCACCCCCGGCAACCCTTACGGCCGCCGCCTGCCCATGGGCGACGCCATGCTCGGGCGCGTGGTCGACCCGGCCGGCCTGCCGCTGGATGGCGGCGGCCCGCTGGTGGGCGTGCGCAGCGAGCCGCTGCAGCGCGAGGCCATCAACGCCATGGACCGCGACCCGGTGCGCGAGCCGCTGGACGTGGGCGTGCGCGCCATCAACGCCCTGCTCACCGTGGGGCGCGGCCAGCGCCTGGGCCTGTTCGCCGGCTCCGGCGTCGGCAAGTCGGTCCTCATGGGGATGATGGCCCGCTACACGCAGGCCGACGTCACCATCGTCGGCCTGGTCGGCGAACGCGGCCGCGAGGTCAAGGAGTTCGTCGAGGACATCCTGGGCGAGGAGGGCCTGCGCCGCGCCGTCGTGGTGGCCGCCCCGGCCGACCTGCCGCCCCTCATGCGCATGCAGGGCGCGGCCTATGCCACCGCCCTGGCCGAACATTTCCGCGACCGCGGCAAGAACGTGCTGCTGCTGATGGACTCCCTCACCCGCTACGCCATGGCGCACCGCGAGATGGCGCTGGCCCTGGGCGAGCCGCCGGCCACCAAGGGCTACCCGCCCTCGGTCTTCGCCCGCCTGCCCAAGCTGGTGGAGCGCACCGGCAACGGCCTGCACGGCGTGGGCAGCATCACCGCCTTCTACACCGTGCTGGCCGAGGGCGATGACCAGCAGGACCCGATCGCCGACAACGCCCGCGCCATCCTGGACGGCCACTTCGTCCTCACGCGCAACCTCGCCGAGCAGGGCCACTACCCCGCCATCGACATCGAGCAGTCGATCTCGCGGGTGATGCACAACGTGACCGACCCGCGCCAGCAGCAGCTGGCCCGCACGCTCAAGGCCCTGTGGTCCCGCTACCAGCGCAATCGCGACCTGCTCGCGGTGGGCGCCTACGTGCCCGGCGGCGACCCGCAGGCCGACCTGGCGATCCGCCTGTTCCCGCAGCTGTCCGCCTTCCTGCAGCAGGACATGCGCGAGGGCGCCGGGCTGGGCGCCAGCACCGCCGCCCTCGAGGCCCTGCTGGCGCAGGCCGGCGCCTAGACCCGCCCGACGCCATGCAAACCACCGCCCTGCCCCTGCTGATCGAGCAGTCCCGCGAGCTGCGTGACAAGCTCGCCGCCGCCGTCAGCCACGGCACCCGGGCCCTGCAGCAGGCCCAGGCCACGCTGGACCAGCTCGGGCGCTTCCGCGAGGACACCCTGGCACGCAGCCCCACCGGCCGTGTCGGCGGCTTCAGCGCCGACCGCCTGCATGACTGGCAGCTGTTCATGACCCGCCTGGACGAGGCCCTCGACCTGCAGCGCGCCGAGTGCGAGCGCCGGGCCCAGGCGCTGGCGATGCGCCAGCAGCAGCTGGCCGACGGCCAGCGCCGGCTGATGGCCTTCGAGGCGCTGGCCGCCCGCCAGGCGGCCGAGCGCCAGCGGCGCCAGGCCCGCCAGGCGCAGCGTGACAGCGACGAGTTCGCCGCGCGCGCCACCCGCGTCCCCTCGATCCCGGAGACCCAATGAAACCCGTGACCTCCCCTGCCCACGCCGCCGCCCGGCCCGCCGCCGGCACCCCGGCCGGCAACGCCGCGGGCGGCCCCGCCGCGCCGGCCGATGCCTTTGCCGGCCTGATGGCCTCGCTGGCGCAGGATGCCGCCGCGCCCGGCGAGGGCGAGACCGGCACGCCCCCGCCGGCCGGCCCCGCGCAGGACCCGCAGTCGGCCA
The DNA here is from genome assembly GCF_052600055.1 of Ramlibacter sp. MAHUQ-53. Classification (NCBI taxonomy): domain Bacteria; kingdom Pseudomonadati; phylum Pseudomonadota; class Betaproteobacteria; order Burkholderiales; family Comamonadaceae; genus Ramlibacter; species Ramlibacter sp. MAHUQ-53. Next base: position 84,252 of record NZ_JBQWTS010000014.1, read on the forward strand.
CCGCAGCCGACGACGCCACGGCCACCACAGCCACCCCGGCCGCCGGCCCCGCCGACAGCGCGGCCAGCCTGGCCAGCCTGCTCGCCGGCCTGGTGCCTGCGGCGGCCGATCCCGCCACTCCGGCCGTGCCGGCCGCCCCGTCGGGCGCCGGCACGCCCGGCATGGCCGCCACGCCCGGCGGCACCCGGAGCGCCTCGGCCCGGGCCCAGGGCCTGGACCTGGCCGCCGACGCGCGCGGCCGGCCCGACACGCGCGGGACCGACACCGCGCCGGCTGCACCGGCGCCAGGCGCCGC
>NZ_JBQWTS010000015.1:0-77641 GCF_052600055.1 Ramlibacter sp. MAHUQ-53
TTCGCCGGCGCGCGCATCGGGCTGCTGCGGCGCGGCGGTCTCGCGGGCGCCGGAGGCGGGCGGCCCGCGGCCCTCGCCGCCGCGGCCGCAGCCCGCCAGCGCGAGGACTGCCACCGCGCAGGGCAGGACCACGGCCGGCCAGGCCGGGCCGGCGGCAGGCGCGCGCATCTCAGCGCACCGGCGGGGTGCCCGTGGTGCCGGTCGTGCCCGTGGCAGTGGAGGGCATCGAGGTGCCGGGGGCCGAGGCGCCGCCCATCGTGGCGCCGCCGGGGGTCGTTCCCGTGGTGCCCGAAGTCCCGGCCGTGCCGCCCGCGCCCGAGGTACCTGCCGTGCCCGTGCTGCCCGTGCTGCCCGTGCTGCCCGTGCTGCCCGTGCTGCCCGTGCTGCCCGTGCTGCCCGTGCTGCCCGTGCTGCCCGTGCTGCCGGGGGAGGTGGCGGTGCTGCCGGCGGTGCCCCCTCCCGGGGTGCCCGAGCCGCCGGTGGTGGTGTCGGAGCCGCCGCGGTTGCAGGCGGACAGCACGAGGCAGGCGCCCAGGACGGCGGCCAGCGCGGCGCCGCGGGTGACGGGGGATTGCTTCATCGGGACACTCCTTGGGTCATGGTGGTGAGGCGACGCCCTCGCCCTCGCGACGGCGACCGCGGCACCGTAGGTCGAGGTCGGCCGCGGCCGTGTCGGCACGGGCTGCGGGGCGGTGTAGGAGCGTTGCGCCCTCGGCTGCCCCGCGGCACGCGCCCGGCCGCCGCATCAGCGCCGCTCGCGCTCGCGGCCAGGACCTTCGCGCGGCGGCGCCGCCCCCGATGACGGGGCGGCGGCCGGGGGCGGAGACGGGGACGCGCGGGGCTCGTCGTCGGGCGCATCGACGCTGCTGGCGTCCTCGGGCTGCATGTCGGCGGCGGGCGTGGTCTTGGCGCTGTCGTCGCGAGCCGCGCCCGGGCCGTTCGCCTGGGGATGGGGCTGTCCGTGGACGTTGTCCTGCGGCTGGTGCATGGCGCGCTCCTCGTCGATCCGGACTGCCGATGCTCGCCGCGCAGCAAGCGCGCGGCGTCGGCCGGCCGCGCGCCAGGGCGTAGGCGTCAGCCTTGCAGGTACAGCGCGCGCAGGCGCTCGTGCTCCCGGGGCCCCAGGCCGAGCGCCTCGCGCAGGTAGGCGTCGAGGCTGCCGTGGTCGGCCTCGACGGCCTCGAAGGCGGCGGTCAGGAACTCCGGCTGCACGCCCCACAGCACCGCCGCGACCTCGGGCGCGAGCGTCCCGCCGATGCCCGGCGGCGGGCGCAGGCGCTGGTTGGTCAGGAGGTAGTCGGCCAGGATCTCCTCGCGGCTGGCGCCCAGCGCATGCAGCAGCAGCGCCGCGGCGAAGCCGGTGCGGTCCTTGCCCGCGGTGCAGTGGAACACCGTGGGCTCGCCCGAGGCCAGCAGCAGCCCGAAGAACTCGGCGAAGCGCGCCGAGTTGTGCTGCACGAAGCCCCGGTAGGTGTCCTGCATGTGGTGCACCACGTCGGCCGGGGTGAGGCGGTGGCCGGCCGCGGACAGGTCGGCCAGCACCTGCACGATGGTGGGCTCGATCGCCAGCGAGTGCACCGTCACGCCCGGCACCGCGCAGGCGGCGGCCTCGCGCTCGCGCTCGCCGCGGAAGTCGATCACCCGGACCAGGCGCAGCGCCTGCAGCCGCTCGATGTCGCCCGGGGTGAGGCGGCCGAGGTGGTCAGAGCGGAACAGGGTGTCGCGGCGCAGCGGCACGCGCGGGTGCACGGCGTCGCTGAGGTCACGGAAGTTGGTGGGCGAACGGGTGGAGGCACGCGCGGCGGTCATGGGGACCATTGTGGGCCAGCCGCACGGCCGGCCCGTGTCGCCCGCGTTGCGGCCGCCGCCCCTGCGCCCCACGCACGCCTTGCGCTCTAATGGCGCCATGGACAACATCCGCGTCGGCACCGCCTCGTGGACGGACAAGAGCCTCATCGACTGCGGCCGCTTCTACCCGCGCAAGACCCTCAGCGCCGAGGAGCGCCTGCGGTTCTACGCCTCGCGCTTCCCGCTGGTGGAGGTCGACTCGAGCTACTACGCCATCCCCTCGCCCGCCAACGCCCGCCTGTGGGCCGAGCGCACCCCGCCGGGCTTCGAGTTCAACGTCAAGGCCTTCCGCCTCTTCACCGGCCACCAGACGCCCCCGGTGGTCCTGCACAAGGACATCCGGCAGGCGCTGGGGCCGCGCGTACCGCAGGTCCTGTACTACCGTCAGCTGCCGCCCGAGCTCCGCGACGAGCTGTGGCGGCGCTTCCACGAGGCGCTGGCGCCGCTGCAGGCGGCCGGCAAGCTGGTGGCGGTGCACTTCCAGTTCGCGCCCTGGGTGCGCAACACCCGCGAGGGCCGCGCCCAGGTGGCCCACTGCGTCGAGCGCATGGGCGGGCAGCTGGTGTCGGTGGAGTTCCGCCACCGCAGCTGGTTCGAGGGCGCGCAGTACGAGGCCACGCTGGACTTCGAACGCTCGCTGCAGGTGGCCCACACCATCGTCGACGCGCCGCAGGGCTTCGACAACAGCGTGCCCCCGGTGTGGGCGGTGACCGACCCGCGCCTGGCGCTGCTGCGCCTGCATGGCCGCAATGCCGCGACCTGGAACGTCCAGGGCGCCAGCGCGGCCTCGGACCGCTTCAACTACCTGTACTCGCACGAGGAGCTGGCCGGGCTGGTGCCGCCCCTGCGCGAGGTGGCGGCGCTGGCGCGGCGCGCCCATGTCCTGTTCAACAACAACATGGAGGACCAGGGGCAGGTCTGCGCCCGCGAGATGCGGGCGCTGCTGGACGCTGCGCAGGCAGCGCAGGCAGCGCAGGCGCCGAACCCCGCGGGTGCCGCGAGTTCTGCAGGACACCCGGGCCACGCGGACCGCGGCGCGGCGGCGGCCGGGCCCGGCCGCGCCTAGGGCCTGTCAGCAAATTCCCCGGGCCCGCGAGAAATTCGCTGACAGGCCCTGGCGCATCGCCTCAGCTGCCGCCGCGGTTGGCGCCGTTGCCGCCCCCCGTGCCGCCGGGCCCGCCCATGCTGCGCGTGGCCCCGCCCGAGCGGGCCGAGTCGGCCGCCTTGGCGCCGGCCTGCGGCAGGTTCTGGGCCGCCGCGAGGTGCTGCTGCAGCATCGGCAGCTGCTTGTCGATCCAGGCCTTGAGCTGGGGATCCTTGACGTCCTTGGCGGCCTTCTGGAAGGCCTTGATGTCCTTCTCGTGCTCCTTCACGCCGACCTCGCGGACGAACTCGCGGTCGAAATCGGCGCCGGTCTTCTTGCCCAGCTTCTCGATCTCGTTGCGCATCGCGCGCTTGGGCGCGGGCGGCAGCTCCAGGCCGAGGCTGTTGGCGAGCTGGTTCAACTCGCCGTTGGCGCTCGCGTGGTGGTCGGCCATCTTGCTGGCCAGCGCCTTCACCGCGGGGTCGGTGGCCCGGGTGCTGGCGAGTTGCGCGGCCTGCACCTCGAACTGGCCGCTGGCGGCCGCGTCCTCGATGAACTTGCGGTCGCCGCGCGAGAGCTTCGCGTCGGTCTTCGGCGTGTTGCGCGTGCCCGTGCCGGGCTGGACGGCCGGCGGGGTCGGCGCAGCCGCGCCGGCCCCGGTACCGGTACCGGTGCTGCCCGCGCCCGTGGCGCCGGTGCCCGAGCCGTAGCCGGACTGCGCCCAGGCCGCGCCCAGCGCGAGGGCCAGCACGCCAGCCGAGAAGGTTCGTGTGATGCGTCGGTTCATGGGATCTCCTGGCAGGGGGGTGGGGGTCACTTGGACTTGCCGGCCGGGTTCGAGGCCGGGTTCGCGCTGGCGGAGGCGCCGCTGCCCGCGGCGCCAGGCTCGCTGCCCGGCGTGGCACCGGACGACGCCGAGGCGCTGCCGAAGTTGCCGCCGGTGCTGGACGAGGGCGTGCCGGACTGGCGCGCGGCACGCCAGGTGCTGAACTCGTCGGAGAACTTGCGATAGCGGTCCTGCCGCCACTGGTGGTAGTCGGCATCGAGGTTGCGAAGCTGCTCCTCGCGCCACTGGTGGTAGTCGTGGTCGTGCAGGTAGGGGGCCTGCCCCTGGCCTGGGCCCGGTCCCGGCGCGTAGCCCGGCATGCCGCCCTGCGGCGGCGCGACCTGGCCCGCGCCCGGCCCGCCGTGCAAACCGCCGGACGGGACGTAGGTGGAGGTGCCGGACTGCGCCGACCCGCCGTGGCTGCCGCCGTAGCCGCCCGCCCCCGGGCCGGCCTGACCACCGCCGGCCGGCGAGCCGCCCCAGGCCGGCCCGCCCTGCTGCCCCTGGGCCCCGCCCCAGCTGCCTTGCTGGCCGCTGCCGTAGGCCGCGCCCTGCAGGCTGCCGCCGTAGCCGCCGCCCAGGCCGGCTCCCTGGGTGCTGCCCCAGCCGCCGCCGCGGCCCGGCTCGCCGCCCCACTCGCCGCGGCCCGGCCCGGCGCCGCCATGCTCGGGGCCGCCGCGGCCATAGCCATGCGCCTCGCCGCCGTAACCGCCGTAGCCGCCGGACGAGGGCGAGCCGAACTCGCCGCCGCGCCCGGAGCCCGGCGCGCCCATGCCGCCCTGCGCCTGCCCGCCCTCGCGGCGGCCCTCCGGGCGCTGCTCGCCGCTCCAGCCGCCCGGACCGCGGCCCGGGCCCTGGCCCTGGCCAGGTGAGGGCTCCTCCCAGCGACCGGCCTGCGCGTGCCGCTCGCGGTCCTCGAACTCGCGTGATGCCATTCAAGCTCTCCTTGGAAAGCCGCCACCTTAGGCAGCGGCCGCAAGGCGGGCCTGTCGGACGCGGGCGGGCCCGGCGTAGGAAAAGCGAGCCAGCCGGCGCGCGCGGGCGCCGGCGCCGGCCTCGGCCGGGCCGCTCAGGGCGTGCCCGCCGGCCTCAATGGAAATGGGCGAGGCGGCTGGCCAGCGCGACGAGGCCGATGCCCGCCAGCAGCCAGGCCACCTGGAGCACCGTGGCGCGCGCACCCAGGCGCTTTTGCAGCTGCGGGATCAGGTCGGCCAGGGCCACGTAGATGAAGCTGCTGCTGGCGACCGTGAGGAAGAACGGCAGGTAGGCCTGGAGGTGCTCCACCAGCCACCAGCCGGCCAGGCCGCCCAGCGGCGTGACCGCGCCCGCCAGCGAGACCTTCACCAGCGCGGCGCGGCGGCTGCCGCCGGTGCGGGCCAGCACGATCAGGTCGCCGATGTGGTGCGGCACCTCGTGCGCCAGCACCGACAGCGCCGCGACCACGCCCAGGCGCAGGTCGGCCATGAAGGCCGAGGCGATGAGGATGCCGTCGCCGAAGCAGTGCACGCTGTCGCCCGTGAGCAGGGTCCAGCCGCCGGAGCGGGCGCCATGGTCATGGCCATGACCGTGGTGGTGGGCGTGGCCATGGCCGCCGTGGGCATGGTCGCGGGCCTGGGACGGCGCCTCGTGGCCTTGGTGGTGCTCGTGGCCGTGGTGCCAGAGTTCGGCCTTGTCCAGGAGGAAGAAGAACACCAGCCCGACCAGCAGCACGGGGAACAGCACATGGGCCTCGACCGCGCCCTCGAAGGCCTCGGGCAGCAGGTGCATGAAGGCGGTGGCCAGCAGCGCGCCGGCCGCCAGGCTCAGGAGGTGCTGGGCGCCGACGCCGGCCTGGCCATCGTCGGCGCTGCGCACGCCCAGGCGCATCATCAGCGCGGCCAGCCAGACGCTGCCGATGCCGGCGGACAGGGTGGCGGCGAGGATGGCGATCAATTGCATCGTTGTTCTTGTCGTGAGTCGGCGGGGCCGGGTGCGATCTTAGCAACCGGGTCGGGCGCCCCGCCGACACCGGGACGCGGCGCCCGCCGGATAATCCCCGCGCAGACTCCCTCAACCCCGCACCGAAAGGATCCCCGAATGCCCACCCTCCGCGTCGAACTCATGGAAGGCCGCACCGTCGAACAGAAACGCGCCCTGGCGCAGGCGCTCACGCAGGCCGTGGTCGAGACCCTGGGCAGCAAGCCCGAGTCGGTCGATATCCTCATGTTCGACATCAAGCGCCACGACTGGGCCACCGGGGGCGAGCTGTGGGTCGACAAGTCCTGAACCTCGTCGCCTGGGGCCTGGCGCTGGCGCTGCCGGCCTGTGCCCAGGCGCCCTCGTCCGGGCCGCAACCGGCCTCGCTCACCGGCCAGACCGTGCACGCGGCCACGCCGCCGAACCGCTGCGAGGCGGGGCCGGCGGTCAAGGCCATCGTCGGCCAGCGCGCCACGCGCGAGCTGCTGGAGCAGGCCCGCGCCCGGGCCGGCGCGCGCATCCTGCGCGTGATCGGCCACGACCAGATGGTCACCCAGGAATTCAATGACTCGCGCCTGTCGGTGCTGCTCGATGCGCAGGGGCGCGTCGCCGAGGTGAGCTGCGGCTGAACGCCGCGGCGCCCGGCGTCCGGCGTTCAGAACTGCGAGCCGCGCGCGTCCAGCAGGTCCTGCCGGTGGCGGGTGGCGAAGGCGAACAGCTCGAGCCGGTTGCTCAGGCCCAGCTTGCCGTAGATGGAGCTGAGGTGGTTGCGCAGGGTGTGCTCGCTGATGCACAGGTGCTGCGCGATCACCTTGCCCGGGGCGCCGGTTTCCCGGGCGACGGCGCGGATCATCTCGCGCTCGCGCAGCGTGAGCGAGCGGATGCGGGCCAGCTCCGGGTCGCTCTTCTCGTGCGCCTTGCGGCGCATCAGGTCCATGAAGATGCGGCTGGTGGCGCCGCGATCGATCCACAGCTCGCCGCTGCACACGCGGTCGAGGGCCTTGAGCAGCACCTGCGGCGCGTCGTCGCGGCCGACGATGCCGTGCACGCCCGAGATCACCGCATGGTCCAGCGTGGCCTCGTCCTGGCAGCCGGTGACCAGCACCACGCGCGCCGGGGTCCAGCGGGCGATCCGGTCGATGAGGCCCTCGGGCGGCACGCCGTCGAGGTCCATCACCAGCGCATCGGCGTCGGGCAGGACCGCCAGGTCCTCCAGGTCGGCGGGCCGGGCCACCGAAGCCAGGTGCTCGAAGGCGGGCGCGCCCGATTCGATGAGCCGCTCCAGCCCCCAGCATGTGAGCTGGGGCGCAACGAGGATGACGCGAAACGGGTGTCCGGCTAGCTCTCTCATCGTCGTACCCACCTGGCAATAGCGATCGGGCTATTCATGCTATTCATATTGAAGAGCGAGTCAACAGCCTGTTGCAATTTTTCTGGCGCCTTGCATTCGCGGCGGAATGACCTATGACAACAAGCCTGCCCCGGCTGGGTGCGTCCTCCCTGTCGACGCGTGCCCGGCCCGACCAGACTTGCACGATGACCGAACGCCGCGTCGAACCCAGGACCTTCCTGCGCCTGCCGCTGGAGGTGGAGGGCGTGGGCACGGCGGTCACCCGGGACGTCAGCCCCGGCGGGCTGTACGTGTATGTGCCCAATGGCCTGCGCTTCGTGGGGCCTCTGGTGTTCGAGGTCGAATTCGGCGCGGCCGGCCTGGGCGCTCGGGCGTATGCCGAGGTGGTCCGCATCGAGCCGGGCCAGCTGCGCACCGGCATGGCGCTGCGGCTTCGCGACCTGGAGCTGACGCCGGTGGCCTCGCGCCGCCGCGCGCGTCGCCGCTGACCTCTAAGAAATTTCCGAAGTAGTGAATCGCGTCGCCCTCGCCGGGCGAGGCGCAGCGGCCTGCGCATGCCCTCCTGCGCATGTCCTTCCCTGCCTGGACGATCCGGGGCATGACATCCCATGACAAGCCACCCATCGCGATCGGGACGATCGACTGATGCCGCCGCCGCGGGCGCTTCCTAGAGTCAATGCCATCGCAACGACCCTTCACCGCGCACCGCCATGTCCCTCCTGCCCGACTTCGTATCCACCACGCTGTGGCCCCTGGCCAGCAGCCCGGGATGGGGCGGCCTGATCGCGCTGCTGGCCCTCGCCGCGGTGATCGACCTGCGCAGCGGGCGCATCCCCAACTGGCTCACCGTCACCGGCATGGGCTGGGGGCTGGCGTTCAGCGCCAGCCAGGGCCTGGGCACGGGCGCCGGCCTGGCTACCGGCCTGGCGGGACTGGCCACCGGCCTGGCGGTGATGCTGCCCCTGTACCTGCTGCGCGCCACAGGGGCCGGCGACGTGAAGCTGATGGCCATGACCGGCGCCTTCCTCGGCACGCAGCCGATGCTGGTCACGACGCTGTTCGTGTTCATCGCGGGCGGCGTGATGGCGTTGCTGCACCTGGCCCTGCGGGCCGCCGCACGCCAGGCGGCCGCCCGCCCGCAGGCCGGGCCCGCAACGCCGGCGCCCGCATCCCTCGGCCGCATCCGCTACGGCGCCAGCATCTTCGCCGGCACCCTGGCCTTCCTCGTGCTGCGCCAGCTGGCGCAGCGGTGAAACACGCTCCCAGGAGGCAACATGATCATCCGGAACATCAAGGCCCTCTCCCTGCTGGTGCTGGCGGTGCTCACCGCCCTGGCCGCGGCGGCCTACGCCTCGCGCTGGATCTCGCAGCGAGGCAGCACGCAGACCGTGCAGGTGGTGGTGGCCGCGGTCGACATCGAGCTGGGCAGCCGCATCAACCCGCAGATGCTCACCACGGTGGCCTGGCCCGCCAGCGCCGTGCCCACCGGCACATTCGCCGACCTGTCCAAGCTGCGCGAGCGCGTGGTCAAGGTGGCCATCCCCCGCGGCGACGCGATCCTCGAGCGCAAGCTCGCGCCCGCCGGGACGCAGGGCGGCCTGTCGGCGGTGATCGCCGAGGGCAAGCGTGCGATGACCGTGCGGGTCAACGACGTGGTCGGCGTGGCCGGCTTCGCCCTCCCCGGCAACTACGTGGACGTGATGGTCAACATGCCGCAGGACCGCCAGGGCGGCAAGGACAGCCAGATCAGCCTGACCGTTCTCGAGCAGGTGCTGGTGCTCGCCGTGGCCCAGGAGGCCAGCCGCGACGACCTCAAGCCCAAGGTCGTGAGTGCCGTGACCCTGGAGCTGTCGCCGCAGGACGCCGAGAAGCTGGACCTGGCGCGCAGCGTGGGCACGCTGTCCCTGGTCCTGCGCAACCAGCTGGACAAGGAGTCGGTCGCCACCCAGGGCATCACGCGGGACCAGCTGCTCTCGCTGAAGCAGGTCGTGCAGCGCCCGGTGGCTGCAGCCGCGGCGCCCGCCGCGCCGGCACGGCCCCGCCCCGCGGCGCCGGCCCGGGTCGCCGCCGCGCCGGTCCCCGCCCCCGCCGCCGAAGCCCGGGACTGCGTGGAGGTGATCTCGCACGGCACCCGCACCCAGTCGTGCTTCTGACCCCTGGCAACAACGACAAGGACAGGACGACCATGACACATCCCGCTGCGCGACGCCTGCAGACTCCCGCCCGCCGTGCGCTCGCCGCGCTCGGCGCCCTGCCCGCCCTGTGGTGCGTCCAGGCCCTGGCGCAGGCCCCCGCGCCTGCACCGGCTCCCGCGGCATCCCCCGCGCCGGCACGCGCCGCAGCAGCCGGGCCGCGCACCGCCCCCACCACCGCCACCGCATCCCCGGCGCCCTCGCGCACCGCCTGCACCAGCCTGGTCCAGGGCCCCGCCGCCCAGGTGCCCCTGGGCAAGTCGCAGGTGATCGCGCTGGGCGCGCCGGCGGCCCGCCTGATCGGCGCGGGCCGCCCGACCAGCTGGATCGGCCAGCCGGTGGAAGTGGAGGAGCAGGCGCCCGCCCGCGGCCGCGCCAATACCGAGCGCCCCCTGCCGGCCACCAGCGACGGCGTGGCCGACACCGAGATCACCCTGCTGTCCCCCACCGAGCTGCTGGTGGTGGGCCGCCGCCCCGGCACGGCCAACGTGATCGTGCAGGACCGCGAGGGCCGCTGCACGGTGCGCGACATCGTCGTCACCATCGACCCCGCCGCGCTGCAGGCCAAGCTGGGCGAGCTGATGCCCGCCGAGCGCGAGATCCGCGTCAGCGGCGCCGACAACGCCATCGTGCTGACCGGCACCGCCAGCGACGCGATGGCGATGGACCAGGCCGTCACCGTCGCCACCGCCTACGGCGACGGCAAGAAGGTGGTCAACCTGATGCGCGTGAGCAGCCCCAGCCAGGTGATGCTGGAGGTGAAGATCGCCGAGGTCAGCAAGAACATCATCGACCGCTTCGGCCTGGACTACAGCCGCGCCTTCAGCAGCGGCAATGCGACCAACGTCATCTCCGGCATCGTGGGCGCGACGCCCGGTGCCTTCGGCCGCTTCAGCCCGCTGACCGGCGGCGGCGCCATCAGCGGCTCGGCCGGCGCCTCGGTCACCGGCGGCATCGGCGGCGCCTCCGCGGGCGTGGCCACCACCTCGCGCGGCGCCACCCTGCTGGGGCTGGACCTGCAGAAGCAGGACGGCATCGTGCGCGTGCTGGCCGAGCCCAACATCCTCGCCGTCAGCGGCCAGACCGCCAGCTTCCTGTCCGGCGGCAAGATCTTCATCCCGGTGGCCCAGAACAACTCGCTGGGCCTGGCCACGATCACGCTGGCGGAGAAGGAATTCGGCGTGGGCCTGAAGTTCACGCCCACCGTCCTGGATGGCGGGCGCATCAACCTCAAGCTGGTATCCGAGGCCTCGGAGCTGTCGCAGACCGGCTCACCCTTCACCACCGTGGGCAACGCCACGGCGATCCTGCCCTCGATGACCACGCGCCGCGTCGACACCACGGTGCAACTGGGCGACGGCCAGAGCTTCGTGGTCGCCGGGCTGGTGAAGAACAACCTGAACGAGACCCTCAAGCGCGTCCCCGGCCTGGGCGAGGTGCCGGTGCTCGGTGCCCTGTTCCGCTCCAACGAATTCCAGACCGACCAGACCGAACTGATGTTCGTGGTGACCCCGCGCCTGGTACGCCCGCTGCCGGCGCCCACGGCCCTGCCCACCGACCGCCACCAGGCGCCGGACCGCCACCAGGCCATCTTCGGCAACGCCGGCGAGGCCCCCGCCGCGCCGGCCGCCCCCGCGCAGGACAGCCCCGCCAAGCCCTGAGCCTAGGAGAACCGCCATGAAGACCGCTTCGATCCTCCTGCTGGCCGCGGCCGCCGCCAGCGCCGGCTGCGCCACCTCGGTGACCCCGAACTACGACGCCCGCTTCGGCCTGTCGGTGCGCGAGGCGCGCGCCGCGCAGACCCTCAACCCCGCGCCGGCGGCAGCGCCCGCGCAGGGCCTGGACGGCCGCGCCGCGCGCGAGGCCATGGGTCGCTACCAGGAGTCCTTCAAGTCGCCGCCGCCGGTGGCCAACGTGATCCACATCGGCAACACGGAGGCAGGCGGCCGCTGAGGCCGCGCCCCCAGGAAGGAGAGCCGCCATGACCTAGCTGCGCCCGCCCCACCCCTCGCAACCATCGAGAAAGCCTTCACAGAACCCCTATCGAGGACCGAGACCATGAACCACATCATCACCTTCCTGCGCAACCTGGCCGTCGAGGACGACGGCGCGCAGGTCATCGAGTACGCGTTGATCATCGCCGTCGTCTCCATCGGACTGGTCGTCGCGCTCGACGGCGTCGGCGGCAATTTCGCCACCTTCGTCGCCAACGTCGGCACCTGCCTGACCACCGGGACCTGCCCCTGAGCCCCGCGCCGCAGCCTGATCGAACGCTGCCCTTTCCAACCCGGGCCGGGCCCGCCCCGGCCTCCACCTTCCCATACCATGAAGCCTCCTGCCTGCCGGACCGGTCGCCAGCGCGGCGCCGTGATCATCACCGTCTGCCTGACGCTGGTGTTCCTCCTCGGCTTCATGGGTTTCGCGCTGGACCTGGGCCGGCTGTTCATCGTCAAGCACGAGTTGCAGACCGCCCTGGACAGCTGCGCCCTCGCCGCGGCCCAGGAGCTGGACGGCCAGCCCACCGCCATCGCGCGCGCGGTGTCGGCCGGCCAGTCCGCCGGCAACGCCAACCGGGTGAACCTGCAGTCCGCCAACTGGGACGGCAAGGGGCAGCTGACCGCCGCCTCGTTCCAGTTCTTCGACGCCAGCCTGACCCCCACTACCACGCCGGACCTGGCGCGCTACGTCGAGTGCAGCCACACCCAGCCCGCGGTGCGCCTGTGGCTGCTGCAGGCGATGAACGCCTTCCTGGGCGAGGCGCAGGCCGGCCCGGCGACGCAGAACGTCGGCGCCCGCGCGGTGGCCACGCGCACCAGCGCGCAGACCACCTGCCCGGTGCCGCTGATGCTGCGGCCCAAGGTCACGGGCGCCGGCGCGCCGGACTACGGCTACACCCGCGGTGACTGGGTCAAGCTGCTGGCCGACCCCGCGGGCGCGACCAGCAACTTCGTGGGCTGGGCCAACCTCGACGGCACCAGCAGCGCCAGTTCGACCGAGAGCGAGCTGCTGCGCGGCTACTGCGACGTCCGCCTGGACGTTCCCCTGGGCACCCCCGGCGTGCAGAACGCCATCGCCGACGCCTGGAACGCCCGCTTCGGCATCTACCGCAACCAGGGCTCGCCCTCGCAGCCCTTCATGCAGCCGGACATGACCGGCTATGCCTACAGCACCGCGAACTGGCCCAGCGGGCGCGCCGCCTACGACGGCCCGGTACCGCCCGGCGCGCACCCGACGGCGGCGAACTTCGAGACCAAGCGCGCCAGCTTCGCGTCCTGCGCCGACACCGGCACCCAGGTGACCGGCGCCAACAGCTGCAGCACCATCTCGCAGCGCCCCATCGGCGGCGGCTTCAACAAGTTGGCCGAGCCCGGCGCCGGCGCCGACGGGCACTGGAAGTACGGCGTGAACAAGCGCCTGGTGATCGTTCCCGTGAGCACCACCTACCCCGGCAAGGTGGAGGACTACGCCTGCATGCTGATGCTGCAGCCCATGACCATTCCGATGACGGACGTGGCACTGGAGTTCATCGGCAACGCCGGCGCGATCGACAGCCCCTGCACCACCAACGGCATCCCCGGCGGCACCGCCGGGCCGCAGGTGCCGGTGCTGGTGCGTTAGGAGACCGCCATGGCCACTACGCCCCGCCCTGCGCACCGCCGCCTCCCGCAGCGCGGCGTGGCGCTGATCGAGTTCGCGCTGATCCTGCCGATGCTGCTGGTGCTGACGTTCATCACCACCGAATTCGGCCGCGCCGTCTACGAGTACAGCGTGGTCACGCAATCGGTGCGCGACGCGGCGCGCTACCTGTCCATGGTCACGCCGAACAGCCACCAGGCCCAGGCCGCCAACATCGCCGTCTATGGCAACGCCGCCGGGACCGGCCGGCCGCTGGCGCGCGGCCTGTCCACCGGCCTGGTGCAAAGCGAGTGGCTGCCCCCCACGGGCAGCAGCCCGGCGATCCGCATCGTCCGGGTCCGCGTGGCCGGCTACCAGTTCCAGTCCCTGTTCACCACGGCCTTCGGTCAGGACTTCGGCGTGCTCGAGTTCCCCGCGATCAGCGCGTCGATGAGGAGCTACCTGTGAAGCGGCGGCAGCTCGGCGCCACCGCCATCGAGTTCGCCCTGGTGCTGCTCGTGTTCCTGATGTTCCTGCTCGGCGTGCTGGACTTCGCCCGGATGCTGTTCACCTGGAGCGGCGCCGCGCAGGCCGCGCGCGCGGGCGCCCGCTACGCGGCAGCGTGCATGGACACCTCCGGCGACACCGCGCCGGTGCTGGCGCGCATGCAGGGACTGCTGCCGCAGGTGCAGTCGGTGGACGTGAGCTGGGAGCCCGCCGGCTGCTCGCCCGCCACCTGCGAGCGGGTGCGGGTCGGCATCACCGACCTGCAATACCGCTGGATGGCCCCGGTCCCCGGCCTGGCCTCGGTCGCGGCCCTGGCCATGCCCCGCTTCGACACGACCCTGCCGCGCGAGTCCATGCGGCAGGACACCCACAGCAGCACCCTGTGCAACCCCTGAAGGCCGCGCCATGAAGATCGCCCTCATCTCGCCCAACCCCCAGCACCTGGCCCAGATGGCGCAGGCGCTGCAGGACGCCTCCCACGAGGTCAGCACCTTCGAGGGCGGCAAGAGCCGCCTGCCGGAAATCGTCGAACGCTTCCAGCCCGAGCTGGCGCTGGTGGACGGCCTGTGCCTCGACGTCTGCGAGCTGGCCGCGGTGGAACAGGCCACCGCGAGCGACCCGCAGCTGACGGTGGTCCTGACCTGCCCCACCCACTCGCAGGACTTCCTGCTGCAGGCGATGCGCGCCGGCGTGCGCGAGATCCTGCCCTCGCCCCCGACGTCCCAGGCGCTGCTGGCGACGGTGGAGCGCCTCGAGGCCAAGCGCCGCCCCGGCAAGGCGCGCCAGGGCGGGCGCGTGCTGGCCTTCATGGCCTGCAAGGGCGGCAGCGGCGCGACCTTCCTGGCGACCAACCTGGGCAGCGAGCTGGCCGAGACCCACCAGGTGCTGCTGCTGGACCTGAACCTGCAGTTCGGCGACGCGCTGTCCTTCGTGCATGACGGGCCGGCCCGCACCTCCATCGCCGACGTGGCCCGCGAGATCCGCCGGCTCGACACCGCGCTGCTCGCCAGCAGCACGGTCAAGGTCAGCCCCGGCTACCACGTGCTGCCCGCGCCGGACGACCTGCGCGACGCCGCCGAGGTCCGGCCCGAGGTGGTCTCGGCCCTGCTGGCGGTGGCCGTCACCCACTACGACTACGTGGTGGTGGACCTGCCGCGCGACCTCGACGGCATCGGCATCGCGGTGCTCGACCGGGCCTGGCGCATCTACCCCGTGCTGCAGGCCGGCATCCCCGAGCTGCGCCACGCCACGCGCCTGGCGGCGACCTTCCGTTCGCTGGGCTACCCGGACGACCGAATCGAGTTCATCCTCAATCGCTGCCACCGCGGGCAGGACATCGGCGTGTCCGAGCTCAGACGCGCGCTCGGCCCGGTCAAGGTGCACCAGGTGGCCAACGACTGGCGCGACGTGCATGCCGCCATCACCACGGGCGCGCCGCTGGCGCGCAACGCCCGGGGCAGCGGCGTGGCGCGCCAGCTGCACGACTTCGCGCACTCGATCGACCCCCGGCACGAAGCGCCCCGCAGCCTGATCGACAAGTTCTTCCGCAAGGCCTGACCATGTACCACCCCACACCGTCCCCTGCGGGCACAGACCCGGGCGCCCCCTCGCTGCGCCTGAGCCTGGGCGCGCTGGCCGGCTCCATGCCCGGCCCGTTCCCCACCCTCGACCCGGAGGCCGGGCGGGACGACGCCGGCCCCGGTGGCGGCGCCCCGCCCGCGGCGAACCCGGCGTCGCTGGGCGCGCGCGCCGCGGCCGCCGACCCCTACCTCCAGGTCAAGGGCCGCATCCACCTGAAGCTGCTCGATCGGCTCGACCTGCCCGCCCTGGAGGCGATGACGCCGGAGGCCCTGCGCCAGGAACTGGCGACGGCGGTGGAGCAGCTGCTGGCGGAGGAGGCGGTCGCCCTCAACGTGGCCGAGCGCGCCACCCTGATCCGCGACATCCAGCACGAGATGCTGGGGTTCGGCCCGCTGGAGCTGCTGATGGCGGACCCGGCGGTCTCCGACATCCTGGTCAACTCCTGGCACCAGGTCTACGTGGAGCGGCGCGGCAGGCTGGAGCCGACCGACGTGACCTTCACCGACGAGATGCACCTGCGACGCATCATCGACAAGATCGTCTCGCGCGTCGGCCGGCGCATCGACGAGTCCAGCCCCATGGTGGACGCGCGCCTGCCCGATGGCTCGCGGGTGAACGCGGTGATCCCGCCGGTGGCCCTGGACGGGCCGATGGTCTCGATCCGCCGCTTCTCGCGCGTGCCCCTGCGCATGGACAACCTCACCGGCGAGGGGCTCAAGACGCTCACCCCCGAGATGGCGCGCCTGCTCGAGGGCCTGGTCAAGGCCAAGGTGAACATGCTGATCTCCGGCGGCACCGGCGCCGGCAAGACCACGCTGCTGAACATCCTCTCCGGGTTCATCCCGGAGAACGAGCGGGTGGTGACCATCGAGGACGCGGCCGAACTGCAGATGCAGCAGCCCCACGTGGTGCGCCTGGAGACGCGGCCCGCCAACCTCGAGGGCCTGGGCGAGATCAGCCAGCGCGCGCTGGTGCGCAACGCGCTGCGGATGCGGCCGGACCGCATCGTCATCGGCGAGGTGCGCGGCGCCGAGGCCTTCGACATGCTGCAGGCGATGAACACCGGCCACGAGGGCTCGCTGACCACCATCCACGCCAATACGCCGCGCGACGCGCTGGCGCGGCTGGAGAACATGATCGGCATGGCCAACCTGAACCTGCCGCACCGCGCCGCGCGCCAGCAGATCGCCTCGGCGATCACGGTGGTGGTGCAGGTGCTGCGCCTGATCGACGGGCGCCGGCGCGTGACCAGCATCCAGGAGGTCACCGGCATGGAGGGCGAGGTCGTCACCATGCAGGAGCTGTTCGCCTTCCGCCAGACCGGCGTGGAGGCCGGCGGCCAGGTGGTGGGTCACTTCCAGGCCAGCGGCGTGCGGCCGCGGTTCTCCGAGCGCCTGCAGGCCTTTGGCGTGCAGCTGCCGGAGGACATGTTCGACCCGCAGCGGCGCATCCACTAGGACCGGCCGGTCCCGAGGAGCCCTCACCATGGACGCAACGAACCTGAGCCAGTCCCAGTGGCTGCTGGGACTCATGGTCTTCATCGCCCTGATGCTGGGCGTGGAGGGCCTGTACCTGCTGTGGCGCAACCACCATGGGCCCGAGGCCCGCCGCCTGCGCAGGCGGCTGGAGGCGATCGCCTCGCCCGGCGAGGAATCCGGCGGCGGCGCGATCAAGCCGCGCCTGGCCCGCGAGCTGCCCTGGATGCGCGCCTGGCTGGAACGCATGCCGCGCCTGCGCGCCCTCGACCGGTTACTGGTGCAATCCGGCCTGCCCTGGTCGCTCGGGCGGGTGGCGCTGGCGATGACGGGCCTGGCGCTGGCGGGCGCGGTCCTCGGACAGCTCGCCGCGGGGCTGCACGCCCTGGCGCCGGTGGCGGCCGTGGCCGCCGCGCCGGCGGCGCTGGCGGGCTACATCGCCGTGGTGCGCGCGCGCCGCCTGCAGCGGCTGGAGCGGCAGCTGCCCGACGCGCTGGACCTGCTCACGCGCGCGCTGCGCGCCGGCCATGCCTTCGGCTCGGCGCTGAAGATCACCGCCGACGAGGCGGTCGAGCCTATGGGCGCGGAGCTGGCCCAGGTGCACGAGGAGACCAACTACGGCGTGCCGCTGGAGCAGGCCCTGGAGCACCTGTGCGAGCGGGTGCCGCTGACATCGGTGCGCTACTTCACCGTGGCGGTCCTGATCCAGCGCACCGCCGGCGGCAACCTCACCGAGATCCTCGGCGGCCTCAGCCGCCTGCTGCGCCAGCGGGTGAAGCTCCTGGACCGGATCCATGTGCTGTCCGCGGAAGGTCGCCTGTCAGCGTGGATCCTGGTGGTCCTGCCGTTCGCGCTGGCGGGCCTGCTGTACCTGATCAACCCGCAGTTCATGAGCCCGCTGTGGCAGGACCCGATCGGCCGCTCCATGATCCAGGTGCTGCTCCTGATGATGGCCGTCGGCGGCGTGGTCATGCGCCGAATCATCAAGATCCGCGTGTAGGAGGCAAGCCATGCTGGTTCTTTCCATCCTCGTGTTCGTGGCCGTCACGCTGGCGGCGGCCAGCCTGTACCTGTTCCTCGCCCCCAGCCGCGCGCAGGAGCGGATCCGCCAGCTGGCGCCGGAGGCGGCGCCACCCGCGACCTCCTGGCACGAGACCGCGCAACGCCTGGCGGGCCCGCTGGCGCGGCTGTCCCTGCCCTCGGGCGACTGGGACCAGTCGCACCTGCGGCTGCAGCTGCTGCAGGCCGGCCTGCGCAGCGACAGCGCGCGCCTGTGGTACCTGGCGGCCAAGACCGCGCTGCCGGTGCTCCTGGGGGCGGCGGCGCTGGGGCTGGTGCAGGCGCACGGCGACCTGAATGCGACGAAGCAGCTGTTCGCCGTGGCCTGCGCGGCGCTCGCCGGCGTCTACCTGCCCAACGCGGTGGTGCGCGCGCTGCGCCGCTCGCGACAGCGGGAGATCTTCGAGAGCTTCCCGGACGCGGCCGACCTGCTGCTGGTGTGCGTCGAGGCGGGCCTGGGCCTGGACGCGGCGCTGGTCCGGGTGACCGACGAGATGGCCACGCGCAGCCCGGTGCTTGCCGGCGAACTGCACCTGGCCAACCTGGAGCTGCGCGCCGGCGCCACCCGCGCGATGACGCTGAAGAACCTGGCGCTGCGCACCGGCGTCGACGAGGTGGCCACCTTCGCCGCCATGCTCACGCAGGCCGACCGCTTCGGCACCAGCCTGGGCGACTCGCTGCGCGTGTTCTCGGACGACCTGCGCCACAAGCGCGAGGCGCGCGCCGAGGAGGCGGCCGCCAAGATCCCCACCAAGCTGCTGTTCCCGCTGGTGGTGTTCATCTTTCCCTCGGTGATCATGGTGATCCTGGGGCCGGCCATCATCCAGATCATCCGGACGGTGCTGCCGAAGATCACGGGGACGGGTTGAGCCGCGGCGTCGGTAGGCCGGAGGTCAGTGGGCCTGGTCCCAGTTCGGGCCCACGCCCACCTCCGCCAGCAGCGGCACCCGCAGCTGCGCCACCTGGGCCATCAGGCGCGGGATCTCCACGCGCAGCCAGTCGACCTCGCCCTCGGGCACCTCGAACACCAACTCGTCATGCACCTGCATGATGACCCTGGTCTTCTTGCCCAGCGTGTCCAGCGCCTCCTGCACCTTCACCATGGAAAGCTTGATCAGGTCGGCCGCCGTGCCCTGCATCGGCGCGTTGATCGCGGCGCGCTCGGCGCCGGCGCGGCGCGGGCCGTTGGGCGAGTTGATCTCGGGCAGGTACAGGCGCCGGCCGAACACGGTCTCCACGTAGCCCTGGCTCTTCGCCATCAGGCGGGTCTCGTCCATGTAGCGCTTCACGCCGGGGTAGCGCTGGAAGTAGCGGTCGATGTAGTTCTTGGCCGCGGTGTTGTCGATGCCCAGGTTCTTGGCCAGGCCGTAGCTGCTCATGCCGTAGATCAGTCCGAAGTTGATCACCTTGGCATAGCGGCGCTGCTCGGTGGAGACCTGCTGCGGCGTCACGCCGAAGACCTCGGCGGCGGTGGCGCGGTGCACGTCCTGGCCCTCGTTGAAGGCGCGCAGCAGGGCCTCGTCCTCGCTGAGGTGGGCCATGATGCGCAGCTCGATCTGGCTGTAGTCCGCGCTGGCGATCACATGGCCCGGCGGGGCCACGAAGGCCTCGCGCACGCGCCGGCCCTCGGGCGTGCGGATCGGGATGTTCTGCAGGTTCGGGTCGTTGCTGGAGAGGCGCCCGGTGACCGCCACCGCCTGCGCGTAATGCGTGTGGACCCGGCCGGTGCGCGGGTGGGCCAGCTGCGCCAGCTTGTCGGTGTAGGTGCCCTTGAGCTTGGACAGGCCGCGCCATTCGAGCAGCTTGGCCGGCAGGGGGTAGTCCTCGGCCAGCTTCTCCAGCACCTCCTCGTCGGTGGAGGGCGCGCCGGTGGCGGTCTTCTTGACCACCGGCAGGCCCAGCTTGCCGAAGAAGATCTCGCCGATCTGCTTGGGGCTGCCCAGGTTGAAGGGCTGGCCGGCGAGTTCATGCGCCTCCTGCTCCAGCTGCACGATGCGCGCGCCCAGCTCGGCGCTCTGGCGGGCCAGCGTGGGGCCGTCGATCAGCACGCCATTGCGCTCGATGCGGTACAGCGCCTCGCTGGTGGCGATTTCCAGCTCGTAGATGAAGCGCAGCTTGGCGTCGGCCTCCAGCTTGGGCCACAGCACGCGGTGCACGTCCAGGGTCTGGTCGGAGTCCTCGCTGGAGTACTCGGCGGCCTTGTCGACGGCCACCTGGGAGAACGGGATCTGGTGCGCGCCCTTGCCCGCCACGTCCTCGTAGGAGATGCCGGTGCGTCCCAGGTGGCGCTCGGCCAGGCTGGCCAGGCTGTGGGGCTTGTGGACCTCGAGCACGTAGCTTTCGAGCATCGTGTCGTGGCGGTAGCCGCGCACCTCGATGCCGTGGTTGGCGAAGACATGGCGGTCGTACTTCACGTGCTGGCCCAGCTTGGCGCGCGAGGCGTCCTCCAGCCAGGGCTTGAGGCGCGCCAGCACCTCGTCGAGCGGCAGCTGCGCGGGGGCATCGGGATAGGCATGGCCCAGGGGGATGTAGCAGGCCTCGCCCGGCACCACGCTGAAGGACAGGCCGACGATCTGCGCCACCATCTCGTCCAGCGAGGTGGTCTCGGTGTCCAGGGCCACCAGGTCGGCGGCCTGGATCTTCGCCAGCCAGTGGTCGAACTGCGCCCAGGTGAAGACGGTGTCGTACCGCACCTGGCTAGCGGCCGCCGGCGTATCGCCGGCCGGCTCGTCGAACAGGCCGCCCTGGCCGGGGGATGGCGCGGCGGCGCGGCCGCGGCCCCGCGCCTCGGCAGCCGCCTCGGGCGCGCCCACCTGCCTGGCCAGGCTCTTGAAGCCGTAGCGCTCGTAGAACTCGCGCAGCCTGTCGGTGTCCTGCTCGCCCAGGGCGATGTCGTCGAAGGCGGGCAGGCCGGGGATGTACTCGCGCAGGTCGCAGTCGGTGCGCATGGTGACCAGCGCGCGGCCGGTGGGCAGCCAGTCCAGCGCGGCGCGCAGGTGCTCGCCCACCGCGCCCTTGACCTCGGCGGCGCGGGCGATCAGCGCGTCCAGCGAGCCGTACTCGGTGAGCAGCTTCACCGCGGTCTTGGGGCCGACCTTGTTCACGCCGGGCACGTTGTCCACGGTGTCGCCGACCAGGGCCTGGTAGTCCACCATGCGCTCGGGCGGCACGCCGAATTCGGCCAGCACGCCGGCGACGTCGCGCTTGCGGTCGTTCATGGTGTCGATGACCATGACCTGCGCGTTGACCAGCTGGCTCAGGTCCTTGTCGCCCGAGGAGATCACGGTGTTCACGCCCTGCGCGGTGGCCAGGCAGGACAGGGTGGCGATGACGTCGTCGGCCTCCACGCCGGGCACGTCCAGCACCTTCCAGCCCAGGAGCCGCACCACCTCGTGGATCGGCGGGATCTGCGCGCGCAGGTCGTCGGGCATGGGCGAGCGGTTGGCCTTGTACTGCGGGTACAGGTCGTCGCGGAAGGTCTTGCCCGGCGCGTCGAACACGCAGACGGCGTAGTCGGCCCGCACGTCCTTGCGCAGCTTCTGCATCATGTTGATCATCCCGCGGATCGCGCCGGTGGCCGGGCTGGTGGGATCGCCCGGGTCGGCCCGCAGGTCGGGCATGGCGTGGAAGGCGCGGTACAGGTAGCTGGAGCCGTCGACCAGCAACAGGGTGCGGGGTTCGGTGCGCGGCTCGGTGGGGGCGCTGTCGTTCGGGGCGCTGTCGTTCATGGGGCCCGATTGTGCCCGCCGGGGGCCTCCTACAATCCGGTGGATGCGCCTTCCCTTCCTCCTTGGCGGCCTGATGCTGGCCGCCGTCCAAGCCCAGGCCCAACCCGGCCAGGCGCTCGCGCGCGAGCCGCTGGACCCGCGCCAGAACCAGAAGGTCGAGCGCATCGTCCACGAGGACGCCGGCAGCCGCATCGAGGAGCGCCGCTACGGCGGCCAGACCGAGCGGATCACGGTGCAGCCCAAGGGCGGGATGCCGGCCTACGAGGTCGCCCCCGATGCCACCGGCCGCAGCCGCCCCGCCGACACCCGGGACACGCCCGCCCCCGGCGGCCAGCGCCGATGGAACGTGCTGAATTTCTGAGAAGCTGATCCCCCCACCATGGCCGTCTTTACCGAAGTCTCCGCCGACGCGGCGAGCGCCCTGCTGCGCGATCTGGACCTGGGCGAGCTGCGCGAGCTGCGCGGCATCCAGGGCGGCATCGAGAACACCAACTACTTCGTCACCAGCGAGAAGGACGGCCAGGCCCGCGAATGGGTGCTGACCCTGTTCGAGCGCCTGACCCGCGAGCAGCTGCCGTTCTATCTGTACCTGATGAAGCACCTGGCCCAGCGCGGCATCCCGGTTCCCGACCCGCAGGGCAATGCCGACGGCGACATCCTTCACAGCGTCTGCGGCAAGCCCGCCGCCCTGGTGGACCGCCTGCGTGGCCGCAGCGAGCTGGCCCCCGCGCCGGTGCACTGCGCCCAGGTGGGCGCGATGCTGGCGCGCATGCACCTGGCCGGCCGCGACTACCCGCGCAGCCAGCCGAACCTGCGCGGCCTGGCCTGGTGGAACGAGACCGTGCCGGTGGTGCTGCCCTACATCGACGCCGCCCAGGCCGACCTGCTTCGCAGCGAGCTGGCCTACCAGAACCACGTGGCCGAGAGCCCGGCCTACACCGCCCTGCCGCGCGGCCCGGTGCATGCCGACCTGTTCCGCGACAACGTGATGTTCGACCAGGGTCCCGACGGGCCGGCGCTGTCCGGCTTCTTCGACTTCTACTTCGCCGGTGTCGACACCTGGCTGTTCGACGTGGCGGTGTGCCTGAACGACTGGTGCATCGACCTGGCCACCGGCGCGCACGACGAGGCCCGCGCCAGCGCCTTCCTCTCGGCCTACCAGGCCGAGCGCGCCTTCCTGCCAGTGGAGCACCGCCTGCTGCCGGCGATGCTGCGCGCCGGCGCCCTGCGCTTCTGGCTCTCGCGCCTGTGGGACTTCCACCTGCCGCGCGAGGCCAGCATGCTCAAGCCGCACGACCCGGCGCACTTCGAGCGCGTGTTGCGCCAGCGCCTGGACAACCCGGTCCACCCCTGAGAAGCTCGCGCGCTGGAACCGAACGATGAAACTGAACGTCGTCCCGCCCCGCAACGGCCTGGCCTGGGTCCGCGCCGGCATGCGCACCTTCATGCGCCAGCCGCTGGCCATGTCGGGCCTGTTCTTCATGTACATGGCCGCGGTGATGCTGCTGTCGGTCCTGCCCGTGATCGGGCCGGTGGTGGGCGGCATGCTGGTGCCCGCCGCGACCCTGGGCCTGATGGCCGCGAGCGCCGAGGCCAACAAGGGCCGTTTTCCCATGCCCTCGGTGCTCCTGAGCGCGTTCCGCGCCGGCCGCCAGGAACTGCGCGCGATGCTCGTGCTCGGCGCGATCTACGCTGCCGGCTCGGTGCTGGCCTCGGGCCTGGCCGGCCTGCTGGCCGGCCCCCCGGCCGAGCCCCGCCCCGGCGAGCTCGACGCCTCGCTGATGCTGGCGCTGGCCCTGCACCTGCCGCTGTTCCTGGCCTTCTGGCATGCGCCGGCGCTGGTGCACTGGCACGGCGTGAGCCCGGTCAAGAGCCTGTTCTTCAGCGTGGTCGCCGTGCTGCGCAACTTCGGCGCGCACATGGTCTACGGCCTGGGCTGGCTCGCCGTGTTCCTGGGCACCGGCACCGTCTTCGGCGTGCTGGGCGGCCTGGTCGGCGGCCCCTCGCTGGCCCGCGCGGTGATGATGCCGGTGGCGCTGCTGCTGGCCGCGATGTTCTCCACCTCGATCTGGTTCAGCTTCCGCGACTGCTTCGAGGCGCCGGACCTGCCGCCCGGTACGCCGCCCGAAACCTCGACCGGCGGCGCCTGACCGTCGGCCCCGGCGGGGCCGGCGCGCATTCCTTCACGGACAGGCCGGCGCGGCCGGCCGCATGCTCGGGCACCGTCCACTCGCCCGCCCACGCCATGTCCAGCCGCCTTCCGCGCCACCGGGCCCAGCCTGCCCACGCCATCTCCCCCCTGCACGACGAGCGCCTGCCGGTGCCGGACGTCACCGAGACCGACTGCGAGCAGGTGTGGGCCGAGTTCCAGCGCCTGCACGGCGCCGGCGAGCCGGACTTCCCGCCGACACAGCCGCTGCCGCGCGACGTGGTGCCGCGGCGGCAGCGGCGGTGAGGCGCCGCCCCGGAGGGTTCGCGGCGCCGCGGAAGCTCAGGTCACCGGCGTGAGCTTGGCCACGCTCAGGGCCAGCCACTTCACGCCATGGCGGTTGAACTTCACCTGGGCGCGGGCGTCGTCGCCGGTGCCCTCCAGCGTGAGCACCACGCCCTCGCCGAACTTGGTGTGGAAGACCTTCATGTTCGCCTTCAGGCCGTGCGCGGGCGCGGCCTTCTGCGGCGGCACCGGCGGGCTGGCGAACTGGGTGGAGGCCGGCTCGCGCGAGGAGCCGCCGCCCCAGCCGCCGCGGCCGCCGCTGCTGCCGCCGCCACTGCTGCCCCAGCGGTTGCCGCCGCTGAAGCCGCCGCCGAAGCCGGGTGAGGCGAAGCCCTGGTTCTTCGGCGTGAGCCACTTCAGGCAGTGCTCGGGCAGCTCGTCGAAGAAGCGGCTGCGGATGTTGTAGCGGGTCTGGCCATGCAGCAGGCGGGTCTGCGAGTGGCTCAGGTACAGGCGCTTGCGCGCGCGGGTGATGGCCACGTACATCAGCCGGCGCTCCTCCTCCAGGCCGTCGTGGTCGGCCATCGAGCGCTCGCTGGGGAACAGGCCCTCCTCCAGGCCGGTGACGAAGACGCCGTCGAACTCCAGGCCCTTGGCGGCATGCACCGTCATCAGCTGCACCGCGTCCTGGCCCGCCTGGGCCTGGTTGTCGCCGGACTCCAGCGCCGCGTGGGTGAGGAAGGCGGCCAGGGGCGAGAGCGTCTCGCCGGTCTCGAGGTCGGGGGCGGGCAGGCCCTGCGGGTCCTGCACCGGCAGGTCCGGGTCCAGCCCCTGGCTCACGGGGGACTGCGAGAGCTCGTCGACCGGCAGGGCCACCGCGTCGCGGCCGAAGCCTTCCTGGGTGACGAAGCTCTCTGCGGCGGAGGCCAGTTCCTCCAGGTTCTCGATGCGGTCGGCGCCCTCGCGGTCGGCGCGGTAATGCTCGACGAGGCCCGAGTGCTCCAGCACCAGCTCGATGATCTCGCGCAGGGTGCGGCCCTGGGTCTGCTCGCGCAGGACATCGAGCCTGGCCACGAAGCCGCCCAGGCTGGCGCCGGCCCGCCCGGTGGTGGCGCTCACCGCGTCGTGCAGCGAGCAGCCGGCGGCGCGCGCCGCGTCCTGCAGTTGCTCCACGCTGCGCGCGCCGATGCCGCGCGGCGGGAAGTTGACCACGCGCAGGAAGGAGGTGTCGTCGTTCGGGTTCTCCAGCAGGCGCAGGTAGGCCAGCGCGTGCTTGATCTCGGCGCGCTCGAAGAAGCGCAGGCCGCCGTACACGCGGTACGGCACGCCGGCGTTGAACAGCGCGGTCTCGATCACCCGGCTCTGCGCGTTGCTGCGATAGAGGATGGCGATCTCCTTGCGCTCGAAGCCCTCGCCGCGTTCGAGCTGGCGCGCCTCCTCCACGATCCACTGCGCCTCGGCCAGGTCCGTGGGCGCCTCGTAGACGCGCACCGGCTCGCCCGGGCCCTGGTCGGTGCGCAGGTTCTTGCCGAGGCGGCCGCGGTTGTGGGAGATCAGCTCGTTGGCCGAATCCAGGATGTTGCTGTAGCTGCGGTAGTTCTGCTCCAGCTTGATCTGGTGCTTCACCGAGAACTCGCGCACGAAGTCGGCCATGTTACCCACGCGCGCGCCGCGGAAGGCGTAGATGCTCTGGTCGTCGTCGCCCACCGCGAACACGGCGTTGCCGCCGCCGCTGAACACCTTGAGCCAGGCGTACTGCAGGCGGTTGGTGTCCTGGAATTCGTCCACCAGGATGTGGCGGAAGCGGCGCTGGTAGTGCTCGCGCACCGCGGGCTGGTCCCGCATCAGCTCGTAGCTGCGAAGCATCAGCTCGCCGAAGTCGACCACGCCCTCGCGCTGGCACTGCTCCTCGTACAGCTGGTAGAACTCCACGCGGTGGCGGTCCTCGGCGGTGCGCACGGTCACGTCGCCGGGGCGCTGGCCGTCCTCCTTGCAGCCGCTGATGAACCACTGCAGCTCCTTGGCGGGGAAGCGCTCGTCGTCCACCCCGTGCTGCTTCATCAGGCGCTTGATCGCGGAGAGCTGGTCCTGCGTGTCCAGGATCTGGAAGGTGGCCGGCAGGCGGGCCAGCTTGTGGTGGGCGCGCAGGAAGCGGTTGCACAGGCCGTGGAAGGTGCCGATCCACATGCCGCGCACGTTCACCGGCAGCATGGCGCCCAGGCGGGTCATCATCTCCTTGGCGGCCTTGTTGGTGAAGGTCACCGCCATCACGCCGCCGGGCGAGACCTGGCCGGTGGACAGCAGCCAGGCGATGCGGGTGGTCAGCACCCGCGTCTTGCCCGAGCCGGCGCCGGCCAGGATCAGGGCGTGCTCGGCGGGCAGGCTGACGGCGGCGCGCTGTTCCTCGTTCAGGCCTCGCAGCAGGGGGGAGTCGAGGGAAGCGGGCGAGGAGAACGGGTCGTCATCTGGAAACATGCGGCATTGTAGGAATGCCCGCGGCCGTATGAGGCCCATAACGTCCGGCGGATGCCGCCGCCCCGGGGGCTGGCCGTAGAATCAATCACCGGGCCCAAGCATCTTGGCCCGGTTTTCTTTTGGCGCGCCGGCTTGCCCGCGCCGCGCCGGCCGGGTCGACATCCAAGCGCTCTCCCTGTTCTTCAACAGCTTCCTGGAGCCCTGGTCATGGAAATCTTCGACTACGACAACATCCTGCTGCTGCCGCGCAAGTGCCGCGTGGAAAGCCGCTCCGAGTGCGACGCCAGCGTCACCCTCGGCGGGCGCAGCTTCCGCATCCCCGTCGTCCCCGCCAACATGAAGACGGTGGTGGACGAGAAGATCTGCCTGTGGATGGCGCAGAACGGCTACTTCTACGTGATGCACCGCTTCGACCTGGACAACGTGGCCTTCGTGCGCGCCATGCATGCCCAGGGCGCCTTCGCCTCGATCTCGCTGGGCGTGAAGGCCGCCGACTACGAGACCGTGGACAAGCTGGTGGCCGAGGGCCTGGTGCCCGAGTACATCACCATCGACATCGCCCACGGCCATGCCGACACGGTGCAGCGCATGATCGGCTACCTGAAGCAGAAGCTGCCGGCCAGCTTCGTCATCGCCGGCAACGTGGGCACGCCCGAGGCCATCATCGACCTGGAGAACTGGGGCGCCGACGCCACCAAGGTCGGCATCGGCCCGGGCAAGGTCTGCATCACCCGCCTGAAGACCGGCTTCGGCACCGGCGGCTGGCAGCTCTCGGCGCTGAAGTGGTGCGCCCGCGTGGCGACCAAGCCCATCATCGCCGACGGCGGCATCCGCGAGCACGGCGACATCGCCAAGAGCATCCGCTTCGGCGCCACCATGGTCATGATCGGCTCCATGCTGGCCGGCCACGAGGAGTCCCCGGGGCAGACGGTGGAAGTCGACGGCCGCCTGTACAAGGAGTACTACGGCAGCGCCTCGGACTTCAACAAGGGCGAGTACAAGCACGTCGAGGGCAAGCGCATCCTCGAGCCGGTCAAGGGCAAGCTGGCCGACACCCTGCGCGAGATGCGCGAGGACGTGCAAAGCTCGATCAGCTACGCCGGCGGCACGAAGCTGATGGACATCCGCAAGGTGAACTACGTGATCCTCGGCGGCGACAACGCGGGCGAGCACCTGCTGATGTGACGTGCTGATGTAGCGCAACGCGCCGGCGCGGCGCTGGAGGCCATACTTCGTCCATGAGCCTCACGCCGAGCCCCGCACCGGCCGCCGACGCGGCGCCCGGCCCCGCCACCGCCACCCCGGCGGCTCCCAGGCCTCCCGGCCGCCACGGCGCCCGGCTCGGCTGGAGCGGGCGTCTCCTGCTGGCGCTGGGCCTGCTGCTGGCCCTGCATGCCGGCTTCGCCTACCTGGCCTTCGAGCCGCTGGTGCGCGCCTCCCTGCCCCGCCTCGCCCAGGAGAAGCTCGCGAGCCGCGCCGAGGTCGGCCGGGTGGCGCTGGACCCGTGGCGGCTGCGCCTCACCGTCGAGGGCCTGCGGCTCACGCGCCCCGACGGCGGGCCGCTGGCGGGCTTCGACCGGCTCGAAGCCGACTTCCAGGCCGACAGCCTCCTGCGCTGGGCCTGGCACTTCCGCGAGATCCGCCTGGCCGGGCCGCGGGTGCACCTGGAAACCGATGGCGAGGGCCGCCTGAACTGGGCCGGCCTGCTCGCCGCCCTGGCCGGCGACGGCCCGCCGCCGCCGCCCGCCACCACCCTGCCCCGCCTGCGGGTGGACCGCCTCGAACTCACCGGCGGCGGCATCGACTACGTGCAGGCGCGACCCGCATCGCCCCTGCGCGCCGCGCTGCAGCCGCTGGACCTCACGCTCGAGGAACTCTCCACCCTGCCCGACGACCGCGGCCACCACCTGCTGCAGGCCAGGCTGCCGCAGCAGGGCGGCAGCCTGCGCTGGAAGGGCGACTTCGCGCTGAACCCGCCGGCCTCGCAGGGCGAGGTCGATCTGCAGGGCCTGCAACTGGCCCGCCTGCTGGAACTGGTGAAGGCGCCCGGCCTGCCGGTGGCCGGCGTCTCCGGCGAGGCCGGCGCGCGTTTCGGCTACCGGGTGGACCTCGTGCAGGGCACGCCGGCGCCCTACCTGCAGGCGCGCCTCCAGGACCTCACGCTCACGCTGGAAGGCCCCGGCGCCGACCTGCAGGCACCGCCATCCGCGCCGGCCCGCGTGCAGGCGCATCAGGTGCAGGTGCGCGCCCCGCGCGTCGCGCTGGACCTGCGCGAGCCGGCGGCGTTCGCCGTCCAGGACCTCGCCCTGGCGCTGCGCGACGTGCGGCTGTCGCGGCAGGGGCGCGACCTGTTCAGCCTCGCGCAGGGCCAGGCCGCCGGCGTGGCCTTCGATCTCGCGTCGCGCCGCCTGCGGGCGGCCGACGTCGTGCTGCAGGAGGGGCGCGTGCAGTCGCGGCGGGATGCCTCCGGCGCCCTGGACTGGCAGGCGCTGGCCGAGGCCCTGGCCGCCCCCGGGCAGCCCCCCCGCGCCGCCCCCTCGGCCCCGGCGGCGGCCCAGGCCGGCCCCCTGCGCATCGCCGTGGAGCGGGTGCGCCTGGAGCGCTGGCAGGCGCAGCACCGCGACGACGCCTTCAAGGCGCCGCTGGACATCGCCGTCAGCGGCATCGACCTGGCCTTCGGCATCGGCGAGGCGGACGGCGGGATCGCGCTCACAGGGCTGGCCGGCGACGTGACCGGCGTTTCGCTGAAGTCGGCGCTCGAGCCGCAGCCCGCGGCGACCCTGGCCCGCCTGCGCCTCGAGGGCGGTCGCGCCAGCCTGGCGGCACGCACGGCGCGGCTGGACAGCCTGGTGCTTTCGGGCCTGCGCTCGCGGGTGCTGCGCCCCGGCGTCGACCAGCCCCTGAACTGGCAGGCCCTGCTGGAGCCGCGCACCCCGGCGGCGCCACGCGCCGCGTCCGCCCGGCGTGGCGCGGCCCCGCAGGCCGCGGCCTCCGGCGGGCCGGGCTGGACGGCCAGCCTCGGCCGCCTCGCCCTCGAGGACGCCGGCCTGCGCCTCGAGGACCGCGGCCTGGCCACACCGGCCTCGCTGGAGTTGCGCGGTGGCCGGCTCGAGCTGCGTGAACTCTCCCTGGCCGGCGAGCGCCCGGTGGCGGTGAACGCGCGGCTGCCCCTGGCATCGGGCGGGACGCTGGAAGCCTCCGGCCGCTGGAGCCCGCAGCCCCTGCGGGCCGACCTGCAACTGCGCGCGAACGGCGTGGACCTGCGCCCGCTGGGCCCCTACCTCTCGCAATTCGCACTGCTGCGGCTGGACGGCGGCACCCTCGACGTCCGCGGCCGCGTCACCCTCGCGCCGGGCCAGGCCGGGGACGCCCTGGCCGGCGGCTTCCGCGGCCGCGTCGCGGTGCGCCAGCTGGCCATCTCGGAGGAGGCCACGCGCGCCTCCTTCCTCGCCTGGCAGGAGGTCTCCAGCGACACCGTGCGCCTGGACCTCGCGCCGCGGCGGCTGCAGGTCGACAGCCTGCGGCTGGTGCGGCCGGTGGGCAAGTTCCTCGTCGACGCGGACGGCACCCTCAACGCCACGCACCTGCTGCGGCCGCAGCCGGCGGGCCAGGCGCCGAAGCCGCAGGCCCCCGCCGCCGCGCCGGCCGCGCCCTTCGCCGTCGCGGTGGACCGCGTCCACGTGGACAACGCCAGCCTGGAGTTCGCGGACCTGTCCCTGCGCCCGCAGTTCGGCACGCACATCGACGCGCTGTCGGGCGTCATCAACGGGCTGTCGAACGACCCGGCCACCACCGCGCAGGTGGAGCTCGACGGCCGGGTCGAGGAGTTCGGCTCGGCGCGCGTGCGCGGCACGGTGCAGCCGTTCCGCGCCACCGAGTCCACCGACCTGCGGCTGTCGTTCCGCAACCTGGAGATGGCCAGCCTCACGCCCTACTCCGGCAAGTTCGCCGGCCGGCGCATCGACGCAGGCCGGCTCTCGGTGGACCTCGCCTACAAAGTCAAGGACCGCCAGCTCGCGGGCGAGAACCGCTTCGTGATCGAGCGCATCAAGCTCGGCGAGCGGGTGGACAGCCCCGACGCGGTGAACCTGCCGCTGGACCTGGCCATCGCCATCCTCCAGGACAGCGATGGCGTGATCGACCTGGACCTGCCCGTCACCGGCAACCTGGACGACCCGCAATTCAGCTACGGGCGCGTGATCTGGCGGGCCTTCACCAACGTGCTCACGCGCCTGGTGACCGCGCCGTTCCGCGCGCTGGGGCGGCTGCTGGGAGTGGAGTCGGACACGCTGCAGGCGGTGGCCTTCGACCCGGCGAGCGCCGCCCTCGCGCCGCAGGAGCAGGAGAAGCTGGTCACGGTGGCCCGCGCGCTGGAGCGGCGGCCGGGCCTGCGCCTGGCCATCGTCCCCAACTACGACCCCGCGCGGGACAGCACCGCGCTGCAGGAGCAGGCCATGCGCCGTGCGGTGCTGGCCGAGGCCGGCGTCCGCCTCGGGCCGAACGAGCAGCCGGGCCCGCTGGACCTGTTCAACACGAAGGTGCAGTCCGCCATCGAGCGCCAGCTCAAGGCCCGCACGGGCGGCGGCTTCAGCCTCAAGCTGCTGGACGACGTGAAGGATGCGCTGCGCAGCGCGAAGCCGGAGGACGCGGCGCGCTACGCGAAGCTGCTGGAGCAGCTGCGGCCCACCTACCCGGTGACGCCCGCGCAGCTCGCCGGCCTGGCCCGCCAGCGCGGCGAGGCCGTGCGCGCGCACCTGGAGCAGGCCGGCCGCCTGGCGGCGCAGCGCATCGAGGTGGCCGAGCCGGCGCCGGCCGGGGGCGGCCCCGCCGGCGGGCAGCCGCAGGTGCCCCTGCGGCTGGAGCTCAAAGCAGCGACAGCGCGAGCTGGTTGAGGCGGCTGCCCGGCTCCACCAGCGAGTCGAGGATGCTGAAGTGGTTCAGGCCCGGCAGGGCCTCCACCACCGGCACCCGCGCCGCGCCCCAGGCCTGGCGGATCAACTCGTTGTGCCGCAGGAACTCCATGCTCTCCTTGCCGCCGGCGACCGCGTAGAGCGAGCCCAGGCGCGGCGCCGGCAGCAGCGCGGGGCTGGCGCGCAGGGCGTCCTCGGGCGTGAGGCGCAGCGCCGCCTGCAGCGAGGGCGTGTGGCGCAGCGGCTCCAGGTCGAACAGGCCGGAGATCGACAGCGCGCGCGTCACCAGGTCGGAGGGCAGCGAGCGGTCGAAGTCGTTGAAGTAGCAGGCCAGCATCATGGCCGCCAGGTGGCCGCCGGCCGAGTGGCCCGCCAGGGTGATGCGGCGCGGGTCGCCGCCGAAATCGGCGATGTGCTTCCAGGTCCAGGCCAGCGCCCGCACCATCTGCATCGTGATCTCGGGCAGGGTGACCGCCGGGCACAGGTCGTAGTTGGGCACCACCACGCAGGCGCCGGCCTGGGTGAACGCGGGCGCGATGAAGGAGTGGTCGGCCTTGTCCAGCGAACGCCAGTAGCCGCCGTGGATGAAGACCACCACCGGCGCGCGGGCGCGCTGCGCGGGGAACACGTCGAGTGCCTGGCCGGGCGTGGGGCCGTAGGCGATGTCGAGCGTGCAGGGCGCGCTGGCGCGCACCCGCTGCGAGTCACGCGCCCAGCGGGCGAGGTGCTCGCCGTGCTCGGGCACGCGGGCGCGGTTGTTGTACTGCTGCTCCAGCCACTCGGTGTCGTCGTACTTCATGCGGGGTCTCCTCGAACCCCGGCTTTATAGCGCGCCGCGGGACGACTCAGGCGCCCGGGCGGCGCGGGTGCTTGCGGTCCTGCGTGCCGGCGCCCGGCTCGCGGCCGGGCCGGCCGGGCGCGCCGCCCGCGGCACCGGCATCGTCGGCGTCTTCGGCGCCCTCGCCCATGTCCATGAGCAGGTCCACGCGCCGGCGGTGGGCCACGGCGTCGTCCTCGAAGGGATGGATCGCGCGGTCCAGGCCGATGGCCAGGTCGAGCCGCCGCAGGCCCTGCGCCCCGCCGCCGGCCAGCGGCAGGCGCGCGGCGAGCCACGCCTGCAGGTGGGGGCTGTCGGCCGCGTCGAGGCTGGTGGCCAGGCCCTCCATCAGCAGGGTCACCGTGGCCCGTTCGGTCGTGGCCGGCAGGGTGGCCAGCCAGGTGACCAGCCGTTCCCGCAGGGGCAGCGGCATGGCCGGCCCCGCCAGGCCCAGGCCCAGGCCCTGCATCGCCGCCAGGCAAGCCTCGTCCCCGAGCGCCGGGGCGGCACCGGCCAGGCGCTGCACCAGCATGCCGAGCGCGGGCAGCGTCAGGTCCACGCCGCCGACGGCCTCGACGACCGCCTGGACCGCCTCGGCGCGCGGCTCCGCCGCGAGGGGAGCCTGCGGCGCGAGCACCACCTGGAGCAGGGCCCCGCCCACGTCCGGCGGCACGGGCGCGCCGCCCAGGGCGGCCACCAGGCGGTCGATCGAGACCAGCACCAGGTGCGGCGCGCGGGACAGCGACAGGGCCAGCACCTCCTGCGCGAAGCGCGCCGTCGCCGGCCCGTCGCCGGCCTCGATGCCCAGCACCTGCAGCGCGGTGCGGACCACGGCGGCGGCCGGCTCGGCGGACAGGCCCGGCAGGTGGCGCGCGAGCACGTCCACCAGGGCCTGGCGGGCGGCCCCGGCCTGCGCCTCGTCCGGCTCGCTGCCCTGGAAGCCGGCCAGGACGCCGGCCAGGGCGGCCTCGCGCTGCGGCGGTGCGAGCATCGGCAGGTGCATCAGCACGCGCCCGAGCACGGCCCGCTCGAAGGGGTGCGGGGCGGCCAATTGGACAGGCGCGTCGAAGTCGGCCTGGGTGGCGTCGCAGATGCCTTCGGCCAGGCCCCGCAGCGCGTCGTGCAGCGCCTGGGCCTCGAGCTGCGGCGCGGCGGCCAGCGCCTGGCCGCACAGGGCGTGCGCCATCTCCACCTGCAGCGTGGGCCGGGCCTGCGCCAGGACGCAGGCCGCGACCATCGCCACGAAGCGGTCACCCTGCACCTGCGCGCGGGCCTCGAGGGTGCGGGCCAGCAGCCAGGGGCCGAGGCCGCTGCCCGCGTCGCCGCCGGCGGCGGCTTCGGACAGGCCCTCGATGGCCTCGCCCAAGCCGTCGGCGTCGAGCCGGCCGGCCGAGGCCGCCTCGGCCAGGGCATCGAATAGCCAACCCCGCAGGTCGCGCCCCTGGCCGTCCAGCTCCAGCGCCAGGCCATAGGCCTCCACCAGGGCGGTGAGCGTGCCGTCCTCTATGTCGCCGCGCGGGACGCTGGCGAAGGCCTCGAGCACGTCGTCCAGGCAGGCCTGGCGCAGGGCCGGGCCGGCGCTGGCCAGGCCGAAGGTGGACAGGACCGCCTCCACGCAGGCCGCCGCCGGGACCGGCGCCAGGCCGGGGCTGGCGTCCAGCGCGGTGGCTCGCACCACGGTGGCGACGAGTTCGCTGCGGGTCGCGGCGGCCAGGTGGCGGCCGCCCAGGCCCTCGGCCACGCCGGCCATGAGGTCGCGGATCACGGGCGGGGACAGCGACTCGCCGGCCCGCGCCAGGGCCTCGAAGGCCTCGCGCCAGCCGCCGGCGCCGGCCACCAGGGCCTGCATCGCGGCGGTGCGCTGGGCCGCGGTCAGGTGCGAGGCCGCGGCCACCAGCCGCACGGCCACGCGCGCGGCGATCTCGGCCCGCGCTGGCGCGTCGGCCTCACGCGGGAACTGGCCGGCGATCGCCACGGCCACGGCGCCCGGCGATTCGCCGATGGCGGGGCCGAACAGGTCGGCCTCGGCGGGCGTGCCGCGGTCGTGGGTGGGGTCGGAGAAGCTGCGCATGCGCCCGGCGGAGGGCGGGGACAGCCCCGGGACGCTGGGGGAAATCTTGCGGTCGCCGTCCATGAGGGACTCCTTCGCAGCATGCGCTGCGGCGGCCTGACGGGCCGCCCGGGACTCTCCCTGGAGTTGCTGGCCCTGTGGACAACGGGTCTGTCCTGCGCATCCTAACCATGAACACCAAAGGACTCAACAGTTCGCAACGCGCGCGCAAAAAGGCGCGCAGGCCGATCCGCCGCCGGACTTGGGGTTACAATGAAGCTCTCCGTGGGGGGGTAGCTCAGCTGGGAGAGCGTCGCGTTCGCAATGCGAAGGTCGGGAGTTCGATCCTCCTCCTCTCCACCACACATTCGAAAAAGTCCTTGCATGCCAAGGACTTTTTTTTGGCCCGCCATTCGACGCGCAGTCCGGCCTCTCGCCCAGGCGTCAATCCACCATGCGCTGCGCCACGAACTGGCGCAGCAGCGACATCACCGGCGCTTCGCTGCGCCCGGCCAGGGTCACGTAGACGAACCGTGCGGTCGCCTTCAGGACGGGCCGCACCGGCAGCACGGCCAGGGAGCCCGCCTCGATCCGCTCCCGCGCGGTCGCCAGCACGCCCAGCAGCACCGCATCGGTGCGCTCGGTCACGTCGATCAGGCTTTCGATGTCATCGCACTCCAGCGTCCGGAACTGCGCCGGATTGGCTTTGGGGCCGTACTGGCCGACCAGGAGCCGGGCCACCTCATCGGACAGGGGCGTGGAGGCGATGGGATAGGCCAGCAGGTCATCCAGCGTCACCACCTTCTCCCTCAGCAGGGGGTGCCCGTTGCGCACCATCCAGCCGCCGGCCATCTCGGCGACCGGCTCGATGTTCAGGTCTTCCGCCGGCGGAACCAGACGCATGTCCACCACCAGCGCATCCAGCTGGCGGTCCCGCAGCTGGATCAGCTGCAATTGCGTCGGCCCCCGCACCACCTTGACCCTCACCTGGGGATGCGCCAGCGCCATGTGGCACATCAGCGGCGTCATCAGGATGGCGCCGGGCCCGGAGCCCAGGCCCACCCGCATCACGCCGGCATGGGACTCGCGCATCAACTCGGCACCGCGTTTGAGCTCGGAGGCCTCCAGGACGATGCGCCGCGCCCGCTGCAGCAGCTGGCGGCCCAGCACCGACAGCTCGTTGCGCTTGCCGACGCGGTCCAGCAGCAGCCCGCCGACCTCGGACTCCAGCGCCTGGATGCTGCGGCTCAGTGCCGACTGGGTCAGGTGCAGCTTCTCCGCCGCGCGGCTGAAGGACCCGGTTTCGGCGACAGCCAGGAAGTGTTCGAGGTGGCGGATGTTCATGTCACGCTAAAGCAAGAAAGATGCGCTCCCCGAATGATGAACAGGAAAATAATGCATTGGACACATCGTTTTCCCCTCCCTAGCATGGGTCTTACCTGCTGATCCGGCAGGCAACCCCCGCACACGAGACCCGCTCCATGACCGCCAGCAAACGCCACTTCCTCCGCCGCGCCGCGGCCACCCTCGCCGGCCTGTCGCTGGCCGGCGCCGCCGCCGCGCAGACCTTCCCGTCCAAGCCGGTGACGCTGATGGTTCCCTACCCGGCGGGCGGCGTGTCCGACGTGGTCGCCCGCACCCTGAGCACCACCCTGGGCAAGCACCTGGGCCAGCCGGTGATCGTGGAGAACCTGGGCGGCGCCAGCGGCGGCATCGCGGCGCAGAAGGTGCTGGCCAGCCCGGCCGACGGCCATGTCATCTTCCAGGGCTCGCCCAACGAGCTGATCCTGGCGCCCCTGTCGAACGCCGCCATCAAGTACAAGCCCGAGGACTTCCGCCTGGTCCAGATGATCACCATCAACCCGATGGCGATGTTCGCGCGCAGGGACCTGCCCGCCAGCAACGGGGACGAGCTGCTGGCCTATGCCCGCAAGGGCGCGGCCGACGGCAAGCCCCTGACCTATGCCAGCGTGGGCCCCGGCTCCATGTACCACCTCCTGGGCGAGCACATGTCCAGGCAGACCGGCATCCCGATGACCCACGTGCCGTACAAGGGCGCGGCCCCGGCCTTCCAGGACCTGATGGCCGGGCTGGTGGACGTGTTCATCTCCCCCTACGGCAAGGGCCAGATCGCGCTCGTCGACGAGGGCAAGCTCAAGGCGGTGGCAGTGCTGTCGGCCGATCGCCAGGAGCCTCTGAAGAAGGCCCCGCCGCTGCACGATGCCGCGCCGCTCAAGACCTTCGTCTTCGACACCTGGTCGGGCTACTTCGTGCGCAAGGACACGCCCGAGCCCATCGTGCAGGCCCTGCACAGGGCCCTGAGCGAAGTGGCCAACGACCCCGGCGTCCGCTCGGCCCTGGAGGCGCAGGCCATGATCGTGCCGCGACCGCAGCCGCTGGCGGCGATGGGCAAGGTCTACGCCGACAACACCGACAAGTACCGCGCCATCGCCCGCTCGATGAACCTGCAGCCCCAGTGAGTGCGGCCATGAAGGAGACCTACCTGGGGCACTCGCTGTCGCAGCGCGTCGGCGAGTTCATCCAGATCCGCCGCGACATCCACGCCCATCCCGAGATGGCTTTCCAGGAGCACCGCACGGCGGCCCTGGTGGCGGCCAAGCTGGCCGGCTGGGGCTACGAGGTCACGACGGGCATCGGCGGCACGGGCGTGGTGGGCCGCCTGCAGCGCGGCGCCGGTTCCCGGGCCCTGGGCCTGCGGGCCGACATGGACGCGCTTCCCATCACCGAGGACAACGGGCGCGAATGGAGCAGCCGCCATGCCGGCGTGATGCATGCCTGCGGGCATGACGGCCACACCGCCACCCTCCTGGCGGCGGCCCGCCTGATCGCGGAGGACGTGGACTTCGACGGCACCCTGAACCTGATCTTCCAGCCCGCGGAAGAAGGCGCCGGTGGCGCCTTGCGCATGATGGAGGACGGCCTGTTCGAGCGCTTCCCCTGCGACGCGGTGTTCGCGCTCCACAACATGCCGGGCCTGGAGGCCGGGTCCTTCCACTTCCGGGTGGGGCCGACCATGGCGTCCAGCGACAACGTCACCATCACGCTGCGCGGCGTGGGCGGCCACGGGGCCATGCCGCAGACCACCGCCGACACCGTGGTCGCCACGGCGGCCATCGTCACGGCGCTCCAGACCGTGGTGTCGCGCAACGTGGACCCCTTGAAATCCGCGGTGGTCACCGTCGGCGCCATGCATGCCGGAACGGCCAACAACATCATCCCGGACCTCGCCACGCTCGAATTGAGCGTGCGCGCCCTGGACCCGCAGGTGCGCACGCTGCTCAAGGAGCGCATCTGCGACCTGGTGAACCTGCAGGCCGCCAGCTTCAAGGTGAAGGCCGACATCGACTGGCGTGACGGCTACGCCGTGCTGGTGAACACGCCGGACGAAACCCGCCTGGCGACCCAGGTGGCGCTGGACCTGTTCGGGCCGGACCGGGTGAATCCCGAGGGCCAGCCGCTGACCGCCAGCGAGGACTTCGCTTTCATGCTGGAAAAGGTGCCTGGCAGCTATGTCTATGTCGGCAACGGCGGCCCGGGGACCCCGGGCGCCTGCATGGTCCACAACCCGGGCTACGACTTCAACGACGAGATCATCGAGCCGGGCGCGCGCTTCTGGGCGGGCCTGGTGGCCCGATACCTGAAGGAGCCCGCTGGCGCCTGACCCCTCCACCACTGCGCGAGCCGGGAGAGACCGCGTCACGGCGCGGCGCCGAAGGAGCAACCGCCCCGGAAACTCTCAGGTACCCAGGACCGGCCCGCGCACCCGAATACTCTGAAGAGCCGCTGGCCTCGTCCGCCGGCGCACCGAAGGAGCAAGCCCGCGGCGCCTCGCGACCGCAGGTGAATCTCTCAGGTTCCGAACAGAGGGGGCGTTCGACGCGCGACTGGCGCGGCGGACTCCCTTCTCGACGTCTGGAGCAACCTGATGAAGACCTTTGCAGTGATCGGTGGCGGCATCACCGGCGTGACCACCGCCTACGCCCTGGCCCAACGCGGATACGGCGTCACCGTCATCGAGCGGCACCGCTATGCCGCCATGGAGACCTCGTTCGCCAACGGCGGCCAGCTCTCGGCGTCCAACGCCGAGACCTGGACCCATCCGTCCACCCTCCTCAAGGGCCTCAAGTGGATGCTGCGCCAGGATGCGCCGCTGCTGGTCAACCCCAAACCCTCCTGGCACAAGATCTCGTGGTTCGCCGAGTTCATCGCCAGCATCCCCAAGTACGAGTCCAACACCATCGAGACGGCGCGCCTGGCGATCGTCGCGCGGGACCACCTGTTTTCCTGGGCCGCGGCCGAAGGCATCGACTTCGACCATCGCCGCGAAGGCATCCTCCACATCTACCGGGACCGCAAGGGCTTCGAGCATGCGGGGAAGGTCTCGCAGCTGCTGGCCGCCGGCGGCCTGCAGCGCCGGGCCGTCACGCCCCAGGAAATGCGCGCCATCGAGCCGACGCTGGCGGGCGACTACTACGGCGGCTACTACACCGAGAGCGATTCCACCGGGGACATCCACAAGTTCACGCAGGGCCTGGCCGCGGCCTGCGCGCGAATGGGCGTGAAATTCCTCTACGGCGAGGACGTGCTGTCACTCGATTGCGACGGCCGCCGCGCGCGCGTGGACCTGGACGACGGCACGGGCTCGCGGACCGAATCCTTCGACGCCGTCGTGGTGTGCGCCGGCGTGGGCAGCCGGGCGCTGGCGGCGCAGCTGGGCGACCGCATCAACGTCTATCCGGTCAAGGGCTACTCGATCACGGTGAACCTGCTGGACGACGCCAGCCAGGCGGCGGCGCCCACCGTGAGCCTGCTGGACGATGAGACCAAGCTGGTCACCAGCCGCCTCGGGGCCGACCGCTTCCGGGTGGCGGGAACCGCTGAGTTCAACGGCTTCAATCGCGACATCCGGGCCGACCGCATCAGGCCGCTGGTCGAGTGGGTGCAGCAATGCTTCCCCGGGGTCAGCACGCGCCAGGTGGTGCCCTGGGCTGGCCTGCGGCCGATGATGCCGGACATGATGCCCCGCGTCGGCCGGGGCCGGCAGGCCAACGTGTTCTACAACACCGGGCATGGCCACCTGGGATGGACGCTGAGCGCAGCGACCGCCGATCTCCTGGGGGAGCTGGTGGCGCAGGGCGCGAAGCCGGCCGGAAGTCGCCTGCCGATCACGGCGACGGCTTCGGCGGCCCAGGCCAGCTGAAACGAGAGGCGCCCCGCCGGCGGCATGCCGCCGGCGGGGCGCCGTGGTGGCCCGTGGCGCCGGGCGTCGTCAGGCCGGAGACTTCACCGACTGCATGTAGCGGTCGAACGGGGTCTCGGTGAAGCGGAACCACATGTGCGCGTCGGCCGCGAACCGGGTGTAGTCGGTGTAGATCTTCTTCCAGTCGGGATTGGTGTCGCTCAGCTGGTCGAACAGCGCCAGCGCGTGCTTGTGCGCGCCGGCGACGACGTCCTGCGGGAAGGGCCGCAGCTTGGCGCCACTGGCGACCAGCTGCTTGAGCGCGGTCGGGTTCCGGCTGTCGTACCGCGAGATCATGGTCTGGTGCGCCGCCAGCGACGCGCTTTCGACGATGGCCTTGTTCTCGGGGGACAGCGCCTCGAACGCCTTCTGGTTGATCAGGAAGTCGACCTGGCCCGTGCCTTCCCAGTAGCCCGGGTAGTAGTAGTTGGGCGCCACCTTGTGGAAGCCCAGCTTCTGGTCGTCATAGGGGCCCACGAATTCGGCGGCGTCGATGGTGCCCTTCTCCAGGGAGGCGTACACGTCGCCCCCGGGGATGTTCTGCGGGACCACGCCCATGCGCTCGAGGATCTTGCCGTTGAAGCCGCCCACGCGGAACTTCAGGCCCTTGAAGTCGGCCGCCGACTTGATCTCCTTGCGGAACCAGCCCCCCATCTGCGCGCAGGTGTTGCCGCCCAGGAAGTTGACGATGTTGTACTTGGCGAAGAGTTCGCGCATCAGCTTCATGCCGTTGCCATCGAGCATCCAGGCGGTCATCTGCCGGGTGTTCATGCCGAAGGGGACATTGGTGCCGATGGCAAACGCCTCGTTCTTGCCGAAGAAGTACAGCGAGGCCGTGTGGCAGGCCTCGACCGTGCCGTTCTGCACGCCATCGAGCACGCTCAGGGCGGGCATCAGCTCGCCCGCCGGGTGCACCGACACCTCGAACTTGCCGCCCGACATCTGGCGCACCTTCTGTGCGAAGACTTCAGCGCCGCCGAAGATGGTGTCCAGCGACTTGGGAAAGCTCGAGGCCAGGCGCCAGCGCACCGTGGCCTGCGCGTGCACCGCGGGCGCGACGCCGGCGGCCAGGACACCGGCGATGCCGCCGGTCTTGAGGAGGGAGCGACGATCCATGCGAATGTGCCTTTCCTTGTCCGGGGTCCGCGCCGGTCAGGCCGCAGCCACGCGGGCCATGCGGGTGAGCGGGCTGGCCTCGTCCTCGTCGCGGGCCTTCTGCATCACGAAATCGAACTTCGACAGGGCGACCGGCGTGCCGGCGGCGATGCCCAGGGATTCGTAGCCGGCGGGCGCGGCGACGCGCTGCAGGTCGATCACCAGGCCGTCACGGGTGGCGAAGGCGAAGTCGTCGTCCAGGTAAGTGTCGCCCGGCACGTTGATCTGCGTGGTCAGGGTGCGCAGGCCCGGGGCCACGATGAAGAAGTGAACGTGCGCCGGGCGATGGCCGTGGCGGCCCAGCGCGTCGAACAGCTCCGAGGTCGGGCTGTTGGGGGGAATCGCATAGCCCGGGGGCAGGACGGAGCGGAAGCGGTAGCGGCCCTGGGCGTCGGTCTCGATCTTGCGGCGCAGCTCGAACTCCTTGAGGCCCGGGAAGAAGTGGGAGTAGCCGCCCACCTCGTTGGCGTGCCAGACGTCCATCAGGGCATTCGCCACCGGCTTGCCGTCGGTGTCGAGCACACGGCCCTCCATCACGAACACCTCGCCCTTGGAGGGGCTGTCCTCGCTGAGCCAGGCTTCGCCCTTGGACAGCGGTGCGCCGGGCACATACAGCGGGCCCTCGATGGCGCGGGGCGTGCCGGCGGCGCGGCCGGCCTGGGCATCCGCCTCGTCCAGCTTGATGTCCAGCAGGCGGTCGAAGCCCAGGCCGGCGGTGATCAGGCCCATCTGGCCGGAGGCGCCCAGGCGGCTGAGCCAGTCGGTCGCAGCCCAGAACTCGTCGGGAGTGACGTTCATCCTGTCGATGGTCTTGAACAGGTCGCTCACGATGCTGGCCACCAGGGCCCGGACCCGCGGATTGCCTTCGGCGATGTGCACGGTGTTGACGCGGTCCAGAAGCTGCGCCACGGTGAATTCGTTCTTGCTCACTTGTCTCTCCTTGTGATGGTGGATGGGGAATCTGCGGGTGTGAGGGAGCCCTGGGGCTCGATGACGAGGGAGCGTAAGTGGGCCCAAAGAATGAATCCAATGATTAATTTCCGATGGAGCGTTCGCCTCAGTCGAACGATCGGGCTACCATCCCGGCCATGGAAATCCGTCAGCTGCGCTACTTCCTGGACATCGCGGAGACCGAGCACCTCACGCAGTCCGCCCAGAACCTGTTCGTCACGCAGTCCACGCTCTCGCATGGCCTGCGGCAGCTGGAGCAGGAGCTGGACGTGGCCCTGTTCGACCGCCTGGGCCGGGGCCTGCGCCTGTCACAGGCCGGAGCGCAGTTCCGGGACTACGCGCTGCGGGCCCTGAAGGAGCTGGAAGCCGGGCG
Source organism: Ramlibacter sp. MAHUQ-53 (assembly GCF_052600055.1). Taxonomy (NCBI): domain Bacteria; kingdom Pseudomonadati; phylum Pseudomonadota; class Betaproteobacteria; order Burkholderiales; family Comamonadaceae; genus Ramlibacter; species Ramlibacter sp. MAHUQ-53. Next base: position 41,648 of record NZ_JBQWTS010000015.1, read on the forward strand.
GATGGCGCTGGCCGACCTGACCGGGCTGCAGTCCGGCCAGCTCACGATGGGCATCTTCCCGACCTTCCTCAACACGGTGGTGCCGACCACCCTGGCCGCCTTTCACCACGACTACCCGCGCGTGTCCGTGGTCGTGAGGGCCTTGCGCGCCGGGCCCATCGAGGAGCAGCTGCTGCGCGGGGAGATCGACCTGGGGATCGGCTTCCATCCGACGGTGCACGAGGACATCGAGACCGAGCCGCTGTTCGATGAGCGACTCATGCTGGCCGTCCACCCGCAGCACCCCCTGGCCACGCGAGCGACGCACCCGCTGCAGGCGCTGGCGGGTGTGCCGCTGGCGCTGCTGTCGCGCAGCTATGCCACCCGGCGCCAGATCGACGAGCAATTCCGCCTCGCGGGGGTGACGCCCACGGTGCCGGTGGAGATGGAGTCGGTGGAGGCCCTGCTGGGCGTGTGCCGGTGGAGCCGGGACCTGGCGACCCTCGTGCCCGAGCGGGCCACCTGGCAGTACCCCGACCTGCGCGCCCTCGCGCTGGACGCGCCGGGCATGGTGCGCAGTGCGGGCCTGCTGTGGCGCCGCGGCGCCTCACGCAGCGCGGCCGCGCAGGAGTTCGCGCGTCGCCTGCGCGAACTGGATTGGCAACGGCCGTAGGCCGCGCCCTGCCCTGTCCAGCCGGCCCGCCGGCGCCGCGTCAGGCCGCCAGGCTGCGCCAGAACTCATCGAGCAAGTCGGCAAAGACCTGCGGCTTCTCGACGGCGCTCAGGTGGGCCGCGTCGATGCTGCACAGCCGAGCCCCCGGGATGGCCTGGGCGATGCGCTCCGACAGGGCCGGCGGCGTCGCCTCATCACGGCTGCCGGCGATGACCAGGGTCGGGCAGTCGATGGTCGCATTGCCGGCGTCCAGCTCGATGCGGGCCACCGCGTCGCAGGCCGCCGCGTACGGCCCCGGGGCGGTCGCCTCGAGGACAGCGCGCAAGGCGGCCACGCGCGCGGCGCCGCCCTGCGCCTGGTCCGCCCGGAATTCGGGGGTGAACCAGCGCTGCATCGCACCCTCGGCGATCGCGGCCATCCCCTGCGCCTTGACGGTGTCGATCCGTGCCTGCCACAGGGCGCGCGCGGCCTCGTCATAGGCACTGGCCGAGTTCGCGATCACCAGGCTGCGGGCCAACCCGGGGTGGCGCGCGCCCAGGGCCTGGGCCGTCATGCCGCCCATGGACAGCCCGACGAAATGCGCCGGCTCGCCCTGGGCCCGGATCAATGCCGCGGCGTCATCGGCCAGGTCGGCCATGGTGTAGGCCTCGCCGGTGGCGGGCGAGCGTCCGTGGCCCCGGTGGTCATAGCGCAGCACGGTGTAGCGGTCCTGCAGGGCGTCGGCGACACCGTCCCACATCGTCAGGTCGCAGCCCAAGGCATGGCTGAGGATCACCAGCGGGCCCTGGCCCTGTCGCACGGTATTCAAGGGAAGCATCGGTATCGGTCGTGTTGAAGGAAAGCGTGGGCGATCGCCGGGCGCCAGGGCCGCGTGTGGCCGTGCCCCGGTGGCCTGGCTGGCATGTGCCCGGCCCAGGCGCATGGATCCTAAGCAGCCCCGTCTCGCTCGTCCAATGACGTGTTTCGGATGGACCGATCGACTGAATCGATCAGACCGGCGACTCCCCGGTGGGGACTCAGAGGGGCTTCGCGCCCGGCAGCGACCGGCTGACCGTACGGATCGCCGAGTACAGCGCCTGGCCTGCCGGCGTGAGGATCGACTGGCTGGGCTGCACCAGGGAAATCCGCATCGGCGGGGTGGGCTCCGCGATGTCCACGAGGGTGACGAGCCGGCTTTGCTCGAACGCTTCGGCGATGGGGCGTGGCACGAAGCTGGCGGCATCGCTGTGGGCAACGAAGTGCACGGCCGCAGCGACCGACTCGCAGTGCGTGCGGCACACGGGCGGCTCCAGGCCGGCGTCCCGGAAGGCCCGGTCGTGAATGGCCCCGGGGCCGTTCTTCGGGCCACTGAGGATCCACTGCAGGTCGGTCAGGGCCTGAAGCGACTTCCGCCTGGCCAGCGGATGCCCCCGCCGCAGGACCACGGTCAGCGCGACCTCGAACAGCGGCTGGCAGGTGAACTCGGCGCCCAGGCCCTCCGCGGGCACCGGCCCGATCGCGAAGTCGATCGATCCGTCGCGAAACAGGCCCAGGACCGTGGGGTAGACAGCCTCCTGCAGGCGCACGTCGAGCCCCGGGAACTGTCGCCGGACGAGCTCCAGCGCGCTCGGGAGCACCAGCATGAAGGGCGTGGCGGAAGAAGCCACGGACAAGGTGCCGCCACGCGCATCGACCATCTGCGAGATGTGCTGGTCCGCCTTGTCCGCCGCCTTGACGATCAGGCGGGCATGGGCCAGCAAGGCGGTGCCGTAGTCGGTCAGGGCAACGCCCGCGCTGTGGCGGTACAGCAGGGTGGCCCTGACGTCGATCTCCAGTTGCTTGAGTGCCCGCGTGACGGCGGGCTGGGACACGCCCAGGCTGCGGGCCGCCGCGCTGACGCTGCCGGCATCGGCGACCGCGACCAGTGCACGCAGTTGGTACAGCTGCATGGTCAATCCATGTTCATTGGTTATGGGTAAGACGATTTTCAACCTATTCTTGCATGCCCTTTCCGGGGACACTGCCGCCCGGCGCAGGGCTTGTCAGCCCGCCTTGATCACCGAATCGCGAGACCTTGCAGTGACCGGAAAGCCCAACATCATCTTCATCCTGGCCGACGACCTCGGTTATGCCGACCTCGGCTGCTACGGCGGACGCGAGCCCGTCTCGCCCCATCTCGACCGGATGGCCAGCGAAGGCATCCGCTTCACCCAGGGCTATGCCAACTCGCCCGTCTGCTCGCCCACGCGGTTCGCGCTCATGACCGGCCGCTACCAGTACCACTTCCGCGGCGCGCAGGACGAACCCCTGCATGGCCCCAACGCCACGCGCAGCACGCACGGCCTGCCGCCGTCGCACCAGACGCTGCCGTCCCTGCTGCGCGAAGCCGGCTACCGGACCGCCCTGGTCGGCAAATGGCACCTGGGCCACGAGCCGCATTTCGGGCCGCTGAAGAGCGGCTATGACGAGCACTTCGGGCTCATGTCGGGGGGCATCGATTACTTCACCCACACGGCGCCGAACGGCAAGAAGGACCTCTGGCACAACGGCGTGCCGGTGGACGACGACACCTACCTGACCGACCTGCTGTCGGACCGCAGCGTGGAGTTCATCCAGCGCTGCGCCGGCCAGGACCAGCCGTTCTTCCTGTCGCTGCACTACACGGCCCCGCACTGGCCCTGGGAAACCCGGGAGGACCACGCGCTGGCCAAGACCCTGGTGGGCAAGACCTTCCACCTCGATGGCGGCTCGGTGCAGACCTACCACCGCATGATCCACCACATGGACGAAGGCATCGGCAAGATCATGGCCGAGCTCAAGCGCCTCGGGCTGGACGAGAACACGCTGGTGGTCTTCACCAGCGACAACGGCGGTGAGCGTTTCAGCGACAGCTGGCCCCTGGTGGGTGGAAAGATGGACCTGACCGAAGGCGGCATCCGGGTTCCCTACATCGTCCGGTGGCCGGCCGTGATCCCGGCTGGCGGTGTGAGCGAGCAAATGATCATCACCATGGACTGGGTGCCCACCCTGCTGGAAGCCGCCCAGGCCCGGCCGCAGCTGGACCACCCGTTCGACGGCCTGTCCATCCTGCCCCACCTGCGCGATGCCGCACGGGTGCAGGAGCGCCAGTTGTGCTGGCGCATGAATTACCGCCAGCAGCGGGCACTGCGCCGCGGCAACTGGAAGTACCTGCGCGTGGAGGGACACGAGTACCTGTTCGACCTCGCCGCCGACGCGCGGGAGCGCGCCAACCAGATGCACCGCCACCCGGACAAGCTGGCCGAGATGCGTGACAGCTTCGAGCAGTGGGACCGCTCGCTGCCCCCCATCCCGGAGGACGCCTCGGTCACGCTGGTCTACACGAAGAAAGACATGCCTTGAGCGCGCCGTGCGCCAGGCCCCCGGACCCGCAATTTCATGATGACAACAAGGAGACAAGCCATGACCCCTTCTCACTCGAGCCAACGGCGCAGCGTGCTGCGCGGCATGACGGTCCTTGCGCTGGGCGCGAGCCTGGCCGGCGCCAGCCTGGCCCAGGCCTGGCCCGTCAAGCCGCTGCGGCTGCTCGTGCCCTACACCGCCGGCTCGCCACCGGACCTGTCCTCGCGCGTCGTGGCCACCTACCTCGCCACGGCCCTGCAGCAGCCGGTCGTGGTCGAGAACAAGCCGGGCGCCATCGGCCTGGTGGCGCTCCAGGAGCTCCTGCGGCAACCCGCGGACGGCTACACGCTCTACTGCCTCCTCACGCCGGTGACGACGGCGTCGGCGCTGCTGCCGGCCCAGAAGGTCGATCTGGCCAAGGAGCTGCAGCCGGTCTCGCAGATCAGCCGCATCGGTACCGTCCTGGTCGTCAACAACGACCTGCCGGCCACCGACATGAAGTCGTTCGTGGCCTTGCTGCGCGCGAAACCCAACCAGCTGAACTTCGCCTCTACCGGCAACGGGACTCCGGCCCACCTGGCGGGTGAGCTGTTCAAGAACCAGGAGAAGGTCCAGGCCTCGCATGTGCCCTACCAGTCGTTCTCCCAGTCGGTGCCCGACCTCCTGAGCAATCGCGTGCAGTTCATGTTCATGACCAGCAGCGTGGCCGCTCCGCTGGTCAACACCGGCAAGGTGCGGGCGCTGGGCATCGTGGGCCCGAACCGCCTGCCGATCCTGCCCAGCGTTCCCACGCTGTCGGAGCAGGGCATGGGCAAGCTCGACACCAGCAGCTGGGACGCGATCGTGGTGAAGGCCGGGACGCCCAGGCCGATCGTCGAGCGGCTCCACACCGAGATCGCGCGCATCATGGCCAAGCCGGAAGTCAAGGCGAAGTTCGTCGAGATGGGGATGGCCGCCGTCAGTTCCACGCCCGAGGAGCTGGGCGCGCTGATCGAGGCCGAGACGGCCCGCTGGGGCGCCGTGATCAAGGCCGCCAACATCACCGCAAACTGAACCGCCGCGAGGTCATGGCCGCCGGCCTGACCTCGCAAGGGCGCCCGGTTCAGTGCAGGCCGAGCAGCTGGCGGGCCTGCCGGGCGCTGGCGACGGGGCGGCCGTGCGCCTCGCACAGCCGGACCACGGCACGCACCAGCGCCGCGTTGGACGGTGCCAGCGTGTCCTTGTCGAGGCGCACGTTGTCTTCCATGCCCGTGCGGCAGTGGCCACCCAGCTCCAGCGACCAGCGCGCCATCGTCATCTGGTCGCGGCCGATGCCGGCGCCGGTCCAGGTGGCGCCCGGGGCCACGCGCTGCAGGGTGCGCACGTAGAACTCCAGCACCTCGCGGTCGACCGGCATCGCGTTGCGGATGCCCATCACGAACTGCACATGCAGGGGGCCCTGGATGAGGCCCCGCTGCTGCAGGTTCGCGGCCTGGAAGATCATCGACAGGTCGAAGGCCTCGATCTCCGGCTTGATGCCGTGCTCGCGCATCTCGGTGGCCAGCCACTCCACCAGGTCCGGGCTGTTGTCGTAGACCCGGGTCGGGAAGTTCACCGAGCCGGTGGCCAGCGAGCCCATGTCGGGCTTGAGGGCCAGGTGCGCGCCGCGCTCGCGGCCGGCGCCGGAGCGGCCGCCCGTCGAGAACTGGATGATCATGTCCGGGCAGTGCTTGCGGATCCCGTCCATGACCTGCGCGAAGCGCTCGGGCGACGAGGTCGCGGTCCCGTCGTCGTTGCGCACATGCAGGTGCACCAGGGAAGCGCCGGCCTCGAAGGCCTCGTGGGTGGATTCGATCTGCTCCTGGACGGTGATGGGCACGGCCGGGTTGTCGCGCTTCTGGGGCAGCGAGCCCGTGATCGCGACGGTGATGATGCAGGGGGTGGTCATGGAGCGTGTCTGCGTGGGACACCGGCCGGCGCGCCGCGCCCTGCCGGTGGGATCATGGGATGCGCCTGGAACCGGCTCACTGGGAGGCGGTCATGGCGACTGCGGGCGACGCGGCCTGCGCCCGGGCCGAGGCCGAGCGACCATGGTTGATCATGGCCACGGCGACTGCGGCGATCACCGCGGGGATCGCGATGGCGATGAAGTTCTGCTGCAGCGGCAGGGCCATCGCCACCAGCGAGCCGATCACGATCGGGGCCAGGATGGCGCCGCTGCGGCCCATGCCGGAGGCGAAGCCGATGCCGGTGGAGCGGATCGCCATGGGATAGAACTGGCCGGCATAGGCATAGGTCACGATCTGCGTGCCGATCGTCGACGCACCGGCCAGGCCGACCACGACGAACAGCGCCCCGGTGGCCATCGGCACGCCCAGCAGCGTGATCGACACCGCAGCCAGCACGTACATCGAGACCAGCACCCACTTGATGTTGAAGCGGTCGGCCAGCCAGCCGCCGCCGATCGCGCCGACCATGGCGCCGAAGTTCAGCGTCAGCACGAAGGTCAGCGCCGAGCCCAGGCTGTAGCCGGCACCAGCCATCAGCTTGGTCAGCCAGGAGCTGAGCGCGTAGACCATGAACAGGCACATGAAGAACGCGGTCCAGAACATCACCGTGCTGAAGCCGCGGCCGTCCTGGAACAGCTGGCTCACCGGCGCGTCCGTGGCCTTGTCGACGGCGGGCAGCGCAAAACGGTCCTCGGCGGTCGGCTTGAAGGCCGGGTCGAGCCGGGCGATGATGGCCTTGAGCTCGTCATGCCGCCCCTTCTTCAGCAGGAAGGGCATCGATTCCGGCAGCGATTTGAGAATGAACGGGATGAGCACCACCGGCGCGGCGGCGGCCAGGAAGACCGACTGCCAGCCGTGGCTCTCGATCAGGCCCTTGCCCAGCACCGCAGCCAGCATGCCGCCCACCGCATAGCCGCTGAACATCAGCGTGACCATGGTCGAGCGCACCTTGCGCGGCGAGTACTCGGTCATCTGCGCCACCACGTTGGGCATGACGCCACCGATGCCCAGGCCGGCCAGGAAGCGGGTGACGCTGAACATCACCGGGTCGTCCGTCAGGCCCGCCGCCGCCGTGAAGAGGCTGAACAGCACGATGCAGGCGACGATGGCCCATCGGCGGCCGATGCGGTCGGCGATCGTGCCCATGAAGATGGCCCCGAACATCATCCCGAACAGCGCCGAACTCACCATGAAGCCGGCCTGGGTGGCCTGGACCCCCATCTGCTTCATGATCGACGGCAGCGCGATGCCGGCCACGGCCAGGTCATAGCCGTCGAAGATGATGATCAGCGCGCACCAGAACAGCACCATGCCGTGGAAGCGGTTGAATCGCGCCTCGTCGGCGACCTTGTGAACGTCGATGTGTCTCATGCTTGTCTCCTGAATGATTTCTTGTGTGGGGAGGAAAGACCGGGCCCTTCAGCCCAGGTCGCCGCCGCCCACCGGCAGCGTGACGCCGGTGATGTAGCTGGCCTCGTCGGAGGCGAGGAAGAGGATCGCGCCGACCTGCTCGTCGATGGTCCCGTAGCGCTTCATCAGGCTGGACTCCACCGTCTGGTCGACGATCTGCTGGTACCAGGCCTTCTCCTGCTCGGTGGGCTGCTCGGTGTTGCGCGGGATGCGCCGCGGCGGCGCCTCGGTGCCGCCGGGGGCGGTGGCGTTGACGCGGATGCCGCGCCCGGCGTTCTCGAAGGCCAGGCAGGCGGTGAGCGCATTGACGCCGCCCTTGGCCGCTCCATAGGGAACGCGGTTGACGCCACGGGTGGCGATCGACGAGACGTTGACGATGGCGCCGCTGCCCTGCGCCAGCATGGCCGGCAGCGCGGCATGGCAGCACCACAGCGTGGGGAACAGCGAGCGGCGCACCTCGGCTTCGATCTCGTGCTCGCGGTAGTGCTCGAAGGGCTTGGCCCAGATCGTGCCGCCGACGTTGTTCACGAGGATGTCCAGGCGGCCGAATCGCCCGGTCGTCTCGGCCATCACGCGCTCGGCGTCGGCGTTGCGCTCCAGGTCGGCCGTCAGCGTCAGCAGCCGGTCGGCGGCGCCCGGCAGGCTGCGCAGCTCGTGGACCAGCTCGGAGCGGTCGACGGCCGCCACGCGACCGCCCTCTTCGAGCATGCGCTCGACCACGCGCCGGCCGATGCCCTGCGCGGCGCCGGTGATGACGGCGACCTTGTCGTTGAAACGGGGATGCATGGCAGGGTCCTCAGGCGCTGGCCGCGAACTTCTCGTAGTGGAAGCTGGCCGGTTGGACGCCGCATTCGCGGATGAACTGGCTGACCGCCTCCACCATCGGCGGCGGGCCGCACAGGTAGACATCGACCTCGCCGTCGTTCAGCTGCGCCGGCGTGATGTGGTGGGTGACGTAGCCCTTGTTCGGGTACGTGCTCTCGGGGCTGGCGACGCAGGCGGTGTAGCTGAAGTTCGGGATGCGCTGCGCGTACTCGGCCAGCCGGTCCATCTCCACCAGGTCGGTGTCGTGCGTGACGCCGTAGACCAGGTGCAGCGGGTGGGCGCTGCCTTCGGCGGCGATCTTGTCCAGCATGGCGGTGAAGGGCGCCAGGCCGGTGCCGCCGGCCAGGAGCAGCAGCGGGCGCTGGATGGCGCGCAGGTAGAACGTGCCCAGCGGGCCGGTCAGCGTCATGCGGTCGCCCGGTTTCGCGGCGCCGGTGAGGTAGGCGCTCATGAGGCCGCCCGGCACGTTGCGGATCAGGAACGACACGGTGCCGTCCTTCACCAGCGAGCTGAACGAGTAGGCCCGCGTCTGGTCGGTGCCCGGCACCTGCAGGTTCACGTACTGGCCCGGCAGGAAGGCCAGCTTGTCGAGCGACGGATCCTGCAGCGTCAGGGACACCGTGCTCGGCGACAGCTGGCGCACCTCGCGTATGGCGGCGGACACCGCCGCCTGCGGCGTGCGGCACACCGACGAGGAGGCCGGCACCTGCACCACGCAGTCGCCCTGGGCCCGCATCTGGCAGGTCAGCACGTAGCCACGGGCCGCCTCCTCCTCGCTGAGCGCGTCCTCGATGTACTCGCCCATCTCGAAACGGCCGGACTCCGCCAGGCACTTGCAGGTGCCGCAGGCGCCGTCGCGGCAGTCCAGCGGGATGTTCACGCCCTGGCGGTAGGCGGCGTCGGCCACCGTCTCGGTCGGGTTGGCCTCGATGAAGCGGGTGACACCGTCCTCGAAGCAAAGGGCAATCTGGTGGGGCATGGCTTGTCTCCTCGTCATGGCCGGCGCCTGCGCCTGCAGGCCGCCGGCGTCGGCAGCGTCAGATGTGATAGACGTCCAGCACGTGGTGGATGTAGTCGTTCTTCAGCACCACGTACTTGCGCCGAATGAGCGGCTGGCCGCTGCTCAGGTCCAGCGTGTAGTGGCTGGTGCCGAAGTAGCTGTCCACCGTCTGGTAGCGGTAGCTCAGGGTGTGCCAGTTGAAGCGCACCTCGACCTGCTCGCCCTTCGCCGACACGATCTCGACGTTGTGGATGTTGTGGCCCGTGCGCGGCTCGGGCATGCTGGCCGCCGAGCGTTCGGTCTTGATGCGGAACACCCGGTCTTCCAGCCCGCCCTTGTTCGGGTAATAGATCAGCGAGATCTCGCGCTGCGGGTCGGTGGTCAGCTGGCCGTCGTCGTCCCACGAGGGCATCCAGAACTCGGCAGCCGGGTGGTAGCAGGCCAGCCACTCGTCCCACTGGCGGTCATCCAGCAGCCGGGCCTCGCGGTACAGGAAGGCCTGCACCTGTTCGATCGTCATCATGGTGTGTCTCCTTCAGGCGTGGTCACAGGCATGGCTGTGCTCGCACACGGGGTGCTGCGCGCCGGTGGCCTGGCGGGCTTCTTCTTTGGCGACGGCGCGCTGCATCGTCTCCAGCCAGTAGCGGTGCTGCACGGTGTAGAGGCCCTCGTCCTCGGTCTTCACGCCCGACAGCGTCGGGTTCAGGCCGATTTCCTTGGCGGCGGCGTCGGGGCCGGCCACCCACTGGGTCGAGCCGCGGCACATGTCATTCCACTCCAGCGCGATGCCGGCGTAGCCCTGCTGGCAGGCCCGGAACTCCTCGAGGTCGTCGGGGGTGGCCATGCCGGTGGCGTTGAAGAAGTCCTCGTACTGGCGGATGCGCCGGGCGCGCGCCTCGGCCGCCTCGCCCTTGGGCGCGATGCAGTAGATGGTGACCTCGGTCTTGTCGACGCTGATCGGGCGCAGCACGCGGAGCTGCGAGCTGAACTGGTCCATCAGGTAGACGTTCGGGTACAGGCACAGGTTGCGCGAGTGCCCGATCATCCAGTCGGCGCGGGCCTGGCCGAACTGCGCCACGAGCTGGTCGCGGATCGGGTAGGCGGGCCGGTCTTCCGGGTTGGCCCACTTCGTCCACAGCAGCATGTGGCCGTGCTCGAACGAATAGAAGCCGCCGCCCTGCTTGGCCCAGCTGCCGGCATCCATCGCCTTGATGGTGTCGCCCGCGGCCGCCTGCTTGCGCTGGTTGGTGGTGGCTGCGTAGTTCCAGTGCACCGAGCTCACGTGGTAGCCGTCGGCGCCGTTCTCGGCCTGCAGCTTCCAGTTGCCGTCGAAGGTGTAGGTCGACGAGCCGCGCAGCACCTCCAGGCCCTCCGGCGACTGGTCCACGATCATGTCGATGATCTTGGTGGACTCGCCGAGGAACTCGGTCAGCGGCGCCACATCGGGATTCAGGCTGCCGAACAGGAAGCCGCGGTAGCTCTCGAAGCGGGCGACCTTCTTCAGGTCGTGGCTGCCGTCCTGGTTGAAGGTGTCGGGGTAGCCGGCGCCGTTGGCGTCCTTCACCTTGAGCAGCTTGCCGGAGTTGTTGAAGGTCCAGCCATGGAAGGTGCAGGTGAAGCTGGCCTTGTTGCCCTTCTTGTGGCGGCACAGCGTGGCGCCCCGGTGCGAGCAGGCGTTGATGATCGCGTTCAGCTCACCGCCCTTGTTGCGGGTGATGACGATGGGCTGGCGGCCGATGTAGGTGGTGAGGTAGTCGTTCGGGTTGGGGATCTGGCTCTCGTGGGCCAGGTAGATCCAGTTGCCCTCGAAGATGTGCTTCATCTCCAGGTCGAACAGGGCCTCGTCGGTGAAGGCGCTGCGATGCAGGCGGTAGACGTGCCGGTCGGTGTCCTCCACCAACATGCCGGCCAGGCGCTGCTTGACGCCTTCAAGGGATGCGGAAGTGTTCATGCTTGTCTCCATGCCCTGTCATGCGGGCTGATTCAGTCAAGGCTTCGCCCGACCCGGGCACGGGCGTGCGCCGGGAGGAGAAGGTGCTTGCGGGGGGATGGGCGCCGCCGCCGGCGGCGCCCGGGTCGCCGTATCAGGCGGCCGCGCGGGGACGGGCGATGTCCGCGGTCGGCGCGCTGGGCTGCTCGGCATGCAGCGTGAAGTCGAACTTGATTTCGTAGAACGGCTTGTCGACGTTCAGCGCGTTCATCGCTGCGCGGTCGTTGTTCGTGTAGACCTTGGGCACCAGGCCTTCACGCGTGCCGAAGGCGAAGTCGTCCCAGAGATGCGGGTCGTTCTCGATGTTGATCTGCGTGGTCAGCTTGCGGTGGCCGGGCGCCGACACGAAGAAGTGGATGTGCGCCGGGCGATGGCCGTGGCGGCCGAGCTTCTGCAGCAGGCGGTCGGTGGCGCCGCCCGGAGGGCAGCTGTAGCCCACCGGCATCACGCTGCGGAACTTGTAGCGGCCCTGCGCGTCGGCGATGAGGGTGCGACGCAGGTTGAAGGCGCTCTGGGTCGGGTCGAAATAGGAGTAGTTGCCCTTGTCATTGGCATGCCACACCTCGACCTGGGCGTTGGGGATGGGCTGGCCGTCGATGCCGCGCACCACGCCCTGCATCACCACCACTTCGCCAGCGGTCTGGCCGTCGTCCAGGCGCGCCTCGCCTTGCGCCACGGGAGCGCCCGCCACGTACAGCGGGCCTTCGATGGTGCGGGGCGTGCCGCCCTTCAGGCCGGCACGGGCTTCTGCCTCGTCCATGCGCAGGTCCAGGAAGTGCTCCAGGCCGATGCCGGGGGCGATCAGCCCCAGTTCGCCGTTGCGGCCGGCTTCCGCGAAGAAATTCAGGCCCGACCAGAACTCCTCGGGGGTGATGTCCAGCTCTTCGATGGCGACCATCAGGTCACGCACCAGGCGATGGACGATCTGCTTGATGCGGGCATCGCCCTCGCCGACGACGCCGGTCTTCTCGAAACGGTCCAGCAGCTGGTCGATGGTCTTCGTATCCATGGGTTGTCTCCTCAGGGGGGGGTGGGAAGGAATGGACCGAATCCTAGGAATTTGCTGGTGCCAAGTCCAAGATGCTTTTAGACTGTATACATACTCTTAAGGTATGGAATGGAACTGCGACACCTGCGCTACTTCGTTGCCGTCGCCGACGAGCAGAGCTTCACGCGAGCCGCCGGGCGGCTGCACATCTCGCAGCCCCCGCTGAGCCGGCAGATCCAGGATCTGGAAGAGGAACTGGGGACGCCGCTGTTCGAGCGCGGCTCACGCCCGCTGAAACTGACGGAGCCGGGGCGCTTCTTCTACAGCCATGCCACGCGCCTGCTGGAGCAGGCGGCCCAGGCCGCGCGGGCCACGCGCCGCGTGGCGCGAATGGAGCGCAGGCTGGTGATCGGCTTCGTCGCGTCGACGATGTACGGCGCGCTGCCGCGGCTGGTGCGGCTGTTCCGGGCCGAACTGCCGCAGGTGGAAATCGCGCTGGAGGAGATGTCGACGCTGGACCAGACGGAGGCCCTGAAGGCCGGGCGCATCGACGTGGGATTCGGACGCGTCCGGCTGGACGATCCGAGCATCCAGCGGGAGGTGCTGCGCGAGGAACGCCTGGTGGTGGCGATACCCTTGGAGCATAGTCTCGCGATTTCAGAAAAGCCGGTCATTCTCGCCGCGCTCGAGAATTACGACATCCTGGTTTACCCGAAGCGACCGCGTCCGAGCTACGCGGACCAGGTGCTGTCGCTGTTCCGCGACCAGGGCCTTCAACCCGCCAACGTGCATGAGGTCCAGGAAATCCAGACCGCGCTGGGCCTGGTGGCGGCGGGCATGGGCATCTGCGTGGTGCCCACCGGCGTGAGCCGGCTGCGGCCTGACGAGGTGGTCTACCGCCCCCTGAGCGACCCGCAGGCCGTGTCGCCGATCATCATGAGCACGCGCATGCACGACCGCAACGAGGACATCGTGGTGCTGCGCGGGTTGATCGACCGCATCTACGCCGAAATGGCGGCGGCTCGCCAGCGCGCCGAGCCGGGCGCCCCCAGCCCGACCGCCGAACCGGGGTAGGGCCTAGGCAACGCTCCCGCCTGGAACATCGGCGCGAGGAATCTCCCAGCTGAATCGGTTCTTGCCGGCGGTCTTGGCGGCATACATGGCGGCGTCGGCATGGGCCACCAGGGTCCCGGGCGTGTCGCCATGCGCGGGGTACACCGCGGCGCCCACGCTGGCGGAGACCTCCACCGGCGTGCCCTCCAGGTCGAACGGGATGGCCAGCGCGCCGATGATCTTGGCGGCCACCACCTCGCAGTCCCCCGGCAGCGCCAGCTTGGCCAGCACCACGGCGAACTCGTCCCCGCCGACGCGCGCCACCGTGTCCTCCGCCCGCACGCAGGCCACCAGGCGCTCCGCGACCTGCTGCAGCAGCAGGTCGCCGGCGGCATGGCCGAGGCTGTCGTTCACCGGCTTGAAGCCGTCCAGGTCGAGGTACAGGACGCCCGCCAGCTCGCCATGCCGGCGCGCGGACTCGAGCACGCGGCCGAGCCGGTCCAGGAGCAGCACCCGATTGGGCAGGCCGGTGAGGGCGTCGTGCAGCGCGTTGTGCGACAGCCGCGCCTCCAGGATCTTGCGGGCGGTGATGTCCTGGGTGACGGCCACGAGGTAAGACGGCACGCCCTGGGGGTCGGTCACCACGCTCAGCGCCTCGCAGACCCACACGGTGGAGCCGTTCTTGCGGCGGTACTGCTTCTCGATCTCCGGCGGAAACGCTGCCGAGCCGGAGGACAGCCGCCGCGCCAGGAACTGGCGCACCACGGGGCGCAGGTCCTCGTCGCTCAGGTCGAACACGGTGCGCGCGAGCAGTTCCTCGCGGCTGTAGCCCAGCATGCGACAGAACTTCTCGTTGGCCCGCAGCAGGCGGCCGTCGGGCGCGATGTGGGCGATGCCCATGGCCGCCTGGTGGAAGGTGGCCCGGTACAGCGCCTCGCTGTCCTGCAGCGCCGCCGCCGCGGCGCGCTGGCGCGCCAGCACCAGCAGCAGCAGGCCGCTGAAGCCCAGGATCACCACCGTCCCGCCCCCGGCCATCAGCAGGTAGACGAGGCGCGCCTGCCGCGCGGGGGCCAGGTCCTCGGCGTAGTCGGTGCCCACGACCACCATCAGCGGGTAGCCGACGACGGTGCGGTAGCTGACGATCCGCGCCACGCCGTTGGCGTCGGCGCCGGGGTCGACGAAGGAGCCCTCGCGCTCCACGGCGCGCTGCGTGAACCAGCTGAAGCCGCGGGCATCCATGCCGAAGCTCAGGTCGCCGCCGACCTTGCGCGAACGCACGATCCCGTCCAGCCCCGTGACCTCGAGCAGGCCCTGGGGGCCCAGGTCGACCTGGCGGTAGAAGTCGGTGAAGTCGGCCGGCTCGACCGTCAGCACCACCAGGCCGGCGAAGCCGCCGTCGGCGCCGGTGATGCGCAGCGCCATCGGGATGAGCCAGCGGCCCGAGAGACGGCCCAGGACCGGCCGGCCCACGAACAGCGCGTCGCGCCGGGCCTCGCGCTGGGCGGAGAAGAAGTCCCGGTCCGCGTAGTTGACGCGCTCCCCCACCGGGCCTGAGCTGCTGATGATGTGGCCGTCGGCGCCGACCAGGTGGATCACCGTGAAGCGCCCCTCGCGGATCACCTGCTGGTCCACGAGCCGGCGCAGGTCCAGGGCCTTGCCCTCCTTCAGGTACCGCTCGCGCACGAACGCCGCCACCTGCTCGGCGGCCTTGAGGGTGCGGAAGGTGTGCTGCTCGAACGCGATGGCCAGGTTCGCGTTCGCCTCCTGGGCGGACGCCACGGCCTGGTCCCGCTCCACGATGATGCGCTCGAGGGTGGTCAGCCAGATGCCCGCGAGCAGCACCAGGCTGCCCAGCGTGATCACCAGCGTCAGGGGCATGCTCGCCGCGAGCGGCCAGCGCGTGGCCTCGGCGGCATCGACCGCGCCGTCTCCGCCCCCGGGCCGTTTCGTCTCCACCGCGTCAGCCTCCAATCGTTATGACCACTATTATCATTTTGATATTCATTATCGGTTGATCGGAGAGGCACGCAAGACGCGCTGCAAAATCGCAACAATTCCTGGGGTTCATCCTTAGGGAATTGACTACTTTCTGAATATCAATCCAACAGATGGCTCTCTGGCCACCAGGCCGCCGGGCAGGTGCGGGATCGGGGAAGGGAACACGCCAGGAGCCCGGGGCGCCGGGCCGGCGCCAGGGGCAGGTGGCGAATGCTGCTATACTCTCGGTTTCGCCGTTGCAGCAATTCAACGGTGCGGGTTCTTAGCTCAGTTGGTAGAGCAGCGGACTCTTAATCCGTAGGTCGTAGGTTCGAATCCTACAGGACCCACCACCCGACAAGCCCTCCGGGGCACGAAAGCCTGCTACTGAATCAGTAGCAGGCTTTTTCATTTCGGCGCGGCCTGCGCGCGCCTCGCCATGGCGCCCCGGCATCCGGCGGAATCCCCCCTCTTATCCGCGTTTCAGTTCGCGCCGGCTCGGCCGAATATCCGGCATGGCCCCGGGTCGACCCGAGGCCCCCCTGCACCTTTCCCGCAACGGACACGGAGACCCGCATGCCCGAAATGCTCGAACGCCTGCTCGGGCGCGCCCGTCCCCCGGCCCCGGACGACGCCCCGCCGGGCCAGGCGGCCCTCGCCGCCCTGGACGCCCTGCCCGGGGGGCTGGCCGTGTTCGACGCCACGCAGCGCCTCGGTTACTGCAGCACCGGTTTCGCCGCCCTGCTCGGGCTGCCGCCCGGCAGCCTCCACGAGGGCCTGCGCTTTCCCGCGCTGGTCGACCTGCTGCGCACCCGCGCCACCCCCGGCGCCGAGCCGACCGGCCTGCTGATGATGGATGGCGCAGCGCCCGAGGCGCCGCGCCGCTTCGAGCGGCTCATGCCGGGCGGCCGGCGCGTGGCCTTCACCGCCGTGCGCCTGGAGGACGGCTCGCTGGCCCTGTCCGGCCAGGACGCCCCGCCCGCCGGGCCGCGCCACCCGCCACCGCCGCCGCCGGACCTGGCCGGGTTGCACCAGGCCCAGGCCCGGGTCCGAGAGCTCGAGGACGCCGCCGGCCGCTTCATCTCCAACCTGGGACACGAGCTGCGCACGCCGCTCAACGCCATCGCCGGCTTGCTGCAGGTCGTCCAGGGCGACCCTGCCGCCGCCGGCACCGGCGAGTACCTGCGCAAGGCCCAGGACGCCGCCCGCAGCCTGCAGGACATCGTGAGCCAGGTGCTCGATTGCGCTGAGGCGCAGGAGGGCCGCGCGGCCCTGCAGCCCGCGCCCTTCAGCCTCGACGCGCTGCTGCGGGAGCTGTCGGTGGTGCTGTCCCATGCCGCCGGGGACCGGCCGGTGGCCGTCGCCTTCGACATCGACCCCGACGTGCCTGATCGCCTGCTCGGCGACGCCCGCCGCATCGGCCAGGTGCTGCGCCACCTGGGCAGCAACGCCCTCAAGTTCACCGCCGGCGGCCATGCCGTCCTGCGCGTCTCGCGCGAGGCCGCGCCGGCGGGCCGCGCGACGCTGGCCTTCGCGTTCGAAGACACCGGCCAGGGCATGGACGCCCCGACCCTGGCGCGCGTGCGCGGCGGGCTGGGCCAGGCCGACGCCAGCAGTACCCGCGTGTTCGGCGGCATGGGCCTGGGGCTGGCCACCAGCCGCCAGCTGCTGGCGCTGATGGACAGCGCGCTGGAGATCCACAGCGATGCCGGCCGCGGCAGCCGCGTCGGCTTCCGCCTCACCCTCCCGGTGGAATCCGAGACGCCCGGGACGCCCGAACGCGGGGCGCAGGCCACCGCGCCCCGCGTCCTGGTGGCCGACCACCACCCCGTCCGCCGCGAGGCGCTGGCCCGCATGGTCCGCACGCTGGGTTGGAACCCGGTGCAGGCCGCGGGCGTCGAGGAGGCGCTCGAGGTGGCGATCCAGACGCCGCGGCTGCACGCCGCGCTGGTGGAGTGGCGGCTCGACGGCAGCGGCGACTTCGAGGCCGCGCTGCGCCTGTCGGAGATCCTGGTGCCCACGGGCACGCCGGTCCTGGTCACGGGCAACGTCCCCGGCGGCCAGGCCTGGGGGACGCTGGACACCGCCAGCCGACAGCGCCTGCCCGCGCTGCTCGTGCAGCCCACCACCGCGGGCCTGCTGGCCGAGGGCGTGGCCCAGGCGCGCCAGCAGGCCGGCCCGCCGCCGGCGCGCCCGACCCCGATCGGCCGCCCGCTGGCCGGCCTGCGCCTGCTGCTGGCGGAGGACAACGTGAACAACCAGCTGGTCGCCAGCCGCCTGCTCACCGCCCAGGGCGCCACGGTCTCCGTCGCGGTCGACGGCCTCGACGCCCTCACCCACCTGGTGGCCGGGGGCGAGTTCGACGCGATCCTGATGGACTGGCAGATGCCGAACATGGACGGCCTGGAGACCACCCGCGAGATCCGGCAGATCTGCGGCTTCAGCCACCTGCCGGTCATCGCGCTCACGGCCAACGGGAGCGCTGCCGACCGCGCGGCCTGCCTCGCCGCGGGGATGGACGCCCACCTCGCCAAGCCCATCGACGTGGCGCTGCTGGTGCGCACCGTGCTGGAGGTCACGCGGCCCGCGGCCGCCCCGGCGGCGGCGCCCGCGCCCGCCCTGCCGCCCGTCGAGGCCGATGCACGGCTGCCAGCCGCCCTGCGCGACCTGCTCGAAGCGCCTGCAGGCCATGCCGGCGGAGAGGAGGTGTCGCACGTCCCCGAGCCGATGCTCGATCGTGCCGCCGCCATGGCCCGGCTCGGTTGCGACCCGGACTTCTACGACGCCCTGGTCGACCTCTTCACGCAGGACACGCCGCAGCTGCACGCCAACCTGGCCGATGCCGCGCGCGAGGGCCGGCGCGAGGTGGTGGTGCGCGAGGCGCACTCCCTCAAGGGTTCGGCCGGCACGCTCGGCGCGATGCACCTGGCCAGCAGCGCCGCGAGCGTCGAACAGGCCTTCGCGCGCCCGCCCGGCGCCCAGGACGGCACCACGCTGGCGCGGCTCGAAGAGGCCGTGCGCCTGACCCTGCTCGCCCTCGCGCCCGCCGGCCCGGCGCCGGCCTAAGGAATTTTCCTAACCCCCCTGGGCGATTGCCTTAGCCCGGCGCCCCGCCGCGCCTCGTCCAATCATCCCCATCGCCGCCGCCGAGAGAACAAGTCACCATGCTGGCAGCCCCCATCCCCCACGACGACGCTGCGCGCCTGCGGCGCCTGCGCGCCATGGACATCCTGGACACCGGGGCCGAGGCGGCGCTGGACGGGCTCACGCGCCTGGCCAGCCAGGCCACCGGCATGCCGATCGCGCTGGTCTCGCTGGTCGACCAGGACCGCCAGTGGTTCAAGTCCGCGGTGGGCCTGGGCCAGGGCTGCGAGACGCCGCGCGACGTCTCCTTCTGCGGCCACGCCATCGGCCAGGACGGCATCTTCGAGATCGAGGACGCGCTCGCCGACCCGCGCTTCCATGACAACCCCCTCTCGGTGGGCGAGCCGCGCGTCGTGCACTACGCCGGCGTGCCGCTGGCGATGCCGGAGGGCGAGCGCATCGGCACCCTGTGCCTGATCGACCACCGCCCGGGGCGCCTGAGCCCCGAGCACCGCCGCCTGCTCACCGGCCTGGCCGCCAGCGTCGTCGACGTGCTGCTGCTTCGCGAGCGCGAGACCCGCCTGCGCAAGAACGAGCTCCTGGGCTACACCGAGAGCCTGGCCGAGCTTTCGCCGGTGGGCCTGGTCGCGGCCGACACCCGCGGCGCGCTGGTGCATGCCAACCCGCGCTGGCTGGCGATGCTGGGAGTGCCCCACCTGGGCGAGGCCCTGGGCTGGGACTGGCTGCGCGCGGTGCACCCGCAGGACCGCGACGAGGTCCGCGGCGGCTGGGAGTCCGCGATCCGGCGCCGGGCCCGCTTCCAGGTGGACTTCCGCACCGACCCGCGCCAGCCCGTCGTGCGCTGGCTGCGCCTGCGCCTGGAGCCCGCCGACCGCAACGCCGGCGCGGTGGCCTTCATCGGCTCGGTCAACGACATCACCGAGGTGCGCGCGCTGCAGATGGAGCTGATCGCGCGCAACGAGCAGCTCGAATCCATCATCTCCGCCCTGCCCTCGGGCCTGGCGGTGTTCGACGAGGACCTGCGCCTGGTCGCCAGCAACCGCCGCGTGAACGAACTCCTGGACCTACCGGAGGACGTGCTCGGCGGACCCGACGCCCGCTACCAGGACCTGGCCAGGTACCTGGCCGCGCGCGGCGAATGGGGCGCCGGCGACCCGGCCGACCTGGTGCGCGCCCGCGTGGCGCGCATCCGCGAGGGACAGGACGAACAGTTCGAGCATGCCAGCGCGCGCGGCTCGGTGCTGGACGTGCGCATTGCGCACATGCCCGACGGCGGCCACGTGCGGGTGTACACCGACGTCACCGCCCAGCGCCGCGCCGAGCAGTCGCTGCGTGCCAGCGAGCACCGGCTGGCCGTCGCGCTGGAATCCGTGGGCCTGGGCCTGTGGGAGCTCGAGCCGCTGGCGGGCCGCATCCACCTGTCCGAGGGCTGGTCCCGGTTCTTCGGCTTCGCGCCCGAGGCGCGCAGCCTGGGCGTGGCCCAGATGGCCGAACTCGCCCCGGGCACCGAGATGCAGGACGCGCGTGACGACCTGGTGCGGCTCCTCAAGGGCGAGATCGCCGTGATGCAGCGCGAGCACCAGATGGTCGACGGGCGCGGCGAGCGCATCCGGGTCGTCACCCATGCCCGCGTCACCGAGCGCGATGGCCGGGGCCGCGCGGTGCGGGTGGTGGGCACCACCCAGGACGTCAGCGACCGGCACCGCGCCGCGCTCGCCCTGCGCGAGGCCGTCGACGCGGCCAACGACGCCAACCGGGCCAAGGCCGACTTCCTCTCCACCATGAGCCACGAGATCCGCACCCCGATCAATGGCGTGATCGGCCTGGCCCGCATGCTCGAGGAGGCCCGCCTGCCCGCGCGCGAGTCGGACCTGGTGCGCATGATCAACAGCTGCGCCAGCACCCTGCTCACGCTGGTCAACGACGTCCTCGACTTCTCCAAGATCGAGGCCGGCCAGATGTCGCTGGAGGAGTCCGACACCGACCTGCATGCCCTGGTCCACGAGACCGCCGACATCTTCGGCGAGCGGGCCCGCCACAAGGGCGTGGACTTCAGCGTGCACCTGGACGGCGACGTCCCGCGCCGGGTGCGCGCCGATGCCCACCGCCTGCGCCAGATCCTGCTGAACCTCCTGGGCAACGCGCTCAAGTTCACCGACCGGGGCGCCTTCAGCCTGCGCGCCTCGGTCTCGGGCGCCGGCGCCGCGCGCATGCTGCGCTTCGACGTGACCGACAGCGGCATCGGCATTTCGCGCGAGGACCTCCCGCGCCTGTTCAAGCGCTTTGCCCAGGCCGGCGCCCGCACCGGCCGCCACCACCAGGGCACCGGCCTGGGGCTGGCGATCTCGCGCGACCTCGCCGTCCTCATGGGTGGCGACGTCACGGCCGCCAGCACGCCCGGCGTGGGCTCGACCTTCACCGTCACCGTGCCCCTGCGGGCCGCCGCCGTCCCCGCCGCGCAGGCCGGCGTTCCGGCCGCCCCGCCGGCAGCGGCCGACGCGGCGATCCTCCTGGTCGAGGACAACGCCATCAACCAGCTGGTCGCGCGATCGCTGCTCGCCAAGCTCGGCTACCGCAACATCACCCTGGCGCAGGACGGGCGCGAGGCGGTGGAGGCGGCTCGCGCAGGCGCCTTCGACCTGGTGCTCATGGACTGCCAGATGCCCGTGATGGACGGCTTCGAAGCGGCCCGCGCGCTGCGCGCGGACGGCTTCGAGGCGCCGATCGTGGCCCTGACCGCGGGCGCCGCGAGCCAGGACCGCGACAAGTGCCTCGAGGCCGGCATGGACGACTACCTGGCCAAGCCCATCGACGTTCAGCAGCTGTCGCAGTCCCTCGGGCGCTGGCTGCACCGCCAGGCCACGCCCCTGGCGGCGGTGGCGGGCTGACCCGCCCGCCGGCGATGTCCACGATGTCCGCACGCCTGCCCGCCTGGCTCGCCGTGTGGTTCATCCCCCGCACGGCCGGCCTCTCGCTGCCGGCCCTGGCCGCCCTGCGGGCCCTGGCCGCGGCCGCGGCCTGCGCCGGCCTGGCGCTGTGGGCCCTGGCGGACCACATGTCGCAGGCCCAGGAGAGCGAGACCGGGGGCCTGGCCGCCGGCACCGCGCGGGTGGCGATGGAGATCATCGACGCCAACCTCGCGGAGCGCACCATCGACCTGCTGCAGCACCAGCACCAGGTGCAGCAGGCCAGCGCCTGGCGCGCGCCGGACCGCCTGCGCGCCGAACTCGAGCGGGTACAGGCCCTCACGCCGGGCTACAGCTGGATCGGGCTGGCCGACCCGCAGGGCCGCATCACCGCGGCCACCGGCCGCCTCGCCGAGGGCCGGGACGTGGCCCAGCGCACCTGGTTCCGCGGCGGCGCCCGGGGCCTGTACCACGGCGACCTGCACGAGGCCCTGCTGCTGAACGACGCGCTGCCGCGCCTGCCCGGCGGCGAGCCCTGGCGCTTCATCGACATCGCCGTGCCGGTGCGCGACACGCAGCAGGTCCTCCAGGGCGTGCTGGCGGCGCACCTGTCCTGGCCCTGGCTGCGGGACCGACTGAAGTCGGTGCGCGGCACCATGCCGCCCCAGGCCACGCTGTGGCTGGTCGGGCCGGACGGCAGCCCGCGCCTGGCAGGCGCGCCCCTCGCCGACGACAAGCCCCTGGCGCTGGAATCGATCCAGCGCGCGCGCAACGGCGCCAGCGGCTGGCTGGTCGAGGCCTGGCCGGACGGCCGCCGCTACATCACCGGGTACGCCCCGCAGCCGGGGAGCGACTCCTTCGGCGGCTTCGGCTGGATCGCCCTGGTGCGGGCGCCGGCCGACGCCTGGTCGCCGGCCATGCACGAGCAGTTCAACCGCCTCGCCGTCGCGGCGGCCCTGGCCGTGCTGCTGATGGCGGGCCTGGCCTGGTACACGGCGCGCGTGGGACTGCGGCCGCTGGAGGGATTCATCGAGCGCCTGGGCCAGCTGCGCGAAGGCGAATCCGCGCCGCGCCTGCCGGACCGCTACCCGCGCGAACTGCGCGCCCTCGACGATGCGGTGCTGCGCCTGGTCCAGCGCCTGGACGACCAGGAGCGCCAGGTCCGCCTCGCGCTCGAGGACACGCAGCACAGCCTGCGCACCGTGGGTCGCAACCTGCCCGGCGTGCTGGCCACCGTGCGACGGCAGCGGGGCGAGGTGCGATTCAGCTTCGTCAGTGAAGGCGCGCTGCACTACTTCGGCGTGCCGGCCGAGGAGATCGTGGCCGACCGCACCGCCTGGTCGCGGCATGCGAACGTGGAGGACGCGGTCGCCCTGCGCGACGCCTTCCGCGGCCTGCGCGACGGCGACGAGCACCTGCTGGTGATGCCGGTCCGCTTCACCGGCGACGACGGCGTGCAGCGCACGCTGCAGACCCTGCTGGTGCGCCGGGACCAGGACGATACCCGGGTCTTCGACTGGATCAGCCTGGACGTCACCGAGCTCACGCAAGCGCGCCAGCAGGCGGAGCAGGCCAACCGGGCCAAGGGCGATTTCCTGGCGACGATGAGCCACGAGCTGCGCACCCCGCTCAACGCCATCATGGGCTTCTCGCGCGTGATGGAGGACACCCTGCCAGCCGGCGACCACCGGCGCCAGGCGCGCTTCGTGCGCGAGACGGCGGAAATGCTCACGCGCATCCTGAACGACGTGCTGGACCTCGCCCGCATCGACGCCGGCCGCTTCGACCTCGACGCACGCCCGTTCCAGCTCGAGCCGGTGCTGGACGCCTGCCGCGCGATCTACCGCGTCGTGGCCCTGCAGAAGGGACTGGAGTTCTCGATCGAAGCGCCGGAGGGCCTGCCCGCGCTGGTGGGGGACCCGGTGCGCCTGCGGCAGGTGCTGGAGAACCTGCTGTCCAACGCATTCAAGTTCACCGCCGCCGGCGGCGTGCGGGTGGTGGCCTCGTTCACCCGCCTGGGCACCACCACCGATCCCTCGCAGGACCTGGGGCTGCTGACGGTGCGGGTGATCGACACCGGCATCGGCATGCGCCCGGAGCACCTCGCGCGCGTGTTCGAGCGATTCGAGCAGGCTGACCGCACGGTGCGCCTGCGCTATGGCGGGGCCGGGCTGGGCCTGGCCATCGTCAAGACGCTGGTCGAGAAGATGGGGGGCACGGTGGCCGTGCAGTCGCGGGAGGGCATCGGCACCGAGTTCCAGCTGTCGCTGCCCCTGCCCCTGGCCGGCCCCGAGGAACCCGCCGGGGGCCCGGCGATCGAGCGGCGCGAGCGCAGCCTGCTGGTGCTGGTGGCCGACGACCTGGACCTCAATCTCGCGGTCATGCGCGCGCAGCTGGAGAACCGCGGCCACCGCGTCATCGAGGCGCGCGACGGCGTGGAGGCGCTGCAGCAGGTGCGCGACCGCTACCCCGACCTGGTGCTGATGGACCTGGACATGCCCGTGCTCGACGGCCTGGCCGCCACGCGCGAGCTGCGCGCCGGCGAGAAGGGCGTGCGCCCCACGCCGGTGTGGGCGCTGACCGGCAAGAGCTTCGCCGACGACATCGACGAGTGCCGTGCCGCCGGCATGCAGGGCCACCTGTCCAAGCCCCTGGTGCTCGAGGACCTGGTGGCCGTGCTCCAGCAGGTCGCCGACGCCGACTGACCTGCCCCGGCCCCACCGCCCTCAAGTCCGGCGTCCGCCGGCCGAAAGAGCGGGAACAGCCGGCTCCGCCGGGACTCCCCGGGAGAACGACATGCAGCCCCCCCCCTCGCCCGCCCCGATCCGCGTGATCCTCGCCGACGACCATGACCTCGTGCGCAGCGGCCTGCGGGCCCTGCTGTCACGGGACGCAGGCATCGAGGTCGTCGCCGAGGCGAGCGACGGGCAGGAGCTGGTGGACCTCACCGAGGAGCTCGCGCCCGACGTCGTCATCACCGATGTCTCGATGCCGGTGAAGGACGGCCTGAGCGCGGTGAGCGAGCTGCGCGCCCGCCACCCGGCGCTGCGCATCCTGATGCTCTCGATGCATGACAACGCCTCGGTGGTGCGCCAGGCCACGACCTGCGGCGCCAACGGCTACCTGATGAAGGATGCCTCGCCCCTCGAGCTGGAGCAGGCGGTGCACCGGGTGGTGCAGGCCGGCGCGTACTTCAGCGCCGCGCTGTCGCTGCGGCTGCTGGAGCCGTCGGAGCCCAGCGCGCAGGAGGAGCTGACGCCGCGGCAGGTCGAGATCCTGACCCTGCTGGCGAAGGGGCGGGCCTCCAAGCAGATCGCCTACGCCCTGAACCTCAGTCCCAAGACGGTGGACGTCCACCGCGCCCGCATCATGGACCGGCTGAAGATCGGCGACGTGGCCAGCCTGACGCGGTATGCCTTGCGCAAGGGGCTGGTGACGGCCTGAGGGCCGCCGGCCCGTGCATTAAAGTCCGGTGGCCCATGGAAGCCACCGTCCTCCTCTTCGTCGCCTACTTCGCGCTGCTCGCCTGGGCGATGCGCCGAGGCCACCGGGTGGTGCGGGGGCGCTGGCTGTTCTTCCTGCGCGCCTTCTTCCCGAACTGGAAGTTCTATCACGCGGTCGGCCGCCCGCCGCGCCTGCATGTGCGCGGGCAGGACGCCCAGGGTACGTGGCTGCCGTGGCAGCGGGTGTACCCGCGGCGGGCCCGGCGCTGGCTGCACCTGCTGCACAACCCCGACGTCAACCTCGCCCTGTCGCACCAGAACCTGGTGGACCACCTGGCCAGCGACGTCAACGAGCTGCCCGAGGGCGCGCAGCCCGGCGACCTCGTGAGCTACCGGCTGGTGTACCGGCTCGCGCGCGAGGCCCTGCCGCCGCAGGCCGCCGCCTTCCAGTTCGAGATCCGGCTCGAGTCGCCGCGCGGCGAGCCGCCGCACTGCCTGCTGCAATCCCCGGTGATGCCGGTGCAGCCACCGCACTCGGCCCTGGCCGCGGCGCCCGCATGACGCTGGAGCTCGCGGCCCGCGCCTTCGAGGTGCTGCTCGGGTGGAGCCTGCTGCTGCAGTCCCTGGAGCAGCTGCGGGTGCAAGCCATCGACCGCGTCGGCGACTGGTCCATCCAGCGCGACGAAGTGCCGCGCTTCCCCCGCGGGCTGCTGCCCCTGCTCGATCGCCTGTTCCAGCCCGGGCCCTACCGCGCGATGCTGGTCCTGCGCGCCCTGCTGGCCGTGGCCCTGATGGCGGGCCTGCTGCCGGCGGCGGGCGCGGTGGCCCTGTTCGTGATCGCGCTGGCCCTGCTGCTTCGCTGGCGCGGGGCCTTCAACGGCGGCAGCGACTTCATGACCCTGGTCGGCCTGACCGGCCTGCTGCTGGCGCATGCCGCCGGCTGGCGCGCCGGCCTGTGGTGGGTCACCCTGCAGGCCCTGAGCTCGTACTTCGTCTCGGGCTGGGTCAAGCTGCTGCGGGCCGAGTGGCGCACCGGCCGCGCCTTGCCCTTCTTCCTGGACAGCGGGGTCTACGGCCCCCTGCCCGCGGGCAGCCTGTTTCGCCACCCGCGCGTGGCCCAGGCCTGCGCCTGGGCCTTCACGCTGTGGGAAGGCTGCTTCCCGCTGGCCCTGCTCGACTCGCGCCTGGCCGCCGCCTTCTGCGCGGTGGCCGCCACCTTCCACTTCCTGGTGTTCTGGTTCTTCGGGCTGAACCGCTTCTTCTGGGCCTGGATGACGACCTATCCCGCCATCCTCTACGCCGCGTCCTAGCGGCGTCCTAGCGGAACCAGCGCGTCTCGGAGAGCACGCAGGGCACTTCCTTGTTCGCCTCGGAGTAGCCGTCGAAGGGCTGGCCCTGGTCGTCCACCCGCGCCAGCGGGTCGCCCGCGGCGTCGATGACGGCGCCGATGCGAAGCAGCACCAGCGGCTCGCCCTCGTGCGCCACGAAGCGATACAGCACGCCCCGCGGCAGCACCGCGCCCTCGTGGGTGCGCACCACCTTCTCCTCGCCGCGCGGGCCGTAGAACGTGGCCGCGCCCTGCAGCACCACGAAGACATGGTCCTCGTTGGTGTGCGCGTGCAGCTCGTTCTCGCCGCCGCTGGCATAGGTCTTGAGCACCACGTTCAGCAGCGGCGTCGCCGCCAGCACCGCGTTCGTTCGGCCCTGCTCCGGCAGGCGCTGGGCCATGCGGAAGAAGGCCGGGCGGTCGATGACCGCGAGCTTCTCCATCGCCGCCCGCCAGGCCTGGCTGCTGCCCACCAGGGCGCCCGATTCCGCCGCCGCTGCCGCTCCCGATTCCGCTTGCGCGCTCATACACCTCTCCTCAACGAGACATTGACGTTCTTGACCTGCGTGAACTCGTGCATCTCCTGCAGGCATTCCTCGCGGCCCACGCCAGAGAGCTTGTAGCCGCCGAAGGGCGCGCCGGGCAGGTGGATGGAGCAGTCGTTCACCCAGACATAGCCCGCCTGCAGCCGCGAGGCGGCGCGGTGGGCAGTCACCAGGTCCTGCGTCCAGACCGAGGCGGTGAGGCCGAAGTCCACGCCGTTGGCGATGGCGAACATCGCGTCCTCGTCGCGCCAGCGCATCACCGACAGCACCGGCCCGAAGACCTCCTCGCGCGCCACCCGGTGCGTGGGCTGCACATCGACCAGCACCGTGGGCTCGACGAAGAAGCCCTGCGCCAGGCCGGCGGGACGGCCACCGCCGCAGGCCACCCGCGCGCCCTGCTCGCGGGCGATGGCGATGTAGGACAGCGAGCGCTGGTACTGCGCCTCGTCCACCAGCGCGCCCATGGTGGTGTCCATGTGGGTCGCGACGCCGGGCCGGTGGCGGCGCGGCAGCAGCGCGCACAGCGCCTCGACGAAGCGGTCATGCAGGCTCTCGTGCACCAGCACCCGGCTGGTCGAGCCGCAGGACTGGCCGCACCAGGTGAAGTTCATGCCCCGCACCGCGCCATCGACCGCCGCCTCGAAGTCGGCGTCCGGGTAGACGATGAGGGCGTTCTTGCCGCCCAGCTCCAGCAGCGGGCGCTTCATGCTGTCGGCGGTGGCGCGCAGCACCGCCTGGCCGGCGCCGACGCTGCCGATCAGGCCGACCGCGTCCACCCCCGGGTGCGAGGACAGCGCCGCGCCGACGTCGCGCTCGCCCACCACGCAATTGAGCACGCCGGGCGGGAACACGCCGTCCAGCAGCTCCATCAGCCGCAGCGTGGACAGCGGCGCCTGCGGCGGCGGCTTGAGGATCACCACGTTGCCGGCGGCCAGGGGCGCGGCCATCTTGCCGGCGGCGAACATGAACGGGTGGTTGAACGGGAAGATCCGCGCCACCACGCCCAGCGGCTCGCGCAGCGTGTAGTTCAGGGAGTGGTTGCCGGTGGGGATGGTCTCGCCCTTGTTCTCCAGGACCAGGCCGGCGAAGTACTCCAGCTGCGTGGCCGCGATCTCGGCGTCCATCTGCATCGCCTTGACCGGGTTGCCGCAGTCGGCGGCATCGAGCAGGGCCAGCTCCAGGGCATGGGCGCGCACGATGTCGGCGGCGCGGCGCAGGGCCCGGGCGCGGGCCAGCGGCGGCGTGGCGGCCCAGCCCGGGAAGGCGGCGCGGGCGGCGGCGACCGCGGCATCCACGTCGGCCGGCGCGGCCAGGGTGAAGGCGGCGAGCGGCTCGCCGGTGCTGGGGTTCAGGCTGGTGCGCGCGCCGCCGCTGCCGGCATGCCAGGCGCCGCCCCAGTAGGAGCCGCGCTGCGTCGGCAGCGTCGCGGGGACGAAGGGGCCGAGGTCCTGGCCGTCGGGGGTGGCGAGGCCGGCGGCGGCCCAGGCCTGCCGGAAGGGGCTCATCGCAGTCATCTCAGTCCCCCTGCGAACGGGTCATGCCCTGGCTCATGGCGGGCGAGTAGCCGGGCTGGACCACCACGTCCACCACCACCGCCTCGCCGCGCTCGTAGGCGGCGATCGCCTGCGGCAGCACCTCGCGCAGCTGCGCCGCGGTGCGCACCGGGCCGAAGCCGGTGAGGCCCTGGGCCTGCGCCATCTTGGCGAGGTCGGGCGCGGGGTCGTCGATGCGCTGGCCGATCCAGCGGTTCTCCACCGGGCGGCCGCGTTCGCGGGCCACGCGCTCCTGGTGGATCTCGTCGTTGAAGAAGGAGCGGTTGTTGGCGACCAGGCAGACGAAGGGCACGCGCGCACTGGCGGCGGTCCAGAAGGCGGTGACGCCCATGAGGAAGTCGCCGTCGCCGATGATGGCCAGGGGCAGCCGGTCGCCGCCCTGCAAGGCCAGCGCGCTGCCCACCACCATGCCGGGGCCGGAGCCGATGCCGCCGCCGCCGTCGTAGCCGAGGAAGTCCAGTGGGTGCTCGAAGTCCCACAGGTCGCCGGCCCAGCTCAGGGGCAGGCGCAGCAGGCTGGTGGGCCGGTCGCCCACCACCTCGCGCACCACGGCGGCGACGTCGGCGACCTGCATCGGCGCGTCCGGGTCCACCCGGCGCGGGGTCCGCGCCGGCGGCGCCGGCAGCGGCGCGGCCGGCCGCGGGCCCCGGCCCTCGAGCGCGGCGAGCAGCGCCGTCACGGCGGCCTCGGGCTCGCAGGCCATGAAGCAGTCGGCCGGCGGCAGGGACTGGTGGTCCATGCTCCAGCCGTTGTGGACCTGGTGGTCCATCGAGGCCTGGATGATGCGGCTGGCCGGCGCCTCGCTGCCCCAGGCCTGCTTGAGCGTGCCCCCCAGGTCCAGCCAGTCCAGGCTCAGGACCACGTCGGCCGACTTCAGCACGGCGGCGGTCTCCGGCGTGAGGAACATGCCCGCCGGGCCCGCATGCAGCGGGTGCGTGGTCGGGAAGGCGGCGCCGAGCTTGAGGTCGGTGAGGACCTGCGCGCCCAGGCGCTGCGCCAGCGCGATGCGGTCGTTCCAGCCGGCCTCGCAGCGCGAGACGCGGCCGGCCAGGATCACCGGGCGCTTCGCGTTCCACAGCCAGTCGGCGGCGCGGGCCAGGTCCTCGGGCGCGGGCATCGGCGAGGCCGGCGGGGCGTAGCGCGAGACATCCGGCAGCGCCGGGCGCGCCGGCAGGCGGGACTCCTGCAGCGCGGCGTCGAAGCAGACATAGGTCGGCCCGCGCGGCGCGGTGTCGGCGATGCGCCAGGCCCGCAGCATCGCCTCCTGGGCCGCGGCCACCGAGGCGGGCTGCGCGTCCCACTTGATGAAGTGGCGCACCAGGGCGGCCTGGTCGGCGGCGGTGTGCAGCCAGTCGATCCAGGGGCGGCGGCGCGCCGCGTCCACCGGCCCGGTGGCCCCCAGCACCAGCACCGGCACGCGGTCGGCCCAGGCGTCGAAGATGGCCATCGAGCCATGCATCAGGCCCACGTTGCTGTGGAGGATGGCGGCCAGCGGCTGCCCGCCCACCTTGGCATAGCCGTGGGCGATGGCCACCGCATGCTCCTCGTGCAGCACCAGCAGCATCTGCGGGTCGGCGTTGCCCAGGTGGTTGACCAGGCTGTCGTGGAGGCCGCGGAAGCTGGCGCCGGGGTTCAGCACCACGTAGGGCACCTTCAGCGCGCGCAGCATGTCGGCGATGGCGTCGCTGCCCCACACCTGGTCGCTGGCGGGGGAAGGCAGGGGCTCGTCGCGGCGGGCGAGGGCCCGGGGGGAATCGGTCATGTCAGGGGTCGGGAGTGGGGGTCGATCGGGAAGGGGGTTCATTCGGCGCGGATGCCGGCGGTGCGGATCACCTCGGTCCAGCGCTTGAGGTCGTCGGCCGCGCGCTGGCGCATCTGCTCCGGCGTGCTGGTGAGGACCTCGATGCCCTGGCCGCCCAGGCGCTGGGCGACGTCGGGCTGGGCCATCACCCGGCGCACCGCCTGGTTGATGGCGTCCACGATGGGCGCGGGCGTGCCGGCAGGGGCCGACAGGCCGAGCCAGATCTCGCACTCGTAGCCGGGCACGCCGGACTCGTCGAGGGTGGGCACCTCGGGCAGGCCGGGCAGGCGCTTGCGGCTGGTCACGGCCAGCGCGCGCAGGCGGCCGGCCCGCACGTGCGGGATCACCTGGTTCACGACACCGATGGTCATCTCGATCTGGCCGCCGACCACGTCGGTGAGGGCCGGGGCGGCGCCGCGGTAGGGAATGTGGACGACGCTGGTCTTGGTCATCGCCTTGAACATCTCCATCGCCATGTGCTGCGGGCTGCCGTTGCCGCTGGAGGCATAGCTCATTCGGCCGGGGCGGGCCCTGAGCAGCTTGACCAGCTCCTGCACCGTCTGCGCCGGCACCGCGGGGTTCACCGCCAGGGCCAGCGAGGTGGTGCCCAGGAGGGAAATGTGGGCGAAGTCGCGGCTGGCATCGAACGGCATGCGCTCGATCAGCGCCGGGTTCATCGAGGTGATGTTGATGTTGTTCAGGAGCAGCGTGTGGCCGTCCGGCGCCGACTTCACCACCTCGGCCGAGCCGAGGTTGCCGGCGGCGCCGGGCTTGTTGTCGACGACCACCGGGTGCGGCCACAGCTCCTGCAGCTTCTGCGCCACCAGGCGCGCGATCACGTCGTTGGAGCCGCCGGGCGTGTAGGGCACGACGATGCGCACCGGCCGCTGCGGGAAGGCCGGCGCCTGGGCGAAGGCGGCGGGCGCGGCGGCCAGGGCGGCGGCCTGCAGCAGGGCGCGGCGGCGCAGGCCGGCGGGGGCGGGAAAGGTCATTCAGGTCTCCTCGTTGTCATGTCTCGGACGGGGTCCGGGCGGAGTTCGGCTCTTCGGCCAGCCGCGATCCTAGGCGCGGCCCTAGAATTGATCAATCTTGATTGGTTGATCAACATGTCTGCCGCTCCCCGCGACTTCCTCTCGGCTGCCGAGGCCTCCGCCCTGCTCGGCGTGCGCCGCCAGACGCTGTATGCGTATGTCAGCCGCGGCCTGGTCCGCAGCGTGGGCGACGGCCGCTCCCGCGAGCGCCTCTACGCCCGCGAGGACCTGGAGCGCCTGCAGCAGCGCGCCCAGGCCCGCAGCGGCCCCGAGGCGGTGGCGGCGTCGGCGCTGAACCTCGGCCACCCGCTGGTGCCCACCCGCATCACCGAGATCACCCCGCAGGGCCCCCGCTACCGCGGCCACCTCGCGGTCGACCTCGCGCGCCGGGGCGTCGCCTTCGAGCAGGTGGCCGAGCTCCTGTGGACCGGGCTCTGGCACGAGGAGCCCTTCACCTGGCCCGCGCCGCCGCCGCACCGCCCCCTGCAGGCGCTGCTGAAGAACATGGGCGCGGGCGAGGCGCGGGACCAGCTCGCCGAGGCCTTCGCCCTCGTCGTGCTGCAGCTGGGGCTGGGCCGGGGACCGGCGCAGGAGCGCCTGATCCACGGCCGGCCGGTGGACGCCGCGCGTGAATTGATCCTCACCCTGGCCGGCTGCTTCGGCTTTCTCTCGAAGGCCGGGCGTTACCGGCCGGTGGCGCCGGGGCTGTCGGTGGCCCAGGCCGTGCTCCAGGCCCTGGGCGCGCGCCCGGCGGCCAGCGACGCGGCCCTGCTCGATGCGATGCTGGTGCTGCTGGCGGACCACGAGCTGTCCCCCGGCACCTTCGCCGCCCGCATCGCGGCCTCCGGCGGCAGCCCGGTCCATGCCTGCCTGGCGGCCGGCCTGGCGTCGAGCGCGGGCACCGAGGTGGCCCGGCGCTACGGGCGGGTGGAGGCCTTCCTCGACGAGGCGGGCCAGGGCGCGGCGATGCAGCGGCAGCTGCAGCGCCTGGTGTCCGCCGGCCAGGCCACGCCGGGGTTCGGGCATCCCCTGTACCCGGCGGGCGATCCGCGGGCCTGCTGGCTGGTGGAGCAGCTGCGCGCGCGCCGGACCCTGCCCGAGCCCGCGCGGGCGGCGCTGGCCCTGATCGACCATGCGCAGCGCCGGCACGGCCTGGCCCCTCGCCACGAGCTGGCCGTGATCGCCGCCTGCCGGGCGCTGCGCTTTCCGCCGGGCACGGCGGGCGCGCTGTTCCTGCTGTCGCGGCAGGCGGGCTGGGTGGCGCATGTGCTCGAGCAGCGCCTCAGCGGCACCCTGATCCGGCCGCGCGCGCGCTTCGTCGAGGCCGGGGCGGCGGGCTGAATCCAGCCGGCGTCCGGGCGGATTGCGGGTGGACTCCGACTGGACTGCGGGCTGATGCCCCCGCGACAACACGGGCCACCACGGGCCGCTAAGCTGCCGCCTTCCGTTCCCTCCACAGGAGACACGATGCCCCCTCGCCTCACTGCCCAGGACTTCGACCAGGACCTGTTGATCCTCTTCGACGCCTATGTCCATGGTGCCGTCGACCGCCGCGGCTTCCTCGAGAAGGCGCAGCGTTTCGCCAAGGCCGGCGTCACTGCCGCCGGCCTGCTGGCGGCGCTCAGCCCCGACTTCGCCATGGGCCAGCAGGTCAAGCCCGATGACGGCCGCCTGCGCACCGGCTTCGAGGCCGTGCCCTCGCCGAACGGCCACGGCAGCATCCGCGGCTACTGGGCCCGGCCGGCGTCCGCCGGCGCGCGCAAGCTGCCCGCGGTGCTGGTGGTGCACGAGAACCGCGGGCTGAACCCGCACATCGAGGACATCACCCGCCGCCTCGCGCTGGAGGGCTACATGGCCTTCGCGCCCGACGCGCTCACCTCCAGGGGCGGCTACCCCGGCGACGAGGACAAGGCCCGCGAGGCCTTCGGCACGCTGGACCAGCCCAAGGTGCGCCAGGACTTCCTGGCCAGCGCCCAGTGGCTGCAGGCCCGCGCCGACGTCGACGGCGCCCTCGGCGCCACCGGCTTCTGCTGGGGCGGCGGCATCGTGCACTGGCTGGCGACCCAGCCCCAGGCCGTGGCGCTGCGCGCGGGCGTGCCGTTCTACGGCAACACCCCGGCACCGCAGGAAGCGGCCAAGGTGAAGGCCCCGCTGCTGGTGCACCTGGCCGGCATCGACGAGCGCATCAACGCGCCCTGGCCTGCCTACGAGGCGGCGCTGAAGGCGGCCGGCGTCAAGGTGGAGACGCACCAGTACGCCGGCACGCAGCACGGCTTCCACAACGACACCACGCCGCGCTACGACGCCGCGGCGGCGAAGCAGGCCTGGGACCGCACCACCGGGTTCCTCAAGGCGCACCTGCAGACCGCATGACCCTGGACTACCTCGACTTCGAGTTCAGCGACGACGAGGACGGCCGCGGCAGCTTCGACGCGCTGGCCTCGGTGGCGCCGGCGCAGTGGCCGGCGGTGCTGGCCGAGGCCCGGCGCGTGCTCGCCTGGGCCCACGACACCTTTCCCGGGGGCCGCGGCCCGGCCGACGACGGCGGCGAGTGGGACTACGCGCTGGAGGGCCTGCGCGAGGTCCCCACGCCGCTGACGCTGGACTTCGACGAAGCCACCGGCCGACTGCTCGAACGCGAGGGCGCGGCCGGCCAGCCGCGCCTGACCCTCAGCCTCACGCTCTCCGGCTCGCCGGCGTTCTGCGAGGCGATGCGGGAGGCGTTCGCGCTGGGGTGACTCAGTCCGCCTCGCGCAACAGCGGCTCCAGGTCCGCCGCGCGGAAACCGTGGCCCGAGAGGGCCACCATCTGCGCGATGTCCCGCTCCAGCTCGCGGCGGTCCTGCCGGCGGGCCCAGAACACCGGGCCGCCTTCCCAGCGCGGGAAGCCGTAGCCCAGGGCCAGCACCACGTCGATGTCGCTGGCGCGGGCGGCGACGCCCTCGGCCAGCACCTGGGCCGCCTCGTTCACCATGGCCAGCATCACCCGGCGCTGGATCGCCGCCGGCGCGATCGGCTGGCGCGTGAGCCCGCGGCGGGCGCTGGCGTCGGCGATGACCGCGCGCACCTGCTCGTCACTCGCCCGCTCGCGCTTGCCGTCGACGTAGCGGTAGTAGCCCGCGCCGGCCTTGCGGCCCAGCCGCCCGGCCTCGCAGAGCTTGTCGAGGATGTCGACGTAGCGCTCGCGCGCATCGCGCGTGGCGGCCTGGGCCTGGCGCATGCGCCAGGCGATGTCCAGCCCCGAGAGGTCGGCCACCGCGAACGGGCCCATGGCGAAGCCGAAGGCCTCCAGCGCCTGGTCCACCTCCTCGGGCCAGGCGCCCTCCTCCAGCATGAACTCGCACTGGCGGCGCCAGGCGTTGTAGAGGCGGTTGCCGATGAAGCCGAAGGCGTTGCCGCACACCACCGAGGTCTTGCCCAGGCGCTTGCCCAGGGCCAGGCCGGTGGCCAGCACGTCGGGCGCGGTGGCGCGGGCGCGCACCACCTCGAGCAGCTTCATCACGTTCGCCGGGCTGAAGAAGTGCAGGCCCAGCACGTCCTGCGGGCGCGAGGTGGCGGCGGCGATGGCGTCCACGTCGAGGTAGGAGGTGTTGGTGGCCAGCACCGCGCCGGGGCGGGCGTGGGCGTCGATCGTGCGGAAGACGGCCTGCTTGACCGCGAGGTCCTCGTAGACCGCCTCGACCACCAGGTCGGCCGCCGACAGGGCGGCCCAGTCGGCGCTGGCGACGAGGCGGGCGCGGCGCTCCTCCGCCGCCGCGGCGGCGAGCTTGCCGGCGGCGACGCGCTCGGCGTAGTGGGTCTCCACCCGGTCGCGGCCGCGTGTGGCGGCGGCGGCATCCTGGTCCAGCAGCACCACGCGCAGGCCGGCCTCCAGCGCTGCGATGGCGATGCCGCTGCCCATGGTGCCCGCGCCCACCACGGCCACGCAGTCCAGCGCGCGCGGCGCGGCCGGGTGGCCCTCGGGCAGGCGGCCGGCCTGGCGCTCGGCGAAGAACAGGTGGCGCAGCGCGTAGGCCTCGGGCGAGGAGCGCAGCTTGATGAACATGCCGCGCTCCAGCGCGATGCCGTCGGCGAACGGCAGGCGGGCCGCGTTCTTCACCGCCTCCACGGCGGCGAGCACGGCGGGGCGGCGCTTGCCGGCCTTGAGCACCGCCGCCTCGGCGGCCTCGAGGGCCCCGGGCGCGTCGGCCGGCACGGGGCGCTCGCTCACGCGGCGCTTGGCGCCCGCCAGCTCGCGGACGCGGGCGACGGCGGCCTGGGTGAGGTCGCCCGTGGCCACGGCATCGACGATGCCCAGCGCGAGGGCGCGCTCGGCCTTGATCCGCTCGCCCTTGCCAATCAGCTCCAGCGCGCGGGCCACGCCCACCACGCGGGGCAGGCGCTGCGTGCCGCCGGCGCCGGGCAGGATGCCGAGGGTCACCTCGGGCAGGCCGATGACGGTGCCGGGCGCGGCGATGCGGGCGTCGCAGCTCAGGGCCAGCTCCAGGCCCGCGCCCAGCGCGGCGCCGTGCATCGCGGCCACCACCGGCTTGCGGCAACGCTCGATGGCATCCAGCACCTGGGGCAGCTGCGGCTCCTCCAGCGGGCGGCCGAACTCGCGCAGGTCGGCGCCGGCGATGAAGGTCGAGCCCTCGCCGCGGACCACCGCGCCGCGCAGGCTGTCGTCGGCGTCCAGCGCGCGCAGCGCCTCCAGCAGCGCGGCGCGCAGCACCGTCGACATGGCGTTGATCGGCGGGTGCGCGATGGTGAGGACCAGGACCTCGCCGTCCCGGTCCTGCCGCAGGGCGTCAGAGGCCATGGGCCAGCTCGGGCACGGCGGCGAACAGGTCCGCCTCGAGGCCGTAGTCGGCCACGCTGAAGATCGGGGCCTCGGGGTCCTTGTTGATCGCCACGATCACCTTGGAGTCCTTCATGCCCGCCAGGTGCTGGATCGCCCCCGAGATGCCGGCGGCGATGTACAGCTGCGGCGCCACGATCTTGCCGGTCTGGCCCACCTGCAGGTCGTTCGGGGCGTAGCCCGCGTCGACCGCGGCGCGCGAGG
>NZ_JBQWTS010000016.1:0-72905 GCF_052600055.1 Ramlibacter sp. MAHUQ-53
GCACGCGCACGTTCTCCAGGATCACGTCGCAGGTCTTGGTGCCGCGCTGGCCCATCTTCTTGTCCACCTTGCCCAGGCGCAGGCCCGGCGCGTCGGCCGGCACGATGAAGGCGCTGATGCCGCCCGCCCCCGGCCCGCCGGTGCGGGCCATCAGGGTGAAGGCGCCGGCGCGCGGCGCGTTGGTGATGTAGCGCTTCGTGCCCGTGAGCACGTAGTGGTCGCCGTCGAGCTCGGCGCGGGTCTTGAGCGAGGCGGCGTCGGAGCCGGCGTCGGGCTCGGTCAGCGCGAACGACATGATCAGCTCGCCGCTGGCCACGCGCGGCAGGTAGGCCTGCTTCTGCTCGGGCGTGCCGTCCATGAGGATGCCCTGCGAGCCGATGCCCACGTTGGTGCCGAAGACCGAGCGGAAGGCCAGCGCGGTGCGACCCAGCTCGTAGGCCACCTGGCACTCCTGCGCCATCGACAGGCCGATGCCGCCGTACTCCTCGGGGATCGACAGGCCGAACAGGCCCATCGCCTTCATGTCCTCGACGATGTCGGCGGGCACCTCGTCGTGCTCCTCGACGTGGTTCTCGGCAGGCACCAGGCGCTCACGGACGAAGCGCTCGACGGCGGACAACAGGAGGTCAAAGGACTCGGGATCGAGGGCCATGGTGTCGCAAGGGAGTAGGGAAGGATGGGAGGGGCGGCGGTGCGCTTCAGGTCACGCCCGCCGAATGCAGGTGCTGGAGCTCGGCGTCGTCGAGCCCCAGCAGGCCGGACAGTACCTCGCGGGTGCCTTCGCCCAGCGCCGGGGGCGGGCGGCGCACCGGCAGGCGCTGGCCGTCGAAGCGGTAGGGGGGCGCGAGCACGTCGACGCTGCCCGCCTCGGGATGCGGATGCCGCGTCACCAGGCCGCCGCGGGTGGCGCGCTCGCCGGTGAGGGCCTCGTGCACGCCGAGCACCTCGCCGCAGGGGATTCCCGCGGCCGCCAGGCGCTCCAGCAGCCAGGTCCTGGGTCGTTGCCGCAGGGCTTCGAGCACCTGCGGCATCAGGGCGTCGCGGTTCGCGGTGCGCAGCACGTTGGTCTTGAAGCGTTCGTCGTCAGCCAGGTCGGGGCGCTCGATCACGTCCCGGCAGAAGCGCTCGAACTGGGCGTTGTTGCCCACCGTGACGATGAGGGGGCCGTCCGCCGCGTCGAACACGCCATAGGGGACGATCGAGGGATGGGCGTTGCCGTAACGCGGCGGGTCCTTCTCCATCAGCAGCGCCTCGAGGCCGTAGTAGGCCGTGACCATCATCCCGCAGTCATACAGCGCCATCTCGATGTGGCGGCCCTGGCCGGTGCGCTGGCGCTCGAACAGCGCCGCCAGCACCGCCTGCGCGGCATACATGCCGGTGAACATGTCCACCACCGCCACGCCGAACTTGAGGGGGGGCTGCGCAGACTCGCCGTTGAGCGCCATCAAGCCCGCCTCACCCTGGACCAGCAGGTCGTAGCCGGGGCGGGACGCGTCGGGCCCCGTGCGGTCGTAGCCGGAGATGGAGCAGTAGACGATGTCGGGGCGCACGGCCTTCAGCTGCTCGAACCCCAGCCCCAGCTTCTCGGCGCCGCCGAACTTGAAGTTCTGGATCACGACATCGCACTCGCGCGCCAGGGCCCGTGCGAGCTGCTGGCCGTCGTCGGTCTGCAGGTCCAGCGTCACCGAGCGCTTGTTGCGGTTGACGCTGTTGAAGTAGGCCGTCTGCGTGCTGCCGACTCGCAGGCCCCAGTCGCGCGTGTCGTCGCCGCGGCCCGGCGCCTCGACCTTGATCACCTCGGCCCCCATGTCGCCCAGCACCATGCCGCACCAGGGCCCCGCCAGCACGCGGGAGAGGTCCAGCACGCGAATGCCGGCGAGGGGGAGTCGGGGTTCTGCCATGTCGGGAAGCGGGGCGTGTGTTCAGTGGGCGGGATTCTTGTTGAGGAAGGTTTGCTTGACAATACGGAAAATTATTGACGGAATGTCAAGCCATATTTGACGAATGAGATGGACGCCTCCTCCCTGACCCTCCTGGTGGAAATCCTCGACGCCGGCAACCTGAGCGAGGCCGCGCGCCGGCTGAAGATGACCCGTGCCAACGTGAGCTACCACCTGGCGCAGCTGGAGAAGCGGGTGGGGGCGCAGCTGCTGCGGCGGACCTCGCGGCAGGTGGAGCCGACCGAGCTGGGCCGGCGGCTCTACGAGCACGGCCGCGTGATGCGCGACGAGATCCGCGCCGCCCAGGAAACCATCAGCACGCTGGGCACCGGCCTGGGGGGGCGGGTGGGCCTGAGCATGCCCAGCGGCTATGGCCAGATGGTGATGTCCCCCTGGCTGATCGAGTTCAAGCGCGCGTACCCCCGCATCGTGCTGGAGGCCCGCTTCGAGAACCGGGTGGACGATCTGATCCGGGATGATGTCGACATCGCCATCCGCATCCTGCACGAGCCGCCGCAGAACCTGATCGCCCGGGAGCTGGGCCCGGTGCGTTACGTCCTGTGCGCGGCGCGGGCCTATGCGCAGGCGCATGGGCGCCCGCAGGCCCTGGGCGACCTGCGGCAGGTGCCGCTCATCACGTCGCCCGGGGGGCAGCGCGAGCTGCGCCTGCGGTCGACACGCGAGGCGGCTTCCGAGGAGGTGGTGCTGGAGCCGGCCCTGACCTCGGAGCACTACCCGTTCCTGGAGCAGGCGATCCGGGCGGGCCTGGGTTGGGGTCTGGTGCCCGATTACGTGGTGCGCGAGGGGCTGGCCAGCGGCGACATCGTGCGTGCGCTGGAGGACCATACGCTGCGCATGTTCGGGCCGCGGATGTACCTGATGTACCTGCCCAATCGCTACCAGACGCGCGCGGTGCGCACCTGCATCGACTTCCTGCTCGCGCGCCACGGCGTGGGCGGCGAGGCGCCGCGCTGAGGCAAGAAAAAAGCCCTGCACGCGAGTGCAGGGCTTTTCGAGTTTTTTGGCTCCCCGACCTGGGCTCGAACCAGGGACCTACGGATTAACAGTCCGGCGCTCTACCGACTGAGCTATCGGGGAACAAGCCTTAGATTATAGCTTGTTTCAAAAGCGCTCCTGCGCCGGGCGCGCGCTTCGACGAAATATTCCTGGCGAAGTACTCCCGCCGAAAGATCGATCGCGAGCGGCAATGAAAAAGGCCCTTGCATCGCTGCAAGGGCCTTTCGAGTTTTTTGGCTCCCCGACCTGGGCTCGAACCAGGGACCTACGGATTAACAGTCCGGCGCTCTACCGACTGAGCTATCGGGGAACAGAACCAAGATTATAGGCAGATTTTCGGCCGGTTTTAAAGGGCGGCCGCAAAAGTCAGGCGCGCCGTGCGTGCCGCGCCGGGGTACAGGTACACGTGGCCGAACTGGTAGGGCGATTCACGCCAGTAGCGGCGGTCGAACAGGTTGTCGATGCCCAGCGTCCAGGT
This sequence comes from Ramlibacter sp. MAHUQ-53, assembly GCF_052600055.1. Taxonomy (NCBI): domain Bacteria; kingdom Pseudomonadati; phylum Pseudomonadota; class Betaproteobacteria; order Burkholderiales; family Comamonadaceae; genus Ramlibacter; species Ramlibacter sp. MAHUQ-53. Next base: position 3,436 of record NZ_JBQWTS010000016.1, read on the forward strand.
GGTGTTCGCACCGGCGAGCTTCGTGTCGTAGCGCACCGCGGCGCCGACCGTGGTCCACGAGGGCAGGCGGATCGAGCCATCGGGCAGCACGTTGCGGTCGCCCTCGTGCGAGAGGCGGCCCTGCAGCTCCAGGCCCTGCACCGCGGCCGCGCGCCAGGCGGCCTGCAGGCGCGCGGTGACGGCGGGGACGTTGGTCGGGCGCTGGCCGTTCACGGCCGGTTCGGCGCTGCTGCCGCTGCGCTTGGCATCCAGCAGCGTCACGCCGCCGCCCACGCGCCACGGGCCCTTGGCCCACTGCGCCGAGGTCTCGAGGCCGCGGTGCACCGCCTCGCCGTCGTAGGCGCCGGTGCAGGGCGACAGGCCCAGCCGGCTGCAGGCGTCGAGGTTGCTCACCGGCCGATGGATCTGGAAGGCGGCGACCTGCCAGCCCAGGGCCTCGTCGCCGCCCTTGAGGCCGGCCTCCACCTGGCGCGACTTCAGCGCGGGCAGCGCCTGGCCGGCGTTGGTGTACTGCGAGCCGCGATTGGGCACGACCTGCGACTCGATGCCCTGGCCCCAGCTGGCATAGGCCATGAGCACCGGCGAGAGCTTGTAGCTCACCGCCGCCCAGGGCGTGTTGATCGACTGCTCGTACGCGGTGGGGCGCGTGCCGTTGGTGCGCACGCTGGAGCGATCGAGCTGCGTGTGGCGCAGGCCGGCCCACACGGTGAGGCGCTCGTTCAGGCGCATCGCGTCCTGCACCGAGAACTCCATCGAGCGCTCGCCGCGGTTCGTGTTCTGGTCGCCCAGCGTCGGGTCGGCGGGCACGACGGCCGTGCCCTGCACGTTGCCGGTGCCGACCCAGTTGTAGGCCTGCAGGTCGAAGCGCTGCTTCACGCGCGAATGCAGCGCGGCGAAGGTGAGGTCGTGGCGCACGCCGCCGGCGGACAGCTGGCCGCGCAGCTGCAGTTGCGCGGCATCCTGGGCGCGGCGCTCGTTCTCGCTGCGGAAGTCGTAGTAGTCGAAGCTGCCGTCGCTGCAGTAGCGGTCGTAGTTGCCCTCGGCGCTGCAGCCGAAGGGGAAGGCGGTGCGGTCGTCGGTGCGCAGGTACTGCCGGCCGGCCTGGGCCATCCAGCTCCATTGGGCGTTGATCGCCTGCGAGAAGCGCACCGTGCCGGTGGCGGCGTCGAACACCGAGGGCTGGGCCCAGGGCTGGTTGTTCAGGTTCAGGTTGGGGTTCACCGGCGCGGGCAGGCGCGGGCCCAGCAGGCTGAAGCCGACCTGGCTCGGCTGCGACTTGCGGCTGGTCTCGATCTCGGCCTCGAGCACCGAGTCGCGGCTGATGCGCCAGTCGGCCGCGGCGGCCAGCAGGCTGCGCTCGCCGTCGAGGTGGTTCACGCGCGGGCGCAGGCGCTCGTGCACCGCGTTCACGCGCAGACCGAAGGCCTGGCCCTCGCCGAAGCGCTGGCTGATGTCCGCGCCGGCGAGCACGCCGCCGCCGCTGCCGGTCTCCAGGCGCACCTGGCGCAGGGGCTGCTGGGTCGGGCGCTTGACGACGTAGTTCACCAGGCCGCCGGGTGCGCTGGTGCCGGCCTGGATGCCGCTGGTGCCGCGCAGGAACTCGATGCGCTCCTTGTTGTCCAGGGGGATCGAGGTCTCGGCCGAGATCGGCAGGCCCTCGCGGCGGTAGTTGAAGCGGTTGTCGAGCGTGAAGCCGCGGATGCTGAGGAAGTCCCAGTAGCCGGGCGCGTTGTAGGCGTCGGTCACCGAGGCGTCGAAGCCGGTGAGATCGGCCAGGCGGCGGGCGCCGCTGGCTTCGAGCGTGCGGCGGTCGATGACGGTGGCCGACAGCGGCAGCTCGCGCAGCGGCACGTCGCCGAAGCCGGTGACGTCGGCCTGCGCCGCGCCGTTGCGGCTGGTGGTGATGGTGACGGTCTTGAGCGTGGTGTCCTGCGCGTGCGCGGCGGCCGACAGGGCGAGCAGCAGGCAGGCGCGGGGCAGGGTGGCCAGGGGCCAGGAAGGACGTTGCTTGGGCGAATGGGATGCCACGACGTTTTTCTCCAACGTTGGTGGCAGGTCGGCATGCTGGTGGGCACGGTGGCCCCGCGAGAAGACGGGACGCCCACAGGAAGCTTGCTTCCCTGCGCGAGGATTACCTCAATCAGGTTCAAAGGGACTCTCTCAGTCGCCACGGCATCGCGGCAACACCCCTAGCGGTGTGCGGCTCCCCGGAAGGAGCGCGCGGCGGATTCTAACCGGGGATCAGGCAGGGCCCGCGCCGCCTGGCGCGTCCTGTCCGTCCACGCCGAGCAGGCGGTGCAGCCGGCTGGAGCTGGTGGTGTATTCGAGCGGGCGCTGCTCGTGACCGGGCGTGAGGTAGGCGGCCGCGCCGAAGGCGGCCATCACGCACTCGTGGAAGCCCGAGGCGATCAGCTTCTTCTTGCCAGGGTAGGTGACGACGTCGCCCACCGCGAAGATGCCGGGCGCGCTGGTTGCGAAGGTGGCGGTGTCCACCTTGACCAGCTTGCGCTCCAGGTCCAGGCCCCACTCGGTGACGGGGCCCAGGCGCGGCGACACGCCCTGGCACACGAGCAGGCGGTCGAGCGGCAGGGACTGCACCACGGCGTCGGGGCCGGTGACCTGCAGCGCCTGCAGGCGCCCGCCGTCGGCCTCGAGGCCGGTGGCCTGGGCGACGACGAAGCGCATCGCGCCCGCGGCGCACAGGGCGCGCATGCGCTCGACCCGGGCGGGATCGGCCTGGAAGGCGTCGCGCCGGTGCATGAGGGTGACGCTGGCGGCCCGCTGCGGGCCTTCGGCCAGGGCCAGGGCGGCGTCGAGCGCGGCGTCGCCGTCGCCGACGATGACCACGCGCTCGCCGGAGAAGGCCGCCGGGTCCGGCAGGCGGAAGAACAGCTGCGAGCCCTCGAAGGCGTCGAGGCCCTCGAGCTTGAGGCGGCGCGGCTCGAAGGCGCCCACGCCGGCGGCGATGAAGACGGTCCTCGTGAGGAAGCGGGTGCCGGTGCGGGTGGCGAGCAGCCAGCGGCCGTCGTCCTGGCGCTGCAGGGACGTGACGGTCTGGTCGAGGTGGAAGGTGGGTGCGAAGGGCCGTACCTGCGTGAGCAGGGCATCGGCGAGTTCGCGGCCGGTGCACACGGGCACGGCGGGGATGTCGTAGATCGGCTTGTCGGCGTAGAGCTCGACGGGCTGGCCGCCCGCGAAGGGCAGCGCATCGACCACGTGGGCCTGGATGTCGAGCAGGCCCAGCTCGAACACCTGGAACAGGCCGACCGGCCCGGCGCCGATGACGACGGCGCCGGTCTCGATCAGGGCCTGGCCCGGTGCGGCATGCATCAGGCGGTCAGCGGATCAACTCGGACAGCTTGCCCGTCTTGTCCTTCCACTCCTCGGCGTCGGGGAGGGCGGCCTTGCGCTTGGTGATGCTCTTCCAGTTGGCGTCCTGCGACAGGTCGGCGTTGATCTTGATGAAGGCCTGCTGGTTGGCGGGCACGTCTTCCTCGGCGTAGATCGCGTTGACCGGGCACTCGGGGATGCACACGGCGCAGTCGATGCACTCGTCGGGGTCGATCACCAGGAAGTTGGGGCCCTCGCGGAAGCAGTCCACGGGGCAGACGTCCACACAGTCGGTGTACTTGCAGCGGATACAGGATTCGGTGACGACGTGGGTCATTTTCTTTTCAGGACCGGGGGAAACCCGGAATTCTAAGACGGCTCGTAGGGGCCGATCAGCGCACCAGCACGGCGCCCGAGGTCTTGTGGCTGGCGGTGTCCACCAGGACCAGCGAACCGAGGATGCGCGAGCGGGCGTAGGGCAGGGTGGCCAGGGGCTCCTGCAGGGCCAGTTCGACGTGGCCGATGGCGTTGGGCTCGAGCTGCGTGGCGTCGGCCTCCTCGAGCGTGTTCACGTCGAGGCGGTGCACCACGCGCTTGACCTTGGCCTTCACCCAGCGGTGGCCATGCAGCGCCCAGTAGACGCGGCCGGCGACCAGGGGCTCGTCGTCGAGCCACGCGATGGTGGCCGAGACCTCGCGCGAGGGCTCCGGCGACTCGGGCGCCAGCAGCCAGTCGCCGCGGGAGACGTCGACCTCGCGGTCCAGGACGATGCCGGCGCTGTGGCCGGCGGGCACGTCCTTCTCCTCGCGCACGTGGTTCAGGACCTGGGCGACGGTGGCGGTCTGGCCGCTGGGAAGGATCTTGATCGCCTGGCCGGGCTTGACGCGGCCGGCGGCCACGCGGCCCCAGAAGACGCGACGGCCCTTGGAGGTGTCGGCGCTGTCGTGGAACTTCTCGACCCACTGCACCGGGAAGGCGAAGGCCTCGTCGCTCTCGGCGGCGGTGACGTCCAGGGTCTCCAGCAGCTGCAGCAGCGAGGGACCCTCGTAGCCGCACCAGCCGGGTTGCGCGGAGGCCACGTTGTGGCCCTTGAGCGCGGAGATCGGGATGATGGCGGCGACGGCCACGCCGGCGTCCTGCGCGAAGCGCTCGAGCGCGCCGCGGATGTGGGTGAAGGCCAGGGCCGGGTCTTCCACCGCGTCGAGCTTGTTGATCGCGAAGACGATGGAGGGCACGCGCAGCAGGTTGGCCAGCAGGGTGTGGCGGCGGGTCTGCGGCAGCAGGGCCAGGCCGGCGTCCTGCCACTTGAGCTTGGTGGCGTCGACCAGCACCACGGCGGCATCGGCGCTGGAGGCGGCGGTGACCATGTTGCGGGTGTACTGCTCGTGGCCGGGCGCGTCGCCGATGATGAACTTGCGCGCGGGCGTGGCGAAGTAGCGGTAGGCCACGTCGATGGTGATGCCCTGCTCGCGCTCGGCGGACAGGCCGTCGGTGAGCAGCGCCAGGTCGGTCTCGCCGGAGCGCGAGACGGAGGCGAGCTGGTCCTGCAGCACCGCGCGGGAGTCCACCAGCAGGCGGCCGATCAGGGTGCTCTTGCCGTCGTCGACGCTGCCGCAGGTGATGAAGCGCAGGGCGGTGGCGTGGTCGCCGGCAGGAGCCGGTGCGGCGGTTCGGGTCACGGGGTCCAGGGTCGGGGTCGTCATCAGAAGTAGCCGTCCTTCTTGCGTTTTTCCATCGAGGCTTCGGACGTCTTGTCGTCCATGCGGGTGGCGCCGCGCTCGGAGACCTCGGCGGAGATCGTCTCGAGCACCACGTCGGCGGCATTGGCCGCCGGGCTTTCCACCGGGCAGGTGCAGGTGATGTCACCCACGGTGCGGAAACGCACCGTGCGCGTCTCCACCGTCTCGCCCTCGCGGGCCGGGGTCAGCTCGGTCACGGGGACCAGCAGGCCCTTGCGCTCGACCACCTGGCGCTGGTGGGCGTAGTACAGCGAGGGCAGGGCGATGTTCTCGCGCTCGATGTACTGCCACACGTCCAGCTCGGTCCAGTTGGAGATGGGGAACACGCGGAAATGCTCGCCCGGGTGCAGGCGGGTGTTGAACAGGGTCCACAGCTCGGGGCGCTGGGCCTTGGGCTGCCATTGGCCGAAGCTGTCGCGGTGGGAGAAGATGCGCTCCTTGGCGCGCGCCTTCTCCTCGTCGCGGCGGGCGCCGCCGATGAGGGCGTCGAAGCGGAATTCCTCGATCGCCTCCAGCAGCGTGACCGACTGGTGCACGTTGCGCGACTCGCCCGGGTGGGCCAGGCGCACGGTGCCGCGCTTCATCGAGTCCTCGACGCTGCGCACGATCAGCTCGGCGCCCAGTTCCTTGGCGCGGAAGTCGCGGAAGTCGGTGACCTCGTGGAAGTTGTGGCCCGTGTCGATCATCAGCAGCGGGTAGGGGATTCGGCCGCGGCCGAAGGCCTTCTCGGCGCATCGCAGCAGGACCAGCGAGTCCTTGCCGCCGGAGAACAGCAGGGTCGGGCGCTCGAAGGCGGCGGCGACTTCGCGCAGGACGAAGATGGCCTCTTCCTCGAGGGAGTTCAGGTGCTGGTTGCTCAGGGGGGTGCCGTGGGCCAGCACCTGGGATTCGACGCGGGCGTTCATGCGGCGCTTTCCTCGGAGTTCTCTTGTTGCTTCACATGCAGGCCGCATTCCTTGGCGGCCTCGTCCTCCCACCACCAGCGGCCGGCGCGGAAGTCCTCGCCGAGGCTGATGGCGCGCGTGCAGGGCGCGCAGCCGATGCTGGGATAGAACTGGTCGTGCAGGGCGTTGTAGTCCACGCCCTGCGTGGCGATGTAGTGCCACACGTCGCCCCAGGTCCAGTTGGCCAGGGGGTTGAGCTTGGCGCGCGTCTCGGAGGTGTCGACCAGGGGCACCTCGGCGCGGGCGGCGGACTGCTCGCGGCGCAGGCCGGTGATCCAGGCCTTCTTGCCCTCGAGGGCGCGGGCCAGCGGCTCCATCTTGCGGATGCCGCAGCAGGCCTTGCGCAGCTCGATGCTGCGGTACATGGCGTCCTTGCCTTCGCGATCGACGAACTGGACCACCGCCTCCTGCACCGGGCGGTACACCTTGACAGGAGCCCTGGAGGTGGCCTGCGTGCGCTCCAGCAGGGCCAGCGTCTCGGCATGCAGGGCGCCGGTGTCGAGCACGAAGACCTCGATGTCCAGGCCCAGCGCGTTGATCAGGTGCGTGACCACCACGTCCTCGGCGCCGAGGCTGGAGGCCTGGGTGATCGGGGCGTACTCGGTGGCGGCGCGCTGCAGCAGGGCCTTCGTCTCGGCCAGCTTGGCCTCGAAGTCGGCGCTGGGGCGCGCGTTCAGGTCGATGGCGCCCATTCAGGCCGCTTCCTTGAACAGCGGCTGCACGGCCACCGCGTCGCCCTGGTAGTAGCGGGGGTAGCGGTCGAACTGGCGCTGGGCGAAGCCGGCGTCCTGGTCGGCGCGCAGGACGGCGCTGGAGAAGCCGGTGCGCTGCATCTGCACGAGCTGGTCGACCAGCACGTCGCCGGTGGCGCGGATCTCGCCGGTGAAGCCGCGGCGGCGGCGCAGCAGGAAGGCCTGGCTGTAGGCGCGACCGTCGGTGAACTTGGGGAAGTTCAGGTCGATGCGGGTGATGCCTTCGAGCGAGGGCTCGAGCGGGTCGGCATCATTGGCCAGGACCAGGACGTTGGCGGCGGCGGCCTCGGCGGCATGGGCCTCGGCGGACAGGAGCTGGAGCGTGAATTGCATTACGCCACTTCCTTGACGGTGGTGCGGGCGGCGTTGGCGGCGGCCTTGAACGGCTCGAGGCCCACGCGGCGCAGGGTCTGGATGAAGGTTTCGTACTGGTCGCCGGCGTGCTGGCGCTCGCGGCGGTAGGTGTCGAGGACGGCCTCGATCACGTCCGGCACTTCCGAGGCGGAGAAGGACGGACCCACGACCTTGCCGGCCTGGGCGTCGCCCGAGGCGAGGGAGCCGTCGGAGCCGCCCAGGGTGACCTGGTACCACTCCTTGCCGTCCTTGTCGACGCCCAGGATCCCGATGTGGCCGCTGTGGTGGTGGCCGCAGCTGTTGATGCAGCCGGAGATGTGCAGGTCGATCTCGCCGATGTCGTGCAGTTCGTCCAGGTCCTGGTAGCGCTCGGTGATGGCCTCGGCGATGGGCAGCGAGCGGGCGTTGGCCAGCGCGCAGAAGTCGCCGCCGGGGCAGGCGATCATGTCGGTCAGCAGGCCGATGTTGGCGGTGGCCAGGCCGGCCTTGCGCGCGGCCTCCCACAGCGCGGGCAGGTCTTCGACGCGCACCCAGGGCAGCAGCAGGTTCTGCTCGTGGGTCACGCGGGCCTCGCCGGCGGAGAAGCGGTCCACCAGGTCGGCGGCGAGCGCCAGCTGGTCGCCGGTGGCATCGCCGGGGGCCTGGCCCACGCGCTTGAAGGACAGCGTGACGGCGCGCAGCGCGGGGTTCTTGTGCGCGACGACGTTCTGCTGCAGCCAGCGCTGGTAGGCCGGGGCGGTGTCGGTGACGGGCAGTTCGGTGGCCGTGGCGGGGGGCAGCTGCGGCGCGACGAAGCAGGCGGCCACGCGATCGAGTTCGGCCTGGGGAATGGTGTGCGGCGCGCCGTCGACCTCGACGATGGCCTTGTACTCGGCCTCGACCTCGTCGATGTAGCGCTGGCCCTCGGCCTTCACCAGGATCTTGATGCGGGCCTTGTACAGGTTGTCGCGGCGGCCCCAGCGGTTGTAGACGCGGACCACGGCCTCCAGGTAGTTCACGACCTGGTTCCAGGGCAGGTACTCGCGGATCACGGTGGCGGTGATGGGGGTGCGGCCCATGCCGCCACCCACCAGCACGCGGAAGCCGATCTCGCCGGCCTCGTTCTTCACCAGGTGCAGGCCGACGTCATGCCAGTAGGTGGCGGCGCGGTCTTCGCTGGCGCCGGAGACGGCGATCTTGAACTTGCGGGGCAGGAAGGCGAACTCGGGGTGCAGCGTGCTCCACTGGCGCAGGACTTCGCAGTAGGGGCGCGGGTCGACGATCTCGTCGGGCGCGATGCCGGCGAGTTCGTCGGTGGTGATGTTGCGGATGCAGTTGCCGCTGGTCTGGATGCCGTGCATGTCGACGCTGGCGAGCAGGTCCATCACGTCGGCGCTCTTGTCCAGGGGGATCCAGTTGAACTGGACGTTCTGGCGGGTGGTGAAGTGGCCGCAGCCGGTGACCATGCGCGAGTGCACCGAGCTGCCATTGCGCAGGGCCACCGGGCCCAGGGCGTCCTGGCGGGCGCGGGCCTCGGCGAGGAGCTCGGCGCTGGGCTGGTCGTAGTCGCGGGCGATCTTGGCGAGCGCGCGCAGCTGGGGGCTGGAGATTTCGCCATAGGGCACGGCGATGCGCAGCATGGGCGCGAAGCGCTGGATGTACCAGCCGTTTTGCAGGCGCAGCGGACGGAACTCGTCGTCGCTCAGTTGGCCTTGGAGGTTGCGTTCCAGCTGGTCGCGGTACTGGGCGGCACGCGCGTGGACGAACTGGCGGTCGAACTCGGTGTACTTGTACATAGGGGCGGGACTGTAGCGGTGCCCCTTATGGATCCAAACTAATTTTTTTTGCTCGCCTTATGCGGATAAGCATATTCGCGAGGATCGGCGCGGGTTTCCGGCGGTTTTTCAGGCAGGTCCGGATAAGGGCGTCCGGCGCATCTGGCGGCCTGCGTCGAGGGCGCCGGCCAGCGAGGCGGCCAGGGGCAGCGGCTCGCCATGCAGGCGGGCGGCGAGCAGTTCGCCGCACAGGGCGGCGAAGGTCAGGCCGCGCGAGCCCATGGCGGTGGAGACCCACAGGCCGTCCTCCAGCGGGCCGACCAGGGGGCGCCGGTCGGTGCTGGCGCAGCGTACGCCGCACCAGCCGCTGACCTCGCCGCGGGCGAAGGCGGGCGCCAGGGCCGCTGCGGTGCCAGGCACCAGGGTCTCCAGCCGCGCCAGGTTCGCGGCGTGGTCGGCGGGGCGCTCGCGGGTGTCGGTCTCGCCGCGGCCGTAGGTGGCGCCGGACATCCAGGCGCGCCCGCCGGGCACGGTTTCCAGCGGCACGTCGGGCAGGAGGTGGCCGTTGCCGTTGAGGGGGAAGGCGGGCAGGGCGTCCAGGCCTTCGCGCGGGCCGAGCGAGACCTGCCCGCGCACCGGGTGCAGCCACAGCCGGTCGCCGGCCAGGGCCGCGGAGCCCAGGGCGGCCGCGACCACGGCCAGCGGCGCGGCGTGGAGCGTGCGGCCGGCGGCGTCGAGGGCGTGCCACAGGCCGTCGCGGCGCTCCAGGCGCTCCACGCGGGCCCCGCCCCGCCAAGTGATGGCGGGGTCGTCCAGCCAGGCGCGCACCAGGGCGGCGGGCTTGATCCAGCCGCCCGGCGGGTGCCACACGGCCGGCGCGTCCGGGGGCAGTCCGGCGGCCGCGCGCTGGTCCGGGCTGGCCGGGCGGCTCCAGTCGGCGGCGAAGCCCTCGGCCGCGAGGCCGTGGCGCTCAGCGGCCTTGGCCTTGAGCCGGTGCTCCAGGGTGCCGCCGCCCTGCCAGTCCGTGCCTTCGCGCAGCCGGGCGCGGGCCTGGGCCTGGGTGAGGCGGATGCCGCTGCGGGCGAGGCGCGAGAGCAGGTTGTCGTCGGGCGTGAGGTGCGGGGCCATCAGGCCTGCTGGCAGGCCGGAGGCGCCACTGGCCGGCGCGGGCGCGGCGTCGAGGACGGTGACGCGCCAGCCGCGCCGGGCCAGCGAGGCGGCCGCGGCGGCGCCCGCGAGGCCGGCGCCGACCACCAGCGCCTCGGACGGCGCGGGCGGGCTGGCGTGGCGGGTCTTGGGCGTCCAGCCGGGGGCGTAGGTGGCGCGCAGGGCGCCGGGCGCGTCGGTGTCGATGCGGAAGCCGCAGGTGCGCAGGTCGGCGCGCAGGGTGTCGTCGGCGCGGGCGGCGGCGAGCGTGGTGCCGGGGCGGCTCAGGCGCGCGAGGGCCTTGAGCAGCGCGCGGTCGTGGCCGACGGCCTCGTCCAGGGCGATGGCGTCGGCGGCGAAGGCCAGCTCGCGCAACGCATCGCCGGCAGGCCCGACATGCAGGGTGAGCAGGACCCGCCCGCCCTCGAGGGAGAGGCGGTGCAGGCCCGGCAGCAGGCCCCACCAGTGGGCCGCGAGTTCGGCTGCGAGCGCCCGCAGCGGCCCGGGCGCCTGGGCCACCATCGCCTCGGCCCGTGGCGGGCAGGGCAGGGCGCAGGCGACATGCAGCAGCCCGGGCCGCTGCGGGTCATCGCGCCAGGCCTGCCAGGCCGCGAGGAAGCCCTGCCCGTGGCGCCAGCCGGTTTCGAGCAGGCGCCACTGGGCCCGCCCGGTCCAGGCGTGCTCGAGGGGGGCGGCGGATGCCATCGGGGGATGAGGCGGGCGTGGCCCGCGGGCCTCAGGCCGTGGGAGGCACGTAGCCGGCGGCCTGGTCGGCGCCGGAACCGAAGAAGTGGTTCTCCATCTGGCGCTTGAGGTACTCGCGGGCGCGCTGGTCGGCGAGGTTCAGGCGGTTCTCGTTCACCAGCATGGTCTGGTGCTTCAGCCAGCCGGCCCAGGCTTCCTTGCTCACGCTCTCAAAGATGCGCTTGCCGAGTTCACCAGGGTAGGGGGGGAAGTCGAGGCCCTCGGCTTCGTGGCCGAGCTTGATGCAATTGACGGTACGGGGCATGGCGCCTCCTGATTTGCTTATTCGGATATGCAACTGAAATCTTATTGGTTCCAGTTGCGGCGGCGTCTCCCGAGAATTCGCCGCCATGCACAAACGCCGCGACTTTATCAAGATTCCCCTGGCCGCCGCCCTCGCGTCGGCCTTGTCCCTGCCGGCGCACGCGCAGGCCGTGACCCTGCTCAATGTCTCGTACGACCCGACGCGCGAGTTCTATGTCGAGTACAACGCCGCGTTCGCGAAGTACTGGAAGGCCAAGTCTGGCCAGGACGTGAGCGTGCGCCAGTCGCACGGCGGCTCGGGCAAGCAGGCCCGCTCCATCATCGACGGGCTCGAGGCCGACGTCGCCACGCTGGCCTTGGGCTGGGACACCGACGCCCTGCACACCCAGGGCCACCTGGTGCCGAAGGACTGGCAGAAGCGCCTGCCGCACAACGCCGCGCCCTACCAGTCGACCATCGTGCTGGTGGTGCGCCAGGGCAACCCCAAGGGCATCAGGGACTGGGACGACCTGGTCAAGCCCGGGATCAAGGTGGTCACGCCCAACCCCAAGACCTCGGGCGGCGCGCGCTGGAACTACCTGGCCGCGTGGGAGTTCGCCCGGCGCAAGTACGGCTCGCCGGCCAAGGCCCGGGAGTTCGTCACGAAGCTGTACGAGAACGTGCCGGTGCTCGATACCGGCGCGCGCGGCTCGTCGATCAGCTTCGCGCAGCGCAACATCGGCGATGTCTTCATCTCGTGGGAGAACGAGGCCTACCTGCTGGAAAAGGAGTTCGGCAGCAAGGTCGACGTGGTCTACCCCTCGGCCAGCATCCTGGCCGAGCCGGCCGTGACGCTGGTGGACAAGAACGTCGACAAGAAGGGCACGCGCTCCGTGGCCCAGGCTTACCTGGAGTACCTGTACTCGGAGGAAGGCCAGGACATCATCGGCAAGCACTTCTACCGGCCGGTCTCGGCCAAGGCGCAGGCCAAGTACGCCAAGCAGTTTCCCAAGCTGAACCTGTTCACCATCGACCAGGCCTTCGGCGGCTGGGCGCAGGCGGCGAAGGAGCACTTCGCCGACGGCGCCACCTTCGACCAGATCTACACCAGGCGCTGAAGCCAGTCGCGCGCCCAGGCCACGGCCTCGGCCTCGGGCAGGGTGTCGGCGCAGGCATCGAGGCGCAGCACCTCGCCCACGCGCCGGGCGCCCAGCCCCTGCAGGCGCTCGTCGAAGCGTTCGCCGCCCTGGCAGAAGGTGTCGTAGCTGCTGTCGCCGAGGGCGACGATGCCGTAACGGACATGGCCCAGGAACTTCGGCTGGCTGTCCAGCGCGTCATACAGGCCCCAGGCGTTGTCCGGCACGTCGCCCGAGCCGTGGGTGGCGGTGCACACGAGGTACAGGGCCTCGGTGTCGTCGAAGGTGGCGGTGTCCAGGCCGTCCATGCGCTGGACTTCGATGGCGGGCAGGAGGTCGGCGCAGTCCAGGGCGATGGCCTGGGCGACGCCCTCGGCGGTACCGCCGGTCGTGCCGACGAGGATCTTGAGTTTCATGTTGCGGGTGTGCAGGGGGCGCCCGGTAGAATCGGCCGCTTCGGAGCGTAGCGCAGTCTGGTAGCGCATCTGGTTTGGGACCAGAGGGTCGGGGGTTCGAATCCCTCCGCTCCGACCAGAAAACACAATGGAATCAGCAACTTACGGAGGCTTGCCGGTTCCGATTGATTCCTCGCCCTTGTAAACAAACGGCATTCTTGTAAACACGCCGGGTCATTTCGTGGCCTTCGCGCTCTGCGCTTTGCGGTGCCGAATGTAGCTGGCGGTCTGCGTCTGGGTCGAGTGAGCGCCCATCGTCTGAGCCGCTTTGATGCCCCCCTCCGCGTCCGTGTCGGTCAGGGCTTTTGCGCGTAGGTCGTGGAAATGCAAGTCCTTCACCCCCGACCGCTCCAGCGCCCGCGCCCATGCGGACTTGAACGCTTCGTAGTCGTACCGCTGGGCCTCCTGATTGGTCACAACGAAGGTTAGATTCCGCCTCCCGATGCTGCGGAATCGCTCAATCGTTGCCTGTAGGCGCGGCGTCCATTCAATGCGGACCTTCGCGCCCGTGCTGCCGGAGGTCTTCGACGGCTTGAAGTAAAGCCCATCCTCTGCGACGAAAGGGGCGATGACCTGGCCGTCCTCGGTCGCGGCCTTTTTCGACCAGCGCAATTCCAGCAAGTCCCCGATGCGCTGGCCGGTCAGGTAGGCCAGGTCGATCAACCCGGCAAGCGTGGTCCCCATGCGGGTTCTCTTGCCATCCGCGCCCCGGCAGGCTGCGGCCTTGATACGGCGAATCTCGCTATCCGTGGGGTAGCGGTCCCGCTTCTGGACTTTGGCGGTCTTCACGCTGTCAACCGGATTCGTCCCTGCATCACGATAGCCCTCGGCTTCTGCGAATCGCATTAGCTCTCGCATCCCCGCCCGCATTTCGTTATGGGTGCGCGGCTTCTCGCGGTATCGCTTTAGCCAGGTCACAACGTCAGGCGGCGTGACCTGGCAGGCTCGAAATTCCGCGAACGCTTCGCTAATCGCTGCCATGACCCATTTGTCATTCGCCTGGGTCTTCGGCTTGTGGGTCGTGCTGATTTCGCGCAGCCAGTGAGCCGCAAGCGCCGGGATTCGGTCGTTACCGGCTCCGTCCTTGTGTAGCTCGGCCATCTTCGCGTAAAGCACCGCCAGCCCGTCGCGGGCCTGCGTTAGCTTGATCCACACGATTTTTTTACCTTCCCTCTTGGCGCGGCAGTACCAGCGCCCTCGCAGGAAGACGCCAGGGGGAAGCTCCCGGTCCTTTTTCATTAGCCCCTCACTCGCGGCCTGTATGCCGCAGAATTCGCCGCCGCAGGTTGATAGCCAGCCGCGACCGCCTGGTAATGCTCTCGCTCTAGGACGACATTGCCAATAGGCGAAACGCGGGCGCGGTAGAAGCCCATCTTTTGAAGCGCCTGCAATTGCTTCGACGCAACTTTGTAGCCGGTAAGGGCGTGGATTTCGTCGCTCGAAAGAATAATGCTCATGCCATCCCTTCCAAGATGTTGCTTACGTCGAATAAATCCATGTGGTCGGGGTCGATCTGTTCGTCCGTGAATTCGCTAGGCCGCTTCGGCTTTGCTTGCTCGGCTTTCTCGACGGTCGCGTAATGCGCCTGAATCCAAAGCCTCGGCTCTAGCGTGGCGATGTGCTGCCAGCCGTCGCGCCCATCGACGCAATAGAACGCTTCGGCGTAGGTGCAGCGGATTTCCCCGGCCTGGTTGCGGAATACGAATACCGTCGCGGCCAGGTTGTTCGGCTCCTGGGTCATAGGTCATCCCAAATGACCAGGGACAGAATCAGGCTCCAGGCCAGCGCGAAGACAAACGAAGTCCCTCGCTGTTCCTGGGGCAAATCGGTCGCAAGGAATGTCAGCGAGAAGACCGCGACGAAGACCAGAAGCACAACCAGGGCGCGGCTCATTCGTTGCGCTCCCGAAGCGCGGCCTCGATGGCGCGGGCGAATTTGATGTCGTCCCAGTGCGAACTTCCGTAAATGTCTTTGGCTTCATTGCCAATTTCTTCCGCAGTCAGCCCCTGCCACTCCCGGCGCTGCGGGTAGGTGTAGAGGGTCCGGACTTCGTAAGGCCCTCTGCCGTCTTCGTGGTCTGGGTGGCCGTCGTACCAATCAGCGCAATGCTGTTTGCGGAACTGATGGACAGCCACCGGCTGCGGCTCGGCTGGCTTGCACACATCGCAAAACTCAGACTCAGGGTGAATGCGAAGAAATCCGTCCTCGCCTTCGCACCCGACCTGTATCTGCGCCTGCTCGGGCAGCGCCTCCCGAACGCACTTACGCGCATCGGGCTTGCTGGCAAGCCACTTCGATAGCTTGCGGTCGTCGTCTTGCAACAGGCCAGGAGGCCATCCGGTCTTGCCGCCGTTGTCCGATTGCTGCACCGCCTCGCATCGCTGGCACTTGTTGCCGACACACTGCGCCCCGGTCTTGCAGGGCGGCTGCTCCAGCGCCTCGCGCAGGGCGGTGATGGCCTTGTTGTGCAAATCCCATGCGCCTTCGCAGTAGTCGTCATCCGCTTCAAGACGGCACACTGCCGTAACACGCTCCAGCGCCTCCAGCGCCATCTGCATCGCTTCTCGGCTCATTGCTTCTCTCCTCGTGCGCGGATGGCTTGATTGACACGATTAGCAAGACCTCGATCAGCGCCAAGCAGCGCAATGCCTGCTCTGTACGCACACTGCTTGTTCTCGTCCTGGCGAACAGCCTGCTCGATGAGGGCGGCGAATGCTTCAAGGCGAGGCTCTGCGCGATCTTTGAAATCAAAACCCGCCTCCCTCGCCCACGCGACGATTTGCTCTCGGGTGATGGTCATTGCTTGGCCTCCCGAAGTTGAACCCGTCCAACGCTGTAGAAATATTTCGGCTTGCACTGCATCTTGCGATGCGCCTCGACTTGCGCGGCGGCGCGGGTCGGGTGGGTGCTGTGAATGGTGAATGCCTCGGTTGCGTATCTGGCGTCGAACGGATACGGCGGGTGCTTGCGGACAATCCAAATCGTCATTGCTTTTCCTTTAGTTGTTCGCGCAGGGCGTTGATGGCGTCAATGCGGCCTCCTCAAGCGGCAAGCAGTTCGAATGCTGTGGCAGCACACAAGGGAACCTGGCCGTTTCCAAGGGCTTTAAGTCGGTCCAGCCGAGCGGGAATCCCATCAGCCATTCGACCCACATCGGGTTCAGCGGACCAGTAGCCATCTCCGGCAATTCCTTGCGAACCCAATTCTTTGAGCCGCCCCATTCCTGCATACTCCCGCCCCACCTGGACGATCCCGCGTTGGGAGTCGGCCACATGCGTTTCATCACAGCAGTCGCCAGACCGTCCCCGCTGGTCTTGCTGGCTCCCTTGCGGTTGTAGTTGCCGCACACTGTGGGCGTGGGCCACAACCCAGAGCCTGTCGCGCTGGTGCGGCGCTCCAACGTCGGCAGCTCCCATAACAGTCCATTTCGCGTCATACCCGAGCGCGGCCAGGTCTCCAAGGACTCGGTCGAGTCCTCGATGAATGAGCATTGGGCTGTTTTCCACGAAGACGTATCGGGGTCGTACTTCGCCAACCACCCGCGCCATGTGCTTCCACATGCCGCTTCGCTCTCCATCGAGTCCTGCGCCTTTTCCTGCGATGGAAATGTCCTGGCAGGGAAAGCCGCCCGATACGACGTCAACAATTCCTCGCCACGGTTTTCCGTCAAAGGTTTGCACGTCATCCCAAATCGGGAAAGGCGGGAGAAGGCCGTCGTTTTGCCGTGCGACAAGAACGCTAGCTGCGTAGGGTTCCCACTCGACGGCGCAGACGGTTCGCCATCCAAGGAGGTGACCCCCAAGAATTCCACCGCCAGCGCCCGCGAAAAGAGCCAACTCATTCATATCTCGCTTTGCTTGTTGTCCTGTTTTTTTGGTCGGTCATGGCGGCGTCACTTCCACAAGACACAGGCCAGGGTGTCGGCCTGGGGGAACAGTTCGCCGCACTGCCACACCTTGACGCACACGCCGAGGAAGAAGAAGACGACGAAGACGGCGGCATAGAAGAGGGCCTTCATGCGTGGGCCTCCGACGCGGCCAGGGCGGTTCGGGCGAATTCGAAGCCGTTGTATTGCTCCGGCGTCTCGCTGCCAGGCTCAAGCCACACGCGAAGGACTCCGTTTGCGTCTTCTGTCCAACTGTTCGCGTCTGCGTACAGGCGCAGCACCGCCGAGAGGTCGGCCACCAGGGAATCGAGCGCCTGCACATCGCGGGCCTGTGCAACAAGCGCCGTCATGAGAATCCCACGCGCCATTTCCGTGACGGACAGTTCGAATTCCAGGCGGCGAAGTTCGGCGGCGGCTTGCCTGGTGTCGTCGTAGTCCATCGCGTCCATGAGCGCCGCCAGGCGCTGCGCTTCGGTGTGCTGTTCGGTCATGCTGCCTCTTTGATGGTCATGAGTTGCAGGACGGTCGCCGCAACTTCTTCAAGGAAGGAAATCACTTCGCCCTCTAGCTGGGCGATGGTCTTCGGGTCGCGCTCGATGCGCGTCACGAAAAGCTGTAAGCCCGCAGGCATACGCGGATCGAAGGAAACGAAGTCGCACCAGGCGCGGCCCGTGCAAGCTAGCTGCCACTGCATTTGAGTGACGTACTTCGAATCCGGAGACTTGCTGCGAAGGGTCTTAAGGTGGGTCGCGCTGTTCGGGCACTTGATTTCGATTTGCCCGTCGCGCCCGACCAGGCCATCCGGGGACGCGCCAGCCATTTCGATAGTGGGGTGGGGGATCAGCCCCACCTCTTCGACAATCGCGCCCGTATGGGCCTCGTATGCGGCCCTGGCGAGGGGTTCGGTGTCGGTGCCCCAGCGCATCGCGTCATTCGTATAGAACTCCTGGCGCTGGCCGGTCAGGCGCTCTAGCGCCAGTTCGACCATGTAGTTTTCGCGGCTGGTGCTGTAGCCGGTCTTCGTCTTGGCGATCACATCGGCCACACGCGAAGCCGTGACTCGGCCTAGACGCGCTTCGAACCACTCCGGGGAGCCTTGAACTACCGTAGTGGTCATCCCACCACCTCGGCATCCGTGACAGCGGCCTTTTCGAGGGCGGTCTTGCGGGCCAGGACTGCGGCCTTCAGTGCTGCGTGGCCTGATGTGTCTTTCGCGGTCACGGCGTCCGCGCCTCGCGCCTTCCACACGCGCTGCAAGTCGTCTAGCGTCTGCGCCTCTTCGACTTCGCGCAGGGCTGCGCCAGTGTCGAAGGTGATGATTTCGCCGGTCTGCGCGTCGATGGTCTTACCCGCGTCCGCGATGCGCTCGGCTTCGTCCTGATCGAAGATGCCTGCATAGCCGAATGCGAGGCGGGCGCATTGAATCATTGCCTTGTGGCGAAGCATCCGGCGCGGGTGAGACTGCCAGGGCTGCGTCCCGCGCTTGCATTCGTCTAGCCATTCGGTGACCTTGATCGGGTGCGATCGGTCCTTGCGGTAGATGATGCAAGTACAGCTTTCGGCGTCTTGCTCGAAATCCATCCCGTCGAATGCCGGGTGCTCATTGATGATTCGCGCCCATCCATCGACGCCGACAACGGGCACGATGCCGCCGTTCTTATCGGGGAATGCGTAGATTTCCTTCGTCCACGGATTCAGTTTGTATTGGGTGGCGACGACAAGCAGGGACGCCATTTGCGCGTCCGTGACCTGGCCCTTAAACGCGGTGGCCTTGAGAACGGAGACAAGCTCCTGCCCCTCCGAATCCATTCCGAACAGAGCGCCGAGCTTCGCGGCCTGGCTAACGATTAGGTTGCTCATTGAGTCTCTCTAGCGAGGGTGAGTGATGCGGCCCGCAGCGGAGCGGGCGCGGGTGAAATCGGGTTAGCCCCAAATGGCGAGGACGCCAATCAGGAAGACGGCTGCGACCAGGCAAGCGACCATGACAAGCCGGTCCTCGGGGTCATAGGGGCGCTCGACGGCTGCGGCGTATTCGACGGTTCGCGGGAACGCGAGAACGGAATTGCGGGGGTAGGTGCGGGTCTGCATTACGCGGCCTCCGCTTCGGCCTGGCGCTCTGCGATGCAATGGGCATCCATGAGGCATTCGATGGCGGCATCGGCTTCGCTGCCGTGCAATGCGGCTGCGACCTGGCTGCGAAGGGCCTCGATCAGGTGGCACACATCGCGGGGGGCGATGTAGCGAATCGCTTTGATTGCTGCGACTGCAACGCTGGTGCGGGCCTTCGATTCGGCCAGGGCGTTATGGGCGCGGGATGCTGCGGCACAGAGGTCGCTAACGCGATCCGCGTCCCGCTGTAACTCGACTTCGAACAATCTTCACTCCTGCCGGTTCACCGTGAACCGATAGGCAGAAGTATTGCCGAGATTGACCGTCAAGTACAGCCCGAATGTACTTTGCTTTAGACGGAATCGTAATTAGATGTATCGCCGGGCAATACGGCGGTTATAAAGTTGCGTACCGGCAACGAGGGGCGGCGGGTATCCCGAAAGGGAGTTGCGCGGCCCCGCTGGGGGCGCTAATCGCGGGCGCTGGCGACGGTAAGCCGCGAATTCGCCTGCAGGGGGATGACCAGGTTCTCGGAGCGGCTGGCGGTGCCGTTGCCAAGCCTCAGATTGACAGCCGCAGCCATGAGGGCCGAGCTTGCGGCCTGGTGGTCGGTCGCATAGCGACCGGTGAGAATCGCGCCGTCATCGGTAACGGCTACAAGCCGCGTCACGCGGCCAGACAGGACGGCGGCCCGTAACTCGTTCACGGCCCGCACTAACTCTAAGTCAATCACAGTAAGCCCCAAGGGACGCCCCTCTGTGGTGCGTCATTAGGGTTACTGTAGCGCAACGAAATAGCTAATTTCCTGCTTGCGTCTTCTTGGAATTGCTGTTATTAGTGCGCGGATTGGGGACGGTCTGCGATTTGAACATCGCAACCATTTCTTCCCACATCGGCAGCATTTTTGCGCGTATCTCCGGCGAAAGCTGTTCCGCCAGGAGCGCGACCCTTGTTACATCGGGCGACAAATTCACCGCCATTTCGCGCCCCATGAGCAGGTAGTCCGCCGAGCAGCCGAGGCGGGCGCAGATTTCGGGCACTAGGTCGAGCGTCGGCACGTAGCGGCCACTCTCCCAGTTCGACACGGCTTGCTTGCTCACATCCTCCCCGCCGGGACCTAGAGCCTTGCCGAGGCGCTCCAGGGTCAGGCCTTTTGCCTTGCGTAGCGTCTTGAGTCTTTGGCCGAAGTTCATGGATTCAGCATAAGCCGTTAGGCCTTCATTACGTTTTGTTTGTATTGCCTGGGTTGACGCGCCGTTAGTCAACCTAGACAATACTCGGCATGACAAACGAATTCATGGAAACGGTGTTCACCGCCTGCGGTGGGCGTCAAGTGGTGATTGATTCGCTGGGCATTTCCAAGCAGGCCCTTAGCGGCTGGAAGCGGGCGGGCTACGTGCCCTCCGCTCATGCCGTGGCAATCGAGCGCCTCTCCGGCATCCCCCGCTCCCGCCTCTGCCCCGCATTCGATTGGGGCGACGACCACAAGCACGAAGCCGCCGCAGAGCCGGCCTAACCACAACCACCCGGAAGCAAAGGAAGACAAGCCATGTACTCCGACCCCGCCTACCTCAGAAAACACACGGTCAAGCTGAGTCTCAGCTTGATTGAGTTGGACCTCCTCGACCGGCTTTGCGATGCGACCGGTTCGCAGAAAGCCGTCCTCGTTCGGGAGTTGCTGCTTGAGAGGGCGCGTGAGGTGCTGCATGAGTCCGATCTTGCTATCCGCCCTTTCGAAAAACAACTGACTAACAAGTAACCGAAAAAGGACCGGGACGCCTTCGTCATCGGTCCACGGCTCAGGGACTTTTGAGTAACCGGAATCACAAGTGGAGCAAATCGAAATGACGACCCAAGAGCATTCATTAGTCGCCGCCATCGCCATAGAGCGCGGCGTGACGATTGACCAGGCCGCGCACCAGCTTCTGATGGAGGCGCTTGTTACGCGCCTGATTAAGACCCTGCCCCCGGTGTCGGGCAGCGGCCAGGTTGTCCCCTTCCGCAAGCGGGGGATGGCATGAGCGAAAAGAAATTGCTTCTCGGCCCTCTGAGCGCGGGCGGACAGGGCGCTCACTTCACGCCCGAGCGCGTGGCCTTCGACATTCCCCAGCGCATCACCAATTCAAGCAGCCGCGCCGCCTACGTGCCGAGCGCCTGGCCGGTTCGCGCTGGTGCCGAGGATCACAAGAAATTCAAGACGCGGGGGATCGACGCATGACGATGCAAGACCGCCTGATTGAACTGTTGCGGGCCTCCTGGCTGACGCCGCTTGAGGCTTTGCAGCAAGCCGGGTGCCTGTCCCTGTCGCAGCGCTGCGGCGAATTCCGCCGCCGTGGCCTTCCCGTGGTGGATCGCTGGGTCGATCTGCCGAACGGAAAGCGCGTCAAGGCCTATCACATTGCCGAGGCCGAGGCCGCGTAATGGCAGGTGATTGGATCAAGATGCGGACTTCGCTCCTGACAAATCCACGGGTAACGCAGATTGCCCGAATCCTTGAGGACGACCCCAAAGTCGGGCGAGTCCTGACTACGGGATTCAACGGTGCGTTACGTGACATCGTTACGCGGAGCGTTACGCGCTCCGTTACGGTCGCGTCACTCCTCGTTATATGGGGTGCCGCAAACGAGCACACGAAGGACGGAGTTTTCCACCACGCGGACCTCTCAAACCTCGATGACATGACCGGCATTCCCGGTTTTGGCGAGGCAATGGAGGCTGTCGGCTGGGCCATTTATGACCCCGAAGAGGGGTCCGTAACCCTCCCGAATTTCGCCGAATACAACACCAGCGGAGAGGCCCGCTCCATTGGGGCAAAGACCGCCGCAGAGCGTCAACGCGAGTACCGCGAACGCCAAAAAGCGAAGGCCGAATCCGAGGCGCAAACCTCCTGCGAATCCGTTACGGAGAGTGACGTAACGCGTAACGCAACGCGTGACGTAACGAGTGACGTAACGCGTAACCGCAGAGAAGAGAAGAGAAGAGAAGAGATAGAACCTAACGGTTCTATACCCCCTTACCCCCTTGGCCTCGACGTTGAGGCCTGGGAGCAATGGGTGGCGTACCGCAAGCAAATCAAGAAGCCGCTTAAGCCCGCTTCGATGGCGGCAGCGCAAGAGGCAATGCTTGAGTTTGGCGCGGGCCAGGCCGAGGCGGTTCGGCAGTCCATCGCTAACGGCTGGCAAGGGCTTTTTGCCCCGAAGGGCGCGGCGGCGGCAAAGCCTGTCAATCGCCAGGGGGCCGTGGAGGCCCGAAATCGGGCCGTGGCGGCGGAATGGCTGGCTAGTGAAGGGGTCGCATAGTGTCCCCTCAAGAAAAGGCTCAATTCGCCCGTTTGCTGACTGACGCCCTGGCGTTCTACGGCAAAGACGCATCGCCCTTCGCGCTGTCGGTTTGGTGGCAAGCCTGCGAACCGTTCGCCTTCGAACAGGTTGCGAAGGCAATCACGGCTCACGCGATGGACCCCGAGCGCGGCCAGTTCGCGCCGAAGCCTGCCGATGTGGTGCGCCAGCTTGCGGGCACCGCGACCGACCGCGCCATGCTGGCCTGGGGCAAGGCCCATAGCGCAATGGGCAGCGTCGGCGCGTATTCCGATGTGGTCTTCGATGACCCGGCAATCCATGCCGTGATTGAAGACCTGGGCGGCTGGCCGAAGGTGTGCCGCTGGCCGGTGGATGAACTGTCCTACCTCCAGCACCGCTTCTGCGAGTCGTATCGCGCCTATGCGGGCCGGGGGACTTTTGAGTACCCGAAAAGGCTTCCGGGCGACCGCTCTGCCGATGCGGAATACGAGAAGCGCGGACTCCCGGCCCCGGCCCCTGCCGTGGTTGGCGATACCGCCAAGGCCCGCCTCGTTTACCAGGGCGGCGGCGGCGGCAAGGCTGCTATCAGCTTTGTAGCGGTCAAGGCCCTGGCGCTTGAGTACAGGCAGGCCGCATGAGCAACCCGGCAACTGTTTGGCGCTCTCCAGTTATGTCCTATGCGGACGCGGTTCGCCTGCTGAATCGCCGCCGCAAAGGGGCAGACATAGACGAGGCCGAAGTCCTAAAGGCGCTGGAGCTAACCGGCGACTACGACCCCGAGGCCCCGCCCGACTACCGCCGGTTGTGGGAGGTCGATTGACCGATCACTACGCCGAAATGCTGGCCCACCTAGTCCGAATGGCCCGCATCCCCGGATTCCGCGCCCATGCCTGGCACAGGGCGCAAGAGCTAGCAAAGACCGAACTTTATTCAGGAATGGATGCCGCGCTGATTGCGGCGATGAAGCATGAAAAACAAGACGACCCTCCTAGTGGAAATTGAACACGCCGAGCCTCTGCCCGCTAACGCTCTGAGCGTTACCGATCTAGTCGCACAGCGCCTGTATGGCTGGCTCCTGAATGCTGGAGTCCTGGCGCAAGTCGAGGCGAAGCTACTCGGCTCCGTGCCGGTGGAGGCGGGCGAGTGACCATTAACGGCAACCGCAAGGGAGCGGCTGCGGAGCGCGAGCTTTCGGCGCTCCTGGCCGACGCGCTGGGCGTCGAGGTCAAGCGCAATACCGACCCGGCAAAGAAGACGACGGGCGACATTCTTTGCATTCCTGGCTACGCCGTCGAGTGCAAGCGCGTGGAGGTGCTGCGCCGCAATGCGTGGTGGAGCCAGGCTGTCAAACAGGCAGCGATTCACGGCGTCGAGCCAATCGTCTTCTACCGCCGCAACCGCCAGCCGTGGCGGGCGCTGGTCACAAGCCAGGGCGGCTTTGCCGATGTGCATTGGACGGCAGCAATGGACGCAATGCGCGACAAGCTGGCCCGCCTGTATGGCCTTTACAGCGTGAGGGCCGCATGAGCGAGTCCCTGACCCTGGAGCTTCACAACCGGGCGCAAGCCTGGCTTGTGATTCAAGAGCGCCTGTTTCCCTTCCTAAAGGGCGTCATGCAGGGCGGCGGTCGCTGGGTGCTGACCGTGGCCCGCCAGAAGCGCACGAAGAAGCAAAACGCCCGGTATTGGGGCGGCGGCGTCCTGGCGCAAATCGCGGCGCAGGCGGTGGTCGGTGGCCGGATGTTCTCTGCCGAGGTTTGGCATGAGCAATTCAAGCGCCAATTTATCGGCGTCGAGCAACTGCCGAACGGCCAGGTTATCGGCAAGAGCAGCGCCGCACTGAGTACCCGCGAGTTCTCCGAATTCTGCGATCAGGTCGAGGCTTTCGCGGCCTCCGAGCTTGGCGTGACCTTTTATGACCTGGCCCTGCGAGAGGTGAACTGACCATGTGGAGCAAGAACAAGCCGAAGCAAACCGCTTCCGAGAAACAGCACGTAGCGCGAGTCGCATCGCTGCCCTGTGTGGTGTGCGGTAGCGAAGAGGGCAGCGAGGTTCACGAATTCGAACAGGGAGCCTGGTTCGCCTCCGTGCCCCTGTGCTTCCCCTGCCATCGAGGCCCGAAGGGTTGGCATGGCACCCGCGACCGCTGGAGCCTGGCGCGAATGGACGCAATCAAGGCAATCAATGAAACGTATCGAAAGCTGATGGCATGAGGAAACACAAGACACAACGCACCCGCTACACGCTGCTAACCGAAATCACGGCTAGCCCGACCGAACCGCTGCCCGCAGGCTTTCGCCGCCACCAGCTAACCCGGATGTACCAGGGCCTCGCCGCGCTGGAGAAAGCGGAGCGACCGACCGAAGACGATTGGCGAGTGGTGGCCGATGCCGTGAATCTGATGGAAACCGTAGTGCGGGAAGGCATCGCGGAGGACGCATCCGGCCTGCTGGATGACGCGGTGGGGGCAATGGCCCGCGCTGGTGAGCGATTCGGGGCTACCGGCGTGATTCGCTTAGACGGGGAGGGCATCCAAGCGGTTCGATCCGTCCTGGCCGACTACTCCGAGCTTCTGGACTTGCTGCCCGCCCGGACCATGTACCGGGTTCATCGGCTGACAGAGCGGCGGATTCTGGAAATTCTGAGCGGCAAGACCAGGCCGCATGACGTTCGAATCGTGGGGGTGTAAGGGATGGACAAATACAGTTTCGAGGCGCTGATGGCGCAGGCAAAAGAAGACGGCGATTGCATGATCTGGCAGGGTCAATTCCGCAGCAACGCCCCGAGGATTTGGCGAGGCAACGATTACGTTTCCGTCCGCGCCCTGGTCATGGAGTCGCTGGGTAAGCGTCGGCCTGGCCGAATCTTCTTCGGCACCTCCTGCGGAAATGAGCGGTGCATTTGCCCGGACCACATCGTCCAACGCACCCCGACCGATCACCATGCGCGAATCGTGCGCCTGGCTAGCTCCGGCACCTCCCTGGCTGTCCGCACCGCCAAGACCGCCGCAATCATGCGGGCCAAGTTCGGCAAGGTGACTATGGAACAGGTCCGCGAGATTCGGGCCTCTGAAAAGACGAACAAGGCGCTAGCGGCTGAATACGGCGTGGCCCTTGAGACATTGCGCGAAATCCGCGTCGGCCAGCGTTGGCGAGAGCTTGGCGGGAGCAACCCGTTTGCGGGGCTGATGCGATGACGGACCCGGTAGTCGAACAGGTGCGGCAGAAACTGCTGTCGCGGTCGCAGGCGGGAATCCTCAAGTACGGCACGACCCTGGAGAGGCCCGACCTCTTCATGGTCGATTGGCTGACCCACCTACAGGAAGAACTGCTAGACGCGGCCAATTACATCCAAGTCTGCATTAACAAGATCGAGGGGGCCGAGGAATGACCTGGCTGCAAGTCCTGACGCAGGAGCCGGTTTCGATCCCGAAGCCGCAGAAGCAAAAGGCGAAGCAATACGGGGAGCGGCCTACCTCGTTTCGCCTTCCGCCCGAACAGCGGGAGTGGGTCAAGAAAAACGGCGGCGCGGCCTGGCTGCGCGAACAGATTCGAAAAGCAATGGAGGGGATGCAGTGAAGGTGCTTGGAAAGATCATTCGGACGCTAGGGGTTGTCGTTATGTCCCCGTTCGTCCTGGCTGCGCTGATGACGAAGCTAGCTATTGGCTTCTTCCTGGCGTTCTCTCTGGAGCTTCTGGAAATCTGGGGGAAGGCATGAAGCGGGACTTCGCCGATTACCACTACGTCCCCGCCGAACAGGTGGCAGTCCATGAGCGCCTGACCAATTGGGCGCGATATGTGGCTGTGCGCTGGGCACCCACGCAAGCGCCGATCTGGAGGCTTGGCAAGAGCAACAGCCGCCAATGGCACCAGCCCGAGCCGAAGACCGACATTGACGCCATCGACGCCATGAAGATCGAGCGGGCAGTCCGTGAGCTTCCGATGATTCAGCGCGAGGTGCTGCGCTGGGCTTACGTGCATCGCAATGGCCCGATTCAGATTCGTAAGCGCCTGGGCCTGACCGCTGATGCCTTGCTCCATGTGCTTCTAACCGGGCGGCTGATGCTGATTAACCGCAGCGTCTAATCTGTAGTACGGGCCGGTTTTGACGAATCGAACGGCATTCGCATAATCGGCCCCGTAGCAAGCGAAGACGCATAAGGCTAACGATCCATGCGGAGGCGGCAGCGTCTTTGAAGGTTACGGGTTGTTGTGATTGCTTGTCTCCTTAAGCCGCTAGGTTCAAAAGACCTGGCGGCTTTTCTTTTTCGGCCTCGGCTAGCTCCATCACCTCGATTCGATCTGTCTCCGGGGAGCTACGCCGGGCCACCCTACACCATGCCAAAGATTCCAACGCTTGCGCCGAGGGTCGGCTTGCTCAATACGCAGCGAGTCGCAGAAACGATGCAAGCGGGAAGCTGGAGAACCAGCGGCATGACTAGTACGCAGCGAGGCTACGGCTACAAGTGGCAGAAGGCCCGCGCTCAGTACCTGGCCGAGCATCCCCTTTGTGTGATGTGCAAGGCACAGGGAAGGGTGGGGGCGGCAAACGTGGTTGACCACATCGAGCCGCACAGGGGCGACCAGGCGCTTTTCTGGCGTCGGTCCAACTGGCAGGCGCTATGCAGCCACCACCACAACAGCGCGAAGCAGCGGGAAGAGGCGAGGGGGTAGGGCGGGTCGCAAGTCTCCGAGTCAAGCGGCCCTGAACCCGCCTGTTTCCCATGCGGACAAAAAACCGGGCCGGTAAGAAATCGGCAGCAGCAAATGGCAGGAGTGAAAGGACGAAGCGGAGGGGCAAGACCGAACAGCGGCGGTGCCCGAGCTAACAGCGGAGGTGCGCGGGCCAATAGTGGCGGTGCGCGGCCTGGCGCTGGGCGTCCTAAGAAGGAACCGGAGTTCCTGGGCCTGTCTGATGGCTACGACGATCCCGCCGACTTCCTCAAGGCCGTAATGAATGACGGCGGCGCGGACGCAAAGCTGCGAGTTGATGCAGCGAAGGCGCTGCTACGCGGAGCCGCAGAGGCTGGAAAGAAGGCGCAGAAGCAAGACGCGGCGAAGAAGGCATCTTCTGGCCGGTTTGCTCCCTCTGCGCCGCCAAAACTTGTCGTTAGTAACAAGTAGCGGCTTAGAAAAGCGAAAGCCCCGAAGTCCTGGCAGACGACGAGGCTTTCTAACCATCAAACGAAGAAAGAGTTCGAATGACAGCTAACGAAGATTCTACGCCCTTGCGTGTGTGCAAGGGTTGCAACCAGGCGCTTGCCGCGAACCTTGAGAATTTCCCGCCGCACAAGATGGGGAAATTCGGGTTGTATACGCATTGCAGGCCCTGCAAGAAAGCGAAGGACGCAGAGCGAAGGGCTAGGCCCGATCAGCAGGCGAGACAAAAAGCCTGGCGCGATGCGAACAAGGACAAGATTCGCCAGTACAACGAGGCATATCGCGCTGCGGGCTATCGCTCTACTGACGATGTTAGGGCATGGGTGGCGGCAAACCCCGAGCGGTCGAAGCAGATTAACCGGGAGAAAGTGGCAAGGTGGCGCAGGACGTTGCCCTGGTACAGCCTGAAAACGCGGATTTCTTCGCGCATCTACACGATGCTAAAGGCTGGCGGCGGATCGAAAGCGCGGCAGTCTACGGAAGAAATTCTGGGCTACAGCCTTAGCGAGTTGAAGTCGCACATTGAGCGGCAGTTCACTCGCGGGATGACCTGGGAAAAATTCATGTCTGGTGAGATTCACCTAGATCACATCATCCCGGTTTCTCACTTCAAGGCTGACAGCATCGGGTCCGATGATTTCCGGGCCTGCTGGGCAATGGCGAATTTGCGCCCCATGTGGGCCTCAGAAAACATCGCAAAGGGCGATTCGATTACTACTCTTCTATGACCGCACCAGCATCAACTGCTTGCTTGGATTGGGCCGAGCGGCTGAAGGCTGGTCGATCAATCATTCCGCCGCCGATCTTTCCGGCACAAGCGGAAGCGGCGCTGTCAATCTTTACGCAATTGCGTATCGTCGATGCGCCAGGCTCTCCGACATTTGGCGAATCGTGCGCCCCTTGGGTATTCGATTTGGTTGCTTCAATCTTCGGCTCCTACGATGAACAGTCGGGCCGCAGACTGATTACCGAATGGTTTATTTGCTTGCCTAAGAAAAATTCGAAGAGCACGATTGCCGCAGGGATCATGATGACTGCGCTAATCCTGAACTGGCGGCAGTCTGCGGAGTTCTCCGTACTGGCTCCGACCGTCGAGGTTGCGAATAACGCATTCGCACCAGCGCGGGATATGTGCAGTGAGAGGGTGGACGAAGAGCTATCGGCTCTGATGCACGTTCAATCTCACGTAAAGACCATCACGAACCGAGAGAGCGGGGCGGTCTTGAAGGTGCTTGCAGCCGATCAAAACACGGTCGGCGGCAAGAAATCGGTTGGCACCCTGGTCGATGAGCTTCACCTGTTCGGGAAGATGCCTGCGGCGGAAAATATGTTCCGCGAGGCGCTGGGCGGTCTTGCATCGCGGCCCGAGGGCTTCGTTATCTGGTTGACGACTCAATCGGACGAGCCTCCGGCTGGAGTGTTCAAGCAGAAACTCGATTACGCCCGCAATGTGCGCGACGGGAAGATCGTAGACCCGGCGTTTCTGCCGATCATCTTCGAACACCCGCCCGAGATGATTGCTAACGGCGATTGCTTGAAGCTGGAAAACATGGCGATGGTGAACCCGAATATCGGGTTCTCCGTTGATCGGGC
Organism: Ramlibacter sp. MAHUQ-53; assembly: GCF_052600055.1. Lineage (NCBI taxonomy): Bacteria > Pseudomonadati > Pseudomonadota > Betaproteobacteria > Burkholderiales > Comamonadaceae > Ramlibacter > Ramlibacter sp. MAHUQ-53. The sequence continues at coordinate 32,079 of NZ_JBQWTS010000016.1, forward strand.
GTTCCTAGAACGCGAGTACACGAAGGCGCAGCTTGCGGGAGGGGACACCTTCCGTGGGTTCATGGCGAAGCACGCTAACGTCGAGGTCGGCCTAAATTTGCGCTCTGACCGCTGGACCGGTGCGGACTTCTGGGAATCTGCCGGTGAGCCTGGCCTGACGCTAGAGGCGCTTCTAGAGCGAAGCGATGTAGTCGAGGTCGGCATCGACGGCGGCGGCTTAGATGACCTTTTGGGCCTGGCTGTGGTCGGTCGAGAGCGCGATTCCGGGCGCTGGCTCCATTGGGGCAAAGCCTGGGCGCATGAAATCGTATTGGAGCGCCGCAAGGACATTGCAACGCTCTTGCGCGACTTCGAAGCGGCGGGCGATCTAAGCATCGTCAAGCGGCCAGGCGACGACATAGACGAGCTGGTCGGCATCGTGGCGACGGTGGAGCGGTCGGGACTGCTGCACCGCGTCGGCGTTGACCAGCATGGCCTGGGCGGCATCTTGGATGCCCTGGTGGGGACCGAAGAGGAACCCGGCCCGGTGGCTTATGAGTCCATCGTAGGCATTTCGCAAGGCTGGAAGCTGCAAGGCGCGATTAAGAGCGTCGAGCGGCGTCTAGCGAATCGCACTCTTGTTCACGGTGCCCGCGCAATGATGGCGTGGTGCGTGAGCAATGCGAAGGTGGTCCCTGTGGGGAACGCTGTTTCGATCACGAAGGCGGCTAGTGGCTTCGCAAAGATTGATCCGCTGATGGCGGCATTCAATGCGATGCAACTGCTATCGCTCAACCCCGAGCCTGTAATGCGCGTCGATGACGTATTGAGCAACCCTCTAATTTTCTAACCGCAAACAATGGCGACTCTTCTGCAAACCTTTAGCCGGTGGATTGGCTGGGGCGGTGCCCTGGCCGAGAAATCCGGGGAGCAGTCGCCTTTCCCGTCCCATGCCCTGACCGAAGGAACGGCCAGCATTGGCGCGGACGGTGCGCTGCAAATTGATGCGGTTTGGGCTTGCATCGACCGCCGAGCGACCACGATTGCCTCGCTGCCGTATCACGTTTACGAACAGCGCAACGGCGAGAAGACGCTAGCGCGTGATTCGCGGCTCTATGGGCTGCTGCACGAATCGCCTAATGCCCGCATGACCCCGTTCGAATTCTGGCGGGCTATGGTCATGAACCACGATTTGCGCGGCAATGCCTATGCGCGAATCGAGCGGCTGAATGGCGAGGCGGTGGCGCTGTGGCCGATGCCTGCTGACCAGGTGACCCCGTTTGTCCTGGCCGATGGGTCGATGGTCTATCAGTACCGAATTGATGGAGACATCGCGGTCCTGGCCGAGGAAAACGTCCTGCACCTAAAGAACCTGGGCAATGGCACGGTGGGCCTCGCAAAGCTGGAATTCATGCGGGCTACGACCGATGAACAGGCGAAGGCGCAGGGCGCGGCGTCGAAGGTGTTCGGCAACGCGGGTAAGCCTACGGGCGTGCTGATGATTGACAAGGTGCTAACGCCCGCGCAGCGTGACGCGATCCGCGCCAATTACGGGAGCCTTGAGTCCGGCAGCACTTCGCGCCTGGCTGTGCTTGAGGCCAATATGAAATACCAGCAATTGAGCCTGTCGCCGCAGGATCAGCAATTGCTAGAAACGCGCCGCTTCGGCGTCGAGCAGATTTGCCGGTGGTTTGATGTGCCCCCGGTCATGGTCTATCACTCCAACGTCACGACCTGGGGCAGCGGCGTCGAGCAAATCATCGACGGTTTCCACAAGTTCACGATTCGCCCGATGCTGGTCAGCATCGAGCAGGCGGTTCGTAAACGTGTGATGACCCCGCGCCAACGCGCAACCATGAGCGCCGAATTCAGTATCGACGCGCTGCTGCGTGGCAATGCCACGGCCCGCGCCGATCTGTATTCGAAGCTAGTCCAAAACGGCATTGCCACGCGCAATGAATGCCGCCAGTTGGAGAACCTTCCGCGCATTGATGGCGCGGACGACCTGACGGCGCAATCTAACCTACTGCCGCTTAAGAAACTCGGCATGACTGCATCGGGCGCAGCGCCCGCGCAGAGCAATCAGTAAGGGGGGAATATGCTGGTCAAAAAGACACTGGCTATCCATGACGTTTCGCTCAAGATGGAAGGCGACACGGGCAAATTTGCCGGTTATGCCTCTGTGTTCGGTGGCGTGGACTCCTACGGGGACACCATCGTTAAGGGCGCTTTCGAGTACAGCCTGAAAAAGTTCGGCAAGCCGAAGATGTTCTTTAACCACGCCTGGGATATGCCGATCGGCAAATGGACCGTGGCGAAGGAAGACGACCACGGCCTGTATGTCGAGGGCGAACTCACTCCCGGCCTGGCGCTGTCGGCTGATGTTCGCGCCGCGATGACTCACGGCACCCTTGACGGTCTTTCGATTGGTGGCCTGTTGAAAAAAGGCGACTACGAAGAAACCGATAGCGGTCGCGTCATTCGCCGCTGGTCGAATCTGATGGAAGTCTCCCCGGTGGTCTTCCCTGCGGACGGTGCGGCCCGTATTGACCTGGCAAGCGTCAAGTCCGAAGACCTAGAGGCAGCGATTGCAGAAATCGAGACTGTCCGCGATTTCGAGCGTTTCCTGCGGGATGCAGGCGGCGTAAGTAAAGGGGCGGCTATCGCGCTGGTTGCCCGCGCAAAGGTGGTCTTTTCCGAGGGGGAACCCGGTCAGACGCCCGACGCGAAAGCGATGGAAGAAGTTGCTCAACGCCTGGCGCGTTTGGCTTCGCTCTCCGTCTAAGCGCACATCCCGCAAAACGCGCCGCCTTCGGGCGGCTTTTTCATTTCTGAAAGGAAGACCATGACTATCGAAGTCATCATGAAATCGCTCGAAAAGGTCGAGGCGAACCTGACCGCCATGTCTGAAAAGGCCGATGGCGAACTGAAGACCCTGGGCAAAGTGACCAGCGACACGAAGACGGCGCTTGACAACATCGGCACCGCGCAGCGCGAACTGGCCGACCGCCTGACCAGCCTGGAGCAAAAGGGCGCACTGCGTCCCGAAGGCGAGGCCAAGGCTGATGGCTGGGGCGATCAACTGGTCAAGTCCGCTGGCTTCGAAGCCTTCGCCCGTGGCGAACAGCAAAAGGTCCGTATCGAGGTCAAAAACACCCTGACCGGCTCCGATGCCAACGTGGCCCCCGACCGTCGCCCCGGCGTTGTGCCTGGCGCTGCCCCTCGCCTGACCATTGAATCGCTGTATGCGTCCATCCCGACGACCAGCAACGCAATCGAGTTCACGAAGGAAGCCAGCTTCACCAATAACGCCGCCGAGGCTGCGGAAGGTGCTGCTAAGGCCGAATCCGCCCTTACTTGGTCCCTGGTGAACCAGCCGGTTTCGACCGTTGCCCACTGGATCAAGATTTCGCGCCAACTGGCTATGGATAACGCCGCCCTTGCCGCGTATGTCGATGCCCGTATGCGCTACGGTGTGCAGCGCAAGGTCGAGACTCAGCTTGTCTCTGGTGACGGTTCGGCCCCGAACATCGCCGGTTTCATGAAGGCCGGTAACTACACCGCCCACGGCTACCTGTCGGGCGCTCTGGGTTCCGTCCTGGCAAAGCTGGTCCTGATCCGCAAGGCTATCGGCGATCTGGAAGTCGCTGGCTATGAGCCGGACGGCATCGTCCTGAACCCCGCCGATTGGGCCACCATCGAAACCGAACTGCTGACTGCTTCGTCCGCTAACGCCGTTCGCGTGGACTACAGCGTCCCCGGTATGCCTCTGCTGTTCGGTGTGCCGGTGGTGAAGTCTGTCGGCATGACCGCCGACACCTTCGCTGTGGGTTCGTTCCGCCAGCACGGCAACATCTACAACCGCGAGGGCGTGGTGGTGCAAATGTCCGAATCCGATTCGGACAACTTCACGAAGAACCTGATTACGCTCCGCGCCGAGCGTCGTCTTGCTCTGACCAGCGAAGTTCCTGCCGCTATTCGCGGTGGTGACCTGACCCCGCCCGCTGCTTAAGTAGGCACTCAGCCAAAGGGGGTCACTTCGGTGGCCCCCTTTAACGGAGTCACATATGCCTAAACGAATCAAATTCACGAAGTTCGGCGCTAATTCGGCGTTCGGCGGTTTCGCGCCTGGCGATCTGTTCACTTGCCCGGACGACCTGGCCGAACACCTTGTTAACGAGGTCGGCGTGGCCGAATACGTGGTGCCTGCCACCCAGTCCGCGCCGGTCGAGCCGGTCGAGGCCGAAGGCGACGGCCAGGACGCGCCCGAAGCCGCCGAAGCGCCCGCCGCTGTGCAGCGCGTGAGCCGCAAGCGCAATGCTGGTTGATCTGACCACGGCGAAGCTGCACCTTCGCATCGACGGGAGCGCGGAAGACGCAATCCTGCCGCTGTGGGTCGGCGCTGCGGAGTCTGCCGCTGTGCAGTACCTCAATCGCAACGTCTACGCCGACGCGGACGCACTGAGCGCCGCTGTTGCTGGCGTGGCCGACGCGCTGGCTACCGCGACCGCGACCTATGACGCGGCAATCGCTGCGGCGAAATTGCTTGGCAGCCAGGTCGAGCAAGACCTAGCGGCTGCGGCGGCGCTCTATGAGCTTGCCAAGGCGGCAACCAGCGCCCGCATGACGCGCTCCGGCATCGTGATTAATGACTCGATCCGGGCCGCAATCCTGCTGACTCTCGGCCACCTGTACGAGAACCGCGAGGACGTGGTGGTTTCGAATGCTGTCGCTGCATCGCTGCCGATGGGTTCGCAATACCTGTTGCAGCCTTACCGCGTGGAAATGGGTATCTGATGCGCGGCGGCTCTCTTGATCGTCGCGTCCTGCTGCAACAGCTTGGCGAAACCCGCGATGCACTCGGCCAGGTTGTCAAATCGTGGGCGACCGTTGCCGAGGTGTGGGCGAATGTGCGCCACACGACCGGCGCAGAGGCGATCCGAGGCGGCGCAGAGATTGCGGCGATCAAGGCAAGCATTCGCATTCGCTACCGTCCTGGCGTGACTGAGGCTATGCGCGTGGTCGAGGGCGCGACCGTCTACGAAATCAAGGCGGTGCTGGAGCAAGACCGCAAGGCGCTCGATCTCGTTTGCGAGGTGGTGCGTTGATTCGCATTGACACGGCGGCATTCGGCCAGGCCATCGAGCAAAAGAAGCGAGAGCTTGAGGAAATGGCGCGTCCGGTCGCACAGGCGGGCGCACAGGTGCTGTATGAGCGGGCGAGGGCGCTAGCGCCTGTGTCCGAGGGCAACGCGCATTGGTTCTACGGTCGAGGCGGTCGCAAATACGGCCCATTCGCGCCTGGCACGCTGCGCCGAAGCATCTATCAAGCCTATGCGCGGTCGAAGAGTTCGGCCGCGTATGCGGAATATCACATTTCGTGGAATCCGCAGAAGGCCCCTTACGGCGGGATGGTCGAGTTCGGCACCAGCAAGGCAACGGCGCATTCGTTCATCGGTCGCGCCATCGCGGAGACTCGCGGCCAGGTCACTGACGCTATGAAGACGAAATTTGCGGAGCTTGCGAAATGATGGAATCGGACCTCGCAACGCTGCTGCAAGGCATTTGCCCGCGCACTTATCCCGATGTGGCCCCGAGCGGCACCGCAGCGCCTTACGTGACCTGGCAGGGCCTGGGTGGCAAGGCGGCGCGATTCCTCGATAACAGCGCCGCCGACAAGCGAAACACGCTTCTGCAGGTCAACGCCTGGGCATCGACGCGCCTTGAGGCTCTGACCTTGATTCGACAAATCGAGGATGCGCTTTGCGCTTCTTCGGCATTCGTGGCGACCCCCGAGGGGGAGCCTCAATCGACCTACGAAGAGGACGCGGGCCTGTACGGCTCTGTCCAACGATTCAGCATCTGGGCAACCAGATAACCGACCCGGCGAAAGCCGACCTAGCAAAGCCGCTTCGGGCAACCAGGCGGCTTTTTTGTTGCCCCTAGTGGGCGTGACCAGCCGCAGCGATGCGGTTTTTTTTCGTCCCAAGAAAGGCCCTAAATGGCATACGCATTCCCCGAGGGTAGCGTTCAGTATTTCTCCAATACTTTCGCCTCCGCTAAGACCATCTCCGCGATCACTAACGCCAATCCGGCAGTTGCCACCAGCACCGCGCACGGCTACACGACCGGCGACGAAATCCTGCTTACCTCCGGCTGGGAAGACGCTACCGATAGCGTCTTCAAGATCGAAGTTATCGACGCCAACAGCTTCAAGATTCTTGGCCTGAACACCACGAATACCAGCTTCTTCCCCGCTGGCACTGGCACCGGTACGGCTCAGAAGCTGTCGGGCTGGACTTCCATCCCGCAGGTGCTGACCATTTCGTCTAGCGGCGGCGATGCCCGTTTTACCGATGTGGCCCCGCTGGCGAAGCGCAACGCCCTTCGCATCCCGACCGGCTTTAACGCTACCTCGATCACCCTGTCCCTGGCCCATGACGCCAGCAATGCCAACTATCAGACGATGGTGGACATTTCGCGCACCCTGTCGAAGGTGGCCTTCAAGCAGGTGCTGGGCGGCGGCTCTACGACCTACGGTTACGGCTACATGAGCGTTTCCGAGGTGCCGAGCCTGAATAACAACCAGGTCAACACCGTGCAAGCCGCCATGACCGTCCTGGGTCGCTCTATCTCCTACGCCTAATCGGCACCCCTGCACCTACTCGCCCGGTTCTTCTCTTTAGCGAGGGAAGGCCGGGCGGGCAAGGGCATTTTTCAATCCCTCGCTAAGGAAACACATGGCAAAAATCGTCCTGGGCAAGCGCCCGAAGAACTTCAAGCGCAGCATTACCGTTGACCTCCCCGAAGGTGGCAAGGGCGGCATTGAAGTTTCGTTCATCTACCGCACCCGAACCGAATTCGGCGCGTTCGTTGATGAACTGATGAACTCGGCGGGCGTCAAGCAAACCGGGCAGTCTGACGAAGAGGTCAAGTTCTCGCTTGAGGATGCCCTTTCGAAGACCCGCGACAGCAATGCGGACTACATCCTCAAGATTGCGGACGGCTGGAATCTTGACGAAGACTTTTCCCGCGCCAACGTCGCGCAACTGTGCGATGAGCTTCCCGGCGCTGCGCTGCAAATCATCGAGGCCTATCGGGTCGCTATCACTGAGGGCCGCCTGGGAAACTGACCAGGGCCGCCGATGCGCTCTACACGCGCAACGATCACGAAAAGGCGGCGGGAAATCCGTTCCTGGCCGGGATCGTTGCGCTAGAGGAATCAAGCGGCGTCGAGGTGTGGCCCGAGAACTGGCCTTCCTTCATTCTCTTTGCCCGCTTGCAGACGCAATGGCGCATTGGCATGGGCGGGCCGACCGGGCTTGATTACTCGGCGGTCTACCCGCTGCTAGATCGAGCGGCCACCGATGAACAGCATTGGGAAATGTTGTTCGATGACATTCAGGCGATGGAGCGTTCGGCTCTGTCGGCCATGAACGAGAAAGACTAACCGGCCCGCTTCGGCGGGTCTTCCTTTTGGAATCCTCCATGTCTGATTTGAAGATTCAGGGCGAAGTTTCGTTCGACACGACGAAGGCCGAGCAAGGTCTTACTCGCGTCGAGCAAGCCGCCGGGAGGATGGCGCAGAGCGTCAAGTCCGAAGGGGATCGCGCAGCCCGCGCCGCCGAGGGCGTGGGCGAAGGCTTCGGCGTTTCCGAGCGCAAGATCACCAGCGCCGAAGCGAAGATCACGGCTTCGATTAAGCGGGCGACGACTCAGCTTGAACTGCTGGGCAAGTCCGCAAGCCAGAAACTCGAATTCAAGATTGCAGCGCAAGGTCTGGACTCGGCCAAATTTGAGCAAGACCTAGCCAAGCTGCGGGAGCTTGAGGCTCGCGCCGCCGCTGCATCGGTTGCGGCTGCTAATGGCCTGGGAAAGATTCAGGTTTCCGCCGCGCAGACTGCCGCCGCAATGCGCCAGGTGCCCGCGCAGTTCACGGACATTGTGACTTCCCTGCAAGCGGGCCAGGCTCCTATGACTGTGCTACTGCAACAGGGCGGGCAGTTGAAGGACGCATTCGGCGGTGTGGGTAACGCGGCCCGCGCAATGGGCGGCTATATCGCGGGCCTGGTCAATCCCTTTACTGTGGCGGCGGCAGCGGCTGCGGGCCTGTTCTTCGCGTATGAGCGCGGGCGGCGTGAATTCGCCGCATTGGATCAGGCGATGGTGGCGTCTGGGAATTCCATCGGCGTGACGGCGGGCCAACTTGCCGAAATGTCGAAATCCCTCAGTTCGGAGGGCTTCACTCGGGGCGCTGCGGCTGCGGCTCTATCGGAGATTGCGCGAACGGGCGCTGTCGCTGGCGAATCCATTCAGAAGTTCGCAAAGACCGCGATTGACATGGAGCGGTTCGTGGGAACGCCCGTTTCCGAAACCGTCAAGGCATTTAAAGAGCTTGGGAATGAGCCTGCGCGGGCGGTCCTGCGCCTCAATGAGTCCCTGAATTTCCTGACCGCCGCACAGTACGAGCAAATCAAGTCGCTTGAAGAGGTGGGGCGCAAGTCCGAAGCGGCGGCGATGGCGCAACAGGCTTACGCGGACGCGCTTCAACCCGTCATTAATAACGCCTCGGCCAATCTCGGCTTCCTCGAAAAGTCGTGGAAGGGCGTAGGCGATGCCGCCAAGTGGGCATGGGACAAGATGCTCAACGTTGGGCGGCAGGAAACCGGCGAGGAGCGGCTTTCCGCTGCCCGAGCGCGCCTGGCTGAACTGCAATCCCCGGATAAGAAATGGGCGTTCGGCATTTCGGCGGCAGAGCGTGAGCAAATCAAAACCGCCGCGCAAAACGAGGTTGCCTATCTGGAGCGCGTCCTTCAAGCAATGAAGGAAGGCGCGAAGGCGCAGGAGGCATACAACGACCAGCAAAAGGCCCGAATTGAATGGATGAAAGATAGCGAGAAATACCTGACCAAACAGGAAAAACTCGAATCCGAAATTGCAAAGATTCGCGCCGCTGGCGCTGCCGCTGGTGCCGACCAGGCCGAGATTGAGAAGCGAGTTTCGGCTGTGCGCGAGGCCGCGCAGAAGACCCGAACCGCAGGCATTGACCATGAGCAGCGCCTTATGGCGAAGCTGGGTGGCGTCAATGCGGATTACATGGAGCAACTGACCCGCCTGCAAGCGATGCGTGCAGCGGGCAACCTGACCGAGGAGCGATATATCGAGCTAGTCGGCGTGCTGATCGAGCAGCAGCCGATGGTTAAGGAGATGCGCCGCAATGACGCGGAGGCGGCGAAGGTTCAGGCGAAGGCGGCAGAAGAGGCAGCGAAGTCACTGGAAAAGTGGTATCAGGAGCGCGCCAAAGAAGCCGCAGATATTGATAAGCAAATCGAAAAGCGGCAGGAGGAAATTGCGGCGCTGGGCTTGAGCAAGCAAGCTGCCGCAGAGCTTGCCGCCGCAAAGTTGGAAGTTGCCGCAGCCTCGCAGGAGGAATACGCATCCAATCTGCGTAACGCCTCGGCCTACGCCGGAGAATTCAGCGAGGCATACAAGCAAGCCGCCAGCGATGCGGAAGCCTACGCGGCCAAGCTGCGAAAGATGGCGGGACTGACCCGCGAGGGGGCGGCAAAAGAGGCGATCATTGACGCCGCGAAGGACGCACAGGAACAGTGGGCAAAGACCGCGCAGACGATTGAGCAGTCCTTGACCGATGCGCTAATGCGCGGCTTTGAGAACGGCAACGGCTTTGCGGAGAACTTCCGCAAGACCCTGGTGAATATGTTCCGAACGATGGTGCTTCGGCCCGTCATTCAGGCCATTGTCTCGCCCATCGCCGGATCGCTCACAAACGCAATGGGCATTACCGGCGCTGGGGCAAATGGCGGCCTACTCGGATCGCTCAATACCGCATCCAGCCTCAACAACCTGTATACCCTGGCGACGACCGGCTACGCGGGCGCTGTTGGGTCGGGTGTTAGCGCTTTGCTGGGTCAAGCGGCTGGCAATGCGGCGCTAGGCACTTCGCTGGGCCTGGGCGCTGGGTCTTCGCAGGCGGCGGCTATCGCTGCGGCGCAGGCTGGCGGCACGGCTACCGCTGGCACGGCGACGGCGGCTAGCCTTGGGTCTTCTATCGCGGCGGCGGTGCCATACGTTGCCGCAGTCGTCGCAATCGCGGCGATTTCAAAGGCGACGAAGGGCGAAACGCGGGCGGGCGGCTACTACCGTGCTGACGGGTCCGGCACGACCTCGTTTGTCCGTGGTCCCTCCGGCGGCGAGATTGCCGGTAGCCAGGTCGAGCAGGCCATTAGCGGGACCGTCCTGGGCATTAATCGGCTGTTGGCCGACATGGGTAGCACCTCCGCAATTGCGGGCTTCCAGGCGGGTCTAGAGTCCTCCGGCAAGGGGCGCGGCGGCGTCCTGGCGGGCGGCACCCTGACGACCGGCGCGAAGTTTGGCGAAGACGGTTCCGGCAGCAACTATGACGGGACGTTTTTTGAGTCCACCAGCACCCAAAGCCCGGATTCTCAGACTGCCTTTGCCAACTTCACGACCGACCTTAAGCAAGCGACCTTGCAGGCGCTCCAGGCTGCGACTGACATCCCGAAGGCGATTTCGGACAAGCTGGCGGGCGTCGATGTTGAATCCCTGACCGACGAAGCTACGACCGCGCTCCTGGTCGGCATCGAGGCGCAAGTCTCGGCGGTGGGGCAGCTTCGGGCTGCTGTTGCCGATCTGCCGTTCGCGGAAATGGCTAAGTGGTCTTTCGATGCCACTAGCAACCTAATCGACCTGGCCGGTGGTCTTGAGGCGCTGGCTAGCAGCCTGACGACCTATTACGACTCGTTCTATAGCGAAACGGAGAAGACCGCGCTTGTCACGCAGCGACTGACGAAGGAATTCGAATCGCTGGGCCTGGCGCTGCCTGCGGATCGCCTGGCGTATCGCGCACAGGTCGAGGCGGCGATGGCCGATGGCAACGAGGAACTTGTGGCCTCGCTGCTTCGCCTGTCTTCCGCGTTCGCTTCGGTGACTGATTCGGTAGACGAAGCAGCTAGGGCTGCTGCTGTTGCTGCCGAGACTGCGGCGAAGTCTTCGGCCACTGGCGCAATGTCTTGGATCGCGGCGCAATACGGCCCGACCCCCGAGCAACTGCTAGAGCAAGCGAAGACCGCGACCGATGCGGCCTTCGAAACGCTCAAGAGGTCGGTTGACGCGCAGAAGAAGCTAGCAGAGTCGGCCCGCGAGGTCGCCGCCGAAAACGTCAAGACCATTACCAGCATCTTCGATCTGTTGAAGCAACAGATTGCAGAGCTTCGCGGCGTTGCTGGTGCCGGGATGACTGCTGCCGCTGGTCGCGCCTTCATTGACCAGGCTATCGCCACGGCCCGCACGACCGGTTATCTGCCCGAACAAGAGCAGCTATCGCAGGCCATCGCTGCGGCCCGATCCGGCCTGACTGCGGACGCCTACGGCAGTTCGCTTGAGATGCGCCGCGATCAGCTTCGCCTCGCTGGAAGCCTTGAGGAATTGCAGCTTCTGACCGGCGATCAACTGGACAGCGCGAATTCTCAGCTTGCCTTGGCAGAGCAGCAACTGACTACGCTTGATAACGTCCTTGCCACGGCTCAAAGCCAGCTTGACGCACTGCGCGGGATTGATAACAGCGTCCTGTCCGTCGAGGACGCAGTTCGCAATCTCAAGTTCGCAGTGAGCAATGAGAGTTCGGCGGCGGCGGCGGTGGCGAACAAACAGAGCTACTTCGAGCGTTACCCGGATGTGGCGCAGGCATATGCAAACCGCTTCACGGACCCGAACCTAGCTTCGACTGTCAACCTCTCGCCCGACGAATTCGCCGCGCTGCATTTCCAGCTATACGGCCAGGCCGAACAGCGGACGCCTCCAGGCTATGCAACGGGCGGTTTCCATGCTGGCGGTGCGCGAATCGTTGGCGAGAACGGCCCGGAGCTTGAGGTTACCGGCCCCTCGCGCATCTACAGCGCAAGCCAAACGGCATCGCTGCTGTATGGCGGCCAGGAGGTCGCGGGCGAGGTGCGCGGGCTGCGCGAAGAGAACCGGGCGCAAGCCCGAGCAATGGCCGAACTGCAAGCGCGTATGACGCGCCTGCTAGAGCGGTGGGATGGTGACGGTATGCCCGAAGTCCGGGTGGTGACTGCATGAACAATGACGCGCTTCTAATCGTTCGCCCGGTGCAGGTGACGGATGCCATGCTGGTTTCGTCCAACGTCCCGGAAACGGACTATGCGGCCTGGAGCAACGCGGCGACCTATGGGGTAGGGGATCGGGTCATCCTGACCTCTACCCATAAGGTCTACGAATCGCTCCAGGCTTCGAACCTCAATCACGACCCGGTAACGGCTGCGGCCTGGTGGATCGAGGTCGGCCCCACGAATCGCTGGCGGGTACTCGATACCAGCAACAGCACTCAGACGACCAATGCGAACAGCATTAGTTACACGCTTCGGCCTGGTCAGGCGATTAATACCGTCGCGGCGCTGAATGTGAGCAATGCAACGTCGATGCGTGTCCGTCTGATCGACCCGGTTTACGGGACCGTCTTCGACAAGACCCAAGACTTCACCCGCGCACCTTTGGTGAGTACCTGGTGGGCCTGGTTCTTCGGGCAGAAACGCGCCCGGACTCAGTTCGTGGTGTCGGGTCTTCCGAGCTACCCGAATGCCGATCTTGTGATTGATCTTGTGGGTAACTCGGCGCTTGCAATCGGCGTGATTGTCTTCGGCCAGGAACAGCGATTCGGCCTGACGTTGAGGTCTGGGGCACGGGTCGGCATTCAGGACTACTCGCGCCGACAAACAAACGACTTCGGAGATACGACCCTGGTTGTCCGGGCCTTCGCTAAGAGGGCTTCGTTTGAATTGCTGTTGGAGTCTTTGCAGGTTGACGACCTTCAAAACTACCTTGCAGAGGTCCGGGCTGTGCCTTGCCTGTGGATTGGCTCTGGACAGTTTGAGGCCGCTGTGGTGTTCGGCTTTTACAAGAGCTTCGACATTCTTATAAGTTATCCCACATATGCAGATTGCACCCTCGAAATTGAAGGACTAACGTGACCATTTCGACGCTACCTACCGCGCCGCAGCCGACCGACACGCAAGAGCAATTCAATACGAAGGCCTTCGCCCTGGTTGCTGCGCTTGACGGCTTCGTCACTGAGGCGAATGCACTCGCCGCTGGCGCGAACACTGACGCGGCGACGGCTACGACTCAGGCCGCAACGGCTACGACTCAGGCGGGTACTGCGACCACGCAAGCGGGCATTGCCACGACTCAGGCAGGCATTGCCACGACGAAGGCAGGCGAGGCCGAAGCTAGCGCCGCCGCCGCCCTGGCTAGCAAGAATGCCGCAGCGACAAGCGAATCGAATGCAGCCGCCAGCCAATCGGCAGCGGCTAGCAGCGCCGCCGCCGCTGCGGCTGCGGTCGCTGGCCTGGGTTATTCGGATGTGGTGTTCATTAACGCCGCAGCCAGCCCCTACACGGTGTCGCAGGCCACTTCCGGCAAGCTGATTGCCTGCGATACCTCGGCGGGCGCAATCACGATCAATCTTCCTGTCCTCGGCCCGCTGACTAAGCCCTATGTGGTGGGTGTGAAGAAGACGACCAGCGATGCAAATGGCGTCACTGTCGTATGCGGTGGCACCGATGTTTTCGACGATGGCACGGCCAGCAAGTCGATTTCTGTTCCTGCTGGTCTGACGCTAATCCCCGATGTTGACGCCTCGCCCGATGCCTGGGTCGCCATCGGCTTCGGTGGCGCTACGGCAGGCCCTGCGACCGGATCCGGCCTGACGATGGGGTCCGGCAAGCTGCTAGGCCGCAATACGGCGGGCAGCGGTGCAATTGAAGAAATCCCGCAAGCCTCGCAGGCCGAAATGGAGGCCGGTTCTCAAACCGCATTGCGTGGCATGAGTCCGCAAAACATCGCGCAAGCAATCGCCGCCCTGACCACTCCCAGCAACCATCTTCCGGTGCTGGCTCTTGGTATCGTCTAAACGAAAGGAAAACAGCTAATGGCTTCTACTCCGGCATACGCCGCAACGCCTAAATGCGGCATTGGGCAAATCAGCACGGCGAACACTGCCCGCGATGGCACCGGCACGATTGGCACGGTCTTTACGGCTGGCGCTAATGGTTCGCGTATTGATGCAATCGACCTCAAGGCGACCGGCACGACGACTGCGGGCATGGTGCGCCTGTTCATTCACAACGGGACCACTGCCTATCTGCTGACGGAGGTTCCTGTGGTGGCTATCACTCCGAGCGCAACCCTTCCCGCCTGGGAGGCTCTGCTTAACGCAAACAGCATGAGCCAGGTTCTCCCGATCATTCTCCCCACTGGCTACTCGCTGCGGGCTGCTACGAATAACGCGGAGACTTTCAACGTGACGGCTTTCGGGGGTGACTTCTGATGAATAAAGGTGCTTACGGCTACCCGCTGCCTCCGAGCGCTCCGACTCGCGTTGAGCCTCCGCGATGGACAAATCGCCGCGTCTACTCGACGCCCGGAACCTATAACGACTTCGTAGTCCCGCAAAACGTCTTTCAGATTCGCGCAATTGTTGTTGGCGCTGGCGGGTCTGGCGCGTATCACGGAAGCGGAATCGCAACTGGCGGCGGCGGGGGCGGCTTTGCTGCCGGGACGATTGATGTGGTGCCTGGGCAGCTACTGCCCACAATTACCGTGGGCGCTGGCGGCGCGGCTGTCTCCTCAGCTTCGGCGGGTAATGCTGGCGGTACTTCTTCTATTGGCTCCCTGATTACTGCGACGGGCGGCGGCGGGGGCGCTTCGGCGGCAGCATCTAATTCGACGTTTAATGGCGGCGCGGGAGGCGCTGGGACTGTTTCGGCTAGCCTGCGAAATCCGACGTCCTATTCCGGCGGGCGCGGTGGCAACAAGAGCGGATCTTCCAACGGCAGCTATATGGTGACTGGCGGCGGAGCTTCCGGCAGCCCTGCGGGTGCTGGAGGCAATGGCGGCGACGTTGCAGTGACTGCGGCGGGCATTGGGCAGCAAATCACTGGCGGCGGCGGATGGGCTAGCGGCCATGGCGGAAGTTGCACCAGCTCGACCACGAATGACGGAGGCTACACGGGTGGAGGTGGATTCGGATACCCAGGCGGTGCCTCGACCAACATCAACTCAGGCAAGTGCGTTACGGGAGGCGGCGGTACCGCAGCCAGCGGCGCAACCGTTCAAAACGGCGCGGCAGCGCCTGGAACTGGGGGCAACGGCGGAAACGGAATCCTTGGTTTCGGTGGCCTGGGTTCCTCGACCGCACCCGCCGGTAACGGGTCAACTTCTGCAACTGTGGGTTTTAGTCTTGCTGATGTTTTTATTGACCCGTCTGTTCTGAGTGGTGGCGGTGGCGGCGGCGCTTCACAGGGTAGCTATTCCGCAGGATCAGGGGCTCCAGGCGGCGGTGGTGGTGGTTGCTACTGCACCGGCGGCGCTACTGCCGCAGGCAATGGCGGCGCAGGCGCTGGCGGCGGTGGCGCGGGCAGCAACTCCGCCCCTGGCGTTGGCGGCGCTGGCGGAGTGGGTGGTGGCGGTGGCGGATCGGCCCTTGGCTCCAGCGGCGGCGCAGGTGGCTACGGCGGTGGCGGTGGTGGTGTCACCCCTTCCTACTCGGGTTCCACAAGCGGGCCTGGCGGAAGTGGACTCGTTATTCTGCTGTGGACGGAGGGCTACTAAATGAAACTCGCATGGATTGAAAACGACCGTATCCGCGACATTGCCCCCGGCAACCCTGCGGAGCTTTATCACCCGGACATTGCTGCTTACTACGCTACTGAGGTGCCCGACGATGCCGAGAACGGCGACGGCTGGGTTAACGGCCAGCTTGTGAAGCCCGCGCCTGTCGCGCCTGTGGTCGAGCCTCCGGCTGCGCCTGTCTTTGCGAAGGTGTCCCCGGTCGAGTTCAAATTGCTATTCACTCCGCAAGAGCGCGTGGCAATCAAACTGGAGCGGGCTACTGATCCGGTCATTGATGATTTCTTCGACATTGTTGATGACCCTCGCCTGACCCACGTTGACCTGGGCCTGCAATCGACGCAAGACGCGCTTTCCTATCTGGTGGCGCAGGGCCTGGTCACTGCCGAGCGGCGCACTGCCATCCTGTCCGGGGCATTGCAGTAATGAGCCTGGGCCAGCGTTTCCTAAACCTGCTGATTGCTCTTGACCAGTTGGCTTATGTGGTGGTCACGCTTGGCGCAGGCTTCCCGGATGAAACCCTGTCCTCTGCGGCCTGGCGCGTCGAGCAAGAGGGGCGCATCTTCGGCCAGGTCTTCCGGCCTGTCATTGATGCGCTTTTCTTCGTTCTCACGCTAGGGGCGCAGAGGAATCATTGCCGCGCAGCGTATTGCGCGGAAAAGCGGCGTCTACAACTGCCGCAGACATATCGCGGTAGCGCCCGATGAGCGTTCGTTAGCAGCGCCATCCTGGCCTGTAGTCCTGCAACAGCCCGCCTAGTGCGGGCTTTTTCATTTTCACCATGACGCACTTTAAAGAGTGGTTCGACAACTTGAGTAACGGAACAAAGGCGGTCATGGACTCCGTAAGCATTGGGACGGCTCTCGCGGGACTCCTGCAAATCCTCCCGCACATTGCGACCCTGCTTTCGATCTTTTGGTTTTGCATCCGCATCTACGAAACCCGCACGGTGCAGCGTTGGCTAGGCCGCAAGGTGCCGCGAGGCCGGTATGACGATTAATCGGGGATCGGTCGCGGCGCTCACGCTGTCGGCCTCTGCCTTGATCGGCCTGGCCGTGCATGAGGGCTTTCGTGCAGAGGCTTACGACGATGGCATCGGCGTTCAAACGATCGGCTTCGGGTCTACCTCTGGCGTCAAGCGCGGCGACAAGACGACTGTTGAACGCGCCTTGATCCGCCTGGGTGATGACGTTGCGGAGCATGAGGCCGGGATTCGTCGGTGCCTGGCCGATGTGCCCCTCGCACAGCGCGAATGGGATGCGGCGGTGTCCCTGGCCTTCAACATCGGGACCGGCGCATTTTGCGGCTCTACGGTGGTTAAGCGCTGGAAGGCGGGCGACTACGCGGGCGGCTGCGATGCCTTCCTGATGTGGAATCGTGCGGGCGGCAAGGTGCTGCCTGGCCTGGTCAAGCGGCGCGAGGCAGAGCGCCGAGTTTGCAAGGGGGAAGCATGAGCCGATTCGCCTACTCCGTCGCCGCCCTGGTTGTCCTTGTGGCGCTGATGGCAAGCCATTGGAAGGTGTACCGCATGGGGGGCGCTGCTGTCCTGGCCGAGCAAGCGGCGCAGGCGCTGAAAGCCAGCGAAGAGGCCCGCAAGCGTGAGCAAACCCTATCGGCAAAAGTGGAGGCCCTAGACCGTGAACTGCAAAAGCAAAAGGCCCGCAATGTGGCTCTGTCTCGCGCTCTGTCTGACCGGCTGCGCGACTTCGAAGCCGCCGCAAGTCGAGCCTCTGAGGATTCCGGCACCGCCAGCGGAGCTAATGGCCCCTTTGCCTCAATCGCCGGTGAATGTGCCAGATACCTTGCAGCGATGGACGAATACGCTCGAAGCCTGGCAGCAACGGCGGCAGGTTTGCAGCGATACGCCGCAGAAATGCAGCTAGGCGGCAAATGAAAATCCCTCGCTCTTTCGTCCTGGCGGGCATTCGCTGGACCGTCGAGGAATCCGACGCGATTAGCGAAATGGGGCATTGCTCCGCTGAAACGGCAACGATCAGGCTGCGCCAGGGACTGCCCGCGCAAGTGAAGGCGGCGACCTTTTGCCATGAACTGGGCCACGCGATCCGCTACACGCTGGGCCAGGACGACCACGACGAAAGAGAGGTCGATTCTCAGGGCCACCTCTTGCACCAATTCCTAGAGCAATACGGGGCGAAAGCATGATTGATCCGCAATTGACTTCGTTCGCCACTGTGCGCGAATTGGAGCTTCTAGAGGCGCTGGAGTCGCACGGTACGCATAGGGCCGCAGCGAAGGCGCTAGGAGTCTCCAAGAGCGTTTTTAGCGGCGCGATGGACCGCCTCAAGCGCAGGGCAGCTAGCCGGGGGTACTCGCCCGATCACGATATGACTCGCACGGTCCCCGAGGGCTTCCGCGTGAAGGGCGTTTCGACCTACTACGATCAAGAGGGCAAGCCTCGCGGGCAATGGGTCAAGAGCGCCGCCGATGATGCAGCGCGAGAGCGGGCTATTCGGGAGGCTTACGAAGCGATGGCCGAGGATGTGCCTCGCATTGCCCCCACTCTGCCGGTGCCGGTGACTGAGGATCACCTATTGACCCTCTACACGCTCACGGATTGCCATGTGGGCGCTTTGGCCTGGCACCGCGAGGGCGGCGCTGATTGGGATTTGGCGATTGCCGAGAAAAGCCTGATTGGCTGTTTCGAGCAAATGGTCCGGGCATCGCCCGCCGCGACCACTGGCGTAGTCGCGCAGCTAGGCGACTTCCTGCATAGCGATGGACTGCTGCCGGTCACGCCTACATCGGGCCATGTGCTGGATCAGGATGGCCGATTCTCCAAGGTGGTTTCTACGGCGGTTCGGGTGCTGCGCCGAATCATCGCTATGGCGCTCGAAAAGCATCGCCGGGTTGTGGTGCTGCTGGCCGAGGGCAATCACGATATGGCCTCTTCTGTGTGGCTGCGCGTGATGTTCCGGGCGCTCTATGAGCATGAGCCGAGAGTACAGGTGATTGACTCCGAATTGCCCTACTACGTACACCAGCACGGGCGGACCATGCTGGGCTTCCATCATGGGCACCTGAAAAAGAATGACGGGTTGCCGCTGCTGTTCGCGGCGCAGTTCCCGCAAGTGTGGGGCGCGACCACGAAGCGTTACGCGCACACGGGCCATAGGCACCACATCGAGGAAAAAGAGCATTCCGGCATGGTGGTGGTGCAGCACCCCACGCTAGCGGCCCGCGATGCCTACGCGGCCAGGGGAGGGTGGATTGCCGAGCGCCAGGTCCGCGCCATTACCTACCATGCCGAGCATGGCGAGGTCGCCCGCAATACCGTAGTGCCGGAAATGCTGGCATGAGTCCGCAGCTTCTGGCGGTGACCGCCGCCATTTATGCCTGGGTGGCCTATGACTACGGCAAGGCCGACCGCTGGGGGATGGGTGCGGCCTTCGTGTGCTACGCAATCGCTAATCTCGGCTTCGCCTGGGACGCGCTACGGGCCGCGAAGGGCTAGGGGTAGGGCTACCCCTTCGGCTGCTCGTTCCGCGCCTTCTCGGCGGCGCTATTGATGCGCTGGGCGTACTTCCTCAGTCGGTCGGCTTCGCTTGCGGGAATCCACACCTCTACGCGCACCAGGCCGAGGCGGGCGCGGCGGTCGCGTAGGGCTTGCTGACGGGCTTTAATCGTCTGGTCGGTCAATGGCTGGCTCCTGTGGCTTTGGCGATGGCGGCGCGGGCTTCCGCCACCGCGCCGGAATATGGGCTGTCCTCGATCCCGAGGGCGGTCGCATCGGCTAGCAAATTAGCCAGGGCGGAAAGCAGTTCCGGCGCTGCTGCGATCAATCTCGCATTAGCGGCCTGGTCCGATCCGAAGCACAGAGCAACGTCGCAGCCACCATTTAGGACCGGCTTGTCGTCGTCGTCGTAGTGGTCATGCTGGGAAAGGATGTGCGTCGAGGGCGTTTCCTCGTTGACCACAAGCCCAATCTCCCACGGTCCCCGCGTGAACTTTGCTTTGCTCATGGATCACCCCACGAAGTCGGCCAGGTTCTTCCCGGCAGGCAGGAAGGCGACATAGCGGTCCTGTACTTCCTGCACCAGGCCGAAGCCGTCGAGCGTCCGGTATGCGTGGTCGGCGTCCTGGGCGTCGGCGCTGCTGCCGAGCAATGCCAAGAGTCGCGCCTTGAGGTCTTGCCGGTCGCTGGCGTCGGCCAGGCGCGTGACTTCGGTAGTCACTAGGTCGGCGTCGGCCTGGGTGTCGGTCGGCTCTCCGGCGTCTTCCAGCATGGCGCGGTAAGCGTCTTGCGCGGTGCTGCCTTCGTAGATGCCGAGGCTTGCGCCGCTGGCCTGGCTGGCGAATTGGAAAAAGGGCATATGTGGCTCCGGTTGTGATTGTCTGGACCGCCCGGAATTCTCTCCGGGCTTCGGGTTAGTCGGGTCGGGTTGTCGCGGCGGCAGGCCGCGCCACTAATAAGCGGCCTTCCCATCGGTCGATCAGGGAGGGCGATTCCCCGGTTTGCTGCTGTGTCATGGTTCGTTCTCCGTTTGGGTTGTGAATGCCCGGATTCCTCCGGGCGCGTGGTTCGTTATGCGTGACAGCCGTTAAGCCACCAGCGGGCGACCTTCACGGCCTGGGCGCGTTCTTCGCAGTCTCCGAAAACGCAATTGCCGTTGACGCGCACTTCGTAATTGCGAAATTCATCGCAATATTGCTCAACGATCACCACGCGCTTACCGGCCTCGCTGGTCATGCGCCCGATGACTCGTTCGCCCTGGTCGGGGTAGTCGAAGTCCTCGCGGCCAGTGTCGCCACGGTCGAAGCCATCCCAGCGGCTGTTATCCGGGGCGCTGTCGCGGAGGTGTTCTTCGTATTGGGTCATGAAGTGCATTTCTTGCTCCGTTTGCGTTGTCGATGGATTCATCATAGTCCCGTTACCGGTAACGAAGCAAGCAATAAAAAAAGCCCACCAAAACGGAGGGCTATTCGTGGCGCTCAATCCTCGATCCATTCAAGGCGGCATTGCTCAAAACTGTAGAAGCCATATCGAGGGGATGGGGTGTCTTCCCTGTACTGGCGGCGAACCAGCTTGCGGGCCTCGGTCTTGTTGAATGCCAGGACGCGGTAATAGTCCCTCGATCCGCCAGGGCAGGTAACCATCGCCCGATATTCGCGGCACACCAGATTGCGAGGCTTGCGGCGCGTGGCGGGCTTCCTGGCGCGGCTTCTGACAACCAGGGCGGGAACCTGCTCAATCGCGGGCGCTGCGGGCACCGCTGCCGGGGCGGAAGGCTGACGCAGCCCTAGCGCGATTTCGACTTCCTCCAGCGTCCCGTAAAAGGGTTCCTTGCCCCATCCGTTGCCGTTGACGAAGGCGTAATACTGGCCGTTACTCAGATAGCCGATGCGGGGGTCGAGGTGCATTGTCTTAACTCCTGTTGCTGGTTTTCAGTCGCGGCGGATTTGCCAGGCACCGCCTTCGACTTGCACGAAGTCATTGCGGTAGCAGATTTGATCGTTGATGCCGCAGAGGACGCCATCGACCCATTGAATCGGGAGGTTGCCGAGGCCGGGGATTTCGACCAGTTCGGCAACCTCGATGCGGCGGGGCTTCTCGGTGGTGGTGTTCATTGCTTCGACTCCTGTTGTTTGTCTGGACTGCCCGGATTGCTCCGGGCCTGGTTGATCCGGTTAGGCGCGGCTCACGCTGAAATGCTTCCCTGCGGACAGGTAGGCAACCACCATCACCTGGGCCTGGGCTTCCATCGAGGCGGGGTAGCTGGTCACAACATCGCCAGCCGGGGTATGCAGGGCGATGCGGATTTCGGAGGGCGCGGCCTGGGCGGCGGGGACAACCTGGGCGGGGACAACCTGGGCGGGCGCTTCGGCGGTCTTGGCCGGGGCGAGGGCGGCATCCACGGCTTCGGCCACTTCGGGGAACAGTTGGCGGGCGCGGCCTGCGCCGATCTTGGCGTCGAGGTCATCCATCGTCGCCTTCACGCCCTGCGGGTTGCCGTACAGCTTGCGGGAATCGGAGAGGCTGTTCTCCTGGCTGGACAGTTCGTAGCACTCATCGCACAGGCGAATGTCGGTGTTATCGCCGCCAGTGTCGCGGGTCTTGCGGTCGCAGGAGCGGCAGGTAAAGACGCCGGAGCCGAGGGCGAAGCGGTTAGCGGTGCGGGTGGTGGTGCGGGCCATTTGTTTCTCCGGTTGCGTTGTTGATGAGCGAATCATATTGCCGTTACCGGTAACGGTAAACGACAAGATGCAAAGGCCGACTAGAACGCGGGGGAATTGAGGGGATGGCGGGGTGGCCTGGCCTGGTCGATGGCCTGGTCGATGGCCTGGTCGGGAGGTGTGTTCGCTTGCCCGGAATCGCAGCGGAGAAACTTGTAAACACCAGAATTTCCCCTCTGAGAAATTCCGCTTTTTGCTCTTCCGTGTTTACATGAAAGAGGGCCTAAGCCGTTGATTTAATTGATTTCTGCGGCTGGTTTGGGACCAGAGGGTCGTAGGTTCGAATCCTATCGCTCCGACCAGCTTCACCTTGCCAGGCCCGCCGGCCCACCCGGCGGGCCTTTTCATTTCCGGTGGCGGCCGAGCCGGGGGGCGGCCTCGCGGGCGGTGAGCATGTCCCAGAAGGCCTGCGCCGCGACCGAGAGGCTGCGCCCGCGACGGCGCACGGCATAGATCGGCCGGCTGGCCTGGGGCACGTTGAGCCGCACCGCGGCGACGCCCTCGCGCTTGCACAGCTGCAACGCGAACTGCGGGACGATGCTGATGCCGAAGCCCGCCTTCACCAGCCCGCCCAGCGAGCCGAGCTGGTTCACCTCCAGCCCGGTGTCGGTGACCTGCGCCGCCTGCACGATGGCCTGCAACTGCTGCCACACGCTGCCGCTGCGAACGGTGTGGATGAAGGGCCGCTGGCGCAGGTCGCGCAGGCCCAGGCTGCGGCGGCCGGCGAGCGGGTCGTCCTCGCGGCAGATCACGTAGCTCGGCTCGTCGAACAGGTGGCAGGCCTCGAACTCCAGCGGGTTGCCGGGGATGGCGTTGATGCCGAAGTCCACCTCGCCGCGGGCGACCAGGTCCAGGCAGCGGTCGGAGACCACGTCGTGCAGCCGCAGCACGATGTCCGGGTGCCTGGCCCGGAAGGCCGCCATGCGCTCGGGCAGCCAGTCCGCGGCCAGCGAGGGCGGGCCGGCCACCGCCACGCGGCCGGACCGCACCGCGGCCCGGCCGCGCAGCGCCTCCAGCGTGGCGCGCATCTCGCCGGCGATGCGCCGGGCGCCGGCGGCGAAGACCTCGCCCTCCGGCGTGAGCGAGACGTTGCGCGTGTCGCGGTCGAACAGGCGCGCGCCGACCTGCTCCTCGAGCCGGCTGATCATCTGGCTGAAGGCCGAGGGCGAGACGTGGCAGCGCTCGGCGGCCAGGGCGAAGCGCCGGGTGTCCTCCAGGGCGAGGAAGGCGTCGACGAGGCGGCCGGAAAGATTCATCAGAAAAACAGCATGGTCAGTCGAATAAATCCAGTTTACTTTCATGGAGGGCGGCCGCACAGTCGGCGCCGGAGACAACAACGAGGAAACGTGGAGTGAAGACACTGGCCGTAGGCTGCGGTGCCGGCTTTTCCGGCGACCGCACCGATGCCGCGCCCCCCGTGGTGCGCACCCTGGTCGAGCGCGGCGGCCCCGCCGCGCTGATCTTCGAGAACCTGGCCGAGCGCACGCTGGCCCACCAGCAGCTCACGCGCCGGGCCAGCCCGCACCTGGGCTACGAGCCGCTGCTGCTCGCGCAGCTGCGGCCGGTGCTGGCGGACTGCCTGGCGCACGGCATCACCATCGTCGGCAACTTCGGCGCGGCCAACCCGCCCGGCGCGGCCGCGGCCATCGCCGGCCTGGCCCGGGAGCTGGGCCTGCCGGTGCCGCGCATCGCGGTGGTCACCGGCGACGACCTGTCCGACGAGCGCGGGCGCGGCGTGGTGCGCCAGCACCTGGGAGCCTTCGACGAGGCGCGCTTCGTCTGCGCCAACGCCTACCAGGGCGCCGCCGAGATCGCCCAGGCGATCCGCGCCGGCGCGCAGGTGGTGGTCACCGGCCGCGTGGCCGATCCCTCGCTCACCGTGGGCCCGGCCATGGCCCATTACGGCTGGCGCGAGGACGACTGGGACGCCCTGGCTGGCGCCACCATGGCCGGCCACCTGCTGGAGTGCGGCGCCCAGGTCACGGGCGGCTATTTCGCCGACCCGGGCCGCAAGGAGGTGCCGGGCCTGCACGACGTGGGCTTTCCGATTGCCGAGATCGAGGCCGACGGCAGCTGCACCGTCACCAAGGCCGCCCGCACCGGCGGCCTGGTCAGCGAGCAGACGGTGAAGGAGCAGCTGCTTTACGAGGTGCACGACCCGGCGGCCTACATCACGCCCGACGTGGTGGCCGACATCACCGCCGCCACCGTCACCCAGGCCGGTCCCGACCGGGTTCGCCTGGCCGGCGTGCGCGGCCACCCGCGCACCGCCACGCTCAAGGCACTGGCCTATTTCGACGGCGGCTGGTTCGGCGAGGCCGAGATCTCCTACGCCGGTCCGAACGCCGAGGCCCGCGCCCGCCTCGCGATGGACGTGGTCCGCAGGCGCAACGGCGCCCGCATGCCCCTGCGCTTCGACCTGATCGGGGTGCTGTCCATCCATGCCGACGACGCCGGCCAGATGCTCGGCGCGCTGCCGCCCGGCGCCTCCACCGACCTGCGCCTGCGCGTGGCCGGCCGCCACGACGATGTGGCCGAGATCGACTGGCTGCTGCGCGACGTGATGGCCCTGTGGACCGGCGGTCCCGCCGGCGGCGGCGGCGTGCGCACCGCCAAGCGCCAGCGCCTGTCCAACCAGGCCTGCCTGGTGCCGCGCGAGCTCGCCCCGGCGAGCTGGCGCTTCCACGACGCAGCGGCATGACCGCGACGCCATGACCGCCATCACCGCCACGATCGCGACGACCCCATGACCGCCACCGCCCTCTACGACCTGGCCCACGCCCGCACCGGCGACAAGGGCAACCACGTGAACATCAGCCTCATCGCCTACCGGCCCGAGGACTACCCGTTGCTGGCCGAGCAGGTCACCTGCGAGCGGGTGGCCGCGCACTTCGCCGCGCGCCACCCCACCCGCGTGCGCCGCTTCCTGCTGCCGAACCTGGGCGCGATCAACTTCGTGCTGGACGACGTGCTCGATGGCGGCGTCAACGATTCCCTCAACCTCGACATGCACGGCAAGGCGCTATCGTTCCACCTGCTGGCGATGACCGTCACGCGGCCCTGAGCCCGCCCCCAGAACCACACCAGAACGAACCGGAGACACCCCATGAAAACCCGCCACTTCCTCCAGGCCCTCGCGCTCGGCGCGGCCCTCGCCGCCGGCGCCGCGCCGGCCTTCGCCCAGGCCTGGCCCGCGCGCCCGGTCAAGATGATCGTGCCGTTCCCGGCCGGCAGCGCCACCGACCTGGCCGCCCGCGTGATGGCGCAGCAGCTCGGCGCGACGCTGGGGCAGGGCTTCGTGGTGGAGAACAAGCCCGGCGCGGGCGGCTCCATCGCCGCGATGGAGGTGGTGCGCGCCGCCCCCGACGGCTACACGCTGCTGTTCTCCTCCAACTCGGCGCTGGCCTCCAACGTGGCCCTGCTCAAGTCCATGCCCTATGACCCGGTGAAGGACCTCGCCGCGGTGGCGGGCGTGGGCGAGACCACGCTGGCCCTGATGGTCAAGACCGAGCACCCCGCGAAGAACCTCGCCGAGTTCCTGGCCTACCTGCGCGCGCGCCCGGGCAAGGTCAGCGCGGGCTTCGGCTCCTCGAGCTCCCAGGTCAGCATCGCCGTCCTGAACAAGCTGGCGAAGACCGACGCGCAGCTGGTGCCGTACAAGGGCATCCCGCTGGCGGTGAACGACGTGCTGGCCGGCGTGGTCGATTTCACCTTCGTGGACCTCGGCAACTCCATGGCCCAGGCCAAGGGCGGCAAGATGCGCGCGCTGGGCGTGACCTCGCCCCAGCGCTCCACGCTCACGCCCGACTGGCCGGCGCTGGCCGAGTCGCTGCCCGGTTTCGACATCACCGCCTGGTTCGCCATCGCCGGCCCGGCCAGCCTGCCGCGCGACGTGGCCGAGAAGCTCAATGGCGCGGTGGCCCAGGCCCTGCGCCAGGCCGAGGTGAAGGACCGCCTGGCCGGCATCGGCCTGCAGCCCATGCCGATGGGCCCCGACCAGCTCAAGGCGTTCATGGCCAGCGAGGTGACCAAGTGGGTCCGCCTGGCCAAGGAAGCCAACGTGCAGCCGGAGTGAGCGGACCCATGGGAGCGAACGACACGAAAGTGATGCTGGTCACCGGCGCGAGCCGGGGCATCGGCGCGGAGATCGCGCTGCTCGCCGCCCGCCAGGGCTGGCGGGTGGGGGTGAACTACCTGAGCAACGAGGCGGCGGCGCAGTCGGTGGTGGCGCGCATTCGCGAAGCCGGCGGCGAGGCCGTCGCGCTGCAGGCCGACGTGGGCAAGCTGCCCGAGGTGCGCCGCCTGTTCGCGCAGGTGGACGCGCAGTTCGGCCGGCTCGACGCGCTGGTGAACAACGCCGGCGTGCTGGCGAGCTTTCGCATCACCGAGCTGGACGAACACAACCTGGCCGACGTTTATGCGGCCAACGTCTTCAGCCATTACTACTGCGCGGGCGAGGCGGCCCGGCGCATGGCCCGCAGCCGGGGCGGGGCCGGCGGGGTGATCGTGAACATGTCGTCCGTGGCCTCGCGCCTGGGCGGGCTGGCCGGCGGCACGGCGTATGCCGGCACCAAGGGCGCGATCGACACCTTCAACCTGGCCCTGGCCAAGGAGCTGGGTCCGGAGGGCATCCGGGTGAACGCGCTGCGACCGGGGCTGATCGCCACCGAGATCCACAACGTGCATGGCGGCATCGGGCAGATGCAGGAGATGGCGCGCACCGCCGTGCCCCTGGGCCGTGCCGGTACCGCCGCCGAGGTGGCCGAGGCCGCGCTCTGGCTGGCGGGCGACGGCGCCTCGTACGTGCACGGCGCCATCATCGACGTGGCCGGCGGCCGCTGACTCACTTCCCACGAGGACAAGGACACCATGGCAAGCACCCGCAAGGTCATCATCACCTGCGCCGTCACCGGCTCCATCCACACGCCCTCCATGTCGCCGCACCTGCCGGTCACCGCGCAGGAGATCGCCGACGCCGCCGTCGGCGCGGCCGAGGCGGGCGCGGCGATCGTGCACCTGCACGCGCGCCATCCGGCGGACGGCCGCCCCGACCAGTCCCCCGACGCCTTCCGCGCCTTCGTCGGCGACATCAAGGCGCGCAGCGATGCGGTGATCAACCTGACCACCGGCGGCGCGCCGACCATGACGGTGCAGGAGCGCTTCCAGCCCGCGCTGCAGCTGGCGCCCGAGGTGGCCTCGCTGAACATGGGCTCGATGAACTTCGGCCTGTACCCGATGCTCGATCGCTGGCAGGGACAGTTCAAGCACGCCTGGGAGCCGGAGTTCCTGGAGCGCACGCGCGACACGGTGTTCAAGAACACCTTCGCCGACATCGAGTACGTGCTGGCGCGCGGCACCGGCAACGGCACGCGCTTCGAGTTCGAGTGCTACGACACCGCGCACCTGTACAACCTGGCGCACTTCCTGGACCGCAAGCTGGCGACGCCGCCGCTGTTCGTGCAGACCGTGTTCGGCATCCTGGGCGGCATCGGCAGCCACCCGGACGACGTGGCGCACATGAAGCGCACCGCCGACCGCCTCTTCGGCAAGGACTACGTGTGGTCGGTGCTGGGCGCGGGCCGGGCGCAGATGAACGTGGCCGCCACGTCGGCGGCGCAGGGCGGCCATGTGCGCGTGGGCCTGGAGGATTCGCTGTGGGACGGCCCCGGCCAGCTCGCGCGCAGCAACGCCGACCAGGTGCGCCGCGTGCGCGGCATCCTGGAGGGCCTGGGGCTGGCGGTGGCCACGCCCGCCGAGGCGCGGGACATGCTGCGGCTCAAGGGGCGGGAGTCGGTCGGGTTCTGACCCTCGAAGATGCGACAATCGCGCCCGCATCCACCTGCCCGTAGCTCAGTTGGATAGAGCATTCGCCTTCTAAGCGAATGGTCGGGGGTTCGATTCCCTCCGGGCAGGCCAGATCATCGACACACGCCGTCGCATGTACCTGCCCCCGCATTTCGCCGAGCCCCGTGTGGAAGAACTCCACCGGATCATCGCCGCCCACCCCCTGGGCATGCTGGTGACGCATACCGCCGCCGGCCTCGACGCCAACCACCTGCCGCTGCTGCTGGACGCGGACACCGGACCGCATGGGGTGCTGCTGGCGCATGTGGCGCGCGCGAATCCGGTGTGGCGCGAGGTGGGCGAGGGCGCGCAGGTGCTCGTGGCGTTCCGCGGCGCCCAGGGCTATGTCTCGCCGAACTGGTACCCCGGCAAGCAGGAGACCCACCGGCGCGTGCCCACCTGGAATTACGAGGTGGTCCATGCCCACGGGACGATCCATGTCCACGATGACGAGCGCTTCGTCCGCGGCGTGGTGGCCCGCCTGACCCGCCAGCACGAGGCCGGCCAGCCGGCGCCTTGGAAGATGGGGGACGCCCCCGCCGACTACCTGGCCGCGCAACTGGGCCAGATCGTGGGGCTGGAGGTGCGCATCACCCGCCTGGAGGGCAAGCGCAAGCTGAGCCAGCACCACGAGGCGCGGGACCGCGCAGGCGCCATCCGCGGCCTCGAGGGGCAGGGGAACCTCGCGCTGGCGCAGGCGATGCGTAGCACCGGCGAGGTGTCGTCCTGAGTGCGGTCGGCAGGGGCCTGTGGGGGCCCGGTGCCGAATGCCGTGACATCGTTTGCACGAGCCTTGCCCCTGTGACGGCTTGATGCACGTCAATGCCGTGGATTCCCCCTTGCCGCACGCTTGCGTCCGGTGAAATAGTGCTGAGATATGGACTACCGCGCGATTGTTAAGGGGCTGCCTGGCCTCTTCGTGGTCATGGATTCGGGGCTGACGATCATCGAGGTGAGCGATGCCTACAACCGTTCCACCATGACCCGCCGCGAGGACATGCTCGGCAAGAGCATGTTCGAGGTCTTCCCCGACAACCCCGACGATGCGCAGGCCGATGGCCAGCGCAACCTCCATGCCTCGCTGGCCCGCGTGCTGCAGTCCGCGGCCGCGGACACGATGGCGGTGCAGAAATACGACGTGCGCAAGCCGGCGGAGGAGGGCGGCGGGTTCGAGGAACGGTATTGGTCCGTGATCAACGCCCCGGTGCTGGGGGACGACGGGCAGGTGCGCTACATCATCCACAAGGCCGAGGATGTCACCGAGTTCATCCTGCTCAAACAGCGGGGGCAGGAGCAGCGCCGCAGCCACGCGGCCCTGAGCGACCAGACCGCGCGGATGGAGGCCGAGATCTTCGAGCGCTCCCGCGAGGTGGCAGCGGCGAGCGCCCTGCTCAAGACGACCAACCAGGCACTCGAGGCGGCCAAGGCCACCGCCGAGGCCGCCAACCAGGCCAAGAGCGCATTCCTGGCCACGATGAGCCACGAGATCCGCACGCCCATGCACGGCATCCTCGGCATGGCCAGCCTGCTGGCGCGAACGCCCCTGGACCGCCGGCAGCAGGATTTCCTCGGCGTGATCCAGACCTCCGGCGAACACCTGCTGTCCCTGATCAACGACATCCTCGACTTCTCCAAGATCGAGGCCGGCAAGATCGAGATGGCGGCCGAGGACTTCCTGCTGGCCGACCTGATCCGCGATACCTGGGCGCTGATCGGCGAGCGCGCCAAGGACAAGGGCCTGGAGCAGATGACCGTGTGCAGCCAGCCCGGTCTCCTGCTGCGGGGCGACAAGACCCGCCTCGAGCAGGCGCTGGTCAACTTCCTGGGCAATGCCGTCAAGTTCACCGAGAGGGGCCGCCTCACGCTGCGCTGCACGAAGGAGGAGGAAACCGCCACCGATTACCTCCTGCGCTTCGAGGTGGCGGACACCGGCATCGGCATGACGGCCGAACAGCAGGGGCGGATCTTCGAGGCCTTCGAGCAGGGCGACAGCCGCACCAGCCGCAAGTACCACGGCACCGGGCTGGGCCTGGCGATCACCAAGCGCATCGCGCAGCTGATGGGAGGCGAGACCGGGGTCACCAGCACCCTGGGCCAGGGCAGTACCTTCTGGCTCACGTGCCGCCTGGGCAAGGGTGTCGAGGCGAAGGTGCTGCCCCCGCTGCCGGCGCCGGAAGGCGCCGAGGTCGCCCTGGCCCGTGATTTCCCGGGGCGCAGGGTGCTGGTGGTGGACGACGAGCCGATCAACCGGGAAATCATCGGCTACATGCTGGACAACGCGGGCCTGCAGGTCGAGATGGCGGAGAACGGCCGGCAGGCCCTGGCCAAGGTTCAGGCCTGCGGCTATGACATCGTGCTGATGGAAATGCAGATGCCCGAGCTCGATGGCACCGACGCGACCCGCCGGATCCGCGCCCTGCCGGGGCTGGAGCAGCCGGTGATCATCGCCATCACCGCGAACGCGTTCGATGACGACCGCATCCGCTGCCTGGAAGCCGGCATGGACGACTTCATCTCCAAGCCCTTCAAGCCGGAGGGGCTGTGCGAGAAGCTGCTGCAGTGGCTGCGGGCGCCGGCCCGCTGACGCGCCGGGCGGCCGCACGGCGTTGCCCGGCCCCGGGCAGGCCTGTCACCAGCCGCCAGGCCAGCGCGGCGCTGGCGGCTGCGGCCAGCAGCCCCAGCACCGCGGCGAGCCGGAAGTCCCGCAGGCGCTCGTCCGCCCGGGCCTGGGCCGAGGCCAGGAGGCGCGCGGCGATGCGGTCCTCGACCCGCTTGACCGCCTCCATCCGCGCGCTGGCCTGCGCCCACCACTGGGCGGCGGGCACCGGGTAGTCGCCGCGCGACGCCAGCTCGGTCACGGCGTTGCGCATGTCCACCACCGCCGCCGACTCCTTGGACTGCAGGGCCTGGTCGAACAGCGCGATGTCCGGCGGGTCGGCGGTGGCGCGCAGCAGGGCCTCGAAGGCGGCCTGCCGCACGGTGATGGCCTGCAGGTTGCGCAGCCCCTGTTCGCCCAGGGGCTTGCCGCTGCCCAGGACCGCGTTGACCAGGCCACGCTCGCGCCCGTAGTGCTCCTTGGCGGAGACGAGGTAGAAGTAGCTGGCGATCTGGCGGCTGGCATCGGCGTCGGGCGCGAAGCGCGCGAGCTGCAAGACCTCGGCGGCGAGGGCCTCCACCCGCGCCGTGTACCAGCCCGCCGCGGCGGGCGGCTCCAGGGCCAGGGCGTCCACGCGCGAACGCTGTTCGGCCAAGCCGCGGGCCAGGGCCTCCAGGGCCTTGTTCGGCCCGGCGTCCTCGG
This sequence comes from Ramlibacter sp. MAHUQ-53, assembly GCF_052600055.1. NCBI lineage: Bacteria > Pseudomonadati > Pseudomonadota > Betaproteobacteria > Burkholderiales > Comamonadaceae > Ramlibacter > Ramlibacter sp. MAHUQ-53. Next base: position 63,075 of record NZ_JBQWTS010000016.1, read on the forward strand.
CATCCGCCAGGGCGCGGTAGGTGTCCAGGGCGGCGTCGGTGAGCGGGCGCTGGCGGGCCAGCGCCTCGGTCGCCGCAGGGGCCGCGCGCGAGGCGAGGTAACCCCCGGTCAGGCCGCGCTCGGCCTGCAGCTGGTGCACGAGGTCCCCGGCGTGCAGCGCCTCGCGCGTCACACCGACGCCGCGGGCATAGGCCTGCGCCTGCTGGTGCCGTTCCCCCACGACCTCGGCGACGAAGTAGCCCAGCGTGACCAGCGCCACGCCGACGAGCACGAGCCAGCGTGTCGCGCCGCGGTCGTCAGCGAGCCATGGGGTCATCGGTTGTCTCCTGCAAGCCGATGATCGTAGCCGCCTTGGTTACACGGACCTTTCGGCGGCCTTCCCCGGCGGGTCCTGCTGTTGCGTGGACGCCTCGCGCGCCGCCCACGCCGCCTGCGACTGCTGCGCGCTCTCGGCGTTGGCGGCGAGGGCGTCCATCACCGCCGCCAGGCGCTGCGGGTCGGCCGGCTTGACGAAGTGGTGGTCGAAGCCCGATTCGCGCGAGCGCAGCATGTCCTGGGCCTGGCCGTAGCCGGTCAGGGCGATCAGGGTGGCGCGGCGCGTGCGCGGGTCGGCGCGCAGGTGCCGGGCGAGTTCGTAGCCGTCCATGCCGGGCAGGCCGATGTCCAGGACGTAGACCTGGGCCGGGTCGCGCCGCGCGGCCTCCAGCGCCGCGCCCGGCTCGGTCATGACCCTGACCTGGTGGCCCAGGGTCTCCAGCCAGGCGCCCAGGAGCTCCGCGGCGTCGGCGTTGTCGTCGACCACCATGATGCGCAGCGCGCGCGGCGGCGCGGCCGCCGGCGCGCCGGCCTCGCCGGCGTCGCCGGCTGCGGCCGGCTCCTGGCGGGGCAGGATGACGGTGAACTCGCTGCCCTGGCCCCGTCCCGCGCTGGTGGCGCGGACCTGGCCGTCGTGCAGTTCCACCAGGCTCTTGACCAGCGCGAGGCCGACCCCGAGCCCGCCCTGCGCCCGGTCGGGCGTGCGCCGGGCCTGGGTGAACAGCTCGAAGACATGGGGCAGCAGGTCGGCGTCGATGCCGCTGCCGTCGTCGCGCACCGCCAGCTGCGCGCTGTGCGCATCGGCGCGTAGCACCACGGTGATGTAGCCGCCGTCCGGCGTGTACTTGGCGGCGTTGTTCAACAGGTTGGCCAGTACCTGCACCAGCCGCACGCGGTCGCCGCGCACATGGACCCCCGCGGCCTCGACGCGCAGGTCCACCGCGTGGCCGCGCGCCTCGATCTGCGGGCGCGTCTGCTCCAGGGCGTCGTGCACCACCTGCTGCAGGTCCACCGACTCATGCTCGATGTGGACCAGGCCGCGCGTGACCCGCGAGACATCCAGCAGGTCGTCCACCAGTTCGGTCATGTGCGCCACCTGGCGGCCGATCAGCTCGCTGGACTTGAGCACCCGCGCCGGGTCGTGCGTCGCCAGGCGCAGCAGCTGCGCCGCCGTGGCGATCGGGGCCAGCGGGTTGCGCAGCTCGTGGGCCAGCATGGCCAGGAATTCGTCCTTGCGCCGGTGCGACTGCGCGAGTTCGTCGGCGATGGCCTTGTAGCGCGCCTGCGACTCGCGCAGCGCCTCCTCGGCCCGCAGGCGCGCCTCGAGGTTGCGCTCGCTCTCGCGAAGCAGCAGCACGCTGACGACGCTGCGCGCGATCTGCGTGAGGATGCGGGCGGTGCGCGGGTCGAGGCGGCCGGGGTGGTCGTCGATCACGCACAGGGTGCCGATGCGCTCGCCGCCCGGCATCACCAGGGGAACGCCGGCGTAATGGACCACGCGCAGCGCGCCGGTGACGATCGGGTTGTCCTGGAAGCGCGGGTCGCACGTGGCGTCCTCCACCTCGAACAGCTCGTCGCCGGCGGCGACGGCATGGCCGCAGAAGGAGACCTCGCGCGGGGTCTGCCCGCCCTGGGGCAGGCCGCGCGCCGACTTGAACCACTGGCGGTCGCTGTCGACCAGCGAGATCAGCGCGATGGGCATGCCGGTGACGCTCGCGGCCAGGTCGGTGAAGGAGTCCAGCACCGCCTCGGCGCCGGTGTCGAGCAGGCCCAGTCGGCGCAGGCGCTCCAGGCGCCGCGCCTCGTCCTCGGGCACGGGAGGGGCAAGCATCGTGCGTGTTCCGGTCCGCACGGCCCGGGCAGCCGGGGCGCGTGGTGGGAATGAACGTAACACCGCGGCGCGCCGCGCGAGGCGCGGCGGCGGGCCGAATTGACTACGGGGTGTTACCGCGGCGGCCGCCTTGAGGTGTAGGTCGAAATCATCCATATTTCCCGGGTCGCAACGCACGGGGGATCAGCATGGTGTGGGACATCGTCGTGGCCGTCGCCGGCCTGGCCGTCGGGGCCCTGCTGGCCGCCGTCTTCCTGCGGGTGCGCCTGCACGACCTGCTCGAGGCCGCCGTGGCCCACGGGCGCGCCGGGCTCGACGTGGAGGTGGCCACCCAGGCCGAGCGCCTGCGCCTGCAGGACACCGAACTGCTGCAGGCCCGCCAGGACCTGCTGCGGCTGCAGCAGGCCGCCGAGCGCCTGCACCGCGAGCTCGAGGCCTGCGGCGATGACCGCGCCCGGTTCGCCGAGCGCGCCACGCGGGTGCCGGCGCTGGAGGCGCAGGTGGCCCGCCTCGAGCTGCAGCTGCGGATGGCGCACCAGGAGGTGGTGCGCCTGGCCGATGCCGCCCGGCACCCGGGCGCGCGGCGGGTTTACAGTCGGGCGCTCCCCCGACGCCCGAACCCGTGACCCCACCCCCGTCCGCCACCCTGTCGCCTGCCGACCTCCAGACCGCCGTCCGCCTGCTCGCCATCGGCACCTTCTTCAGCGGCATCGCGCTGCGCCTGTGCGACGGCCTGCTGCCCCGCCTGGCGGGGGACTTCTCGATCTCCGCAGGCCAGGCCGGCCAGGTGGTGATCGCCTTCTCGCTGGCCTACAGCGCGGTGCAACTGCTGTTCGGGCCGCTGGGGGACCGCTTCGGCAAGGCCCGCATGGTGTGCCTGGCGCTGCTCGGGTGCTGCGTGATGTCGCTGCTGGCGGCCCTGGCGCCGAGCTTCGAGCGGCTGGTCGACGCCCGCGTGGGCTGGGGGATGATGGCCGCGGGCGTGGTGCCGCTGGCCATGGCCTGGATCGGCGACGCCGTGCCCTACGAGGAGCGCCAGCCGACGCTGGCGAAGCTGCTTTCGGGCACGCTTTCCGGCATGGTCGCGGGGCAGCTCGCCGGCGGCCTGTTCGCCGAAATGGCGGCGGGCTGGCGCGGCGCCTTCGGCATGATGGCCGTGGGCTACGGCGGGGTCGGCCTGGTGCTGCTGTGGCGCCTGCGCCGGCTGCCGGTGCCGCCGCCGGCATCGACCGGGCTGGGCGTGTTCGGCCGCCAGCTGCGTGCGGTGGTCGGCGAGCCCTGGACCTGGCGGGTGCTGGGCGCCTGCTGGGCCGAGGGCGTGCTGCTGCTCGGGCCGCTGGCCTTCATCCCGGCGATGCTGCACCAGCGCTTCGGCCTGGGGCTGGCGCTGGCCTCGGGGCTGGTGGCGCTGTATGCGGCGGGCGGGCTGCTGTACACGGTGCTGGCGCGCCGCATCGTGCAGCGACTGGGCGAGCGCCGCATGGTCACCGTCGGCGGCTGGCTGATGGGGGGCGGCTACCTGGCCTGGCTGCTGTCCCCGGTGGTGTGGACGGCGGCGCCCGCGGCGCTGGTGGTGGGCTTCGGCACCTACCTGTTCCACAACACGCTGCAGACCCATGCCACGCAGATGGCGCCGACGGCGCGCGGCACGGCGGTGAGCCTGTTCGCGTTCAGCCTGTTCTTCGGGCAGGCAGTAGGGGTGACGCTGGCCGGCTACGCGTTCGACCACCTGGGCCACGCCGCGATGCTGGCGGCGCCGGTGCTGCTGCTGCCGCTGGTGGGCCTGGCCTTCGCCGGGGCGCTGCGGCGGCGGGTTGACGCGGCGGATTGACGCGGCGGGTTGACGCGGCGGGTTGACGCGGCGGGCCGATCCGGCCGTTCGCCGAGGCCGCTCAGCGCTTCTCGTACTGCTGCTGCCCGAACAGGGCGCTGCGCGCCTTGTCGTCGGTCAGCGGCTTGCGCAGGTCGGCCAGCACCTGCACGCCGCGCTGCACCGCGGGGCGCGCGGCGATCTCGTCGAACCACTTGTGCAGGTGGGGGTAGTCGGACATCACCACGCCCTGGTTCTGCCAGCTGCGCAGCCAGGGGAAGGTGGCGATGTCGGCGATCGAGTACTCGCTGCCGCCCAGGTAGCGCGATTGCGCCAGGCGCTTGTCGATGACGCCGTACAGGCGCCGGGCCTCGTTGGTGTAGCGGTCGATGGCGTAGGCGATCTTCTCGGGCGCGTAGAGCCGGAAGTGGTGGGCCTGCCCCAGCATCGGGCCCACGCCTCCCATCTGGAACATCAGCCACTGCAGCACCTCGAAGCGCTCGCGGTCGCCCTGCGGCAGGAAGCGGCCGGTCTTGGAGGCCAGGTAGACGAGGATCGCGCCCGACTCGAACAGCGAGATCGCGCGGCCGTCCGGCCCCTGCGGGTCGACGATGGCGGGGATCTTGTTGTTCGGGCTGATCTTCAGGAAGGCCGGCTCGAACTGCTCGCCCTTGCCGATGTTCACCGGGATCGCGCGGTAGGGGAGGCCGCACTCCTCCAGCATGATGTGGATCTTGTGCCCGTTGGGCGTGGGCCAGGAGTAGACGTCGATCATGTCGGCGACTTTAGCGCGCGGGCATTGCCCACCGGGCGAGTTCGGATTTCGCGATGGCGTTGCGGTGAACCTCGTCCGGGCCGTCGGCGAAACGCAGCCAGCGCGCCTGCGAGTAGGCGTAGGCCAGCGGGAAGTCGTCGCACATGCCGCCGCCGCCATGGACCTGCATGGCCCAGTCGATCACCTGGCAGGCCATGCTCGGCGCCACCACCTTGATCATCGCGATCTCGGCCTTGGCGGCCTTGTTGCCGGCCACGTCCATCAGCCAGGCGGTCCTGAGCGTGAGCAGGCGCGCCATGTCGATGCGGCAGCGGGCCTCGGCGATGCGCTCCTGGGTGACGGTCTGCTGCGCCAGGGTCTTGCCGAAGGCGGTGCGCGACGCCGCGCGCCTGCACATGAACTCCAGCGCGCGCTCGGCCAGGCCGATCAGCCGCATGCAGTGGTGGATGCGGCCCGGGCCGAGCCGGCCCTGCGCGATCTCGAAGCCGCGGCCCTCGCCGAGCAGGAGGTTGGCGGCCGGCACGCGCACGTCCTCGAAGAACATTTCCACATGGCCATGGGGCGCGTCGTCGTAGCCCAGTACGTTGAGCGGCCGCACGATGCGGATGCCCGGCGTGTCCGCCGGCACCAGCACCATGCTTTGCTGCTGGTGGCGCGGCGCGTCCGGGTCGGTCTTGCCCATGACGATGAAGATCGCGCAGCGCGGGTCGGCCGCGCCCGAGATCCACCACTTGCGGCCGTTGACCACGTACTCGTCGCCCACGCGCTCGATGCGGGTGGCGATGTTGGTCGCATCCGACGAGGCCACCTCGGGCTCGGTCATCGCGAAGGCGGAGCGGATCCGGCCGTCCAGCAGCGGCGCCAGCCACTGCCGGCGGTGCGCCTCGCTGCCGTAGCGGGCCAGCGTCTCCATGTTGCCGGTGTCCGGCGCATTGCAGTTGAACACCTCGGGCGCCCAGGGCACGCGGCCCATGGTCTCGGCCAGCGGCGCGTACTCCTGGTTGGTCAGGCCAGCGCCCTCGACCCCGGCGGCCTCGGCGGTGTCCTGCGGCAGCCACAGGTTCCACAGGCCGGCGGCGCGGGCCTTGGCCTTGAGGTCCTCCACCAGCGCCAGCGGCGTCCATCGCCGGCCCGCCGCGGTGTTGGCGGCGAGCTCCGCGGCGAAGGCGGCCTCGGCCGGGTAGATGTGGTCGTCCATGAACCGCAGCAGGCGGGCCTGCAGTTCCTGGGTGCGGGGGGAGTAGGAGAAGTCCATGGGCAGGTCCTCGCGGTCGGCCTTGGTGGATGGATTCAGTCGCCCTGCGCCCAGGCCCGGGCCGGCGCCCGCAGGCGCGGGCGCGCTCGCCGCCGGCTCAGGCCCGTTCGCTCTCGGCGCTGACGATGCCCAGCAGGCCCTCGCGGCTGCGGACCACGATGCCGCCCGGCTCGATGCGGATCACGCCCTCGCGCTCCATCGCCTTGAGTTCCTGGTTCACGCGCTGGCGCGAGGCGCCGAGCAGCTGCGCCAGTTCCTCCTGCGCCAGCTGCAGGCCGATGCGGATCGCGCCGGCATCGGCCAGCGAGGGCGTGCCGTAGCTGCGCACCAGGTGGATCAACTGCTTGGCCAGGCGCGCGCGCAGGGGCAGGGTGTTGAGGTCCTCGACCAGGCCGAACAGCTGGCGGATGCGGCGTGCGTGCAGCCGCAGCATGGCCTCGTACATCTCGGCGTGCTGCGACAGGATCTTCTTGAAGTCGGCCCGGGCCACGCACAGCGTGGTGGTGTCGCCATGGGCGTAGACATCGTGGGTGCGGCGGTCGCCGTCGAAGATGGCCACGTCGCCGAACCAGATGCCCGGCTCCACGTAGGTGAAGGTGATCTGCTTGCCCGACACCGAGGTGGAACTCACGCGCACCGCGCCCTTGGCGCAGGCCAGCCATTCCTCCGGCGGGTCGCCGCGCGCGGCGATGAGGTCGCCGTCCTTGTAGCGTTTGACGTAGGCGCATCGAAGAATGTCGTGTCGCAGCGAGGGCGAAAGCGAGGAGAACCAGCGTCCGCCATTGATCGCCTCGCGTTCTTCGATCGTAAGAATCGGGTCGTCCATGTTCTGTCTTGTCAGTGACTTGTCTCTGCGTGCATTGTCACGTCCGTGACCCGTGCCGGCGCTCGGGGTTGTCCCCTTGGCTACTCGCTCACTCGAACGCGGGCCGGGTGCGTGCGAGCATGGCCTCGATGCCGAGGCCGGCGTTCGCGTGGTTCAGGTTCTTCACGAAGTGGTGGCGCTCGCGCGCCAGCTGCTGCGGCAGGCTGTTCTCGGTGGCCTCGTTCATCAGCTCCTTGAAGCTGGCCAGCGCGTTGGGCGCCTTGGCGTTGAGGCGCTCGGCCAGTTGCAGGGCCTGGTCGAAGGCCGCGCCGGGCGCGGTGACGCGGTTGACCACGCCCAGGGTGTGCAGGCGCTGCGCGTCGAAGCGCTCGCCCGCCATGAGCAGCTCGGCGGCCACCTGCCGGGGCAGCGACCGCATCAGGCTCCAGCTCGCGCCGCCGTCGCAGGACAGGCCGATGTGGGTGTGGGCCATGACGAAGACCGCGTCCTCGGCCGCGACCACGAAGTCGCAGGCCAGGGCCAGGGAAAAGGCGCCACCGGCGCAGGCGCCCTCGACGGCGGCGATCACCGGCTTGGGGAAGGTGCGGATCGCCTCGATCCAGGTGTGCAGGCCGTCGATGCCCTCGGTCTGTTCGTCCGCCGGCAGGCGGCGCGTGGCCTGGAGGCGCTGCAGCTGCCCGCCGCCGCTGAAATGCGCGCCCGCGCCGGTGATGACCACGCTGCGCACCTCGGCGGCCGATTCGGCCACGCCCAGGGCCTCGATGCCCGCGGCGTAGATCTCCGGTCCCATGGCGTTGCGGTGCTCGGGGTTGCTCAGGGTCAGCACCATGGTGCGGCCCTCGCTGGTGCTTCGCAGTTCGGCCGGCATGCTCAGTTCTCCTCCTGCAGCAGCGACAGCCCGATCGCGCCGCGCCGGCGCAGCCAGGGGCTGGGGCGGTAGCGCGGATCGCCGTAGACGGTCTGCATGTTGAACAGCACCTCGAGCATGCTGGCGGGGCCCCAGCGGTTGCCCATGGCCAGCGGGCCCTGCGGGTAGCCCAGGCCCAGGGTGACCGCGGTCTCCAGGTCGGCGGGCGAGCAGATGCGCTGCTGGCAGATGTCGCTGGCGAGGTTGACGATGCAGGCCAGCACGCGCTGGGTCACGAAGCCACCGGAGTCGCGGATCACGCTCACGGCCTTGCCGTCACGGGCGAACAGGGCGTGGGCGGCGTCGCGCATATCGGGGCGGGTGGCGGGGTTCGTGGCCAGCACGCGGCGGCGGGTGGCGGCGTCCTCGATGAGGAAATCGATGCCGACGGTGCGCGCCGGGTCGAGCCGCTCGACGACGGCCACGGTGGTGACGTCGAAGCCCAGGGGCGCGACCAGGGTCAGCGCCTGGGGGGAGGGCGACTGGCCGGTCTCGATGCGGGCGCCCAGGTCCTTGAGCAGCTGGTACAGCTCGGCGCGGCGCGCGGCGCGGGTCGATACCCATACCGGCGGGATTTCCGCGACGGCCGGCACGGGCTGCTCGGGCGGCACCTGCGGCTTGCCGTCCGCATAGGTGTAGAAGCCCTGGCCGGTCTTGCGCCCCAGCAGGCCGGCGGCGACGCGGCGGGCCGTGGTGTCCCCAGGCCGCAGGCGCGGCTCCTCGTGGTACTGGCGGTAGATGGATTCCATCACCGGGTGCGAGACATCCAGGCCGGTCAGGTCCATCAGCTCGAACGGGCCGAGGCGGAAGCCGGCCTGGTCGCGCAGGATGCGGTCCACCGTGGCGTAGTCGGCCACGCCTTCGGCGACGATGCGCAGCGCCTCGGTGCTGAAGGCCCGTCCGGCGTGGTTGACGATGAAGCCCGGCGTGTCCTGCGCCCGCACCGGCTGGTGGCCCAGGGTGCGTACCCACGCGACCAGGGCCTCGCAGATGCCGGCGTCGGTGCGCTCGCCGCCGACCACCTCCACCAGCTTCATCAGCGGCACCGGGTTGAAGAAGTGCAGGCCGGCGACGCGCCCCGGGCGCTGCAGGCCGGCGGCCAGCGCCGTGATCGACAGCGAGGAGGTATTGCTGGCCAGCACGGTGTCCGGGCCGACCACGGCTTCGAGCTGGCTGAACAGCTGCTGCTTGGCTTCCATCCGTTCGACGATGGCTTCGATCACCAGGCCGCAGTCGGCCAGGCTGGCCAGTTCGCTGGGGCGGACCCGGTCGGCGAAGGCCTGGGCCTGCTCGGCCGTGATCTGGCCCTTGACGGCCATCCGGGCCCATTGCTCGGCCAGCAGCTGTTGCGCCGAGGCCACGGTGGCGAGGTCTGCATCACAGAGCCGGACCTCGAGGCCAGCCTGGGCAATCAGCTGGGCGATGCCCCTGCCCATGGCCCCGGCGCCGACCACGCCTACAGTGTTCAATTGAATGTGCATCCGTGGATTATCCGGGCGCCGGTCCAGGGGGGGCGGCGGGGCTGGACGCTGCGCGAATTGATCTGCAACCCCATCCGTAAACGTATTTCAAGGTGTTACATTGAACTCTGGCTTGCCAGAATGAATTGACTCATGCGATCCAAATTCCTCAGGCGCTGGGTGCCCGGAGCCATGCTCCTCGTCGCTGCAGGTGCCAGTTCAGCTTTGACCCTGGGCCGGTCCCAGGGGGTTGCGCTCATCGGCCGCCCCCTCGATATGGGGCTGCAGATCGGCCTCGACAGCGCCGCCGAGGCGAACGACCTGTGTCCGGAGGCTGAGGTCTTCTATGGCGAGACCCGGGTCCCCCCCCGCCGGGTCGAGCTGCGCACCACGCCCGGCACCGATGCCGTGGCGGTGCGCGTGCGCGTCTCGGCGCCGGTGGATGAGGCGTATGTCACCGTGTACCTGCGCGTCGGGTGCAACCAGAAGCTGACCCGCCGCTACGTGCTCCTGTCCGAGCAGCCTGGCGACGTCGCCGAGGCCGCGGCCCAGCCCGCGCCGGTCGCGCCGCCGACGGCGATCGCCGCACCGCTCCCGCCCGCGCCGGCCGGCGGCGGCGGCACGGTCGGCCGTGTGGCCGCCGCGCCAGCGG
>NZ_JBQWTS010000017.1:0-34549 GCF_052600055.1 Ramlibacter sp. MAHUQ-53
GTGAACTTCACTTCTTTTCTTATGAGCGTTTGATAGTTCCGAAGAACTTGGCAATCGTCTTGCCACTCAAACGCCCACGCTTATCGGCTGTGTGTTGTTAACGAACACTTCGCAAAATCAAAGCAACTTGCTTCTTTCTTGCCGCTTTCGCTGCGATCAGCGAAGCCTTGAATTCTAGCACGATTTTTTAAGAACCGGCAAACTTTTCTTCGTCGCTTGCCTCGTCGCTACCGACCAGACTCGCCACCCGCCAACCTCGTTCGCCTCGTCGTCTCCAACTCAGCGCCGCGATCAGCGAAGCCCTCCATTCTATACCGAATTTTTTCATCTTCGGCGAGCAACTCGAAAATTTCTGATGATTTCTTCGAGCCACCCAGAAGTCAGGGACTTCCTCCACCACCCGCAGCGCCGCCTCCTTGGAAACAAGCGCCGCAATCAGCGAAGCCCTCGATTATGGCACAAATTTTCCCGTTGGAGAGGCGACCCGGTCAGTGACCGAAGCCTCCGCCGCCGGGCGTGTGGATCTCGAAGATGTCGCCAGGTGCCATCGGCACCTGGCCGATGTGAGGCAATGATTGTACGCCACCGTCCGCCCGTACCACCCGGTTGATGCCGACCGCGCCCTCACCGCCTCCCGCCATGCCGAAGGCACCGTGGATGCGCCCATTCGAAAGGATGCTGGCCGTCATGGGTTCAAGGAAGCGGATCCGGCGTACACCGCCGTTTCCGCCCTTCCACCGCCCGGCCCCGCCCGAACCCTCCCGGATTGCGTAGCTCTCCAGGCGGACCGGGAAGCGGAACTCCAGGACCTCGGGATCGGTGAGCCGCGAATTGGTCATATGGGTCTGGACGACGCTGGTGCCGTCGAAGCCATCCCCGGCGCCGCTGCCGCCCGAGATGGTCTCGTAGTACTGGTGACGCTCATTGCCGAAGGTGAAGTTGTTCATCGTGCACTGGCTGGCAGCCATGGCGCCCAGCGCACCGTACAAGGCATTGGTGATGCAGGTCGAGGTCTCGACGTTGCCCGCCACGACCGAGGCGGGCGGGGCCGGGTTCAGCATCGAACCCGGCGGGATGATGACCTTCAGGGGCTTGAGGCAGCCGGCATTCAGGGGAATGTCGTCGTCCACCAGGGTCCGGAACACATAGAGAACGGCAGCCATGCACACCGCGGTGGGTGCATTGAAGTTGTTCGTCTGCTGGGGCGAGGTGCCGGTGAAGTCGATTTCCGCGGCGCGCGCCGCGGCATCGACCCGGATCGCCACCCGGATCTGCGCGCCGTTGTCCAGGGGAAGCGTGAAACAGCCGTCCTTCAGCCGGGTGATGACGCGGCGGACCGACTCTTCGGCGTTGTCCTGAACATGGCCCATGTAGGCCTGGACGACCTCCAGGCCGAACTGCCCGACCATCTTGCGCAGCTCCTGGACCCCCTTCTCGTTGGCCGCGATCTGGGCCTTGAGGTCGGCCAGGTTCTGCTGCGGGTTCCGGCTCGGGTGGCGGCCCGAGGCCAGGAGCGCCAGGATCTCGGCCTCACGCAGCACGCCCCGGTCGACCAGCTTGAAGTTCTGGATCTGGACGCCCTCCTCCTCGATGGTGGTGGAGAACGGGGGCATCGAGCCGGGAGTGGTGCCGCCGATGTCGGCATGATGGCCACGGCTGCCGACATAGAACAGGGGCCGCCCCTGGGACGCGCCCTCGCCCGCCCCTCCCTCCATGTAGACAGGCGTAATGACCGTCACGTCGGGCAGGTGGGTGCCGCCGTGGTAGGGGTCATTGAGGACATAGACGTCGCCGGGCGCCATGCGGCCCGCGTTGTCGCGGATCACCGTCTTGATGCTCTCGCCCATGGAGCCCAGGTGCACCGGCATGTGCGGGGCGTTGGCAATCAGGTTGCCCTCGGCGTCAAACAGGGCACATGAAAAGTCCAGGCGCTCCTTAATGTTGACCGAGTAGGCGGTGTTCTGCAGCTGCAGGCCCATCTGCTCGGCGATGTTCATGAACAGGTTGTTGAACACCTCGAGCAGGATCGGGTCCACCGTGGTGCCGGCGGCGAAGCGCAAGGCTCGCGGGGTTCGGCGCTCCAGCACGATGTGGTCCAGGTCGGTGATCGCGGCCTCCCAGCCGGGCTCGACCACGGTGGTGGCATTCCGTTCCGCAATGATCGCCGGCCCCGGGAGGCGGTCGCCGGGACGCAGGTCCTCCCTCACGACCAGGGCCGCCTCATGCCAGGCGCCGCCCGAGTACATGCGTACGGTCTCGCGGCGCGGTACAAGGCGTTCGGGCTGCAGCGGCAGGCGCGGCTCGGCGGGTGCGTCACCCGCGACCACGGCCTCCACGGAGACCGCCTCGACCACCAGCGGCTTGCCCTTCATGAGGAAGGCGAACCGGCGCAGGTAGGCGGCCTCGAAGCCGGCCACCAGGGCGTCCAGGTCCCCGTGCGGCACGACCAGCGCCGAGTCGGTCCCCTGGTATCGGACATGGACACGCCGATGGATCTGCAGCGCCCCGGCACCGACCTGCTGGCGCACGAGGTCGGCGCGGGCGGCGGCGGCCAGCGCATCGAGCCGCTCGCCGATGGCGGGCAGGGCCTCAGCGGCCAGGAGCAGTTCGACGGCCTGTTCGCGGATCAGGCTCTGGTCGGCCAGGCCCATGCCATAGGCCGAGAGCACGCCCGCGAGCGGGTGGACGAAGACTCGGTTCATGCCCAGGGCGTCGGCCACCAGGCAGGCATGCTGCCCGCCCGCACCGCCAAAGCACTGGAGCGTGTAGCGGGTGACGTCATAGCCGCGGGCCACCGATATCTTCTTGATGGCGTTGGCCATCTGCTGCACGGCGATGGCGATGAAGCCCTCGGCGACCTCCTCCGCGCTGCGGCCGCTGCGCGCCGCCAGCTCGCCGAACTTCTCGCGCACCACCTCCACGCCCAGGGGCAGGTCGCCCCCCGGGCCGAAGACGCGCGGAAAGTACGCGGGCTGGATCTTGCCGACCAGGACGTTGGCATCGGTGACCGCCAGCGGCCCGCCGCGGCGGTAGCTCGCCGGGCCCGGGTTCGCGCCGGCGCTGTGCGGGCCGACGCGGAACCGCGCGCCGTCGAACTCCAGGATGGAGCCGCCGCCCGCCGCCACCGTGTGGATGCTCATCATCGGTGCGCGCATGCGCACGCCGGCCACCTGGGTCTCGAACTCGCGCTCGAATTCACCCGCGTAGTGCGAGACGTCGGTGGAGGTACCTCCCATGTCGAAGCCGATGACATGCCCATGGCCCGCCAGGGCCGCGGTGCGCGCCATGCCGACGATGCCGCCGGCCGGGCCCGAGAGGATGGCGTCCTTGCCCTGGAAGGCGCCGGCGTCGGTGAGGCCGCCGGAGGATTGCATGAAGAAGATGCGCACGCCCGGCATCTCGCGCGCCACCTGGTCGACGTAGCGGCGCAGGATGGGTGACAGGTAGGCATCGACCACGGTGGTGTCGCCCCGGCTGACGAACTTCATCATCGGGCTGGTCTGGTGCGATGTGCTGACCTGGGTGAAGCCGGCCTCCCGCGCGAGGCGGGCCGCGGCCTGTTCGTGGGCGGTGTAGCGCCAGCCATGCATGAAGACGATGGCCACGCTGCGCAGGCCCCGGGCATGGGCGGCCTGCAGGTCGGCGCGCAGGCGGTCCTCGTCCAGCGGCTCGATGCAGTCGCCATGCGCGCCCATGCGCTCGGCAGCCTCGACGACCTCGGCGTAGAGCAGCTCGGGCAGGACGATGCGCCGGTCGAACAGGCGGGGACGGTTCTGGTAGGCGATGCGCAGCGCGTCACGGAAGCCCCGGGTGGTGACCAGGAGCGTGGGCTCGCCCTTGCGTTCGAGCAGCGCGTTGGTGGCGACCGTGGTTCCCATCTTCACGCACTCGACCCGCTGGGGCGTGATCGGCTCGCCGGCGGCCAGGCCCAGCAGGTGGCGGATGCCGGCGACGGCGGCGTCGGCGTACTGCTCGGGGTTCTCGGACAGCAGCTTGTGCGTGACGAGGCCGCCATCGGGGCGACGGGCCACGATGTCCGTGAACGTGCCGCCGCGATCGATCCAGAACTGCCAGCGAGCCGCGCCCGTGGCGACGGCGGCGTGTTCACCTTGGCTCATACATCCTTTCGTGTTCACTGGGAGGGTCCGGCGTGCCAAGCATCAGCCGTGCCCAGGCAATTTAGCCGCTTTTTATATTGGGGTTGGCCCGGGGTGTGCTTGAGGAAAACCACGGTGCTGCCGCGTCAGAATGACCGGGACCGATCTTCCAGTTCAACATGAGAAAAACACTCGACTTCCTCTTCCTGCTGGCCGGACGGCTGGCCGCGCTGTGCGTGCTGGCGATCGCCGTACTGATGGTGGGCCAGAGCATCCTGCGCGAGTTCGGCGTGCGCACCGGCGCGACCAACGACGTCGTGGCCTGGCTGTGCGCCGCATCGGCCTTCCTGGCGATGGCCCACGCCTTCAAGCATGGCGACTTCGTGCGGGTGACGCTGCTGCTGGAGCGGATGCCGGCAAGCCTGCGCCAGGGGTTCGAGGCCGGCTGCCTGTGCATCGGCACGGCGGCCATCGGCTACCTGGCCTACTGGGCCACCCGCTTCGCCTGGGAGAGCTACGAATTCAACGACATGGCGAACGGCCTGCTGGCGATCCCGCTGTGGATTCCGCAGACCACCTTCGTGCTCGGCGCCTGGCTGTTCCTGCTGGCGATGGTCGACGAGCTGGTCATCGTGCTGCGCGGGCAGCGCCCGAGCTTCGTGGTGGCGGTGGAGGAACGCCACGCCCACGGCGATTTCTCGTCGGACGTCTGAGCAGGAGCGCCCCATGGAAACGCTCGCGATCGGACTGTTCCTGCTGGTGGTCATGCTGCTGCTCCTGGCAGGCGGCGTGTGGATCGCCATGACCCTCGCCATCTGCGGGTGGGTCGGCCAGGCCTTCTTCACCAGCACGCAACCGGGCAAGAACCTGTTCTCCGCCTTCTGGGAAAGCAATGCTTCCTGGGAGCTGGCCGCCCTGCCCCTGTTCATCTGGATGGGGGAGATCCTGTTCCGCACCAGGCTGTCCGAGGAGATGTTCGAGGGCCTGCGGCCCTGGCTGAACCGGGTGCCGGGACGGCTGATGCACACCACCATCCTGGGCTGCGGAATTTTCGGCTCGGTGTCGGGCTCGTCGGCCGCGACCTGCGCGACGATCGCCAAGGTGGCCCTGCCCGAGCTGAAGAAGCGCGGCTACGACGAGCGACTGGCCCTGGGCTCGCTGGCCACCGCCGGCACGCTGGGCATCCTGATCCCGCCCTCGATCACGATGGTGGTGTATGCGGTCGCGGCGGACGCCTCGATCATCCGCATCTTCCTGGCCGGATTCATCCCGGGCGCGCTGCTGATGGCGCTGTTCATGGGGTACATCGCCTGGTGGTCGATCCGCAACCCGGACAAGGTGCCGCCGGCCGACGCGCCCTCGAGCTTCGCGCAGAAGCTTCGCAAGAGCGGCAACCTGATCCCCTGCTCGGCGCTGATCGTGTTCATCGTGTGGGTGCTGGTCGCCGGCGTCGCCACGGCCACCGAGTGCGCCGCCTACGGCGTGGTGGGCTCGCTGGCGATCGCAGCCTGGGGCCGATCCCTGAGCTGGCAGAACTTCTGGGACGGCCTGATGGGGGCCACGCGAACCAGCTGCATGATCATGTTCATCCTGGCCGGTGCCGCCTTCCTGACCAAGACCATGGCCTTCACCGGCGTGCCGCGCGAGCTGGCCGAGTGGGTGAACAGCCTGCAGCTGTCGCCGGTGGGCCTGATCGCCTGCCTGGTGGTCGTCTACCTGGTCCTGGGCACCGCGCTGGACGGCATCAGCATGATCGTGCTGACGTCCGCCGTGGTGCTGCCGATGGTGCAGAAGGCGGGTTTCGACCTGGTCTGGTTCGGCATCTTCATCGTGCTGCTGGTGGAGATTGCCGAGGTCACGCCACCGGTGGGATTCAACCTGTTCGTGCTCCAGAACATGACGGGCAAGGACAGCAACACCATCGCGCGGGCGGCGATCCCCTTCTTCCTGTGCCTGGTGGTGTGCATCGCGCTGATCACCGTCTTTCCGCAGGTCGTGACCTGGCTGCCGGACCTGGTGATGGGTCAGTCCAAGGGCTGAGGCCGACTCAGCGCGGGCGCGCCAGCACCTGTGCCCAGTAGATGCCGGCCTCGCTGTCCAGGTCCACCGCGTAGGCCAGGCCCATCTCGGTGAAGGCCGGCTGCATCAGGTTGGCGCAGTGGCCAGGGCTGGCCAGCCAGCCCTGCACCACCTCGCGCGCGCTGGTCGGGCCGGAGGCCAGGTTCTCGCCGACCGCGCGCCAGCGGTAGCCCGCGCGCGTGGCGCGTTCGCTCGCGTGGCTGCCGTCGCGGCCCCGATGTTCCAGGTAGCTGTGGCGCGCCATGTCCTGTGCGTGGCCGGCGGCGGCACGGTCCAGCGTGGCGTCCGGCGCCAGCGGCGGCGCGGCGTCGAACGGGCGATCGCCGCAGCGGCGCGGGCGCGCGCGCGCCTCATTCACGAGACGCAGCACCTCGGCGGCCACCGCGGGCGCGTCCTGTGGGGCGGGCGGCGCGAAGGGCGCGGCGAGCACCAGCCAGGTGGTGTCGCCCTCCTGGTGGACCGCCGCGTCGCCCAGGCGCGGGTCGGTCAGCGCCGCGCAATAGCGCGAGGCCGCGGCCCGGGCCATGGCCGCGGTGTCGCGGTAGCCGCGGAAGGTCACCTGGAACAGCGTCGTGGCGCGGTAGCCGGCCTGGCGAGCTGCCTGGGCCGCGGGCACGCCCCGCGCCATGCGGCGCGCCGCCTCGGCCAGGGCCGCGGGCTGCCGCCAGGGCGTGGCCACGCCGGGACGGCCCTCGCAGCCGGCGGCATGCACCGGGGCGAGCGCCGGCAGCAGCGCCGGTTGCGCGCGCACCAGGGCGCCGCAGGCACTGATCAGACTGAACACCAAAGCACGACATGGACCGCGCATGCCGCACACCCTAACATCTCAAGCGTGACGCGACTCGCGCACGCTGGCCCGGGGGTTGCATGACGCCCGGACCCCGATACTTTTCCGCACCGATCCGGAGCACTGATGAAATTGAAACTCGCGTTTTCCGTCGCCGCCCTCGCCCTGGCCGGCCAGGCCTTCGCCCAGACCAAGTGGGACCTGCCCGCGGCCTACCCCGCCGGCAACTTCCACACCGAGAACCTGGTGCAGTTCGCCAACGAGGTGGACAAGGCCACCGGCGGCAAGCTCAAGATCACGGTGCACCCCAACGCCTCGCTGTTCAAGGCCAACGAGATCAAGCGCGCGGTGCAGGGCGGCCAGGCGCAGATCGGCGAGATCCTGCTGGTGGCCTACCAGAACGAGTGGCAGATCTTCGGCGCCGACGGCCTGCCGTTCCTGGCCGACAGCTACGACGAGGCGATGAAGCTGTACCGCGCGCAGAAGCCGCTCCTGGACAAGAAGCTCGGCGAGCAGGGCATGGCGGTGCTGTACTCGGTGGCGTGGCCGCCGCAGGGCATCTACACCAAGCGCCCGATCGCCTCCGGCGCCGACATGAAGGGCCTGAAGTGGCGCGCCTACAGCCCGGCCACCGCCCGCATCGCCGAACTGGTGAACGCGGTGCCGGTGACGGTGCAGGCCGCCGAGCTCTCGCAGGCCATGGCCACCGGCGTGGTGGACTCGTACATGTCCTCCGGCTCCACCGGCTTCGACACCAAGACCTACGAGCACCTGAAGTACTTCTACGACACCCAGGCCTGGCTGCCGAAGAACGCGGTGATCGTGAACAAGCGCGCCTTCGACGCGCTGGACAAGCCCACGCAGGACGCCGTGCTCAAGGCCGCCGCCGACGCCGAGGCCCGAGGCTGGGCCGCCAGCCGGCGCGTGAACACCGACACGCTGGACAAGCTCAAGGCCAACGGCATGCAGATCGTGCCGCCGTCGGCCCAGCTCAAGGCCGACATGAAGAAGGTGGGCGACGTGATGCTCAAGGAGTGGCTGGAGAAGGCCGGCCCGGAGGGCAAGCAGCTGGTGGACGCCTACCTCAAGTAAGCCGCCCCTGCGCACCCGCGCCCCGCGCGGGTGCACCAAGCCAAAGGCCACCCTCGGGTGGCCTTTGGCTTTCGGGCTGGGCCGGGCGACGCCTCAGGGACGCGGGATCCCGCAGGCGAAGGCGTCGGCCGGCGCCGCCGCGGGCTCGGCCTTGTTCTTGGCCTGGGCCACTTCCATGTCGCGCGGCAGGGTGACGCCGTTCTTCACCGCGAGGATCTCCGCCATCACGCTGACCGCGATCTCCGGCGGGGTCTTGCTGCCGATGTAGATGCCGATGGGGCCGCGCAGGCGCGCGAGCGAGGCCTCGGTCTGGCCGAAGTGCTCGATCATGCGCTGGCGGCGCGCGTCGTTATTGCGGCGGCTGCCGATGGCGCCGACGTAGAAGGCGTCGGTCCCCAGCGCCTCGAGCAGGGCCAGGTCGTCGAGCTTGGGGTCGTGCGTGAGGGCCACGACGCAGCTGCGCGCGTCGGGCTTGAAGGCGGTGACGACGTCGTCCGGCATGTCGGACACCAGCTGGACGCCGGCCACGTGCCAGCCGCCGCGGTACTCCTCGCGCGGGTCGCAGACGGTGACCGCGAAGCCGCTGAAAAGCGCCATGGTGGCCAGGTACTCGGTGAGCTGGCCGGCGCCAATCAGGAGCATGCGGTACTCCGGGCCGAAGGTGTTGGCCAGCTCCGTGTCCGAAACCGCGAGGTCGGCCGGCGCGGGCGCGGGCTCCAGGGTGACGGCGCCGTCGGCCAGGCGGGTGCGCCGGCGCACGAGGCGGCCGGACTCGAGCAGGGCCACCAGCTCGGCGAGCGAGGCGGCGTCGGGGTCGTACTCCAGCAGCAGTTCCAGGGTGCCGCCGCAGGGCAGGCCGAAGCGGTGGGCCTCGTCGGCGGTGATGCCGTACTTGACGAAGCCCGGCGCCCCGCTCGGGATGGTGTGGCCCGGCTCCTTGCCGGCGTAGGCCTGGGTGTGGCGGTAGATCAGGTCGTCCTCGATGCAGCCGCCGGAGACGGAGCCGACCACCGAGCCGTCTTCGCACAGGGCCATGATGGAGCCGACCGGGCGCGGCGAGGAGCCCCAGGTACGCACCACCGTGACCAGCATCGCGCGCTTGCCGGCGCCGCGCCAGTCACGCAGCGTGCGCAGCACCATGACGTCGAGGTTTTCCATCGCGGCCCCTTCAGCGGGTGAGGAGGAACACCGCCGCGGCGACGATGACCGCGCCGGCGCCCCAGAGCCAGGCGGGGATCGCGGCGCCCGAGCCCTCGGGGGGGGCGGCAGGAGCCGGCGCCCCGGCGGCGGCGGCTGCACCGGCCACGGCTTCGGCCTCGGCGGCGTAGGCCTCGGGATGGCGCTGCTGCATGGCCGCGTCGAAGCGCTTGAAGAAATCCTCCGCCATGGACTTGGCCACGCCATCGATCAGGCGCTGCCCCATCTGCGCGATCTTGCCGCCGACCTGGGCGTTCACGGTGTACGTGAGGTCGCAGCCGCGGCCGTCGGCCGCCGCCGCCAGGGAGACCTGGGACTGGCCCTTGCCGAAGCCGGCGGCGCCGCCCTGGCCGTCGAAGCTCAGGGTGTAGCGGGTGGGCGGGTCGATGTCGCTCAGGGCCACCTTGCCCGCGAAGCGCGCCGCGACGGGGCCGATCTTGACGGCGACGCCGACGGCGAACTGGCCCTCGCCCGTGGCCTCCATGCGCTCGCAGCCGGGGATGCAGGCCTTGAGGACGTCGGGATCGTTGAGGGCGTCCCAGGCCTGCTGCTGGGAGACGGCGAGGTGGCGGCTGCCTTGCATTTCCATGGTGTTGTCTTCCTGGTTTCTTTCAGTTCTTCATGACGGCGGCGAGGCCGGCCGCCAGTTGTCTCAGTTCGCTGAGGTTGTGGACCGCCAGCATGGCGTGGGCCCGCCGGTGCAGCACCGCCGCGCCGCGCGCCAGCGGCTGGTAGCCGTCGAACCGCAGCAGGGGGTTGAGCCACAGCAGGCGCCGGGTGTGCAGGCGCAGCCAGTCGAGTTCGCGGTCGAGGTCCGCGGGCTCGCCGGTGTCCAGGCCGTCGCTGACGACGAGGACCACGGTGCGGCGGCCCACCAGCCGGCGCGCATGGCGACGGCGCAGCGTGGCCAGCGATTCTCCCAGCCGCGTGCCGCCGGCGAAGTCGTCGATGGCGGCGGAGGCCGCGGCGAGCATGGCGTCGGTGTCGGCGAGGCGGAAGGCCGGCGTGAGGTCGGTCAGCCGGGTGCCGAAGGCGAAGACGTCGCGCCGGCCCCGCAGCTCGCGGGTGGCGGCATGCAGGAAGGCGAGCAGCAGGCGGGCGTAGCGCTCCATCGAGCCGGAGATGTCCACCAGCACCAGCAGCGGCAGCGGCTCCTCGCGCCGGGCCAGGCGGGGCAGCTGCAGCAGCTCGCCGCCGGTGTGGCTGGCGCGGCGCAAGGCTCCCGCCCAGTGCGGGCGCGCGCCGCGCCAGCCCGGGCGGGTGCGGCGCGAGGCGGTGCGGGGCAGCGGCAGCGGGATGTCGCGCGCCAGGCGTTCCACCAGCGCGTACTCGGCGGCGCCCAGCGCGCCGAAGTCGGCATGGCGCAGGCGCTGCAGGTCGGTGGCGGTCATGGCCGCGTCCAGGCGCACCTCCTCGTCGCGGCGCGGGGCGGCGGGCGCCGCGAGCGGGCGCGGCGGGGCGAGCGCGTCGTTCACCCGGGGGCGGCGGCGCGAGGGCTCCGCCCGGCCTTCGGCGGTGGGCAGCATCTGCGCCAGCAGCTTGTGGGCGACCTGCGGGTCGCGGAAATACGCGTCGAACAGCTCGCGGAACACCTCGCGGTCACGCTCACGGGAGACCAGCACCGCCTCCAGCGCCGCGCCGAGGTCGGCCCGGCTGGCCACGCCCACGGCCTGCGCCGCCTCGCCGGCCAGGGCGATGCGGGCGCTGTCCACCGGTACGCCGGCGCGGCGCAGGGCACGGCCGAAGCCGGCCAGGTTGTCGGCCAGCTTGCCGGAGCGGGCGTCGCCGAGCTGCATGGAAGCCCCCTAAGGCGCCGCGGCGCCTTCCTCGGGCTGCAGCAGTTCGGTGACGAGGTCGGGGGTGAGCGCCGCCACGTCCTCGCGCTGCTTGAACAGGATGCCGGCGGTGTCGGCCACCACCTCGGGGTCGACGACCAGGGTGTCCAGGGCCACCAGGGCCTTGGCCCACTCCACGCTCTCGGCGATGCCGGGCACGCGCTGGAAGGCGTTGGCAAAGGGCTGGGAGCGCAGGCGGCCGACGAAATCGGCGACCTGGCGCGAGAGCGCCTCGCTGGCGCCGGGCACGCGCGAGCGCACGATGGCCAGCTCGCGCTCGCGGTCGGGGTAATCGAGCCAGTGGTACAGGCAGCGGCGCTTGACCGCGTCGTTCAGCTCGCGGGTGCGGTTGCTGGTGAGGAGGGTGACCGGCACGGCGCGCGCGCGGATGGTGCCAAGCTCGGGGATGCTGACCTGGTACTCGCCCAGGTACTCCAGCAGGAAGGCCTCGAAGGGCTCGTCGGCGCGGTCGACCTCGTCGACCAGCAGCACCGCGCCGGGATCGGGCGCCTGCAGGGCCTGCAGCAGCGGGCGACGAATCAGGTAGCGGTCCTGGTAGACCTCGCGCTCGACCTGCGCCGGGTCGGCCTTGCCCTCGGCGGCGCGCATGTGCAGGAGCTGCGCGGCGTAGTTCCACTCGTAGAGCGCCTCGCGATGCTCCAGGCCGTCGTAGCACTGCAGCCGCAGCAGCTCGCGCCCGAGGACCGCGGACAGGGCCTTGGCCAGCTCGGTCTTGCCGACGCCGGGCTCGCCCTCCAGCAGCAACGGGCGCTGCAGGCGCACGGCCAGGAAGACGGCCGTGGCCAGGCGTCGGTCGGCGAAGTAGCCGACCGACTCCAGCGCGCGGGCCAGGTCGTCGATGGAAGCGAAGGGGGAGGTCGCGGCAGTCATGGGCGGGAGCGGAGGGGCGGGAGGCCGGTGCGGGCCGGGACGGCCCGCACCGGGGCGCCGCCGGACTGGCCCGGCGGCACGCCCGAGGGTACAGGATGCCGCCGCGCCCTGCTGGCGCACGCGGGACCCCGCGCCTCGGGGACCGTCCTCAGGCCAGCGCCTTGGCGACGGCGCGTTGCGTCATCACGCCCACCAGGTTGGCGCGGTAGGCGGCGCTGGCATGCAGGTCGGAGGACAGCTCGGCGTCGTCCACCTTCACGCCGGCCGCGGCCTCGGGGGTGAACGACTTCGTGAGCGCCGCCTCCAGGCCGGCATGGCGGAACACGCCGTTGCCGCCGCCAGTGACGGCGACGCGCACGCCCGCCGCGGTCTGCGCGACGAACACGCCGATCAGCGCGAAGCGCGAGGCCGGCTGCTTGAACTTCAGGTATGCGGCGCGCTGGGGAATGGGGAAAGAGATCGCGGTGATCAGCTCGCCCTCCTCCAGTGCGGTGGTGAACATGCCCTGGAAGAAGTCGTCGGCCGCGATGCGGCGCCGGTTCGTGATGACGGTGGCGCCCAGGCCCAGCACCGCGCTGGGGTAGCAGGCGGCCGGGTCGTTGTTGGCGACGGAGCCGCCCAGCGTGCCCAGGGCGCGCACCTGGCGGTCGCCGATGCCGCCGGCCAGGTCGGCCAGCGCCGGGAGGGCCTTGCGCACCTCGTCGCTGGCGGCGACCTCGGCGTGGCGGGTCATGGCGCCGATGACGAGGTTGTTGCCGTCACGGCAGATGCCGGCCAGCTCGCCGACGCGGCCCAGGTCCACCAGCTGCTCGGGAGCGGCCAGGCGCAGCTTCATGGAGGCCAGCAGGGTCTGGCCGCCGGCCAGGGGCTTGCCGCCGGCGGCGGCCAGGCGGGTGGCGTCGGCCAGGCTGGCGGGCTGCTCGAAGTTGAATGCGTACATGGTGTGTCCTCTTGTACCTTGCTCGTACCTTGAACCTCAGGCGCGGGCGGCCTGGATCGCCTGCCACACGCGGCTGGGGGTGGCAGGCATGTCGAACTCCTTCACGCCGAGGTCGCGCAGCGCGTCGAGCACGGCGTTGATCACGGCCGGCGGGGAGCCGATGGCGCCGGCCTCGCCACAGCCCTTGGTGCCCAGGGGGTTGTGGGTGCAGGGCGTGCAGACGTGGTCGAGCCGGAACTGCGGGAAGTCATCGGCGCGGGGCATGGTGTAGTCCATGAAGCTGCCGGTCAGGAGCTGGCCGGAGTCCTTGTCGTAGACGCAGTTCTCGAGCAGCGCCTGGCCAATGCCCTGGGCGAGCCCGCCGTGCACCTGGCCCTCGACGATCATCGGGTTGATGATGGTGCCGAAGTCGTCCACCGCGGTGAAGCGGTCGACGCGCACCACGCCAGTGGCCGGGTCGACCTCGACCTCGCAGATGTAGGTGCCGGCCGGGAAGGTGAAGTTGGTCGGGTCGTAGAACGCGGTCTCGTTCAGGCCCGGCTCCAGCTTGTCCAGCGGGTAGTTGTGCGGCACGTAGGCGGTGAGGGCCACCTGGGCGAAGGGGATCTTCTTGTCGGTGCCCTTGACGCTGAACTCGCCGTTGGCGAACTCGATGTCGGCGTCGCTGGCCTCCATCAGGTGCGCGGCGATCTTCTTGGCCTTGGTCTCGATCTTGTCCAGCGCCTTCATGATGGCGGCGCCGCCCACGCTGATGGAGCGCGAGCCGTAGGTGCCCATGCCGAAGGGCACGCGGCCGGTGTCGCCGTGGACCACGTCCACGTTCTCCACCGGGATGCCCAGGCGCGCCGCCACCACCTGCGCGAAGGTGGTCTCGTGGCCCTGGCCGTGGCTGTGGGAGCCGGTGAACACGGTGACGCTGCCGGTCGGGTGCACGCGGATCTCGCCGCACTCGAACAGGCCGGCGCGCGCGCCCAGGGCGCCCGCGATGTTCGAGGGCGCGATGCCGCAGGCCTCGATGTAGCTGCTGTAGCCGATGCCGCGCTTCAGGCCCTTGGCGGCACTCGCTGCCCGGCGGGCGGCGAAGCCGTCGACCTCCGCCAGCACCTTGGCCTTGTCCATGCAGGCGTGGTAGTCCCCGATGTCGTATTGCAAGGCCACCGGGGTCTGGTACGGGAACTGGGTGATGAAGTTGCGCTTGCGGATCTCGTCCTGGCCCAGGCCCAGCTCCCAGGCGCAGCGGGTCACCAGGCGCTCCAGCAGGTAGGTGGCCTCGGGGCGGCCGGCGCCGCGGTAGGCGTCGACCGGGGCGGTGTTGGTGAACCAGGCGTCCACCTCCACATAGACCTGGGGCGTGGTGTACTGGCCCGCCAGCAGCGTGGCGTACAGGATGGTGGGCACCGCGGTGGAGAACGTGGACAGGTAGGCGCCGAGGTTGGCGTCGGTGTGCACGCGCATGGCGAGGAACTTGCCGTCCTTGTCCATGGCCATCTCGGCGTGGCTCACGTGGTCGCGCCCATGGGCGTCGGACAGGAAGGCCTCGCTGCGGTCCGCCACCCACTTGATGGCGCAATTGAGCTGCCTGGCGGCCCAGGTCAGGGCCACGTCCTCGGCGTAGAGGTAGATCTTGGAGCCGAAGCCGCCGCCCACGTCGGGGGCGATCACGCGCACCTTGTGCTCGGGCAGGCCGAGGACGAAGGCGGTCATGAGCAGGCGCTCCACGTGCGGGTTCTGGTTGGAGACGTAGAGGGTGTACTCGTCGTTCGCGCGGTTGTAGGCGCCGATGGCGGCGCGCGGCTCCAGCGCGTTGGGCACCAGGCGGTTGTTCACCAGGTCCAGGTTCGTCACATGGGCGGCCTTGGCGAAGACGGCATCGACCGCGGCCTTGTCGCCGATGGCCCACTTGTAGCAGTGGTTGTCGGGGGCGGCGTCATGCAGGGCGGGGCCGGTCTTGGCCGCAGCGACGTCGACCGAGGCGGGCAGCACCTCGTAATCCACCACCACCGCCTCGGCGGCGTTGCGGGCCTGTTCCGCCGTGTCGGCCACCACCATGGCGACGTGGTCGCCCACGTAGCGCACGCGGTCCACGGCCAGCACCGGGTGCGGCGGCTCCTTCATGGCCTCGCCGTTGACGCTGGTGATCAGCCAGCCGCAGGGCAGGCCGTTGACCTTGCCCTCGAGGTCCTTGCCGGTGAACACGCGGGTCACGCCGGGCAGGGCCTCGGCGGCCGAGACATCGACCGAGAGGATGCGGGCATGCGCATGCGGCGAGCGCACGAAGACGGCGTGGCGCTGGTTGGCGAGGTTGATGTCGTCGGTGTACTGGCCGGCGCCGGTGAGGAAGCGCATGTCCTCCTTGCGGCGGAGGGCCTCGCCGATGTGGGGGAGCTTGGCGAAATCGGATGCACCCATGGCTTGTCTCCTGTGGTGTTCGGGGTCGAGTCGCTCAGGCCGTCATGTTGGCGCGCCCGAGCTGGACGGCCTTGACGATGTTCTGGTAGCCGGTGCAACGGCAGATGTTGCCCTCGAGCTGCTCGCGGATCTCGGCCTCGCTGGCGTTGGGATGACGCTGGCACAGGTCCAGCGCGCTCATGACCATGCCCGGGGTGCAGAAGCCGCACTGCAGGCCGTGGCACTCCTTGAAGGCGGCCTGCATCGGGTGCAGGGTGCCGTCGGCGGCGGCCAGGCCCTCGATGGTGGTGACCTCGGCGCCGTCATGCTGCACGGCCAGGGTGTTGCACGACTTCACCGCCTTGCCGTTGACGTGGACCGTGCAGGCGCCGCACTGCGCGGTGTCGCAGCCCACGTGGGTACCGGTCAGTCGCAGGTGTTCGCGGATGGCTTGCACCAGCAGGGTGTTGGGGGCGACATCGATCGTCGCGGGTCGGCCGTTGACCTTGAGCTTGACTTGCATGCCTTGTCTCCTGGGGGTACTGGGTACGGGATCAGGGGATTCTTCGAGGGCCGCAGGCCGCCCCTGGCTAGGCGAAACCCTGAGATGGCCGTGCGCCTTGGCCGGAAATTCTCAAATTGAGACACCGCCGCCGCGGCGACCCCCGGGCAGGGTTGGCGCGGTTGACACCCCCTCGGCCGCGCAGGCCCAATGCAGACCACCCCCATGCACCCGCCCGCCTCCCCTGCCCCCGCCGACTGGCGCCTGGCCCAGATCGACCGCGCCCGCTGCGCGCTGCGCGAGGGCCTGCCGGCGCCCGCCTCGCTGCCGCCCTGGATCGAGCGCTCCTGGAGCCGCTGCCTGGCCCAGGGCCTGCGGCCGGAGGCGCCGGTGGGCTTCGAGCTGGTCTCCGCCGCCGCCACGCGGCGCGCCCGGGACGCCAGCGCGGGCCTGCTTCGCGCCGCCGCCGGCCCCCTGGCCTCGCTGGGGCGGGCGGTGGGCCGCATCGGCTACTTCACCCTGCTGACCGACGCCCAGGGCGTGGTGGTGGGCGTGGACGGCGCCATCGACCGCACCGACCGCCGCGCCGACGTGATCGCCCGCGTCGGGGTCGACCTGTCCGAGCGCGCGGTAGGCACCACCGCCATCGGCGCCGCGCTGGCCGAGCGCCAGCCGGTGTGGCTGCACCGCGGCGAGCATTTCTTCGACGACACCGCCTGCTACACCTGCGCCGGCGCGCCGGTCTTCGGCCCGCACGGCGACTGCGTGGGCATGCTGGACGTGACCGGCGTCGACGCCGCCGAGCGCCCCGGCCTGCGCCACCTGGTCACCCAGGCCGCGCGCGGCATCGGCAACGCGCTGGTGCTGGGCGAGCCCCACGCCCTGCTGCTGCGGGTGCGCTGGCCCGGCGAGGCCTTCGGCGGCGACGACGACGGCCTGCTGGCCCTGGATGCCGACGGCCGCATCGCCGGCGCCAATGCCGCGGCCCGCGAGATGACGGGCCTGGCCCCGCACCCCGGCGGCGAGCCGCCCCATGCCGGCGAGGTCTTCGCCCTGCCCTGGGCGCAGCTGTTCGACGCCGCCCGCCACCCCGCGCCGCGCGAGGTGCCGCTGTGGTCCGGCCTGGCGGTGCAGGTCCTCGCCCAGGCCGCCGGCGCGTCCGTGCGCGAGCTGGCGGCGCCCGCCGCCGCCCTGCGCGAGGTCGAGGCCGGCCTGATCCGCCAGGCCGTGCGCGAGGCGCGCGGCAACGTGATGGAGGCCGCGCGCCGGCTCGGCATCAGCCGCGCCACGGTGTACCGGCGCCTGCGCGGCGACTGAGGCGACGGCGGCGACAGCGACCGCCGGGACGGCCGCTTCGGGCAGGCGAGAATCGCGCATCGACTTCCCGCAGCTTCCCGCAACGTGCACCGCCCGACCCGCCTCGTGACCGTCCGACTCAAGCCCTGGCTCGCCGCGGCTGCCGCCGCCCTGGCCTGCGCGAGCGCCGCCGCCGGCCAGGTCTCGGTGGCGGTGGCCGCGAACTTCGCCGGGCCGATGCAGAAGATCGCCTCGGCGTTCGAGCGCGCCACCGGCCACCAGGCCGTGGTGGCGGTGGGCGCCACCGGGCGTTTCTACGCCCAGGTCCGCAACGGCGCGCCCTTCCAGGTGCTGCTGGCCGCCGACGACGAGACGCCCGCGCGCCTGGAGCGCGAGGGCCTGGGCGTGGCCGGCACCCGCTTCACCTACGCCGTCGGCCGGCTCGCGCTGTGGAGCCCCGACCCGGCCCGCGTGGACCCGCAGGGCGAGGTCCTGCGCCGCGGCGGCTTCGAGCGCCTGGCCATCGCCGACCCGCGGCTGGCGCCGTACGGCGCGGCGGCGATGGAGGCGATGGAGCGCCTGGGCGTGCTCGCCGCCCTGCGGCCGAAGCTGGTCCAGGGCGAGAGCATCGGCCAGGCCTACCAATTCGTGGCGACCGGCAATGCGGCGCTCGGCTTCGTGGCCCTCTCGCAGGTGCAGGCCCAGGGCCGCCTCACCGCCGGCTCGGCCTGGGTGGTGCCCGCCGGCCTGCATGCGCCGCTGCGGCAGGACGCGATCCTGCTCGTCCCGGGCCGCGACAGCCCCGCCGCCCGCGCCCTGCTCGCCTTCCTGCGCACCGAGGAGGCCCGCGCCCTCCTGCGCGCCCACGGTTACGAGCCCTGAGAGGCCCCGCCGGCATGCCCTTCTCCCCCGACGACCTGCAGGCCCTGTGGCTCACGCTGAAGCTCGCCACGGTGACCACCGTGCTGCTGCTGGCGCTGGCCACGCCGCTGGCCTGGTGGCTGGCCCACAGCCGCTCGCGCCTGGCCGACGTCGTCGGCGCGGTAGCCACCCTGCCCCTGGTGCTGCCGCCCACGGTGCTGGGCTTCTACCTGCTGCTGGCCATGGGCCCGCAGGGCTGGGTCGGCCGCCTCACGCAGTCGCTGGGGCTGGGGCTGCTGCCCTTCACCTTCCCGGGGCTGGTGGTGGCCTCGATCGTCTACTCGCTGCCCTTCGCGCTGCAGCCGCTGCGCCGCGCCTTCGAGGCGGTGGGCCGGCGGCCGATGGAGGTGGCCGCCACGCTGCGCGCGCGCCCGCTGGACGCCTTCCTGCACGTGGCCCTGCCCCTGGCCCGCCCGGGCATCCTCACCGCCGCGGTGATGGCCTTCGCGCACACGGTCGGCGAGTTTGGCGTGGTGCTGATGATCGGCGGCAACATCCCGCAGCAGACCCGGGTGGTGTCGACCCAGATCTACGGCCATGTCGAGGCCCTGGCCTACCCGCAGGCCCATGCCCTGGCGGGCGCGATGGTGGCCTTCTCCCTGGTGGTGCTGCTGGCGCTGGCCCTGCTGGAGCGCCGCACGCGGCGCGTCCCCGCATGACGCTGGACGCCGCCACGCGCATCGCCCTGCACCTGGCGCGCCCCGGCGGCTTCTCGCTGGACGTGGACCTCACCCTGCCGGGCCACGGCGTGACCGCGCTGTTCGGCCCCTCGGGCTCGGGCAAGACCACGGTGCTGCGCTGCGTCGCCGGCCTGGAACGCGCCGACCGCGCGCACGTGGAGATCGCGGGCAGCTGCTGGCAGGACGACGCCCGCGGCATCGACCTGCCCACCTGGCAGCGCCCCCTGGGCTACGTGTTCCAGGAGGCCAGCCTGTTCGACCACCTCGACGTGCGCGGCAACCTGGCCTTCGGCCAGCGCCGCGCGGCGCGCGGGGCGTCCGCGATGCCCCTGGACGGCGTGATCGAGCTGCTCGGCATCGGCCACCTGCTGGCGCGCCGGCCGCACGCGCTGTCCGGCGGCGAGCGCCAGCGCGTGGCCATCGCCCGCGCCCTGGCCACGCAGCCGCGCGTGCTGCTGCTGGACGAGCCGCTCTCGGCGCTGGACGCGGCGCGGCGCCGCGACATCCTGCCCTGGCTCGAGCGCCTGCGCGACGAGCTGAGGATCCCGATGCTGTACGTGACCCACTCGGCCGACGAGATGGCGCGCCTGGCCGACACCCTGGTGCTGATGGACCAGGGCCGCGCGCTGGCCTGCGGGCCGGTGGGCGAGGTGCTGCTTCGCACCGACCTGGCCGTGGTGCCGGGCGAGGACACCGGCGTGCTGCTGGAGGCCACCGTCGCCGGGCGCGACGCGCCCTGGCGGCTGATGCAGGTGGACTTCGGCGGCGGCGCGCTGTGGCTGCGGGACACCGGCGCCGCGACCGGCCGGCGCGTGCGGGTTCGCGTGCTGGCGCGCGACGTGAGCGTGGCCACCGAGATGCCGCGCGCCACCAGCGTGAACAACCTCCTGCCCGGCACGGTGGCCGAGGTCGTGCCCGACCCGCGCCACGAGGGCCAGGTGCTGGTGCGCCTGGCCTGCGGCGAGGCGGCGCTGCTGGCGCGCATCACCGCGCGCTCGGCGCACGCGCTGGGGCTGGCGCCGGGCGTGCCGGCCTGGGCCCAGGTCAAGGCGGCGGCGCTGGTGGAGTGAGCGCCGGGCCGGCCGCGCGCCTCAGCGGCTGGCGTTGGGGAAGAACAGCTGCTCGCCACCGATCCGGTAGGCGGCGATCGCGGCCTGGCCAGCCGGCGAGACCAGCCAGTCGATGAACTTCTGGGCCTGCGCCGCCTTCACATGCGGGTGCTTCGCGGGGTTGACGGCCATCACGCCGTAGGGATTGAACAGGCGCGGGTCGCCCTCGACGAGGACGGCGAGGTCGGCGCGGTTGCGGAAACTGAGCCAGGTGCCGCGGTCGGCGAGCACGTAGGCGCCTCTGGAGGCGGCGATGTTCAGCGCCGCCCCCATGCCGCAGCCGCACTCGCGGTAGCCACCGCCCTTGGGCTGCGAACCCCAGTAGCGCAGCTCGGCGGCGTGGGTGCCGCTCTTGTCGCCGCGCGAGACGAAGGCGGCGTTGGCGGCGGCGACCTTCCTCAGGGCGGCGGCGATGTCGCGGCCGCGCGCGCCGGCCGGGTCGCCACGCGGGCCCACGAGCACGAAGTCGTTGTGCATGACGCTGTAGCGGCGGGTGGCGAACCCGTCGGCGACGAACTTCTCCTCGGCGGCGGTGTCGTGCACCAGCAGCGCGTCGGCGTCGCCGCGGCGGGCGATGTCCAGCGCCTGGCCGGTGCCCACGGCGACGACCTTCACCTCGATGCCGGTGGCCTGCCTGAACGCCGGCAACAGGTGGGCGAACAGGCCCGACTGCTCGGTGGACGTGGTGGACGACAGCGTGATGACGGCCTGGGCCCAGGCCCCGGCGGCGCCGAGCGCCAGCAGCGCGGCGGCGACGGCCTTGCCCGCGCGATGCCTCATGCGAGCTCTCCCCTGACGAACAGGTCGGCCTCGGGCGAGACCCGGGGCAGGAAGGCGCGGTCGAAGAACCGCTCGACCGCCAGGTCGGCGAGCACGCGGCCGCGTTCCAGGTAGATGACGCGCCCGGCCAGGCGCTTGACCTGGCCGAGGTTGTGGCTGGCGAAGACCAGGGTCATGCCGGCCAGGGCGAATTCGTCCATCAGGCGCTCGACCTCGCGCTTGGCATGGGGGTCGAGGCTGGCGGTGGGCTCGTCGAGCAGCAGCACCTGGGGATGCAGGCTCCAGGCCCGCGCCAGGGCGAGCCGCTGCTGCTGCCCACCCGAGAGGACGCGGGCGTTGCGGCGCGCGAACTCGTCGAGGCCGACGCGGCGCAGGGCTTCCAGCGCGCGGGCGCGCGCCTCGCCCCAGCGCGCGCCGTTCAGCCAGGCACCCAGGGCCACGTTGTGCAGGGCGCTGGCGCGCAGCATCGAGGGCCGCTGGAACAGCATGGCCTGGCGCGCGCGCTCGTCGCGCCGCAGCTCGCCTGCGCGAATCGGCAGCAGGCCGTGCAGGGCGCGCAGCAGCGTGCTCTTGCCGCTGCCGTTGGGGCCGATCAGGGCGATGCGCTCGCCGGCATGCACGCGCAGGCCGACGGACTTCAGGGCATGCACCGGGCCGAAGTGCACGTCGGCCTCGCGCAGCTCGATCTGCACGGCGGGCTGGCCGGCCGCGGCGTTCATGCGCCGGCCCCCATCGCGCCGCGGGCGGCGACGGCCACGTCGCCATGCGCCAGGCGCCAGCGCCGCACCACCGCGATCAGCGCATTGAGCGCGAGCACCACCGACAGCAGCACCGCGCCGAGGGCCAGGGCCAGCGGCAGGTCGCCCTTGCTGGTCTCCAGCGCGATGGCGGTGGTCATGACGCGGGTGAAGCCGTCGATGTTGCCGCCCACCACCATCACCGCGCCCACCTCCGAGATGGCGCGGCCGAAGCAGGCGATGAGGACGGTGAGCAGGGCGTAGCGCTCGTCCCACGCCAGCAGCAGCCCGCGCAGCCAGGGCCCGGCGCCCAGCGAGGCGAGCTGCTCGCCGTGAAGGCGCTCGGCGTCCTCGACGACCTGGCGGGTCAGCGCCATGGCCACCGGCAGCACCAGGATCGCCTGCGCGATGACCATGGCCTTGAGCGAGAACAGCCAGCCCAGGTGCCCCAGCGGGCCGGAGCGTGACAGCAGCAGGTACACCACCAGGCCCACCACCACCGAGGGCACGGCCAGCAGGGTGTTGAGGACGGCCAGCACCGCGCTGCGCCCGCCGAAGCGGGCGACGCCGAGCCAGGCGCCCAGGGCCAGGCCCAGCGTGCTGGCGAGGGCGCAGGCCAGGCCGCTGACGGCCAGCGAGCGGCCGACCACCGACCAGAGCGCGGCATCGCCCTGCGCGAGCAGGGCCCAGGCGGCCGCGGCACTCTGCGTGAATCCGTTCATGCCGCCGATGCTAGGGGCTGGCGGGGGGCGGGGAGGTAGGGAGTGTCCGTTATGAAGCGCCGTGCATAGGCCGCCGCGGCGGCATCGCGCCATGCCGCATACTGCCGCCCGTGCACAAGATCGAGCTGTCCTATGCCCTGGCGCCCGCCGGCGCGCCGTCCGTGGGCGGCATCCGCAACCCGCTGGTGGACCTGCTGCAGGCCGTGCGCCGCCAGGGCTCGATCTCCGGCGCGGCGCGCGAGCTGGGCCAGTCCTACCGCCATGTGTGGGGCGAGCTCAAACGCTGGGAGGCGCAGCTGGGGCGCGGCCTGATCGTGTGGGACAAGGGCCAGCCCGCGCGCCTGACGGACTTCGGCGAGAAGCTGCTGTGGGCCGAGCGCCAGGCGCAGGCGCGGCTGGCGCCGCAGATCGAGGCCCTGCACGCCGACCTGGAACGCGCCTTCGCGGTGGCCTTCGACGACGCGGCCCAGGTCCTCACGCTGTACGCCAGCCATGACGAGGGCATCGCCACCCTGCGCGGGCACGCGGCGCAGGCGGGCCTGCACCTGGACATCCGCTTCACCGGCAGCGTGGACGCGATCGCCGCCCTCAACGAGGGTCGCTGCACGCTGGCCGGCTTCCACACGCCGCACGCGCCGCCTCCGGGCACGCTGGCCCAGCGCAGCTACCAGCCGCTGCTCAAGCCGGGCCTGCACAAGGTGGTGGGCTTCGCGCGGCGCCGGCAGGGACTGGTGGTGGCGCGCGGCAACCCGCTGGGGCTGCGGTCCTTCCGCGACCTGGCCGACGGCCATGCCCGCTACGTCAACCGCGCCCTCGGCACCGGCACGCGGCTGGTGGCCGAACAGCTCCTGCTCGACGCCGGGCTTGCGCCGCAGCGGCTACAGGGCTGGGAGCGCGTCGAGCCCTCGCATGCGGCGGTGGCCCAGGCGGTGGCGTCGGGCGAGGCCGACGCGGGCCTGGCCATCGAGGCCGCGGCGCGCGAGCGCGGGCTGGACTTCGTGCCGCTGCTGGAAGAGGACTACTTCCTCGTGTGCCTGAAGTCGGCGCTGGAGGCGCCGGCCATGCGCGCGCTGCGCGAGGTGCTGGCCACGCCGGCCTGGCAGGCGCGCCTGGCCGCCCTGCCCGGCTACCGGCCCTCGCACAGCGGCGAGGTGCTGAGCCTGAGCGAGCAGCTGCCGTGGTGGCGGTTCGCGAAGCCGAAGCGGAAACCGGCGGCCTCGGGCCGGTGAGGCCCGCCGCTGCCGGCGAGCGCGAACCGGGGAAATCCGGCGGCTACACCGCGCAGGTGCGAAACCCGGTGAACGCCGCGTCGCGCTCGGGCAGCGCGAAGCCCCGC
Source organism: Ramlibacter sp. MAHUQ-53 (assembly GCF_052600055.1). Taxonomy (NCBI): domain Bacteria; kingdom Pseudomonadati; phylum Pseudomonadota; class Betaproteobacteria; order Burkholderiales; family Comamonadaceae; genus Ramlibacter; species Ramlibacter sp. MAHUQ-53. The sequence goes on from NZ_JBQWTS010000017.1 coordinate 23,390, forward strand.
GCCTTCGGGTGCTTCATGCGGCTGCGGGTCGCGAACGAGGCGCCGCGCAAGACGCGGGCCCGGCCCCAGGCGCCCTCGGGATCGAAGGGGGTGCCGCGGGCCCAGGCATCGGCCCCGTAGCCCGGCCAGGGGCGCAGCGTGCCGGCGGTCCACTCGCGCACGTCGCCCCAGCGGAAGCCGCGGCGTGCCGCCTGGTGCGCGGCGACCTCCCACTCCACCTCGGTGGGCAGGCGCCGGCCGGCCCAGCGGGCGTAGGCGTCGGCCTCCCACCACGCCACGTGCATCGCGGGCTGCGCACCCGACAGGCGCACCACCCGACCGAACAGCGCCTGCGTGACCGCGCCGCTGGCCACGCCGATCTGCTCCACGTGGCGCGGCCCGCGCCGCGACTCGCCCAGGGCCACGCGCTGCAGCCAGGCCCAGCCCTCGGCGCTCCACAGCGCCTCGCGGTCGTAGCCGCCGTCGTCGACGAACTCGATGTACTGCGACCAGGTGACGGGCTGGGCGTCGATCTCGAACTCGGGGACGTCCACCGCGTGCGCCGGCCGCTCCAGGGCGAAGGCGAAGCCCGGCACGGGGCTGCCCAACGTCCAGCGCGTGGCGGGCAGGGCCACCGGTTCGCGCGGGGCGATCGCCGCCGGCACGGCCAGCGGCAGGGCCAGGCCCAGGGCCTGCGCCTCGACCACCAGCTCCTCGCCCCAGGCGTCCTCGTGGAACAGCGCGGCGCGGAAGGCGGCCAGGCCGGCGTCGTCGTCGGGGGCAGCGTCCAGCGCCTCGAGGGTGGCCTCGAACTGCACCAGCAGCCGCTCGCGCGCCTCGGCCAGCGAGCGCGAGGGGAAGGCCGCATCGGCGGCCTGCGGCGCCGTCCAGCGCGCAGCGTGCTGGGCGATGGCATCGGCCACCGAGAGCACCGCGTCGGGCCGCACCGGCTCGTAGCACGCCAGCAGGTGCAGGGTGTGGTTGCGCGCGTCCATCAGCGCGAGCGAGAGCAGCTCGCGCCCGGCCTGGCGCATGGCGGGGGAGTCGATGGCGTCGGCGGCGTGGCGCATGGCGGCACCGAGGTTAACCCGCGCCTGGCGTGCCGCCAAACGACGAGGGGCTCCCGAAGGAGCCCCTGCGCGCGGTGGCCGGTCGGCCGCCTCGAGGGCGGCCGTCGGCAGATCACAGCTTCTGCGTCTGCATGAAGCGGTCGAACGTGCCCTCGGTGAAACGGAACCAGAGGTTCTGGTCGGCGCGGTACTTGGAGAAGTCCTGGTAGATCTTGCGGAAGTTCTCGTTCTTGGCCGCGGTCTCCTCGTAGATCTCCTGGGAGATCTTGAAGGCCTCGTTCATCATGTCGGCCGGGAAGGCGCGCAGCTTCGCGCCCTGGGCGACCAGCTGCTTGAGGGCCACCGGGTTGCGCGCGTCGTAGCGGGCCTGCACCTCGTTGTGGGCCAGCGCGGAGGCAGCCTCGACCATCGCCTTGTACTCGGCGGGCAGCGCGTCCCAGGCCTTCTGGTTGACGAAGAAGTCGATGTGCGCCGAGCCTTCCCAGAAACCGGGGTAGTAGTAGAACGGCGCGACCTTCACGAAGCCCAGCTTCTGGTCGTCATAGGGACCGACCCACTCGGCCGCGTCGATGGTGCCCTTCTCGAGGGAGGTGTAGACCTCGCCACCCGGCAGGTTCTGCGGCACCACGCCCATGCGCTCCATGATCTTGCCGGCGAAACCGGCGATGCGGAACTTCAGGCCCTTGAGATCCTTGGCGCTCTTGATCTCCTTGCGGAACCAGCCACCCATCTGGGCGCCGGTGTTGCCGCCGGGGAAGTTGATCATGTTGTAGCGGGAGTAGAACTCGCGCAGCAGCTTGCCGCCGTTGCCTTCATTGAGCCACGAGGCCATCTGGCGGGCATTCAGGCCGAAGGGGATGGCGGTGCCCAGGGCGAAGGTCTCGTCCTTGCCGAAGAAGTAGTAGGGAGCGGTGTGGACGACCTCGACGGTGCCGTTCTGCACGCCATCGACCACGCCGAAGGCGGGCATCAGCTCGCCGGGCGGGTGCAGGGACACGTCGAACTTGCCGCCGGACATGGCCTTGAGCGCCTTGGCGAAGGTCTCGGCGCCACCGAACAGGGTGTCGAGCGACTTGGGGAAGCTGGAAGCCAGGCGCCAGCGCACCGTGGCCTGGGCATGGACGGCCGGCGCGGCGCCGGCGGCGAGCACGCCGGCGATGCCGGCATTCTTGATGAGGGAGCGACGATCCATCGGGAGTCTCCTGGGGTCTGGAATCAATGACAAAGGGCCGCACTCTCGTGCGGCCCTCCATGCGAGGCGCAAACGGAATCTTACCGCTTACAGCTTCTGGCTCTGCATGAAACGGTCGAAGGTGGCCTCGGTGAAGCGGAACCACAGGTTCTGGTCGGAGCGGAAACGGGCGTAGTCGGCGTAGACCTTCTTCCAGTTCTCGTTCTTGGCGGACAGCTCCTCGTACAGGCCCATGGCCTGCTTGAAGGCCTCGGCCATGACGTCGGCCGGGAACGGGCGCAGCTTGGCACCGGCGCCCACCAGCTGCTTCAGCGCGGGCGGGTTCTTGACGTCGTACTTGGCCTGGGTCTCGACGTGCGCGTAGGTGGCGGCGGTCTCGACGATGGCCTTCTGCTCGGCGTTCAGGGCTTCGAAGGCCTTGTTGTTGACGTACAGGTCCAGCTGCAGGCCACCTTCCCACCAGCCGGGGTAGTAGTAGAACGGGGCGACCTTGTTGAAGCCCAGCTTCTGGTCGTCATACGGGCCGATCCACTCGGCGGCGTCGATCGTGCCCTTCTCCAGCGCCTGGTAGATCTCGCCGCCGGGAATGTTCTGCGGCACGCCGCCCAGGCGCTCCAGCACCTTGCCGGCGAAGCCGCCGATGCGGAACTTCAGGCCCTTGAGGTCCTTGACGCCGGAGATCTCCTTGCGCATCCAGCCGCCCATCTGGGCGCCGGTGTTGCCGCAGGCGAAGTTGACGATGTTGTACTTGGCGTAGAACTCGCGCATCAGCTTCAGGCCGTTGCCTTCGAAAGTCCAGGCCGTCATCTGGCGGCTGTTCAGGCCGAAGGGGATGGCGCCGCCGATGGCGAAGGTCTCGTCCTTGCCGAAGAAGTAGTAGGGGGCGGTGTGGGCGGCTTCCACGGTGCCGTTCTGCACGCCGTCCACCACGCCGAAGGCCGGCATGATCTCGCCGGCCGCGTGGACCGACACGTCGAACTTGCCACCCGACAGCTGCTTGACCTTCTGCGAGAAGACTTCAGCGGCACCGTAGATCGTGTCCAGCGACTTCGGGAAGCTGGAAGCCAGGCGCCAACGCACGGCGGCCTGCGCATGCACGGCGGGGGCGGCGCCGGCGGCCAGGATGCCGGCGATGCCGGCGTTCTTGATGAGGAATCGACGATCCATGGAATGCAGCTCCTGTCGTTACAGTGAAAAACTTGCGGATCATCGTGAGCGGCTGCGCTTGAAGCTTGCAGAGCTCTGACGCTGGCCACCCAGTGAAAAGGGCTCCCCAATGGGAGCCCTGGCTGCGCTCGGGAAAACCCCTACCGTCGCCTGCTAGCACTAAAGCTTCTGCGCCTGCATGAAGCGGTCGAAGGTGGCCTCGGTGAAGCGGAACCAGAGGTTCTGGTCGGCGCGGAATTTCGCGTAGTCGGCGTAGACCTTGCGCCAGTTCTCGTTGCGGGCCGAGAGGTCCGCGTACAGGTCGGAGGCGGCCTTCCAGGCGGCGGCCATCATGTCGGCGGGGAAGGGGCGCAGGTTCGTCTTCGCGCCGACCAGCTGCTTGAGGGCGGTGGGGTTGAGCGCGTCGTACTTGGCCTGCATGCCCACATGGGCCTGCGAGGCCGCGGCCTCGACGATGGCCTTGTGCTCGGCCGAGAGCGCGTCCCAGGCCTTCTGGTTGACGAAGAAGTCCAGCTGCGGGCCGCCCTCCCACCAGCCGGGGTAGTAGTAGAACGGCGCGACCTTGTTGAAGCCCAGCTTCTGGTCGTCGTACGGGCCGATCCACTCGGCCGCGTCGATCGTGCCCTTCTCCAGCGCCTGGTAGATCTCGCCGCCGGGAATGTTCTGCGGCACGCCGCCCAGGCGCTCGATGATCTTGCCGCCGAAGCCGCCGATGCGGATCTTCAGGCCCTTGAGGTCGGCGACCGAGCGGATCTCCTTGCGGAACCAGCCCCCCATCTGCGCACCGGTGTTGCCGCCGGGGAAGTTGATGATGCTGTAGCGGGCATAGAACTCGCGCATCAGCCTGAGGCCGTTGCCCTCGTGCATCCAGGCCGTCATCTGGCGGCTGTTCAGGCCGAAGGGGATGGCGCAGCCCAGGGCGAAGGTCTCGTCCTTGCCGAAGAAGTAGTAGGGCGCGGTGTGGGCCGCCTCCACCGTGCCGGCCTGCACCGCGTCGACCACGCCGAAGGCCGGCATGAGCTCGCCGGCCGCGTGGATGGAGACCTCGAAGCGTCCGCCCGACATGGTCTTGATGGACCGCGAGAAGATGTCGGCCGCGCCGAAGATGGTGTCCAGCGACTTCGGGAAGCTGGAGGCCAGCCGCCATCGCACGGCCGGCTGCGCATGCACGGCGGGGGCGGCGCCGGCGGCCAGTACGCCGGCGATGCCGGCACTCCTGATGAGGGATCGACGATCCATGGGCACTCTCCTGGGTTCCGGATTGAGGACGCTCCCTGGACGGCAGGACGGCCTGCCGCCAAAGCGACGCGGATTCTGGAACCGGGTGCCCGGCGAGGGGGGTGATCGCGGGGTTTTCCCTGCCGGGTGTTTTCCCGTGCAGGGCGAACGGCAGCCTCTCAGCCCACGACCTTGAGGCCCGGCGCGGCGGCCTGCGCCAGCTCGCCGAAGCGCGCGCGGATGGCGCGCTCGAGGCCCGCGCCATCCAGCCCCAGCCCGGCGAGCAGCTTGGCCGGATCGCCATGCTCGATGAAGCGGTCCGGCAGGCCGAGGGTCAGCACCGGCTTCTGCACGCCGGCGGCCTGCAGGGCCTCCAGCACCGCGCTGCCCGCGCCGCCCATGACGGCGCCCTCCTCCACCGTGACCAGCGCCTCGTGGCGCGCAGCCAGTTGCAGCAGCAGCTCGGTGTCCAGCGGCTTGGCCCAGCGCATGTTGGCCACGCTGGCATCGAGGCGGCCGGCGGCGTCGAGCGCGGGATACAGCATCGTGCCGAAAGCGAGGATGGCGATGCCCCGGCCCTCGCGCCGCACCTCACCCTTGCCAAAGGGCAGGCCCTGGAGGCCGGCGGGCACGGGCGCGCCCACGCCGGCGCCGCGCGGGTAGCGCACGGCCACCGCGTGGTCCTGCTCGTAGGCAGTGGTGAGCAGCGCGCGGGTCTCGGCCTCGTCGGCCGGGCAGGCGATGCTCATGTTCGGGATGCAGCGCAGGAAGGGGATGTCGTAGGCGCCCGCATGCGTCGGGCCGTCGGCGCCGACGATGCCGGCGCGGTCCAGCGCGAAGACCACGGGCAGGTCCTGCAGCGCCACGTCATGCACCAGCTGGTCGTAGGCGCGCTGCAGGAAGGTGGAGTAGATCGCCACCACCGGCTTGAGGCCCTCGCAGGCCAGGCCGGCGGCGAAGGTGACCGCATGCTGCTCGGCGATGCCGACGTCGAAGTAGCGGTCGGGGAAGCGCTTCTCGAACTCGACCAGGCCGGAGCCTTCGCGCATCGCGGGCGTGATGCCGACCAGGCGCGCGTCCTTCTCGCCCATGTCGCACAGCCACTGGCCGAAGACCTGGGTGAAGGTGGGCTTGGGCGGCGTGGCCGGGGGCTTGAGGCCGACCTCGGGGTCGAACTTGCCGGGGCCGTGGTAGGCCACCGGGTCGGCCTCGGCGAGCTTGTAGCCCTGGCCCTTCTTGGTGACCACGTGCAGGAACTGCGGCCCCTTGAGCTGGCGGATGTTCTCCAGCGTGGGGATCAGCGAACCCAGGTCGTGGCCGTCGATGGGGCCGATGTAGTTGAAGCCGAACTTCTCGAACAGCGTCGCCGGCACCACCATGCCCTTGGCGTGCTCCTCGAGACGCTTGGCCAGCTCGAACAGCGGCGGCGCGGCCTTGAGCACGGTCTTGCCCACGCTCTTGGCCGCGGCATAGAACTGCCCCGACATCAGCTGCGCCAGGTAGCGATTGAGCGCGCCCACCGGCGGGCTGATCGACATGTCGTTGTCGTTCAGGATGACCAGCAGGTCGCAGTCGGCGACGCCGCCGTTGTTCAGGGCCTCGAAAGCCATGCCCGCGGTCATCGCGCCGTCGCCGATGATGGCCACGGCCTTGCGGTCCTCGCCCTTGCGCCGGGCCGCCAGGGCCATGCCCAGGGCGGCGGAGATGCTGGTGGAGGAGTGCGCGGTGCCGAAGGCGTCGTACTCGCTCTCGCTGCGCAGGGGGAAGCCCGAGAGGCCGCCGAGCTGGCGCAGGGTGGGCATGCGCTCGCGCCGGCCGGTGAGGATCTTGTGCGGGTAGGTCTGGTGGCCCACGTCCCATACCAGGCGGTCGCGCGGGGTGTCGTAGACATAGTGCAGCGCGATGGTGAGTTCCACCGTGCCCAGGTTGGAGCTGAGGTGGCCGCCGGTGCGCGCAACGCTCTCCAGGACGAAGGCACGCAGTTCGTCCGCCAGCTGGGGCAGTTGCTGCCGGGGCAGCGCGCGCAGGTCGGCCGGGGAGGCGATGGATTCGAGCAGGGAAGCCATGGAAATCTCAGTTGTCTCGGTTCACCACCATGCGGGCGAGCGCGGCCAGGGCGCGGGTGTCGGCCAGGCCGCTGTCGGCCAGCGCGGACAGCGCGTCGTCCAGCAGCTGGCGGGCCAGCGCGCGCGAGGGCTCCAGCCCCAGCAGGGAGACGTAGGTGGGCTTGTCGTTGGCCGCGTCCTTGCCCGCGGTCTTGCCGAGGGTGGCGCTGTCGGCGGTGACGTCGAGGATGTCGTCGACCACCTGGAAGGCCAGGCCGATCGCGGCGCCGTAGCGGGCCAGGGCCTGGTGCGCGTCGTCGCCGGCCGCGCCGCAGGCCGCGCCCATCATCACGCTGCCTTGCAGCAGCGCGCCGGTCTTGAGACGGTGCATGCGGCGCAGTTCATCCTCGGTGAGGGCCTGGCCGACGCTGGCCAGGTCGATGGCCTGGCCGCCGGCCATGCCGGCGTGGCCGGCGCAGCGCGCCAGCAGGCGGCACAGGTGGGCCTGGGCGGAGGCGGGGATGTCGCTGTCCTGCGGCGTGAGCAGCTCGAAGGCCAGGGCCTGCAGCGCATCGCCCGCCAGCAGGGCCTGGGCCTCGCCGAAGGCCACGTGCACGGTGGGCTTGCCGCGTCGCAGGACGTCGTTGTCCATGCAGGGCATGTCGTCGTGCACCAGGGAGTAGGCATGGATCAATTCCACTGCGCAGGCCGCGCGCAGCGCCGCCTCCAGGTGGCCGCCCGCGGCTTCGGCCGCGGCCAGCACCAGCAGGGGGCGCAGGCGCTTGCCGCCGTCGAGCACCGCATAGCGCATGGCCTCGCCCAGGCCGGCCGGCGCATCGGCCGGCACCCACAGCGAGAGCGCGGCCTCCACCGCCTCCAGGCGCTGCGAGGTCCAGCGCGCGAAATCGAGGGGCTCGCTCATTCCTGGGTCCAGGGCTTGAGGGTGCCCTCGTCCAGCACCTTGATCTGGTTCTCCACCGCCTCGAGCTTGCCGCGGCAGAACTGCAGCAGCTGCGCGCCGCGCTCGTAGCCGGCGAGCATCTGCTCCAGGGGCATCTGCCCGGACTCGATGCGGCCGATCAGCTGCTCGAGTTCCTCGAGCGCGGCCTCGTAGGAGGCGGGGGTGGAGACAGGGGCCTTGGGCATCGCTTGATCTGGGGCAAAGACCGGATTCTAGGACGCCGGGGGCCCCGAACCCCGGCGGGTACAATCGACCCCCCACCCCGCGCCTGTCCCAGGATCAAGCGCTTACCCTGCCCCTTCATAGGGGGAGTCTCTAGGTCAGGTGAAATGTCTGATTTAAGTCTTCAACTGCAGCAGGCCGCAAGCCAACTACCAGTTTCCAGCTATTTCGACGAGGCGCTGTTCGCGCGGGAGATGTCCACCCTCTTCCAGCGCGGGCCCCGCTATGTGGGGCATGCCCTGTCCGTTCCCGAGATCGGCGACTACTACGCCCTGCCCCAGGAGGGCGAGGGCCGGGCGCTGCTGCGCACGCCCGCCGGCGTGGAGCTCGTGAGCAATGTCTGCCGCCACCGCCAGGCGGTGATCCTGCGCGGCCGGGGCAACCTGCGCAGCGAGCCGGCCACGGGCGGCAACATCGTCTGCCCGCTGCACCGCTGGACCTACAGCGCCGGCCAGGGCAGCCCCGCGGGCACCCTGCTGGGCGCGCCGCATTTCGCGCACGACCCCTGCCTGGACCTGAACCGCTACAAACTGCGCGAGTGGAACGGCCTGCTGTTCGAGGACAACGGCCGCGACATCGAGGCCGACCTCGCCGGCATGGGCCCGCGCAAGGACCTCGATTTCACCGGCATGGTCCTGGACCACGTCGAGATGCACGAGTGCAACTACAACTGGAAGACCTTCATCGAGGTCTACCTCGAGGACTACCACGTCGGCCCCTTCCACCCGGGGCTGGGCCAGTTCGTCACCTGCGACGACCTGCGCTGGGAGTTCAAGGAGCAGTTCTCGGTGCAGACCGTGGGCGTGGCCAACCGCCTGGGCCGCCCCGGCAGCCCGGTGTACGAGCGCTGGCACAAGGCCCTGCTCCAGTACCGCAACGGCGTGCCGCCGGCGCACGGCGCGATCTGGCTCACCTACTACCCCCACATCATGGTGGAGTGGTACCCGCACGTGCTCACCGTCTCCACGCTGCACCCGGTCAGCGTCGACAAGACGCTGAACATGGTGGAGTTCTACTACCCCGAGGAGATCGCCGCCTTCGAGCGCGAGTTCGTCGAGGCGCAGAAGGCCGCCTACATGGAGACCTGCATCGAGGACGACGAGATCGCCGAGCGCATGGACGCCGGCCGCAAGGCCCTCCTGAAGCGCGGCGACAACGAGGTCGGCCCCTACCAGAGCCCCATGGAAGACGGCATGCAGCACTTCCACGAGTGGTACCGCGCGCAGATGGGCCTCGGCCCGCTGCGCGCCTGACGCAGCGACGGCGCCGCCCCATGCAGGCCCTGTGGATGGTCCTCGGGGCCTTTTTCTTTTCCGCGATGGCGGTGTGCGTGAAGATCGCCTCGGCCTTCTTCACCAGCGCCGAGCTGGTGTTCTGGCGCGGCCTGGTCGGCGCCGCCTTCGTCTGGGTGATCGCGCGGCGCCAGCGCGTGCCGCTGACCACGCGCTACCCCGGCATGCACGCCTGGCGCAGCGTGGTCGGCGTGGTCTCGCTGGGCTCCTGGTTCTACGCCATCGCCGGCCTGCCGGTGGCCACCGGCATGACCCTCAACTACATGAGCAGCCTGTGGGTCGCGGCCTTCGTGGTGGGCGGCTCGCTGGTGTCGTGGAACCCGCGCGAGGGCACGGCCAGCCTGCTGCGTCAGGGACCGCTGACCCTGACGGTGCTGGCCGGCTTCGCCGGCGTGGTGCTGACGCTGCGGCCCACCGTCTCGCAGGACCAGGCTTTCGCGGGCTTGATGGGCCTGCTGTCCGGCCTGGTCTCGGCCTTCGCCTACATGCAGGTGATGGCCCTGGGCAAGGTGGGCGAGCCCGAGACCCGCACCGTGTTCTTCTTCGCGCTGGCCACCGCCGCCGGCGGCCTGCTGTGGACGCTGTTCACCGGCTGGTCGCCGTGGCCCGGCCTGCGCGGGCTGTGGGTGGTGCCGATGGCGCTGTTCGCCGCGCTCGGCCAGTTGTGCCTGACCCGCGCCTACAGCCATGGCGCCACCCTGGTCGTGGCGTCGCTGCAATACTCGGGCATCGTGTTCGCGGCGCTGTTCGGGGTGCTGCTGTTCGGCGAGCACCTCAGCCCGGGCGCCTGGATCGGCATGGCCCTGATCATCGCCAGCGGGGTCGCCGCCACCGCCCTGCGCACGCGCGCCCTGCCCCAGTCACCCGCCGAGGAGCATTGAGCCCATGTCCGCACCGAGCTTCACCACCCTGATCACCGCGCCGCAGCTGATGGACCTGAAGGCCTCGGGCCGGCGGCTGATGGTGTTCGACTGCAGCTTCGACCTGTCCAACCCCGCGGCCGGCGCGGAGCAGTTCCGCCAGGCCCACATTCCCGGTGCCGTGCGTGCGGACCTGGACCACCACCTCAGCGACGAGGGCGTGGTCGGCGCCGACGGCAGGAAGCACCCCAGCCCCGACGCCGCCTCCGGCGGCCGCCACCCCCTGCCCTCGCGCGAGAAGTTCGCCGCCTGGCTGTCCAGCGTGGGCTTCGCCAACGACATGCAGGCCGTGGTCTACGACCGCCAAGGCGCCAATTACTGCGGCCGCCTGTGGTGGATGCTGAAGTGGGCCGGCCACGACGCGGTGGCCGTGCTCGATGGCGGCCTGCAGGCCTGGCAGGCCGCGGGCGGCGCGGTCGACGAGGGTCCTGGCATCTCGCACTTCCAGGCCCACTTCGCGCTGGGCGAGCCCCTGCGCGAGCTGGTGGCCACGGCCACCGTGCTGCAGCGCCTGGGCTCGCCGGCGCAGACGGTGGTGGACGCGCGCGGCGCGCCACGCTACCGCGGCGAGGTCGAGCCGCTGGACCCGGTGGCGGGCCACATCCCCGGCGCGCTGAACCGCCCCTTCACCCAGAACATCGGCGAGGACGGCCGCTTCAAGCCGCCGGCGCAGCTGCGCGCCGAGTTCGACGCGGTCCTCGCGGGCCGCGACCCGCGGACGGTGGTGCACCAGTGCGGCAGCGGCGTGAGCGCCGTGCCCAACCTGCTGGCCATGGAGTTGGCCGGCTACGGCCCGACCGCGCTGTACGCGGGCAGCTGGAGCGAGTGGTGCAGCGACCCGGCGCGGCCGGTCGAAAAGGGCTGAGGCCGTCGAGCCCTGAGCCCTGAGTCCTGAGTCCTGAGCTCTCGGGGCGCTTCGCCCCTAATAGCTTCCCTTCAGGTTCGGCCCGCCCTGCGTGGCGCCGGGCCGGGACGCGCGCGACTCCGGCGCGGTCGGCGGCGCGGTCGGCGGCGCGGGCAGGGGCCGCGAGGCGGCCGGCGCGGCCGCCTGCTCGCTGGCCGTGGGCCGGGGCACGGTGCCGCGGCGCATGTCC
>NZ_JBQWTS010000018.1:0-26722 GCF_052600055.1 Ramlibacter sp. MAHUQ-53
CGGCCGGCACCCCCGCCGGCAGCTTCGCCCAGGCCCTGCCCACCGTGGCCGAGGCGCGCGGCCCGCCAGGGCCCGGCGCTGCCGGCCGCACCGAGGCCGCCACCGGCGCCCTGCCCGACCCGGCGGCCCTGCTCGCGCCGTCGCCCGCGCCGCTGCAGGCCGAGGCCCCGCTGCACCAGGCCGAGATGGTCCACCCGCCGCACGAGGCCGCCTTTGCCGGCGAACTCGCCGCCCAGGTGGAGGTGATGCTGCAGGACGGCATCCAGCAGGCCGAACTGCAGCTGAACCCGGTGGACCTGGGCTCGATCCGCATCGCGCTGCGGGTGGACGGCAGCGTCGCCGACGTCCAGTTCACCGCCGTGCACGCCGCCACCCGCGAAGGCATCGCCCAGGGCCTGGAGCAGCTGCGCGAGATGCTCGCCGGCCAGGGCCTGAGCCTGGGCCAGGCCGAGGTCGGCGCGCGCCAGGGCGGGCAGGACGGCGGGCGCGAGCCGTCCGCACCGGGCCGCCCCGGCCGCCCGGGCGGCGAGCCCGCGGGCGCCGCCGCCGTCCCCGTGGCCGCCCCGCGCGGGCGTGCCGCGCGCGGGCTGCTGGACCTGTACGCCTGAAACAAGGCGGTTTCCCGGCCCTTATCCGGGCATCCCCAGGCCTCAAGGATTTCCAGAATCGAGTGCATCGAGATGGAGTCCTGATGTCCGCCGCCAACCCCACTGCCGACACCGCCGCCGCCCCGGCACCCAAGTCCCGCCGCAAGCTGCTGGTCGGCGCCCTCGCCGGCCTGGTCATCGTGGCCGCGGGCGCCGCCGGCGGCTGGTGGTACCTGTCCGGCCAGGCGCACGCCGCCGAGGGCGCCGAAGCCCCGGCCAAGGCGCCGGCCAAGACCTTCTTCGTCAACCTCGACCCCTTCACCGTCAACCTCCACGACCCGCGCGGCGAGCGCTTCGCCCAGGTCGGCATCACGCTGGAGATCGACGACCCCAAGGCCGAGGCCCAGATCAAGGACCGCCTGCCGGCGGTCCGCAACAACATCCTGCTGCTGCTGTCGGCCAAGGAGATCGAGGCGCTGCTCGCGCCCGAAGGCAAGCAGCAGCTGGCCCTCGAGATCCGCGAGCAGGCCGGCCAGGCCCTGGGCATCGCCCCCGCCGCGGCGTCGGCCCCGGCCGACGCGAAGCCGGCCAAGGGCTCGCGCGCCAACCCGATCCGCGGCGTCCTGTTCTCCCAGTTCATCGTCCAGTAAGCCTGGAGGCACCATGGCCCAGACCCTCTCCCAGGAAGAAGTCGATGCCCTGCTCGCCGGCGTGACCGGCGAGGCCCAGGGCGACGCCGGTGAGCCGGCCGAGTCTGCCGCCGGCGGCGTGCGCAGCTACGACCTGTCCAGCCAGGAGCGCATCGTGCGCGGGCGCATGCCCACGCTGGAGATCGTCAACGAGCGCTTCGCCCGCAACTTCCGCATCGGCATCTTCAACTTCATGCGCCGCAACCCCGACATCTCGGTCGGGCCGGTCAAGGTGCAGAAGTTCGGCGCCTTCCTGCGCAACGTGGTGGTGCCCACCAACATCAACGTCATGCACGTGCGCCCCCTGCGCGGCATGGGCCTGCTGATCTGCGACCCGACCCTGGTGTTCACCGTCATCGACACCCTGTTCGGCGGCAGCGGCCACAACCCGGCCCGCGTCGAGGGCCGCGAGTTCTCCGCCACCGAGCAGCGCATCATCCTGCGGATGGTGGAGGTGATCTGCGCCGAGTACGCGAAGTCCTGGGCCTCCATCTACCCGATCGAGCTGGAGTACGCCCGCTCGGAGATGAACACCCAGTTCGCCAACATCGCCACGCCCTCGGAGATCGTGGTCACCACCACCTTCGAGGTGGAGATCGGCGAGGCCGGCGGCGCGATGCATATCTGCATCCCCTATTCCACCTTCGAGCCGATCCGCGAGATCCTGTACTCGCCCCTGCAGGGCGACCAGGGCGGCGCGGACCGGCGCTGGGTCAGCCTGCTGACGCAGCAGATCAAGTCGGCCACCGTCGAACTGGTCGCCGAGCTGGCCCACAGCGAGGCCACGGTGCGCGAGCTGATGTCGCTCAAGGCGGGCGACTTCATCGAGCTCGATCGCGAGCCGACGCTGGTCACCAAGGTCGACGGCGTGCCGGTGTTCGAGTGCGAATACGGCACCCTGGGCACGCGCTACGGGCTGCGCGTGTCGGAGTTCCTCACCCACCCCGCCGAGGCCCTGCAGGGCACCGGCAAGCCCACCGCCTGACGGGACCCACCATGAACACCACGAACACGACCACCGTGGGCGACGAGATGCCCGACGACTGGGCCGCCGCCCTGGCCGAAGCCGAGGCCGCCGCCGGCCGCCCCGAGCCGGCCGCCGCCGCCGGCCTCTTCCCGCAGCTGGGCGCGGGCGCCGCCCCCACCCACCGCGACGACATCGACCTGGTGCTGGACATCCCGGTGCAGCTCACCGTGGAACTCGGGCGCACCCGCATCCCGATCAAGCACATCCTGCAGCTGGCGCAGGGCTCGGTGATCGAGCTGGACGCCCTGGCCGGCGAGCCGATGGACGTGCTGGTGAACGGCTTCCTCATCGCCCAGGGCGAGGTGGTGGTCGTTAACGACAAGTTCGGCATCCGCCTGACCGACATCGTCACCCCCTCCGAGCGCATGCGCCGGCTGGGCCGCTGAGGGAGTGCGCCATGGGTTCCTCCCTGTCCTGGTCCCTGCTGATGCTGCTGCTGGTGGGCGCGATGGTGCCCGCCACGATGTGGCTGCTGCGGCGCGTACAGCAGCTGCGCCCCGGCGCTGGCGCCGAGCGCCGCATGGCCGTGGTCGACCAGCTCTCCCTGGGCCCGCGCGAGCGGCTGGTGACCGTGCGCGTCGGCGCCCGCCTGCTGGTGCTCGGCGTCACCTCGCAGAACGTGGCCCTGGTCACCGAACTGCACGAGGCGCAACTGGTCGAGACCACGCCGCTGCGGGAGAGCGCATGACCGCCGCGCCTGGCCGCCCCAAGCAAGCTCGCACCCCCTCGGGGGGCAGCGAAGGACACGCAGTGCCGAGCGAGGGGGCCCGATGAACCCCGCCAGCGTCATTGCGCAGACCGCCGGGGGCGTCACCACCTACTCGGTGCCGGTGCAGACCCTGCTGGTCTTCGCCGCCCTGTCCTTCCTGCCCGCGGTGCTGCTGCTCATGACGAGCTTCACCCGCATCATCATCGTCCTGAGCCTGCTGCGGCAGGCCCTGGGGCTGCAGCAGACGCCGCCGAACCAGGTGCTGGTGGGCCTGTCGCTGTTCCTGACCTTCTTCATCATGGGTCCCACGCTGGAGAAGATCCATGCCGAGGCCTACAAGCCGTTCAGCGAGCAGAAGATGGTGTTCGAGGAGGCGGTGGCCAAGGGCGCCGACCCGCTGCGCCAGTTCATGGTCAAGCAGACCCGCGAGGCCGACCTCGCGCTGTTCCACCGCATCGCCGAGGTCCCGCGCGGCCCGGTCGAGGCCACCCCCATGCGCATCCTGGTGCCGGCCTTCGTCACCAGCGAGCTGAAGACCGCGTTCCAGATCGGGTTCATGGTCTTCATCCCCTTCATCGTGATCGACCTGATCGTCGCCAGCGTGCTGATGTCCATGGGCATGATGATGCTGTCGCCGGTGCTGGTGGCCCTGCCCTTCAAGCTGATGCTGTTCGTGCTGGCCGATGGCTGGAACATCCTCCTGGGCTCGCTGGTGGCCAGCTTCGGGGGCGGCAAATGACGCCCGAGTGGGTGCTGGAGTTCGGCCGCATCGCCATGGAGCACCTGGTGCGCGTGGCCGCGCCGGTGCTGCTGGTGGCCCTGGTGGTGGGCCTGGCGGTGAGCCTGCTGCAGGCGGTCACGCAGATCAACGAGGCCACGCTGTCCTTCGTGCCCAAGCTGCTGGCGGTGCTGGCGGTGCTGGGCCTGGCCGGTCCCTGGATGCTGTCGGTGCTGGTGGAGTGGATCCGCCAGGTGATCACCAGCATCCCGCAGGCGGTGGGCTAGCGGCCCATGGTCACCTTCTCGCAGCAGGTGCTGGATGCCTGGCTCGCCGGCTTCTTCCTGCCCTTCGTGCGGATCCTGGCGCTGTTCTCGGCGGCGCCGCTGTTTTCCCACCGCAGCATCCCGGTGCGCGCGCGGGTCGCCGCCGCCGGCGTGATCGCGCTGGTCGTCGCGCCCTTCGCCGGCGTGCCGCCCGGCACCACGCTGGGCTCGCTGGCGGGCCTGGGGCTGGTGATGCAGCAGGTCGCCATCGGCGTCTCGCTGGGCTTCGCCGCGCGGCTGGTCTTCGCGGTGTTCGAGATGGCGGGCGAGTTCATCGGCCTGCAAATGGGCTTCTCGTTCGCCGGCTTCTTCGACCCGCAGGGCGGCAGCGAGTCGGCCGTGGGCAGCTGGCTGAACACCCTGGCCATGCTCCTGTTCCTCTCGCTCAACGCGCACCTGCTGGTGCTCGACGCGCTGATCGCCACCTTCCAGTCCCTGCCGATCGCAGGCGACCCGTTCGTCACGCTGGGCCGGCTGCGGCTGGAGCGCCTGGGCGGGGACGTGTTCCGCCTCGCGCTGTCGCTGGCGCTGCCGGCCACGGTGCTGATGCTGTTCATCAACCTGGCGCTGGGCTTCGCCTCGCGGGTGGCGCCGCAGCTGTCCATCTTCTCGGTGGGCTTCCCGATCACCGTCATGGCGGGCCTGCTGCTGCTGGCCCTGGGCACCGGGCACCTGATGGGGCCGATGGCCGAGGCCCTGGAGACCTTCCTCGCGCCCTTGCGGTGAGGCGGCCGGGAACCGCGGCGGCGCGGGCGGTTACCTCCCGGGGTACTGCTCATCAGTACCCGCCCGACATGCGCCCACTCCCGCCCGGCCACGCCTATTTCGTCGCGCCCGAGCGTCCCGGCGCGCTCGAAGTCCGGCCGTACGAGCCGGGCGGCCTGCGCCAGCGCCTGCTGCAATCGGCCGCCGGCCTGAGCGCCCGGCTGCGCGCCTGGGCCGAGCACGAGGGACACCTGCCGGTGTCCGACCCGCGCAGGCTGCTGGACGGACTGCGGTCCGAGCTGGGTGAGGCGGCCTGCCGCACCGCCACCTTCCGCCGCCTGGTCGAGATCCCGGTGGCCCGGCCGGGTGCCGACCTCCTCGACCGGCTGCGGTCGGCCCAGTCGGCCTACCTGGACGCGGTCGGCCGTGGCCAGGACCTGGAGGACCTGCTGCTGGACGCCGAGGCCGCCTACGGCGACGCCGGATTCCCCTTCCCGGGGGCGGACGCGAACGACAGGCGCGCGGTACGCCGCGAGGCGGCCGAGGCCCTGGGCCTGCCTGCCGCCGCTGGCCAGGCGCCACGGCGGGCCGGCGACCTGTCGCGGCCGCAGGCCTGGGAGGCCCTGCTCGCCAGCGCGCAGGCCCACTGCCGCCGGGCGAACGTGCAGGCCCTGGACCGGGCCATCGCCACCCTGCCGGGCGCCTCGGTGGCAACGGCAGCGGGCCTGCGGGATCGGGCGCGCGCCGCGGTGCTCGCGCAATCGCCCGACTTCGCCGCCTGCCGCCTCGACGAGGCCACGCTGCGCCAACGGTTCGTGTGGCAGGTCGCCACCGAAGCCGCGCCCCGGGTCGCGGCGGCGCTGGGCACCGACCTGGCGTACGCGCGCTCCCTGGCCGCCAGCGCGGTGGACAGCGCCGGCCTGCAGCCGTGCGCGGACGGCCCCCTCGCGCCGGGGGAGCTCGCGGCCTGGCGGACCGACCTTGAGGCGCAGGGCATCCGGGGGTTCCACGACACGGTCACCCACCGGGCCCTGCAGGAGCTGCAACAGCGACTCCCCGGACTCGCCGCCGAGGCCGCACAGGCGGCCCGGCTGCTGCAAGCGGACCTCGCGGACCGTGAGTTGCTGCTGGCGGACGACCTCCTGCACAGGCAACCGCGCCAGTCCGACCCGGACCTCCTGGCGCAGGTCCTCGCCTTCCGCCGCGGCGCGGTCGCAGAAGCCCTGGAACGCGTCGCCCGCTGCCTGGCCCTCGTGAACGCCAGCCGCCTGCTGGACGCGGCCCAGCGCGAGCACCTGGTGCAATGGCTCGTCCGGCGCGAGACGCCCCCGGCGGCCGTCCCCGCCTGCATCGACCTGGCTGAACACCTGTTCCTGGCGGTCATGCTGTGGGATCAGGCGGGCCCGGACAGCGACGAGGCCGCAGCCAGCCTGTTCAAGGAACTCACCCTGGCCTTCGACACCCTCTGGCGGCTGCCCACCACGCCGCCGCCGGCCGGCAGCCCCCCGGGCCGCTGGCCCGACGAGATGACCCAGCGAAGCCAGTGGCTGGACGACCTGCTGTCCGTCGCCCTGCGGGGCGAGCGCGGGAGGGCGGCGCCCCTGGCGCAGCGCGAGCCGGTCGCCGACCGCCTCTGGCAGGCGCTGCAGCTGCCCCCGCTCGCCGCGCTGCCGGAGGTCCAGCTGCTGCGGCACGCGCTGCGCGTGCTGACGATCGCCGCGGCCCGCACCGACCCGGCAGGCAGCGCGGAGGCGGTGGACGCGGCCGCCTTCGCCTCGGCCCGGGTGCGCCCGCTCCCGTCGGTCGACGCCCTGGAGCCGCGGCTGCGCCAGGCGCTGCGGGCTCATTTCGGGCCGTCGCTCCAGGCCACGAGCTCACCGGCGCATCGCTAGGCGTGACCCGCGTGCCGGCGCAACTTCGCCGGCACGGTCGTTACCACCTGCCGTCGCCTCCCCAACCCGCCCTCGACATGTTCCCAACCACCGCTGCCCCCGTCCCCCCCCAGCAGGCGCTGTACCTCGCCCCCGACGGCCTGCTCGTCGCGCGCCCGCTGCGCCCGGTGGGCGGCTTCCTCGGCTGCTTCCTGTGGGTCGGCTGGGTCCGGCGCTGGGCCGAGCGCAGCGGCGAGCTGGCCATCACGGACCCCCAGCGCGTGATCGCGCTCCTGCGCCGCGAGCTGGGCACGGACACGGTGGAGCCCGGCACCTTCCGCAGGCTGGTCGAGCGCAGGATCGAAGCCTGTGCCGCGGCCGACCTGACCTCGCGCACCGAGCGGGCCCGCACGGCCTACCGGCAGGCCCTGGCAGCGCGCCACGACATCGATTTCAGGGTCGAGGAAACGTTCGAGCAGTGGATGACGCAGGCGCGGCGCGACACGCTGAATCCCTCGGCCCGCGACTGCACCCGGATCCGCACCGAGGCGGCGAGGCTGCTGCGGGAGGCGCCGGGCCAGGGCACGCGCCGCGCCGACCGGATCCCCGCGGGCGAGGTACAGGCCGCGATCGACCAGGCCATCGTGCACCGCTGCCGCCACGTCAACGAGCGGCGAATGGCCCAGGCGATCGAACGTCTCTACCCGCAGCCAGAGCGCCGCCACGCTGCGGGGGCCATGCTCGACGAGATCCGGGTCAGCATGAGAGACAGTGGCGTCTTCTCCTCGTGCATCCTGTCGCAGGCGTCGATCGACAAGCTGGTGATCGAGCACCTGGTGCAGCGGCGCGCGCCCGCGCTGGCCCGGCTGATTGCCTGTGACCTCGCCTTCGCCCGCCTGCTGGTGCGCGAGGCCTGCATCACGGTGGGCGGGCCGGTGCGTTTCGGCGACGCGCCGCAGGACCGCAAGCACGCGCCGCCGCCCCCGGCCTTCGCCGATGCCTTCGAACCCGGCGAGTTCGAGGGCTGGCGCGCCAAGCTGAAATCCGGTCCGGGCTGCGCCTACTTCGACTCGGTCTGCGAAGCCGCGGTCGAGGCCCTCGGTCGCGGCCGCGGGGCTCAGGGCCGCGAGGAGATCGCGGCCGCCGCGAGCACCCTGCGGCGCCTGCGGGGAACCTCGGAGTACGACACCCTGGCCCCCGCGCTGGACAGCGCCGACCCGTCCGCCTGCCTGCAGCCGCTCGAGGCGATGGTGGAGCGCCGGCGCTTCCACCCGCCGCCGGCGGGCCACGAGACGGACCGTGACCGCGCGGACCGGGGTCGCGCGGACAGCGAGAACATCGTCACGCACCTCGCCAGCCTGATGGCCTCCGTCGGGCTGGCGCGGTCGCATCCCGCCCTCAACCTCGACCAGCAACGGGAGCTTCACGAGATACAGCTGGCCCGCGGCCTGGCCCGTCCGGCGCTGGAGGACTTCGTGGCATCGGCCGCGGCCTTCACCTCGGCGCTCAACGCGATCGCCGCGCCGGCGATCTCCGACGACGAGCGCAGCACGCGCCTCTTCCAGCAGCTCGCGGTCCTGGCGGGCACCGTGGGCCCGCTGGTGGACCTGCTGGGAGGGACAGACCGGGCCCGGCGGCTGGAGGTTCTCTACGACCTGGCCGCGGTGGGCGGCCTGGGCGCGGGCGTACCGGCCCCGACGCAGCCGACGGCGGCCTCGATCGAGGCCCGGGAGCGCGCCCTGGCCAGCGATCCCGACCTGGCGGCGCGCGAGCAGGCGCAGGCGTTCGCATTGCGCCCGATCCGCCTGCAGGACACCCTCAACCGCATCCTCCTGGGCGCTGCAGCCACGCCGGTGCGCGCGGCCCTGGGCCTGGACAAGGTGCGGGCGGCCGAGCCCAAGCGGCTGGTGGCGGACCTGCTCGGCGCCCTGGCCTATGGCGCCGCGCGCGGCGCCGGCCTGGGCCGGGCGGCCGCCATCGAGCAGGCGCAGCGCGCGGCGCCGAAGGCCACCCCAACGGGGCCGTCGCACGACGAGCCGCCCGGGCGCACGGCGCCCGGGGGCACGGTCACGCGGCTGTCGCAACTCGAGCCGCCCAACCTGCAGGCGGCCGTGCGGCAGCACTTCAACCTGAAGAAGTCCGCCCGGTCCAAGGCCAGCAGCTTCCTCAAGTCGACCGTCAGCGTGACGCTGCCACCGCCGCCGCCAGCGAACGCGCCACCTCGGATAGTGATCGCACCTCGCTCGCAGCCCCGGCGTTGATCGCCTCCCGGGGCATGCCGAAGACCACGCAGCTGGCCTCATCCTGCACGATGTTCCAGCTGCCGCAGTCCTTCATCTGCCGCATCGCCGCCGCGCCGTCGGCGCCCATGCCGGTGAGCATCACGCCCACCGCGCGCGGCCCGGCGTGGCGGGCCACGGAGCGAAACAGCACGTCCACCGAGGGCTTGTGCCGGTTCACCGGCTCGCCATCGGCCACCCGCAGCACATAGCCCGCGCCGCTGCGCTCCACCGCCATGTGGCGGCCGCCGGGCGCGATGTAGGCATGGCCCTGCAGCACCCGCTCGCCGTCCTCGCCCTCCTTGACGCGGATGCGGCACAGGCTGTCCAGCCGCGCCGCGAAGCTGGTGGTGAAGCCCGGGGGCATGTGCTGGGTGATGACGATGCCGGGGAAGTCCTCGGGCAGCGCGGTCAGCACCTCGCGGATCGCCTCGGTGCCGCCGGTGGAGGCGCCGATGGCCACCAGGCGCTCGGTGCCGCGGCCGGTGCCCGCCGCCAGCGGGGGGCGCGGCGACGCGCTGGCCGCCGCCGGCACCGCCTGGGCGTGCCGGCGCACCCGCGCCGCCGCCGCGCCGCGGATCTTCTGGGTGATCTCGCGCGCCGCCTCGTCCAGCCCGGTGCGTACCGACAGCTGCGGCTTGGTGACGAAGTCCACCGCGCCCAGCTCCAGCGCCCGCAGCGTGACCTGCGCGCCGCGCTCGGTGAGCGTGGAGATCATCACCACCGGCATCGGCCGCAGGCGCATCAGGCGCTCGAGGAAGTCGAGGCCGTCCATGCGGGGCATCTCGACATCCAGGGTGATGACGTCGGGGTTCAGTTCGCGGATCACCTCGCGGGCCACGTAGGGGTCCGACGCCGTGCCGACCACTTCCAGGTCGGGCGTGCGGTTGATGATCTCGGTGAGCACGCTGCGCACCAGGGCCGAATCGTCGACCACGACCACGCGGGTCTTCATGAGAACAGCTCCACGTCGCCGCCCCGCGGTGCCTGCACCAGCCGGCGGCGGTAGGTTTCTTCCTGTTGGACCGATTCGCTGGCGCTGGCGGCGGGCAGCCGCTTGCACAGCACCTGCCCGCTGCGCGGGAACAGGCAGACCTTGCGGGGCCACTCGCCCAGCACGTCGCTGGCCAGCACCGGGATGCCCTCCTGCGCCAGGAAATTGCGCACGAAGGCCACGTTCTTCTCGCCGATCTCGGTGCGCGCCAGGCTCTTCATCACCTGGCCGCCGCCGAAGATCTTGGCCTGCAGCGCGCCCTTTCGCGCGCCGCGCTTGATCATCTCGTTGATCAACAGCTCCATCGCGAAGGCGCCGAAGCGCCCGCCCGCGTCGGCCGCGCCCTCGGGCAGCATGAAGTGGTTCATGCCGCCGATGCCGGCACCGGGGTCGTGCAGGCACGCCGCCACGCACGAGCCGAGGGTGGTGTTCACGGCCACGTCGTGGTCGTAGACGAAGAACTCCCCCGGCAGCACCTTCACCGCCGCACGCCCGAAGCCCGTGTCCTGGAAGAAGAACGAGGCTTCGCCCGCGCGGCGGGGCCGCTGGCGCAGCACCGCCAGCGCGTTCGCGTCGACGTGGGGCAGGCTCATGCAGCGCCCCCGATGCGGCGGTAGGTGGTCTTGCCCACCAGCTCCACCAGGTCGCGGTGCTCGGTGAAGTTCTCCGAGTGGCCCACGTAGAGGATGCCGCCCGGCTTGAGGCTGCCGCACAGGCGCTCCAGCACCTGGCGCTGCGTCGGCCGGTCGAAGTAGATCATCACGTTGCGGCAGAAGATCACGTCGTACGGCGACGGCGCCTGCCACTGCGGGGTCAGCAGGTTCAGCGGCCGGAATGACAGCAGCGCCTGCAGCTCGGGCTTCGCGCGGGCCTTGCCGGCGTTGGCGCCGCTGCCCTTGAGGAAGAAGCGGCGCAGGCGCGCCTCGCCCACGCCGGCCACCGTGTCCAGCGGGTAGACGCCGTCACGCGCGACGCCCAGCACGCGGGTGTCGATGTCGCTGGCGTCGATGGTCACGCGCGGGGCGCTGCCGGCGCACTCCAGCGCGGTCATGGCGATGCTGTAAGGCTCCTCGCCGGTAGAGGCCGCACAGGACCAGATACGCACCGCACCGCCCGCGGCGGGCAGCGACTTCAGGTGCCGCGCCAGGTGCTCGAAGTGGTGCGGCTCGCGGAAGAAGGAGGTCAGGTTGGTGGTCAGGCAGTTGATGAACTCCTGCCACTCGGGGTCGTGGTCGCCGCGCAGCGAATCCAGGTAGGCGGTGAAGGTGGCGTGGCCCCGGTCACGCAGGCGCCGCGCCAGGCGGCTGTACACCATGTTCTGCTTGCCCGGGTGCAGGTCGATGCCGGCCCGGGCACGGATCATGGCGCGCACCCGCTGGAAGTCGGCGGGGCTGAACGCGATCTCGCGTTCGCCCGGGCGCAGGGCGGCGGCTTCAGCCATGGCGCAGGCGGAAGATCTGCACCGACTGCAGCAGGCTGGTGGCCTGCTCCTTCAGGCGCGTGGCGGCCGCGGTGGACTGTTCCACCATCGCCGCGTTCTGCTGCGTGGCGGTGTCGAGCTGGGCCACCGCGGTGTTCACCTGCACGACCCCGGCGGATTGCTCGGCGGAGGCGGCGGAGATGCCGTCCACCAGCTGCGAGACCTCGCGCGAGGAGGCGACCACGCCCTGCATGGTCTCGGCCGCCGAGCGCACCAGGCGGCTGCCCGCGCTCACGGCGCTGCGCGATTCCTCGATCAGCTGCTTGATCTCCTGGGCCGCCGCGGCGCTGCGCTGGGCCAGGCTGCGGACCTCGTTGGCCACCACCGCGAAGCCCCGGCCCTGCTCGCCGGCGCGCGCGGCCTCGACTGCGGCATTGAGGGCCAGGATGTTCGTCTGGAAGGCGATCCCGTCAATCACGCCGTTGATGGCGGCGATGCGCTCGGAGGACTTGGCGATGCCCTGCATGCTGGAGTCCATCTCGCTGACCGCGCGGCTCGCGTCCTCGGCCACTTCGCCGGCGCGGCCGGCCTTGCGGTTGGCCTCGTTGGCGCTGCCGGCGTTCTGCTGCACGGTCGCGGCGATCTGCTCGATCGCCGCCGCCGTCTCCTGCAGGCTGCTGGCCTGGGCCTCGGTGCGGCCGGAGAGGTCGTGGCTGGCCGAGGAGATCTCGTTGGCGGCGCGGTCCACCTGGGTCGACTGGCTGCGCACGTCGAAGACCATGGCCTGCAGGTTCACGCACAGCTGGTTCAGGCCGCGCAGCATGGCGCCGATGTCGTCGGTGCGGTCACTGGTGATGCTGCGCGTGAGGTCGCCGGCGGCCATCTGGTTGGCCAGGTCCACGGACTCGCGCACCGGCGTGGTGACGGTGCGGTGCAACCACCACCCCATCACGCCCACCAGGGTGGCGCCGACCGCGGCGCCGCCGGCCCAGGCGCCGGCCGGACCCAGGTCCTCGAGCAGGCGGCCCGCCACCAGCGAGAGGCCGGCGGTGATCGTCATCGCGGTCACCATGCGGCCGGTGAGCGACAGGCGCAGGCGCCGGCGCAGGGCGGCCAGGGCGCCGGAGCGCTCGAGGCGCCCGCCCATGACCAGCTGGCGCAGCCGGCCGGTCTCGGCCTCGCCGCGCATGCGGGCATACAGCGCCTCGGCGGCCTGCACCTGCTCGCGGGTCGGCTTGGTGCGCACCGACATGTAGCCGCTGACGTGGCCGTCCGACTGGATCGGGGTGACGTTGGCCACCACCCAGTAATGGTCGCCGTTCTTGCGGCGGTTCTTCACCATCGCGGACCAGGGCTTGCCGGACTGGATCGTGGCCCACAGGTCGCGGAAGGCCTCGGCCGGCATGTCCGGGTGCCGGATCATGTTGTGCGGCTGGCCCAGGAGTTCCTCGCGCTCGTAGCCGCTGACCTCGATGAAGGCCGGGTTGCAGTAGGTGATGCGGCTCTTGAGGTCCGTGGTCGAGACCAGGGTCAGGCCGTCGGGGTAGACGTACTCGTTGCCGCTCACGGGCAGGTTCTGGCGCATGGCATCTCCTTTTCTTCTTCGGCCCGCAGATCGGAGGGAGCGGGGGCAGGGGTTGGGGGGACGGGGTCAGTGGGTGGAGAAACCGTCGGCGGCGGCGATGTCCGCCAGCAGGGTCTCCATGTCGACCAGCATCAGCATCCGCTCGCCCGCGGCGGCGATGCCGGTGATGAAATCGCGGCCGCCCTCGCCGGGCAGGCCAGGCGGCGGCTTGATCTCGGCGGCCGGCAGGTCCAGCACGTCGGACACCGAGTCGACCACCGCGCCGACCACGCGGCCAGCGACGGCCAGCACGATGACGACGGTGAAGCTGGTGTATTCGACGCTGTCGCAGCCCAGGCGGGTGCGCAGGTCCACGATCGGCACGATCACGCCGCGCAGGTTGACGACCCCCTTGATGTGGCCCGGCGCATGCGGGATGCGGGTGGGCGGCTCGTAGGAGCGGATCTCCTGCACCTTCTGGATGTCCACGCCGTATTCCTCGGCGCCCAGGCGGAAGGTGAGGTACTCGCCGGCGCGCGCGCGGCCGGCATCCTGGCGGGCGATGTGGGCGCCTTCGGTAATCATGTCCATGGGTAGGTTCTCCGGTGTGTTGGGGGTGGTCCTGCCCGGGTTTTCGGCCTGCGGGGCGGATCCTTGAATGCGGGCGGTCGGGTCAGTGGGCGGTGGCGCGCACCAGGCGCGCCACGTCGAGGATCAGGGCCACGCGGCCATCGGCCATGATGGTGGCGCCCGAGAAGCCGGGCACGCGCCGGTAGTTGGCCTCCAGGTTCTTGACCACCACCTGCTGCTGGCCCACCAGCTGGTCGACCTCCAGCGCGACGCGCCGGCCCTCGGCCTCCACCACCACGTGCATGCGCCGGGGGTCGCCCTCGCGCAGCGCGCCGGGGTGGAAGTTGTCGGCCAGGTCCACCACCGGCAGCCAGTCCTCGCGCACCCGCACGACGCGGGCGTCGCCGGGCATGCGCTTGAGGGCTTCGGCATCGGCCTGGAAGGACTCGACCACGCAGGACAGCGGCAGCAGGTACAGCTCGCCGCAGCTGGTGACGGACATGCCGTCCATGATCGCCAGCGTCAGCGGCAGCCGCACGCTCACGCACATGCCGCGACCGGGCGTGGAGGACAGTTCCACCGAGCCGCCGAGGGCGACGATGTTGCGCTTGACCACGTCCATGCCGACGCCGCGGCCGGACACGTCGGTCACGGTCTCGGCGGTGGAAAAGCCCGGCGCGAAGATCAGCTGCCAGACCTGCGGGTCGGTCATGTTCTCCGACAGCGGCAGGCCGTTGCGGCGGGCCTTGTCCAGGAGCTTCTCGCGGTCCAGGCCGCGGCCGTCGTCGCGCACCTGGATCAGGATGGAGCCGCCCTCGTGGGCGGCGCTCAGGGTGAGGGTGCCGTGGCGCGGCTTGCCGGCGGCCACGCGCGCCTCGGGCAGCTCGATCCCGTGGTCCACCGCATTGCGCACCAGGTGGGTGAGCGGGTCGGTGAGCTTTTCGATCATGCCCTTGTCCAGCTCGGTCGCCTCGCCGATGGTGGTCAGTTCGATTTCCTTCCCGAGCTTGGCGGCGAGGTCCCGCAGCATGCGCGGGAAGCGGCCGAAGACTTCGCCCATCGGAATCATGCGGATGGACATCACCGATTCCTGCAGGTCGCGCGTGGTGCGCTCCAGGTCGGCGAGGCCGCCGGCCAGCTGCGACACGGCGTGTTCGTCCAGCGAGGCGGCGCGCTGCGCCAGCATGGCCTGGGTGATGACCAGCTCGCCCATCATGTTGATCAACTGGTCGACCTTGTCGACCGAGACGCGGATGGTCTCGGTGGCGGCGGCCTTGCGGGCCGGCGCCGGCGCGGCGGCGGCCGCCGCGGGGGCAGGCGCGGCGGGGCCGAACGCGGCGGGCTGGGCCAGGACCGGGACCGGCGCCGCCTCGGCGGGCGGCGCGAGGCCGGCGGCGGCGGAAGCGGCCGGGGCCGCAATCTCCAGCACGTCGAAGATCTCGGCATCCTGCGGCCACGGGGTGATGCGGATGTGGTCCCGCGGCACGTGGAAGTCGCACAGGTCCAGCCGGTCGGCGTCGCTGGCGGTGGGGTCGAGGCGCAGGCGCACCGCGCCCTCGCCCTGCCCGGGCAGGTCGGGTACGCGGCGCATCTCGCCCAGGCCGGCAACCTCGGCGAACAGCGAGAGCAGGTCGTCGGCCAGCGAGGGATGCGACAGCGGGCCGGCCAGCACCTCGAGGTCGCGGGCGCCGTCCGGCGCGGGGGCTGCGGCCGGCGCGCAGGGCGTGACCGGCGTGGCGACGGGCGCAGCAGCTGGCGCGGCCACCGCAGCCGCGGGGGCCGTGGCCGGCGCCGGCGCGGCCGCCGGGGTCGCCGACCCGTTCGCCAGCGCCACGAGGGTGGCCTTGAGCTGGGTCGCGTCGACCGGCTCGGCCTCGCCCTGCTGGCGCCGGTCGAGCATCTCGCGCAGCGAGTCGCCGGCGGCCAGCAGCGCGTCGACCATGGGCACGGCGGGGGCCAGCTCGTGCCGGCGCAGGCGGTCCAGCAGCGTCTCCATCACGTGCGTGAGCTCGGCGATGTCGGAGAAGCCGAAGGTGGCCGCGCCGCCCTTGACCGAGTGGGCGCAGCGGAAGATGGCATTGAGGGTCTCGTCATCGGCCTGGCCGGTGTCCAGCCCCAGCAGGAGGCGCTCCATCGCGGCGAGGTTGTCGCCCGCCTCCTCGAAGAAGACCTGGTAGAACTGCGTGAGGTCGAAGCCGGCGTTGCCGTTGGCGGTGGTGGTGCTCATGTCGGTCTCGGTGCAGGGGTTCAGCGCAGGACCTGGCGGATCACGTCCACCAGGCGGCTCGGGTCGAACGGCTTGGCCAGCCAGCCGGTGGCGCCGGCGGCGCGCGCGGCGGACTTCAGGGCCTGGTCGGATTCGGTGGTCAGCACCAGCACCGGCACGCGCGCGGTGGTGGCCTGGGCGCGCAGGGCAGCGGTCAGCGCCAGGCCGTCCATGCGCGGCATGTTCTGGTCGGTCAGCACCAGGTCCACCGGGTGCGCGGCGGCCTGGGCCAGGGCGTCCACGCCGTCGGCGGCCTCCAGCACCTGGAAGCCTGCGGTGCGCAGCGTGTGCGACAGCATCTGTCGCATGGAGGCGGAATCGTCAACCGCCAGGATGGTGGGCATGCGGGTGTCCTCTCGAGCTTTGCGGGCAATTCTGGAAGCCCGGCCGCCTTCCCGATGCCCCGGAAAAAGGCCCTACCCGCCCGCTTTTCCCCGCTTTCGCGCACGGGGGCGTGCCTACCATGCCGGTCATGCCCCCCGGTTCGCCCGCCCCCCTGCAGCTGCTGGTCGTCGAGGACGCCGAGTTCGACTTCGCCCTGCTCGTGGCCACGCTGCAGGCCCAGGGCTGGCCCTGCGAGGCGCGCCGCGTCGACACCGAGGCGGCGCTCGCCGGGGCCCTGGCCGAGCGCCCCTGGGACCTGGTGATCTCCGACCACTGCCTGCCGGGCTTCTCCAGCGCCCAGGCCTGGGACGCGGTGAGCGCGCTGCCCGCGCGGCCGCCCTTCATCATCGTCTCGGGCATGCTGGGCGAGGACGCGGCGGTCGCCGCGATGCAGCGGGGCGTGGACGACTACCTGGTCAAGGGCCGGCTCGCCCGCCTGGGCACCGCCGTGCGCAACGCCCTGGCCGCCGGCGCGGCCCGGCGCGAGCAGGCCCTGGCGCGCCAGCGCGAGGACGACTACCGCCGCCGGCTGCAGGCGCTCTCCGCGCAGCTGCAGGACGGCATCGACGCCGAGCGCACCCGCTTCGCCCGCGAGGTGCATGACGACATCGGCGGCACGCTCACCGCGGTGCGCTTCGACCTCGAGGCGGCGCTGCGCGAGGCCGGCCCCGGCGCCGCGCCCCGCATCGCGCGGGCGCTCGCCGAGCTGTCCCAGATCCAGCAGGCCGCCCAGCGCATCGTGCGCGACCTGCGTCCCCCCATCCTCGACGCCGGCCTGGCGGCGGCGCTGCAGTGGCACTCCGCGCACTGGGCCGATCGCCACGGCGCGGCCATGCGCTTCGACTGCGCGGCGCCGCTGCCGGACCTGCCGCCCGCCCTGGCCATGTGCCTGTACCGCGCCTGCCAGGAGGCCCTGACCAACATCGCCAAGCATGCCGGCGCGACCCAGGTCAGCGTGGACCTGCACGCCGGCGACGGCCTGCTGTCGCTCGAGATCGAGGACAACGGCCGCGGCTTCGACGCCTCCTGCCCCGGCAAGCCCGGCTCCTTCGGCCTGCAGGGCCTGCGCGAACGCATGCGCGCGGTCGGCGGGCAGCTGGACGTCCGCTCCGTGCCGGGACGCACGACCCTGCTGCTGTGGGTGCCGCTGGACGCTCACGCCGGCGCCTGCGACCTCCCCGACGACCTCGTGACCCCATGACCTCCGACACCCTCCGCCTCGTCCTCGTGGACGACCACATGCTCGTGCGCCGCGGCCTGCGCGACGCGCTGGGCGCCGACCCGAGCCTGCAGGTGGTCGCCGAAGCCGGCAGCTGGGACGAGCTGCTGCCGCTGCTGGACGCCGTCGCCATCGACGTGCTGGTGCTGGACATCAACCTGCCGGGCCTGTCCGGCCTGGACATCCTGGACCAGCTCTCGCGCCGGCCCGGTGCGCCGCGGGTGCTGGTGGTGTCGATGTACCCGGAGGACCAGTACGCCATCAAGGCGCTGAAGGCCGGCGCCCTGGGCTACGTGAACAAGGCCTGCGAGGCGGCGGAACTGGTGCTGGCCGTCCACCAGGTGGCGCGCGGCATGCGCCACCTCACGCCGGCGGTGGCGTCGCTGCTGGTCGAACAGCTGCAGGCCCCGGCCCAGTCCCTCCCCCACCACCGCCTGACCGAGCGCGAACGGGAGCTGCTGGTGCTGCTGGCGCGCGGCGAGCGACTGCCCGAGATCGCGCAGCGCCTGCAGGTGCCGCCCAAGGTGGCCGGCATCTACCGCGCCCGGGTGATGGAGAAGATGAAGCTGGCGACCCAGGCCGAACTGGCGCACTACGCGCAGCGCCACGGCCTGCTGGAAGAGACCTGAGGAGCCTCGGGCGCCTTGGGCGCCTCGGCCGCCATGACCGCCTGAGGGGCCGAAGAGGACTGCGGGGCCTGCAAGCCCCGCCCTCGATGCCAGCCTCGCAGCCGCGGGCGCCTGCAGGCCGCGAGCCGGAAGGGCGCCGGCGCCGGTCAGGCCGCGGGCGCGATGATGTCCAGTTCGCTGCGCGTGGCCTCGGCCCGCGCCTGCAGGCCGGGCCACAGGGCCCGCGCGTCGGCCGGCCGGCCTTCGCGCAGGGCCACCTCCATGTCGCGCGCGACCTGCGACAGCGCCTGGTCCTGCATCATCCCGGCCGCTCCCGCGATGCGGTGGACCGCGGCCAGCAGCACGCCGGACTCGCCGCCGGGCTGCAGGGCGGCGGCCACCTGCTCGAGGTGGTCGTCGAGCGACTTTCGGTACATCCGCAGCATGGCGCCGCGCGAGGCCGCCGGCAACTGCCCGATCAGGGCATGCATGCCGGCAAAGGAGGAAGTGTCTTGGGCAGTCATTCGAAGCAGTGTCCTGGTGGTTCCTGGCGCCCCCGGGCGGGCAAGCCCTGGCCGCGGCGGCCGTCACACGCCAGCTTATTCGCAGGCGTGCCGATCACCATGGGAAAAAATAGCCCGAAAGGCGTTGTTTTTCAGCGATCGCCCGGCTGCGGGCAGGGTCAGGCATCGAAGCGGGCCTTGGCGCGCAGGGCGAATTCGTTGGTGTAGCTGCGCCCCACCTCGACCCGGGCGGGACGCAGCGACGCGTCGAACTCCGCCAGCGCACGCAGCGCGGTGCGCGCGCCATCCGGGTCGAACACGCCATCCGGCGAGATCGACTCCCGCAGCTTCTCGAACGAGGCCAGGTACAGCGCCCGGTCACCCCCCAGGTGGGTCTCGGGCACCGTGCGCAGGATGTCGCGCGGGCCCGCCGTCTGCAGCCACTTGAGCGCGTGCACGATGGCGAACGCCAGCGCCTGGCAGGTGGCCGGGTGCTTCTGCACGAACTCGTGGGGTGCCTGCAGGCAGCCCGCCGGCATCGGCCCGCCGAAGACGGCCTGCGTGCCCTTGAGGGTGCGGGTGTCGGTGACGATGCGCACCTCGGCGCGCTGCTCCAGCAGCGTCATGACCGGCTCGCCGGAGCACAGCGCGTCGACCTGGCCGCCGCGCAGGGCTGCGGGCGCGGAGGGCATCAGCCCGACATCGATGAAGCTCACGTCCGACAGCGGCACGCCGGCGCGGGCCAGGGCCACGCTGGCCACCAGGTGGCCGGAGGAGCCGGGCGACGGGATGCCGATGCGCCGGCCCCGCAGGTCGGCCAGCCCGCGCACCGCAGGCATCGCCCGCACCGAAACCCCCAGGGCCACGGCCGGCGCGCGCGCCAGCAGCACGATGGCCTGGTGCGGCGCGCCGCGCAGGTGGTGCTGCAGCGCCTGCTCGTAGGGGGCGCAGGTGATGTCCGCCGCGCCGGCGCCGCCCTCGATGACCTCGACCTCCAGCCCCTCGGCGCGGAAGTAGCCCAGTTGCTCGGCGATGGTGAGCGGCAGGTTGGCCAGCGACTCCTTCTGCGACACCGCGATGCCGACGCGGGCCCGGCTCAGGCGGGGCTGGGCGCGCGCCGCCGGGGCGGCGACGGCGCATGCGCCAAGCGCGGCGGCCTGGAGGGCGGCGCGTCGGCTGATGCGGCGGTGTTCCATGGCGGGCCTCCGGGAAAACTCACCCGAAAGGCTACACGCCGGCGCGGCGGCCGGCATCGGGACCATCCCCCACGGGGTTTTCACCGAAGCCGCGCGGCCGCGCGGTAGGCCGCTCAGCGCCGGTCGACGAGCGCGTGGGCGATGGTGCCCAGGTCCACGTACTCCAGCTCGCTGCCGGCTGGCACGCCGCGGGCCAGGCGCGTCACGCGCAGGCCGCGGGCCTTCAGCGCCTCACCGATCACGTGCGCCGTGGCCTCGCCCTCGGCGGTGAAATTGGTGGCCAGGATGACCTCCTGGACATGGCCGTCGGTGGCGCGCTCGAACAGCTTGGCCAGGCCGATGTCGCGCGGGCCGACGCCGTCCAGGGGGCTGAGGCGGCCCATGAGGACGAAATACAGCCCGCGGAACGCGCCGGTACGCTCCAGCGCGGACTGGTCGGCCGGCGTCTCGACCACGCACAGCTTGGTGGCGTCGCGGTCCGGGTCGCGGCAAGTCTCGCAGACCTCGTCCTCGGTGAAGGTGTGGCAGCAGCTGCAATGCCGCATGCGCCCGGCGGCCTCCTGCAGCGCCCTTGCCAGCAGCTGCGCGCCCTCGCGGTCATGCTGCAGCAGGTGGTAGGCCATGCGCGAGGCCGTCTTCTGCCCCACCCCGGGCAAGCGGCGCAGGGCCTCGATCAGCGCGGGCAGGGTGTGCGAGGACACCTCAGAACGGGAACTTCATCCCGCCCGGCAGGCCGGGCATGCCCGCGGTGAGCTTGCCCATCTTCTCCTGGGAGGTTTCCTCGGCCTTGCGCACCGCGGCGTTGAAGGCGGCGGCCACCAGGTCCTCGAGCATGTCCTTGTCGTCGGCCAGCAGGCTGGGGTCGATGGTGACGCGCTTGACGTCGTGCTTGCAGGTCATGGTCACCTTGACCAGTCCCGCGCCGGACTCACCGGAGACCTCGATGTGGGCGAGTTCCTCCTGGGCCTTCTTGAGGTTGTCCTGCATGGCCTGGGCCTGCTTCATCAGGCCGGCGAGTTGTCCCTTGTTGAACATGAGATGGATTCCTTCAATTCTGTGTGGAGCCGGCCTGGGGCAGGACCGGCTTGATGCTTCCGGGCACGATTCTCGCGCCAAAGTCCCGCATCATCTGCTGCACGAACGGGTCGGCCATGATGATCTCCTCGGCCGCCTTCTGGCGCTCGGCGGCGGCATGGGCGTTGCGGCGCGCGGGGCTGTCCGTGACGGGGCCGACTTCCACGCCGAGCTTGACCGGGTGGCCGGCGTTCTGCAGCGCCGCCTGCAGGCGGGTGCGGGTGTTGTCCTGGTTGAGGGATTCGCGCTCGACGCGCAGCAGCCAGTGGTCGACGTCACGCGCCACCAGTTGCGATTGCAGCGCCAGCTCGCGCGCCAGCGCGGTCACCGCCTCGGCGGCCACCATCTGCTGCACCACGGCGTACCAGAAGTCGCCGTCCTCGGTGGCCACGTAGTGCGTGGCCGAGCGGGCTGCCGCGGCCTCGGCCGGGGGCTCGGACTGCACGCGCACGGGCACGCCCACCACCTCGCTGGCGGGGCGGCCGTCGAGTGGCGCAGGCGCGCCGCGCCGCGGCTCGGGCCGGGGCTCGGGCACCACCACCGGCACCACCACGCCAGGCGGGGCGCCGATGGCGGGCACGGCCGCCACCAGCGGGGAGGCTGCGGGGGCCGGGGCGGGCTGGGGGCGGTAGGGGGCCGGCCGGGGCTCGGGGGCGGCCTCCTGCGCGGTCTCGCGCGGGGCCTCGTGAGCCGGCGCCTCGGCCCGGGGCGCAGCCATGGGGGCTGCGGAGGCCGGCGCGGCCTGCGGCGTCGGCCCCCGCACCTCGGCGGGGACGCCCGCCGGGCGGGTCATGGGTTCAGGCGGAGTTTTTTTTTCAGCCTGCCCCGGCTTGAAGGCCAGGAGCCGCAGCAGCACCATGGTCAGCGCCGCGTACTCGTCGGGCGCCAGCCCGAGCTCGGCGCGCCCGTGCAGGCACAGGCTGTAAAGCAGCTGGGTCTCGTCGGCCGGCAGCAGGCCGGCGAGGCGGGCGATCTCGGCGCCCTCGGCATCGGCGGTGTCGGCCGCCGCGGGCACGGCCTGGATCACGGCCATGCGTTGCAGCACCGCGGTCATCTCCTCCAGCGTGGAGCCGGCGGACAGCCCGAGCTGGCGCAGGCCGTCGCAGGTGGCGACGATGGCGGCGCCGTCAGCGCTCGCCAGGGCCTCGACCAGGCGGAAGACATGGCTGCGGTCCACGCTCCCGAGCATCTGGCGCACCGCCGCCTCCTCGACCCGGCCGCTGCCGAAGGCGATGGCCTGGTCGGTCAGCGAGAGCGCGTCGCGCATGGAACCGCGGGCCGCGCGACCCAGCAGGCGCAGGGCGCCGGCCTCGGCGGGCACGGCCTCCACCTCGAGCACCCGGGCCAGGTGCTCCTGCACCGTCTCGGGCGCCATCGGGCGCAGGTTGAACTGCAGGCAGCGCGAAAGCACGGTGACCGGCACCTTCTGCGGGTCGGTCGTCGCCAGCACGAACTTCAGGTACTCGGGCGGCTCCTCCAGCGTCTTGAGCATCGCGTTGAACGCGTGGCCGGTGAGCATGTGCACCTCGTCGATCATGAAGACCTTGAAGCGGCCCTGGACCGGCTTGTAGACGGCCTGCTCGAGGAGTTGCTGGACTTCATCCACGCCGCGGTTGGAGGCGGCGTCGAGCTCGGTGTAGTCGACGAAGCGGCCCGAATCGATGTCGGTGCAGGCCTGGCACACGCCGCAGGGCTGGGCCGTGATGCCGCCCTGCCCGTCCGCGCCCTGGCAGTTCAGGGACTTGGCGAGGATGCGCGAGACGGTGGTCTTGCCCACGCCCCGGGTGCCGGTGAAGAGGTAGGCATGGTGCAACCGCTGCTGCGTCAGCGCATTGGTCAGCGCCTGCACCACGTGCTCCTGGCCCACCATCTCGCCGAACGTCTTGGGACGGTATTTGCGGGCCAGCACGAGGTAAGACATGCGACCGATTCTACGGGGCCGGCGATGGACCCCTCTCCGCGTGCCCTACAATCTCGCCTTGACGGGCCTCCCCGCATGGTGAAGCGGCCAACCGGGTCAGGTGGGGAACCAAGCAGCCCTAACTGTGGAGCCAGTGCCGGGGGTAAGGCTCGTCAACTTCTTTCCGTCGTCCCGTTGATTTCCTGCGGGCGACTCCCACCTGCGATCCGCGGGCTCGCCTCCCGAGCTCGAGGCAAGGCCCGTCCGTGGTCCGCGGGCTCCGACTGCCGACACCAGCACGGCTGCGCCAGCGATTGCCGACACCGGTGCATGGGCCTAAACTGATCAGCAGGAATCATGACCCGTTTCGCCATGACGCCCGCCCGGAACCCCTGGTCCTTCGCCCTGCGCCTGCGCTGCGCCCTGGCCGCGGGCTTGGTGGCGGGCGCGACGGCCGCCGGCGCACAGGAAGGCCTGCGGCTGACGCTCCAGCCCTCCGACCTGGTCGTGGTGCCCGCTCCCACCCCGCGCGCCCTGGACCTCACCGTGCACTGGACGCCCGAGCACGAGCCGGGCCATGCCATCGACCTGATCGCCGGCCGCCAGATGCGCGGCCTGGGCCTGCACCCCAATGCCTCGATGCCGGGCTTCGTCCCGGCCCGCCCCGAGCCCGTGTCGCTGCGCGAGCTGACCTTCATCGGCGTGCAGTTCCAGGGCGGCTCCCGCCTGACCCTGCGCCGAAAGGGCGATGGCCTCGGCCTGACCTACCGCACCACCTTCTGAGGGCGACGCGCGGATCGTTCCCAAAATGGGAAAAATCCGATTCCCTGCCGAGCCGATTGGCGGTCCAATTCCGCGGATGGAAATGGAGATTGGGGAGCCGGCGATCCACGCCGCCGAAACGGCCAGCCACGCGTCACCGCTGGATGCGTCGCAAGCCGGCCAGGTGCAGGCCCTGGCGCATGCCTTCTACGAGGTCGTTCCCGCCCACCTGCGCACCTACTGCTCCCTCACTTCCCGCATCGCCCAGGCCACCCTCGCCCGCCTGGGCATCCCGGCCACCCTCACGCCCTGCCAGGTCTGGCTCTCGGTGCCCGGCAACAACTACGTGATCGGCTTCCTGGGCAACCAGCCGCGCGCCGGCAAGTGGGATGGGCATGTCGTGTGCAGCGCCGGCGACTGGTTCGTCGACGCCGCCCTGCACCATTTCAAGCTCGAATTCGGGCAGGACACGCCCGCGGTCGTCGCCTCGCGCAAGTTCCAGGCGCGGACCCTGGCCATCGCCCGGGTCGACCTGAGCGCCACCGACCGCCTGGTCTGGATGGCGCCGCCCGCCGGCATCGACGCCACGCCGCCTGCCGAACCGCCCGAACTGGTCGCCCAGTACTCGGGCCTGCTGGCGGACCGGCTAGCCGCCGGCCAACCCCGATAATCCGGCCGACACTGCCCCCACGCGCAACGGCCTGCGCGTGGTTCCGCCCTGCATGCCCCTTCGTCCGCCACCGCCCCTCGCCGCCCGCATCCTGATCGCCGGCCTCGCCGTGGTCGCCCTGCTCTGGGCCGGCCTGCTGTGGGACCTGTCGGCGCGCGTCGAGCGCGAGCGTCACGATGGCGAGCGCACCCTGCAAGGCCTGGCCGGCCTCGGTGCCCTGGAGCTGCGCGCCACCCTGGACCTCGCCGACCTGGTGCTGGTCGACCTGCGCGAGCAGTGGCAGGTTCGGCCGGCCGACTTCCCGCTGCGGGTTCGCCTGCGCCAGGCGCAGGTCGAGCGCGGGCTGGACGCCGACATCACCGTGAGCGACATGCGCGGCCGGGTGCTGTTCGCGGGTGAGGGCACCGACGCCGTGGCTGCCGTGGCCGCTGCCCGCCCCCTGGCCGCAGCGTTGGG
Organism: Ramlibacter sp. MAHUQ-53; assembly: GCF_052600055.1. Classification (NCBI taxonomy): domain Bacteria; kingdom Pseudomonadati; phylum Pseudomonadota; class Betaproteobacteria; order Burkholderiales; family Comamonadaceae; genus Ramlibacter; species Ramlibacter sp. MAHUQ-53. The sequence continues at coordinate 24,498 of NZ_JBQWTS010000018.1, forward strand.
CTCGCACGACGCCCTGGCGGTTTCCACGCCGCGGCTGGACAAGGTTTCGGGCCAGTGGCAGATCGACCTGGTGCGGCTGGTGCTTGACGCCGCGCGCGAGCCCGTCGGGATGATCGTACTCACCGCGCCGGTCGACCTGGTCACCCGCAGCTTCCCGGTGGTGTACCAGGGCGAAGGCAGCGCCCTGTCCCTGGTACGCGACGACGGCGTGGTGGTCCTGCGCCAGATCGAACCGCGCGACGGCTCGAGCGTGCCCTTCGAGGGAACGGCGGGGACCTCGCAGCCTGTCCCGTTCACGGTGCCGCCGGAGGTGCTTGCCAGCCGCAGCGGTATCGGCGAACGGCTCTCGCAGGTGGGCTCGGTGAACCGGACCTTCGCCTGGCAGCGACTCGACGGCCTGCCCCTGACCCTGATCGTGTCGCAACCGAGCAGCCTCCTGTACCGGGACGTCGGCGCCTACCGCCTGCGCTACCTGGTCGGCGGCGCGGTGACGACGCTGCTCATCCTCCTTGGCTTCTACTGGCTCGGCCGCTGGGCCTCCACCCGTGCCGAGGCGCGAGCGCAGATGCAGGACAGCCTGGAGCGCCTGCGCGCCGGCCAGGCCGAACTGCTCGCCTCCCGCGAGGAATTGCGCCGCCTCGCGGCACACCAGACCCAGGTGCGCGAAGAAGAGCGCAAGCGCATGTCCGCCGAGGTCCATGACGAACTGGGGCAGCGCCTGACGGTCCTGCGCATGGGGCTGGCGCTGCTCCCGCGATCCATGCCGGGCAGCGACTCGCTGCGCGAGGAAACCACTGCCCTGCTCGCCGAGATCGACCAGATCATGGCCCAGGTTCGCGGGCTGGCCAGCCGCCTGCGTCCCGCAGCGCTTGACTTCGGGCTCGCCTCCGCAATCGAAGGCCTGGTCGAAGAGTTCCGGGCCAGCCTCGGCATCCCCATTGACTGGCGCCACGACCTGCCCGCCGGCCTGCCTTTGGACGATGCCACCGCGACCGGCGTCTTCCGCCTGGTACAGGAGGCCCTGACCAACGTGGCACGCCATGCCGGCGCCAGCCACATCGAGGTGCAGCTCCACGCCACACCCGACCGCCTCGCGCTGCGCGTGCGGGACGACGGCGCCGGCTTCGACGCGGCCAGCGCGGCACGCCGGCGCGGCTTCGGCCTGACCGGCATGCGCGAGCGTGCCACGGCCCTGGGGGGCCAGCTGCACATCACCAGCACCCCCGGACAGGGCACCACCCTCGAAGCCACCCTCCCCCTGGCCGCGGCTGCAGCCACCGACGCCCCCGTACACGCATGACCCCTGACCTCCCCTCCACCATCCGCATCGTGCTGGCCGACGACCATGCCATGGTCCGCAACGGGCTCCAGCGCATCCTAGAGAGTGAGGCCGGCCTGCGCGTGGTGGGCCAGGCGGTGGACGGCGACAGCGCGCTGGCGCGCGTCGCCGAATCCGGCTGCGACCTGATCCTGGTGGACCTGACCATGCCAGGCGCCAGCGGCCCGCGGCTGATCCAGCGTCTGCGCGAAAACCATCCCGGGCTGCGGATCCTCGTTGTCAGCATGCACGACTCGGCCGCGGTCGTCCGCGCGGCGCTGCAGGCGGGCGCCGACGGCTACGTCACCAAGGACAGCGACCCGGAGGTCCTGGTCGAGGCGGTTCGCTGCGTGGTCTCGGGAACGCCCTTCATTGACCCGCGGGTGGCCTCCGGCCTGGATGCCCGTGCGCCTGCGCCGCAGCCGGCCCTTTCGCCGCGCGAGCAACAGGTGATGCAACGCCTGGTCGCCGGCCAATCGAACAACGAGATCGCCGCAGCCCTGCACCTGTCCGAGAAGACCGTGAGCACGCACAAGACCAACCTCATGGCCAAGCTCCGGCTGGAGTCGCTGGCGGAACTGGTGCGTTACGCCGACCAGCACGGGCTCAGCGGGCTCTAGGCACGGGGCGCCGGCCGAGGCTGGTACCTGTCCTGCAGTGCGCCCGACGTGCGCCGCCCATCCGGTCGTGGCGTCATGCGCGCGGACCGCGCCATCCTGGATGCCTGAGCCATCGATGATGGGCTGGAATGGTCAGCGGCTTTCGCCCAGAACAGGACCCAAGCCCTCGAATTAATGAATTCCTGATTGGAAAACAAAAACCCCCTGTATCTTTCGACACAGGGGGTATTTGCTGCTGTAAGAGCCTGACGATGTCCTACTTTCACACGGGAATCCGCACTATCATC
>NZ_JBQWTS010000019.1:0-9131 GCF_052600055.1 Ramlibacter sp. MAHUQ-53
GCGGCGCGGGCTATATCAACGAGTACCCGGTGGAGCGCTTCTACCGCGACGTGCGCCTGCTGCGCCTGTACGAAGGCACGACCCAGATCCAGCAGCTGGTCATCGGTCGGCAGATGCTGCGCGCCGCTGCCTGATCGCGGCCAGCGCCGCGTCCCGCGCGGCGTTGGCCTCGCCCTCGCGCCAGACGATGGAGGTCTCCGAGCGGATGTCGGTGGCGTCGATCGGCACGAACACCGCCCCCGGCAGGCCCGATCGGCGCAGCGCCGCGGGCACCAGGGCCACACCCAGGCCCTGGGCCACCATCGAGACCACGCTGAGCCAGTGCCGCGCGTGGTGGCGGACATCCGGGTGGAAGCCGGCCGAGGTGCACAGGGACAGCACGCGCTCGTAGTAATCCGGCGAGGCGTCGCGGGAGAACATCACCAGCGGCTCACCCTCCAGCTTGCGCACCGCGAGGCGCCGGGACGACGCCAGCGGGTGCCCCTGCGGCAGGCAGCACACGAAGGGCTCGGCCACGAAGACCTCGCGCGAGACCTCCTGCGGCACGCGGCTGGCGTGGACGAAGGCCACGTCGAGCTGGCCGTGCGTCAGCTCCACGAGCTGGTCGGCCGAATTCATCTCGCGCGCCAGCACCCGCAGCTGCGGGTGCCGGGCCTGGAAGTCCTGCAGCAGCCGGGGCAGGCCGCGATACAGCATGGAGCCGACGAAGCCGATGCGCACCAGCCCCACCACGCCCTGCTGCGCCTCGCGGGCCGTGCGCTCGGCCTGCGCCACCTGCTCCAGCAGCGCCCGCGCCGCCGGCACCAGGGCCTGGCCGGCGGGCGTGAGCCGCACCTGCTTGCTGTTTCGCTCGAACAGGCGGGCGCCCAGGGACTCCTCGAAGCGCCGGATGTTCAGCGACAGCGGCGGCTGCGAGATCGACAGCTTCTCCGCGGCCCGGCCGAAGTGCAGCTCCTCGGCCAGGGCCAGGAAATAGCGCAGGTGGCGGAATTCCATGATTTCAAAAAGATATTGTTGAAGACCAAACCCATATTGGACAGCGAGGTGGCCCTCCGCAACAATCCCCCGCACAACGAGACCGGGCCCGCGGGCCCCTGAATGGAGACAACCATGCAACGCCGATCCCTCCTGCTGGCCGCCCTGGCCCTGGCCCCCGCCGCGCCCGTCCTGGCGCAGTCGTCCTTCCCGAGCAAGCCGATCTCCTTCGTCGTGCCGTACGCGCCCGGCGGCCCGACCGACGCCATGGCCCGCACCCTGGCCACCGCCCTGCGGCCGGTGCTGGGGCAGACGGTGATCGTGGAGAACAAGGCCGGCGGCGGCGGCAACATCGGCTCCGAGCTGGCGGCCCGCGCCGAGCCCGACGGCCACACCATGATGTTCGGCACCTCGGGGCCGCTGGCGATCAACCAGTCGCTCTACGCCAAGATCAACTACGACCCGGCGAAGAGCTTCGCCCCGGTGATCCAGGTCGGCTACCTGCCCAACGTGCTGGTGGTCCACCCCGGCGTGCCGGCGCAGAACGTGCAGCAGCTGATCGCCCATGCCAAGGCGAACCGCGGCAAGCTGTCCTTCGCCTCCTCGGGCAGCGGCGCCTCGTCGCACCTCACCGGCGTCCTGTTCAACATGAAGGCCGGCACCGACCTGCAGCACATCCCGTACAAGGGCACCGGCCCCGCGCTGAACGACCTGCTGGGCGGCCAGGTGGAGATGTCCTTCACCGACGTGCTCACCGCGCTGCCCCACATCCAGGCCGGCAAGCTGCGCGTGCTCGGCGTGACCTCGCCGGTGCGCTCGCGGGTGCTGCCCAACGTGCCCACCCTCGCCGAGCAGGGCCTGAAGGACTTCGACAGCAGCGTGTTCTTCGGCGTGGTGGTGCCCGCGGGCACGCCGCAGCCGGTGGTGGCCAGGCTGAACGCCGCCTTCCAGCAGGTGCTGCAGGAGCCCGAGATGCAGCAGAAGCTGGCCGCCCAGGGCCTGGAGCCGCCGCCGCAGTACACCCCGGGCCAGCTCGCCGACTACATGCGCAACGAGACGGTGAAGTGGCGTGAGGTGATCCGGCAGTCCGGCGCCAAGGCGGACTGAGGACGAGGGCGCGGCGGGGGATCTCCCCCTGCGGCCCGCGTCGGTCGATAGCGGGGCGGCCGTGCGTGCGGGCCCCGCGGTTTCCTCAGTCCTTCGGCTCGAAGCGGTCGCCCGGCGTCAGCGGCGCGTGCCGGTAGCTCGCGGGCGTGCGACTGAGTTTCACCGGCGCCCCCAGGCCCCGGTAGCCTCCCTCCATCTCCACCACCATGCCGCGGTGCGCGGTGTGCGGGTGCTGCAGGGCCGCTTCCACTGAAAGCACCGGCGCCGCGGGCACGCCGGCGGCCATCAGGTCGTCCACCAGCGCACGCCCGTCCAGCGCGGCGAGGCGCGCCTCCAGCGCCTGTTTCAGCAGCGCGCGGTTCACCGAGCGCTGGCCCGCCGTGGCATAGGCCGGGTCCTGCGCCAGCTCGGGCACGCCGATGACGCGGCAGAAGGCCGAGAACTGGCGGTCGTTGCCCACCGCCAGGAAGATCGGGTCGGTGCCGGTGGCCAGGGCGTCGTAGGGGTAGATGTTGGGGTGGGCGTTGCCGGTGCGCTTCGGGCTGCGGCCGTCCATGAACCAGTTGGCCGCATGCGGGTGCAGCAGGGACAGGCCGCTGTCGTACAGCGCCGCCTCGACGAACTGGCCGCGGCCGCTGGCCTGGCGCTCCTGCAAGGCGAGCAGCACCCCGATCACCGCGTTCATGCCGGTGACCATGTCCACCACCGGCAGGCCCACGCGCAGCGGGCCGCCGTCGGCCTCGCCGTTCACGCTCATGAGGCCGGCCATGGCCTGGATCGCGGCGTCGTAGCCGGGCAGGGCGCCCAGCGGGCCGTCGCTGCCGAAGCCCGAGACGCGGCACCACACCAGCCGGGGGAAGCGCTGCGACAGGGTGTCGTAGCCGAGGCCCCAGCGCTCCATGGTGCCGGCCTTGAAGTTCTCCACCAGCACGTCGGCCTCGGCGGCGAGGGCGAGCAGCTTCTCGCGGTCCTCGGGCAGGGTGAGGTCCAGGTGCTGCACCCGCTTGTTGCGGTTCAGGCCGTGGTAGTAGGAGGCCACGCCGTCGCGGAACGGCGGGCCCCAGGTGCGGGTGTCGTCGCCGCCGGGGGGTTCGACCTTGAGCACGTCGGCGCCGTGGTCGCCGAGGATCTGGCCGCACAGGGGGCCGCCGAGGATGCGGGAGAGGTCCAGCACGCGGATGCCGGCGAGGGCGCCGGGGCGCGGGGAAGTCGGGTTCGTCATGTCGGCTTCAGGCGGGGGCGGTCCAGGCCGCGGGAATCGTGTCGGCGGCCAGCGGGTCGCGGGGCAGCACGCGGTGCAGGAGGGCGAGCTGCGCGAGGCGCAGGCGCTCCTGCGAGCCGGTGTGCGCCGCCTCCCAGGCCATGGCGGTGGCGCTGGTGCAGTGGTACAGGGCCGAGGCGGCCTGGCGGGCCAGGACGTCGCCGCCGTCGGCGGCAGCCCGCTCGGCGAGGGCGCAGGCGCGGTCCATCGCGGTGGCCAGGGCGTCGGCGAAGACCGGGGCCAGGCGCCCGCCGGCCTCGGCCAGGAGCGAGGCCACATGGGCCCGCAGCACCGGCAGCGAGCCCTCGCGCTTCATGGCGCGCACCACGTCCAGCGCCACGATGTTGCTGGTGCCTTCCCAGATGGAGCCGAGGTGGGCGTCGCGCAGCACGCGCGGGTCGCTCCATTCCTCGATGTAGCCGCAGCCGCCGCGCACCTCCATCGCGTCGCCGGCGACCTTGCGGGCGTCGCGGCAGGCGCGGAACTTGATCAGGGGCGTGAGGATGCGAAGCAGGGCGTAGGCGCCGTCCTCGCCGGCATCGGAGCGCTGCAGCGCGCGCGCGGTCTGGAAGGCCATGCTCAGGGCCTGCTCCGCGGGCACGGCCAGCTTGTCCAGCTGGCGCTGCATCAGGGGCATGTCCTGCAGCGCCTTGCCGAAGGCGCGGCGCTCGCGGGCGATGTGCCGGGCCTCGGCCAGCGCCCGGCGCATCAGGCCGGCGGCGCGCACGCCGTTGGACAGGCGCGAGTTGTTCACCATGTCCGCCATCTGCACGAAGCCGCGGCCCTGCTCGCCGACCAGGTAGGCCACCGCGCCCTCGAGGCGGATCTCGCCGCTGGCCATGGAGCGGGTGCCGAGCTTGTCCTTCAGGCGCAGGATGCGGTAGTGGTTGGGGCGGCCGTTGTCGAGGCGGCGGGGCAGCAGGAACAGCGAGACCCCCTTCATGCCCGGCGGGCCGCCCTCGACCCGGGCCAGCACCATGGCCAGGTCGGCGTCGGGGTTGGAGCAGAACCACTTGTCCCCGGTGAGGCGCCAGGTGCCGTCGGCCGCGGGGCGGGCCAGGGTCTCGGTGGCGGCGATGTCGGAGCCGGCGGCCTGCTCGGTCATGAACATCGCGCCCTGGGCCAGCTGGTCGAAGTCCAGCGTGGTCAGGCGCGGCAGGAAACGGTCCACCAGTTCCGGCGAGCCGAACTTCTTCAGCGTGCGGGTGAGGGAGTCCGTCATCGAGATCGGGCAGCACAGGCCGAATTCCGCCTGCACGAACAGCAGGAACAGCACGTACTTCACCGCCGGCGGCAGCTTGCCTTTCCAGCCGAAGGTCTCCTCGCGGTGCGAGACCGAGCCCATGGCGAACTCGGCGTAGCCCAGTCGCTCCATCTCCACGTAGGCCGGGTGCTTGACGATGCGCTGCAGGTCCAGGCCGGTGCGGGTGCGCTGTTCCAGCGTGGGCGGGTGGCGGTCGGCGGTGGCGGCCAGTTCGTCCAGCGGGCCGCCGGCCAGGGCGCCCAGGCGCTCGAAGTGGGGGGTGAGGTGGGCCAGCAGGTCGGCCGGCAGGTACAGCGCCAGCAGGCGCTTCAGTTCGTCGTCACCGGTGAACAGGTTCTGGCCGTGGCGGTCGGGGATGGGGTGGGCGGGGGCCGTCGGGTGGGTGGACATGCGGGGTCTCGTCTCCTGTCGTCGGGAACATTGTTGGTTGTTGCCACCATTCCTGTCCAATATCAAATCCATCCTTTTCCATACCGGAATCTAATCGTCGAGGGGTCGTCGGGTGGTTCTGGATTTTCCGAAGCGTCGTCCTAAAATCACAATAAATTGGTATTTATCTCATTTAATACACAGGATATGAGAACTTCATCGTCGGCAACCCAGCTTCCGTTCGAGGCGGAGGATGTGCTCCGCCAGTTGGCGTGGCGGGTGCGCACCGTCCGCAAGGCCCGCGGGCTCACGCAGGCGGACCTGGCGGCCAAGGCGGGCATCAGCACCAACACCGTGGTGACCCTGGAAAAGGGGGCGGCGAGCGTGCAGCTCGGGTACTGGCTGCAGGTCCTGTGGGCCCTCGACCTGCTCGGTGGCTTTGCCGACCTGCTGGCCCAGCTCGGTCGGGCGCAGGGGGACGTCGCCCTGCTCGAGGCGCAGCTGCCCCAGCGGGTGCGCGGGGGCCGGTTGCAGTGACCGCCGCAGCCAAGCCCGTGTGGGTCTGGCTGCCCGGCCAGGCGACGCCGGTGCGTTGCGGGACCTTCACGCTCGCGGGCGGGGTTGGATCCTTCCACTACGACGAGGCGTACCGGGCGCGTGCCGATGCCCTCGCGCTGGACCCGTTGAGCCTGCCCTTCACCCGTTCGCGGCGTGGCGCGCGGGAGACCCGGCAGGGCGGGCTGTTCGGTGTCTTCCGGGACGCCAGCCCGGAGGGCTTCGGCCTGGCGCTCCTCGAGCAACTGCAAGGCGTGACGCTGGACGACCCGCTGCAGCGGCTGGAGCTGTCGGAGGGGGACGCCGTCGGTGCGGTCGAGGTCTGCGAAGACATCGGGGCCAAGCTCGCCTTCCAGGCGCCTGCGTCCCAGGAACTGCTCGAGGTGCTGGCCGGGCTGCCTCGCGGCCGCGCGAGCAGCCAGGCTGCCCGGGAGGTCAAGGGCCTCAAGGGCACCAGCCTCGGCGGCGAGCGGCCCAAGCTCACCGTGCTCCACCGGGGCCAGCAGTGGATCGCCAAGCTGCAGGACCGGGGCGACCCGCCGCACGCGCCGCTGCGCGAGTTCGTCGCGATGCGGCTGGCGGCACGCTGCGGCATCGAGGCTGCGCCGGTGGAGTTCGCCAGCGCGGGGGACCGCCAGGTGCTGCTGGTGCGACGGTTCGACCGGCAGGTCGACGCCGGCGGCGCCGTCACCCGCCACCTCTACGCCAGTGCCCACACCGTACTGAGGCTGGACGCCCAGACCCGCGGCGAGCGCCAGCGGTCCTACGTGGCGTTCGCCCACGAGATCCGGCGCTGGTGCGGCCAGGCCGGTGTGGACCCGGGCGCCATCCAGCGGGAGCTGTGGCGCCGCATGGCCTTCAACGCCCTGTGCGGCAACGGCGACGATCACCCGCGCAACCACGGCCTGCTGCACGCGCAGGGTGGCTGGGGGTTGGCGCCGGCCTTCGACATCGCGCCGTCCCTCACGTTCTCCGGGACGCTGGCCATGGCCATCACCCGGGATGGCAGCGCGTTCGCGACGCCGGAAAACCTCCTGGCGACTTGCGGGAGCTTCGCCTATGCGCCGGCCGAGGCGGCGGCGTTCCTCGAGTCGGCGAAGGACACCATCGCCTCCGGGTGGGGCGATGAACTGGCGGCCTGCGGGCAGCGTCGGGACCTGCTGCCGGCGCCCTCCCTGGCCTGGCCGTCCGGCAGCACCAGGCGGTGAGCCGGGGCCGCATCCCCGCAGCGGATCCCGCCGTCAACCGGCCTGCTCCGCCTCCCGGTAGCGGCGGGCCTCGGAAGTGATCCAGTCGCCGAAGGCCTGCAGCGCCGGGTTGCCGGCGCGGCGCTGCGGGTGGATGAAGTAGTAGGAGCGCTCGCTCAGGGTGGCCTCGCGCACCACCTGCACCAGGGTGCCGCGGGCCAGTTCGTCCTGCACCAGCAGCTTGGGGATCAGCGCCACGCCCAGGCCATGGGCGGCGGCCTGGGAGATCATGGAGAACAGCTCGTAGCGCGGGCCGGCCATGTCGTTGGCCTCGTCCACGCCGTGGGTCTCGAACCACTCGCGCCAGGCATGGGGCCGGGTGCCGGGGTGCAGCAGCGGCAGGCGCGCCACGTCCCTCGGCCGCAGGTTCCGGCGCTGGCCCACCAGCCGCGGGCTGGCCACCACCACCAGGTGCTCGTGCATCAGGAAATGCGCCTCGGTGCCTGGCCAGCCGGAGGGACCGGAGAACAGCGTGCCGTCCAGGTTGGTGTCGTCGAACAGGAAGGGCCGGGTGCGGGTGGACAGGTTCACCGTGATGTGCGGGTGCAGGCGCTTGAAGCCCCCCATCCGGGGCAGCAGCCAGTGGGTGGCGAAGGTGGGCACCACGCCGAGTTCCAGCGTCGTGCCCTGGGCGCCGTTGGCGATCACCTCCAGCGTGTCGCGCTCGATCTCGTCCAGCCGCGCCCGGATGCTGCGCGCATAGGCCTGGCCGGTCTCGGTCACCACCACCCCGCGCCGGGTGCGCTGGAACAGCTTGGCGCCCAGCACCTCCTCCAGCGTGGCGATCTGCCGACAGACCGCGCTCTGGGTGACCGCCAGTTCGTCCGCCGCCTTGGTGAAGCTCTGGTGCCGCGCCGCGGCCTCGAAGGCGGTCAGGGCCGCGGTCGACGGAATCTTCCTGCGCATGGGTCGGAGTTCCAAAAATGCATGGATCTGTGCAAACAAAGCGTTTGCGCAAAGGGGAGCTGCTTCTTAGTATGGTTCCATTATGACCAAACCGAACACCAAAGCCGCCTTCTCCTGGGCCGACCCCTTCCTCCTCGACGAGCAGCTCACCGGCGACGAGCGCGCCGTGCGCGACGCCGCCCGGGCCTACTGCCAGGAGCGCCTCCTGCCCCGCGTGCAGGAGGCCTTCCGCCACGAGAAGACCGATGCGTCGATCTTCCGCGAGATGGGCGAGTTGGGCCTGCTGGGCCCCACCATCCCCGAGCAATATGGCGGCGCCGGCCTGAACTACGTGTGCTACGGCCTGGTGGCGCGCGAGGTGGAGCGGGTCGACTCCGGCTACCGCTCGATGATGTCGGTGCAGTCCTCCCTGGTGATGGTGCCGATCAACGAGTTCGGCAATGAGCAGACCAAGCAGAAGTACCTGCCCAAGCTGGCCACCGGCGAGTGGATCGGCTGCTTCGGCCTGACCGAGCCGAACCACGGCTCCGACCCGGCCAGCATGATCACCCGCGCCCGCAAGGTGCCGGGCGGCTACAGCCTGACCGGCAACAAGATGTGGATCACGAACTCGCCCATCGCCGACGTTTTCGTGGTGTGGGCCAAGGACGACGAGGGCGCGATCCGCGGCTTCGTGCTGGAGAAGGGCTGGAAGGGCCTGAGCGCTCCCGCCGTGCACGGCAAGGTGGGCCTGCGCGCCTCCATCACCGGCGAGATCGTGATGGACGAGGTGTTCTGCCCCGAGGAGAACGCCTTCCCCGAGGTGCGTGGCCTGAAGGGTCCCTTCACCTGCCTGAACTCGGCCCGCTACGGCATCGCCTGGGGCGCGCTGGGCGCCGCCGAGGACTGCTTCCACCGCGCCCGCCAGTACACGCTGGACCGCGTCCAGTTCGGCCGCCCCCTGGCCGCCAACCAGTTGATCCAGAAGAAGCTGGCCGACATGCTCACCGAGATCTCGCTGGGCCTGCAGGGCTGCCTGCGCCTGGGCCGCATGAAGGACGAGGGCACGGCCGCCGTGGAGATCACCTCCATCCTCAAGCGCAACTCCTGCGGCAAGGCGCTGGACATCGCCCGCATGGCCCGCGACATGATGGGCGGCAACGGCATCAGCGACGAGTTCGGCGTGGCCCGCCACCTGGTGAACCTGGAGGTGGTGAACACCTACGAGGGCACGCACGACATCCACGCCCTGATCCTGGGCCGCGCGATCACCGGCATCGCCGCCTTCTCCAACTGATTGCCCCGGAGCGCCCCATGAAGATCCTGGTCGCCGTGAAGCGGGTGGTGGACTACAACGTGAAGGTCCGCGTGAAGTCGGACAACACGGGTGTGGACATCGCCAATGTGAAGATGTCCATGAACCCGTTCGACGAGATCGCGGTGGAGGAAGCGGTCCGCCTGAAGGAGA
>NZ_JBQWTS010000020.1:0-5429 GCF_052600055.1 Ramlibacter sp. MAHUQ-53
AAAACAAAAACCCCCTGTATCTTTCGACACAGGGGGTATTTGCTGCTGTAAGAGCCTGACGATGTCCTACTTTCACACGGGAATCCGCACTATCATCGGCGCAGAGGCGTTTCACTGTCCTGTTCGGGATGGGAAGGAGTGGGACCACCTCGCTATGGTCATCAGGCATAACTTGTCGTCATCTTGACGGGGTCAAGACAACCAATTCATAGAGCTGATCAGCATATTGTATTTTGATTGCGTTCAACCCGGCATAAATCCTTGATCGTTTTCGATCAAAGTTATAGGGTCAAGCCGCACGAGCAATTAGTATCAGTTAGCTTAACGCATTACTGCGCTTCCACACCTGACCTATCAACGTCCTGGTCTTGAACGACTCTTTAGGGGGCTCAAGGCCCCGGCAGATCTCATCTTGGAACGAGTTTCCCGCTTAGATGCTTTCAGCGGTTATCTCTTCCACACATAGCTACCCTGCGATGCCACTGGCGTGACAACAGGTACACCAGAGGTGTGTCCACTCCGGTCCTCTCGTACTAGGAGCAGGCTTCCTCAAATCTGCAGCGCCCACGGAAGATAGGGACCAAACTGTCTCACGACGTTTTAAACCCAGCTCACGTACCTCTTTAAATGGCGAACAGCCATACCCTTGGGACCGGCTACAGCCCCAGGATGAGATGAGCCGACATCGAGGTGCCAAACACCGCCGTCGATATGAACTCTTGGGCGGTATCAGCCTGTTATCCCCAGAGTACCTTTTATCCGTTGAGCGATGGCCCTTCCATACAGAACCACCGGATCACTATGTCCTGCTTTCGCATCTGCTCGACTTGTCAGTCTCGCAGTTAAGCACGCTTATGCCATTGCACTATCGTCACGATGTCCGACCGTAACTAGCGTACCTTCGAACTCCTCCGTTACGCTTTGGGAGGAGACCGCCCCAGTCAAACTGCCTACCATGCACTGTCCCCGATCCAGATAATGGACCTAGGTTAGAACCTCAAACACACCAGGGTGGTATTTCAACGTTGGCTCCACCTGATCTAGCGACCAGGCTTCAAAGCCTCCCACCTATCCTACACAGATCTGTTCAAAGTCCAATACAAAGCTACAGTAAAGGTTCATGGGGTCTTTCCGTCTTTCCGCGGGGAGATTGCATCATCACAAACATTTCAACTTCGCTGAGTCTCGGGAGGAGACAGTGTGGCCATCGTTACGCCATTCGTGCAGGTCGGAACTTACCCGACAAGGAATTTCGCTACCTTAGGACCGTTATAGTTACGGCCGCCGTTTACTGGGACTTCAATCAAGAGCTTGCACCCCATCATTTAATCTTCCAGCACCGGGCAGGCGTCACACCCTATACGTCCACTTTCGTGTTTGCAGAGTGCTGTGTTTTTATTAAACAGTCGCAGCCACCGATTTTTTGCAACCGCTTTGGGCTCCAGACGCGAAGTCCTTCACCTACTTGCGGCACACCTTCTTCCGAAGTTACGGTGTCAATTTGCCGAGTTCCTTCTCCCGAGTTCTCTCAAGCGCCTGAGAATACTCATCTCGCGCACCAGTGTCGGTTTGCGGTACGGTCGTGTGTAGCTGAAGCTTAGTGGCTTTTCCTGGAAGCAGGGTATCACTCACTTCGGCAGCAAGCTGCCTCGTTATCACCCCTCATCTAAGCCCGGCGGATTTTCCTACCAGGCACGACTACAGGCTTGAACCAACATATCCAACAGTTGGCTGAGCTAACCTTCTCCGTCCCCACATCGCACTACACATCGGTACAGGAATATTGACCTGTTTCCCATCAGCTACGCATCTCTGCCTCGCCTTAGGGGCCGACTCACTCTACGCCGATGAACGTTGCGTAGAAAACCTTGCGCTTACGGCGAGCGGGCTTTTCACCCGCTTTAACGCTACTCATGTCAGCATTCGCACTTGTGATACCTCCAGCACCCTTTACAAGGCACCTTCACAGGCTTACACAACGCTCTCCTACCACTCACAGTAAACTGTGAATCCGCAGCTTCGGTAACTGGCTTAGCCCCGTTACATCTTCCGCGCAGGACGACTCGATCAGTGAGCTATTACGCTTTCTTTAAATGATGGCTGCTTCTAAGCCAACATCCTGACTGTTTTAGCCTTCCCACTTCGTTTCCCACTTAGCCAATTTTAGGGACCTTAGCTGGCGGTCTGGGTTGTTTCCCTCTTGAGTCCGGACGTTAGCACCCGGTGCTCTGTCTCCCAAGCTGTACTCTTCGGTATTCGGAGTTTGCATAGGTTTGGTAAGTCGCCATGACCCCCTAGCCTAAACAGTGCTCTACCCCCGAAGGTAATACTTGAGGCACTACCTAAATAGTTTTCGGAGAGAACCAGCTATTTCCAAGTTTGTTTAGCCTTTCACCCCTATCCACAGCTCATCCGCTAGTTTTGCAACACTAGTCGGTTCGGACCTCCAGTACCTGTTACGGCACCTTCATCCTGGCCATGGATAGATCACTTGGTTTCGGGTCTACACCCAGCGACTGGACGCCCTATTCGGACTCGATTTCTCTACGGCTTCCCTATTCGGTTAACCTTGCCACTGAATGTAAGTCGCTGACCCATTATACAAAAGGTACGCCGTCACCCCTAAGGGCTCCGACTTTTTGTAAGCATGCGGTTTCAGGATCTATTTCACTCCCCTCCCGGGGTTCTTTTCGCCTTTCCCTCACGGTACTAGTTCACTATCGGTCGATGATGAGTATTTAGCCTTGGAGGATGGTCCCCCCATGTTCAGACAGGATTACACGTGTCCCGCCCTACTTTTCGCTAGCTCAGTACCACACAGATCTTTTCGCATACGGGACTATCACCCACTATGGTCGGCCTTTCCAGACCGCTTTGCTAAGTTCTGTGCTATCACTAGCAGGCTTCTCCGATTTCGCTCGCCACTACTTTCGGAATCTCGGTTGATGTCTTTTCCTCGAGCTACTGAGATGTTTCAGTTCACCCGGTTCGCCTCGCACACCTATGTATTCAGTGTGCGATACCCATAAGGGTAGGTTTCCCCATTCGGAAATCCCCGGATCAAAGCTTATTTGCCAGCTCCCCGAGGCTTATCGCAGGCTATCACGTCCTTCGTCGCCTATCATCGCCAAGGCATCCACCACATGCTCTTAGTCACTTGACCCTATAACTTTGACCCCTCTCACGAGGATTCATCGTTCATCAAGGACTCGCGAGGTCTCTCACCTCGCGCGTTATGCCGTCTTCATTTCGCTTTCACGAATTGAAGTCTGGTTGACGCAATCAAAAATGTTGCCGGCGGCACGGTCCGTACTAAACCTTTACGAATGTACGGTTTCCGCCAGCAACGCTGATTCGACTCTATGAATTGTTAAAGAACAGCCGATTGATCCGGTCAATGCCGGGTCAACAACAAAACAGCCTCTCGCGAAGCCGCTTTGGTGTTGAATTCGATAAGTGATCTTGGTGGAGGATGACGGGATCGAACCGACGACCCCCTGCTTGCAAAGCAGGTGCTCTCCCAGCTGAGCTAATCCCCCAGGGTGTTAGTCTTCGGGAGGAAATTGGTGGGTCGGGTTGGATTCGAACCAACGACCCCCGCCTTATCAAGACGGTGCTCTAACCGACTGAGCTACAGACCCAAACCGGTCACCAACTCAGGTCTTGACCTGGCCGCTGGCGACATCCTTCCAACAACCGATAAGTGTGAGCGCTTGAATGGACTGCGATTGCAGTTTTCCAGAAAGGAGGTGATCCAGCCGCACCTTCCGATACGGCTACCTTGTTACGACTTCACCCCAGTCACGAACCCTGCCGTGGTAATCGCCCTCCTTGCGGTTAGGCTAACTACTTCTGGCAGAACCCGCTCCCATGGTGTGACGGGCGGTGTGTACAAGACCCGGGAACGTATTCACCGCGACATTCTGATCCGCGATTACTAGCGATTCCGACTTCACGCAGTCGAGTTGCAGACTGCGATCCGGACTACGACTGGTTTTATGGGATTAGCTCCCCCTCGCGGGTTGGCAACCCTCTGTACCAGCCATTGTATGACGTGTGTAGCCCCACCTATAAGGGCCATGAGGACTTGACGTCATCCCCACCTTCCTCCGGTTTGTCACCGGCAGTCTCATTAGAGTGCCCTTTCGTAGCAACTAATGACAAGGGTTGCGCTCGTTGCGGGACTTAACCCAACATCTCACGACACGAGCTGACGACAGCCATGCAGCACCTGTGTTACGGTTCTCTTTCGAGCACTCCTAAATCTCTTCAGGATTCCGTACATGTCAAAGGTGGGTAAGGTTTTTCGCGTTGCATCGAATTAAACCACATCATCCACCGCTTGTGCGGGTCCCCGTCAATTCCTTTGAGTTTCAACCTTGCGGCCGTACTCCCCAGGCGGTCAACTTCACGCGTTAGCTTCGTTACTGAGTCAGTGAAGACCCAACAACCAGTTGACATCGTTTAGGGCGTGGACTACCAGGGTATCTAATCCTGTTTGCTCCCCACGCTTTCGTGCATGAGCGTCAGTGCAGGCCCAGGGGATTGCCTTCGCCATCGGTGTTCCTCCGCATATCTACGCATTTCACTGCTACACGCGGAATTCCATCCCCCTCTGCCGCACTCCAGCGATGCAGTCACAAATGCAGTTCCCAGGTTGAGCCCGGGGATTTCACATCTGTCTTACATCACCGCCTGCGCACGCTTTACGCCCAGTAATTCCGATTAACGCTTGCACCCTACGTATTACCGCGGCTGCTGGCACGTAGTTAGCCGGTGCTTATTCTTACGGTACCGTCATGAGCCCCGGGTATTAACCAGAGCCTTTTCGTTCCGTACAAAAGCAGTTTACAACCCGAAGGCCTTCATCCTGCACGCGGAATGGCTGGATCAGGCTTGCGCCCATTGTCCAAAATTCCCCACTGCTGCCTCCCGTAGGAGTCTGGGCCGTGTCTCAGTCCCAGTGTGGCTGGTCGTCCTCTCAGACCAGCTACAGATCGTCGGCTTGGTAGGCCTTTACCCCACCAACTACCTAATCTGCCATCGGCCGCTCCAATCGCGCGAGGTCTTGCGATCCCCCGCTTTCATCCGTAGATCGTATGCGGTATTAGCGTAGCTTTCGCTACGTTATCCCCCACGACTGGGCACGTTCCGATGTATTACTCACCCGTTCGCCACTCGCCACCAGGTTGCCCCGTGCTGCCGTTCGACTTGCATGTGTAAAGCATTCCGCCAGCGTTCAATCTGAGCCAGGATCAAACTCTACAGTTCGATCTTGATTTGTTGCTCAATAGGAATCGAAGTGAACTTCACTTCTTTTCTTATGAGCGTTTGATAGTTCCGAAGAACTTGGCAATCGTCTTGCCACTCAAACGCCCACGCTTATCGGCTGTGTGTTGTTAACGAACACTTCGCAAAATCAAAGCAAC
>NZ_JBQWTS010000021.1:0-2438 GCF_052600055.1 Ramlibacter sp. MAHUQ-53
GACTACGCCAGCAGCCAACGCAAACCCAGCAAGCACCTGGTCGGCTTCGCCGCGGTGGTGGTGCTGCATGCCCTGCTGTTCTGGGCGATCAACTCCGGCCTGGCCCGAGCCTTCGTCAAGAAGCTCAAGGGCCCGGTGGAGGCGGTGCTGCTCGAGGAGCAGAAGCCCGACATCCCCCCGCCGCCGCCGCCGCCGCCGCCCAAGAACCTGCCGCCGCCGCCGCCGCCGGCCTATGTGCCGCCGGTGGACGTGCCGGTGGCCGCAGCCCCCTCGGCCAACGCGATCGCCGCGGTGTCCACCGTGCAGGCGCCGCCCGCGCCGCCGCCGCCGCCGGCACCGCCGCCGCCGCCGGCGGCCCCGCGCGAGGTGGTGCGCACGGCCGCCGTGGTCAACGCCTCGGCCTGCGAGAAGCCCGAGTACCCCAGCGCCTCGCGCCGCGCCGAGGAGGAGGGCACCGTCACGCTGCGCTTCCTGGTGGGCGTGGACGGCAAGGTGATCCAGGCCGAGGTGGAGAAGTCCTCCGGCTACCGGCGCCTGGACGAGGCCGCGCGCGCCGGCCTGTCGCGGTGCGCCTTCAAGCCCGCCACCGCCGACGGCAAGCCCGAGCAGGCCTGGGCGACCATGCGCTACACCTGGCGCCTCGAGTGATCGAGGCAGCCGCCCTCCCGAACCCGACCCCGAACCGAATCTTCCTGACCGATCCCTCCCGAGGAAACACCACCATGTTCAAGACCCTCAAGCAACTCGCCGTGTGCGCTGGCCTGCTGGCCGGCCTGATCGCCACCGCCCTGCCCGTGTCGGCGCAGACCGCCGCTCCCGCCGCCCCCGCTGCCGCGGCCGAAGCCACCGCCGCCCCGGCCGCCGCCAAGCCGGCCGCCGAGGAGGAGAACCCCTACGGCCTGAAGGCGCTGTGGGCCCAGGGCGACGGCGTGGCCAAGGGCACGCTGGTGATCATGATCATCATGAGCATGGGCTCGTGGTACGTGATCTTCACCAAGCTGGCCGAGCAGTCCAGGCTGAACAAGCAGGCGCGCGGCGCGCAGGAGAACTTCTGGAGCGCCGGCTCGGTGCGCCAGGGCGCCGACACGCTGGACGAGGGCAGCGCCTTCCGCTTCATCGCCGAGAAGGGCCTGGAGGGCGCTTCCAAGCATGACGGCATGCTGGGCGCGATCGACTTCAACACCTGGGTCTCCCAGAGCATCAACCGCGCCATCGCCAACGTGCAAAGCCGCATGCAGGACGGCCTGGCCTTCCTGGCCACGGTGGGCTCCACGGCGCCCTTCGTGGGCCTGTTCGGCACCGTCTGGGGCATCTACCACGCGCTGGTGAAGATCGGCATGAGCGGCCAGGCCTCGATCGACAAGGTGGCCGGCCCGGTGGGCGAGGCGCTGATCATGACCGCCATCGGCCTGGCCGTGGCCGTGCCTGCGGTGCTGGGCTACAACTGGCTGGTGCGCCGCAACAAGGCGGTGATGGACCAGGTCAACGCCTTCGGCGCCGACCTGCACGCGGTGCTGCTGGCCTCGGCCAAGAAGTAAAACCCGAGCGAGCCGGAGACACCCGCCATGGGCATGAACGTAGGCGCGTCGCAGGACGACGACGAGATCATCGGCGCGATCAACACCACGCCGCTGGTGGACGTGATGCTGGTGCTGCTGATCATCTTCCTGATCACGATCCCGGTGGTGACCACCTCGGTGAAGGTGGACCTGCCCAAGGAGAAGAACGTGGTGCGCGAGACCAAGCCGGAGAACGTGATCATCTCGGTGGACAGGGGCGGGCGCATCTTCCTGTACGACACGCCGATCAAGGACACGGCCGACCTGAGCGAGCGCATGAGGAAGTTCGCCGCCATGCAGCCGCAGCCGGAGGTGCAGATCCGCGGCGACGGCGCCAGCGCCTTCGAGTCGGTGGGCCGCGTCATGTACTCGGTGCAGCGCGCGGGCATCGTCAAGGTGGGCTTCATCACCGAGCCGTCCGATCGCTGAGAGCAAGGGAGCACGCACATGGGAATGAACGTAGGCACCGGGGGCTCCGGCAACGAGCCCGAGGTGATGATGGACATCAACACCACGCCGCTGATCGACGTGATGCTGGTGCTGCTGATCATGCTGATCATCACGATCCCGGCGCAGCTGCACGCGGTGAACCTGGACATGCCGCTGCCGTCGAACGCGCCTAAGAAGGCCGACCCGGTGGTGGTGCGCGTGGACGTGGACGGCAACAGCGTGGTGAACTGGAACGGCAAGCCGGTGGGCTCGCGCACCGAGCTGGAGGCGCTGCTCAAGCAGGCCGCCACGATGCAGCCGCAGCCCGAGCTGCACATTCGCTCGCACCCCAAGGCGAAGTACGAGGCCACCGCCGGCGTGCTCGCCTCGGCCCAGCGCAATGGCCTCAACAAGCTGGGCATCGTGGGCACCGAGCAGTTCGTCAACTGA
>NZ_JBQWTS010000022.1:0-930 GCF_052600055.1 Ramlibacter sp. MAHUQ-53
CCCGCCAGGTGCTGGATCGCCCCCGAGATGCCGGCGGCGATGTACAGCTGCGGCGCCACGATCTTGCCGGTCTGGCCCACCTGCAGGTCGTTCGGGGCGTAGCCCGCGTCGACCGCGGCGCGCGAGGCGCCGATGGCCGCGCCCAGCTTGTCGGCCAGGGGCATCATCACCTCGTTGAACTTCTCGGCGCTGCCCAGCGCCCGGCCGCCCGACACGATGATCTTGGCCGCGGTCAGCTCGGGGCGGTCGCTCTTGGCGATCTCGCTGCCCACGTACTGGCTCTTGGCGGAGGCCGCAGCCGCCGCCACCGTCTCGACGGCCGCCGAGCCACCGGTGGCCGCCGCGGCGTCGAAGCCGGTCGTGCGCACGGTGATCACCTTCGTCGCGTCGGCGCTTTGCACCGTGGCGATCGCGTTGCCCGCGTAGATCGGGCGCTCGAAGGTGTCGGCGCTCACCACCTTGGTGATGTCCGAGACCTGCGCCACGTCCAGCCTGGCCGCCACGCGCGGCGCGGCATTCTTGCCGCTGGCCGTGGCCGGGAACAGGATGTGGCTGTAGTTGCCCGCGATCGCCAGCACCTGGGCAGCGACGTTCTCCGCCAGGCCATGGGCCAGGCTCTCGCCGTCGGCGTGGATCACCTTGGACACGCCGGCGATCTGGGCCGCCGCAGCCGCCGCAGCGCCCGCGTTCTGGCCCGCCACCAGCACATGCACCTCACCGCCGCAGGCCGCAGCCGCCGTCACGGTGTTCAGGGTCGCGCCCTTGATCGACGCGTTGTCGTGTTCAGCAATAACCAGTGCAGCCATCTCAGATCACCTTGGCTTCGTTCTTGAGTTTGTCGACGAGGGTGGCCACATCCGGCACCTTGATGCCCGCGCCGCGCTTGGGCGGCTCGCTGACCTTCAGCGTCTTGATGCGCGGAGCCACGTC
>NZ_JBQWTS010000023.1:0-724 GCF_052600055.1 Ramlibacter sp. MAHUQ-53
TACAACGTGAAGGTCCGCGTGAAGTCGGACAACACGGGTGTGGACATCGCCAATGTGAAGATGTCCATGAACCCGTTCGACGAGATCGCGGTGGAGGAAGCGGTCCGCCTGAAGGAGAAGGGCGCGGTCACCGAGGTGATCGCCGTGTCCTGCGGCGTGACGGCCTGCCAGGAGACGCTGCGCACGGCCATGGCCATTGGCGCGGACCGCGCGATCCTGGTGGAGACCCCGGCCGACCTCGAACTGCAGCCGCTGGCGGTGGCCAAGCTGCTCAAGGCGCTGGTGGACAAGGAGCAGCCGGGTCTCGTGATCCTGGGCAAGCAGGCGATCGACGACGACTGCAACCAGACCGGCCAGATGCTGGCGGCGCTGGCGGACCTGCCGCAGGCGACGTTTGCCTCGAAGGTGGAAGTGGCCGGCGACAAGGCCAACGTCACGCGTGAAGTGGATGGCGGCCTGGAGACGCTGGCGGTGAGCCTGCCGGCGGTGATCACCACGGACCTGCGCCTGAACGAGCCGCGCTACGTGACGCTGCCCAACATCATGAAGGCCAAGAAGAAGCCGCTGGAGACGCTCAAGCCCGAGGACCTGGGCGTGGACGTGGCTCCGCGCATCAAGACGCTGAAGGTCAGCGAGCCGCCCAAGCGCGGCGCGGGCATCAAGGTGCCGGATGTGGCCACCCTCGTCGACAAACTCAAGAACGAAGCCAAGGTGATCTGAGATG
>NZ_JBQWTS010000024.1:0-296 GCF_052600055.1 Ramlibacter sp. MAHUQ-53
CGATATCGGCGCGGAAAGCAAAGAGCAAGCTACGGAGTTCGGCGTTCGCCCGGGCGACTCCATCGTACCGGTTTGCGAATTTACTGTGATGAAAAATGAAAAACTGCTGATGGCCAAAGCATGGGATAACCGCATCGGCTGTGCCATCGCGATCGATGTGCTGAAGCAATTGGAAAACGTCGAGCATCCGAATACCGTTTATGGTGTCGGCACTGTTCAAGAGGAAGTCGGCTTACGCGGAGCGAAAACGGCCACAAATATCATTCAACCTGATATCGGTTTCTCGGTTGACGTAG
>NZ_JBQWTS010000024.1:306-685 GCF_052600055.1 Ramlibacter sp. MAHUQ-53
TCATTTATGACGGATCGATGATCTCGCATCGCCGCCTGCGCAACTTCGTTACCGACACAGCGGATGAGCTCGGCATTCCTTATCAATTCGACTATGTTGCAGGAGGCGGAACCGACGCGGGCGCCATTCACGTGACAGCCGGCGGCGTACCGTCGCTTGCGATTTGTAGTCCAACGCGATATATTCACTCGCATGCGGCGATTCTCCACCGCGAGGATTTCGAAAATGCCGTGAAGCTAATCAGCGAAGTAATCAAACGATTGGATAAAAACAAAGTGAAGGAACTTACATTCGGCCAAGGGTAAGGAGCGACTACGCGCCGTCTTCCCTATTTGGTGCCACGTGTGATCGAAGAATTGAACTATCGTACTCCTTCGTA
>NZ_JBQWTS010000025.1:0-635 GCF_052600055.1 Ramlibacter sp. MAHUQ-53
GCGGGCGGCATCAGCGCCTTCATCGTGCCGGCCGACGCGCCGGGCCTGCGCCTGGGCAAGGTGGACAAGAAGATGGGCCAGCGCGGCACCAAGACCTGCGACGTGATCCTGGAGAACGTGCGCGTGCCGGCGGCCAGCATCATCGGCGGCGTGCCGGGCCAGGGCTTCAAGACGGCGATGAAGGTGCTCGATCGCGGGCGCCTGCACATCTCGGCGGTGGCCTGCGGCATGGCCCGGCGCATCCTGGACGAGACGGTGGCCTATGCGCGTGACCGCAAGCAGTTCGGCCAGGCGATCGGCGAGTTCCAGCTGGTGCAGGCGATGCTGGCCGACTCGCAGGCCGAGCTGCTGGCGGGCTGGTCGCTGGTGCAGGACGTGGCGCAGCGCTACGACGCCAAGGGCGGCCCCGGCGTGGCCGACGCCGACGTGGCCATGCGGGCCTCGTGCGCCAAGATGTTCTGCACCGAGATGGTGGGCCGGGTGGCCGACCGCGGCGTGCAGGTGCATGGCGGCGCGGGCTATATCAACGAGTACCCGGTGGAGCGCTTCTACCGCGACGTGCGCCTGCTGCGCCTGTACGAAGGCACGACCCAGATCCAGCAGCTGGTCATCGGTCGGCAGATGCTGCGCGCCGC